>JAPLAA010000030.1 GCA_026393475.1 Actinomycetota bacterium
CCGCGCGAGGCAGCGACGGTGCAGCCGGGTATGTCGGCGGTGATCGAGGCGAACATCGCCCGGGTCGCGTCAGCTGCCGCATCGTCCGCGACGACGGGGGGTGTCGTCGCGGCGGGCGCTGTCGCCTCGGAAGGTGCGGTCGTCTCGGTTGCCGGAGCCATGGCGGTCGTCTCGGTCGTTGCCGTTGCCACCGTCGTCGCAGGTGCTGACGCCGTCGAGGTGGAAGGGGAACTGCCCGACGATCCCTCGTCCGAGCTGCAGGCGCCGAGTGCGACCAGGGTGAGGGGGATCAGCAACAAGGCCCCGCGGCGGGGCGTGAGGACGGACCTGGAGGAGCTGAGGGCCCGACGGCGACCGATGGAGGAACTGGTGGGGAGCATGGTCAGCAGTGTCCGCGATCGACCCCGTCGGCGTCATCCGTCTCGCGGATGAACCGAGCCCACGCAGCTCCTCCTCTCGGTGGGTGCGCGAGCCCTCAGGCGGCGGTGACCGTCGCCGGGAGGTGGAGCATGCCGTGGACGAAGTTGCTGGCCACCCGCACCGGCTCGCCCGCCGGGCCGAAACGGACACCGCGGCGCACGATCTCCTCGAGCATCAGTCGAAGCTCGAGCCGGGCGACCGGTGCGCCCAGGCAGTGATGCGGGCCGAACGCGCCGAACGAGGTGTGGTCGGGCTTCGGCTCGCGGCCGACGTCGAACATCCGACCGTCGGGCCACACCGCCTCGTCGAAGTTCGACGACGCGTACCAGAGCACCACCCAGTCGCCCTCGCTGATGTGCCGGTCGTGCAGGACGGCGTCGGTGGTGGCCGTGCGGCGCATGTGCAGCACGGGAGCTGCGCAGCGGATGATCTCCTCGACCGCGGTGGGGATCAGCGACGGATCGGCGTGCAGCCGCTCCTGTTGCTCGGGGTGCTGCATCAGCAGGTGGACGCCCTGCGAGATCGCGGTGCGGGTGGTCTCGTTGCCGGCGAACACCAGCAGTTGGAAGAAGTTGCAGAACTCCTGGTCGGTCAGCCGGTCGCCGTCGATCTCGGCTTCGACGAGGCGGCTGACGAGGTCGTCGGCCGGGCAGGCCGATCGTTCGGCGTGGAGCTCGCGGCCGTACTCGAACAGGGCGTGCGAGGCGGGGCTGTTGAACGGCAGGAGTTCGAGCGGGGTGGTGTTGCCGTAGGCGTGCGGATCGACTTCGCGATGCGAGGTGCCCTCGACCAACTGGTTCGACAGCTCGACCATGAAGTCGGCATCCGCGGCCGGCACGCCGAGAATGCTCACGATCACCTGGATCGGCAGCGGCTCGGACAGCATCTTCACCACGTCGACCGGCGACCCGTCGGCACCGGTGTCGAGCATCGCGTCGAGCAGGCCGTTGGTGATTCGCCGTGCCACCTCGTCGTAGTCGGCGGTGCGGCGCATCGTGAACGGCGGCGTGACGAGCCGGCGCAGGCGGGTGTGCTCGGCACCGTCGGTGTCGATCAGCGACCTGCGCGCGACCTTGGCCTCGGGGCTCAGCTCGAACAGGTTGGTGAACTCGGCCGAGGTGTAGGTGTGCCAGTCGCGGGTGACGGTCGTGACGTCCTCGCGGGTCGTGACCGCCCAGAAGCCACCGCGCGAGCAGTCCCACTCGTGCCAGACCACCGGGTCCTCACGGCGGAGGCGGGCGAACTCGTCGTGGGGGATGCCGATCCGCTCGTAGATCTCGGGGCTGGCGATGTCGACCTTGTCGGCCATGGGTGCTGCTCGTCCCTGCTCAGGTGAACTCGACGTAGCGGGCGAACTCCCACTCGGTGACGTCGTCGACGTCGCCGGTGGCGTTCGCCTCGTACAGGGCGAGCTCGTTGGTGGTGAGGGCGAGGAAGTTCACGCCGAAGTCGTCGCCGAGCGCGGCCGCGAGCGGGCTGCCGGCGAACGCGGCCATGCCCTCGGCGAAGGTGGCCGGCAGGAGCGGGTGGTCGCCCGGGTCCTCGTACTGGTCGCCCATCGCCTGCGGGCCCGGGTCGAGCTGGCGCTCGAGCCCGTCGGCACCGGCGGCGAGCAGGGCGGCGATGATCAGGTACGGGTTGGCGTCGGCGCCCGCGCCGCGGAACTCGACGCGATTCGCCTGCCCTTGTCCGACGGTGCAGCGGCACAGCACGCTGCGGTTGTCGCCACCCCAGTGCGCGTGCGTGGGGCAGAACGTGTACGCCCGCACCCGCTTGTAGCCGTTGCCCATCGGGATGCCCATCAGGCTGATCGGACGGGCGTGGTGGATGAGGCCGCCGACCCAGTGGCGGAACACGTCGTTCAGCAGATGGCCGTCGCCGCCGTCGAACACGTTGCGACCGCCCTGGGAGAGGCTGGTGTGCACGTGCATGCCGTTGCCCGACTGGCCGGCGTACGGCTTGGGCATGAACGTGGCGCGCAGGCCGTGGTTGCGGGCGATCTCCTTGATGGTCGCCTTGAACAGGATCGTGTTGTCGGCGGTGCGCATCGGATCGGCGGGACCGAAGTTGATCTCGAGCTGGCCGGGGCCGTACTCGGGGTTCGACGACTCGAGCGGGATGTCGAGGTCGAGCAGCGCGCGGCGCATGTCGGCGACGCAGCGCTCGAGCGGGAAGTTGTCGATGAGCGACGAGTACTGCACGTTCGACTGCGCCGGCGTCCAGTCGTCGTGGCAGATGTAGCACTCGAGCTCGGTGGCGGCGATCGGGTCGTAGCCGAGGGCGCGCACTCGGTCGACCTGGGCCTGCAGCACGTTGCGCGGGTCGAGCGGGTGCGGCTTGTGCTCGTGGTCGATGCTGTTGGTCATCACCGTCGCGTAGCCGGGTCGGTGCTTCAGGATGCGGAACGTCGACAGCTCGGGCTCGAGGTGCATGTCGAGGAAGCCGGTGCCCATGTTGATCAGCGGGCTGTCGACGATCTCGCACTGCACGTCCATGACGTAGATCGCGTCGGCGATGTGGGCGCCGTGCTCGGCGACCGTGCGCACGAAGCGGCCGGCGGGCACGCGCTTGCCGCGCAGGTGGCCGTAGGTGTCGATCGTGGAGAGCTCGACGGTGTGCACGTCGTGCTCGGCGATCAGGGCGGCGATCTCGTCGAGTCGTGGGGAGGACATCCCGGCTCCTTGCGTGAATCCGATGGGTCGGCGGTCGATGGGTGGTCGTTCGTTGGGGCGGTCGGTCGGGTGGTCGGTCGGTCGGGTGGTCGGTCGTTGCTGTGCGTGCGTCAGGGCACGAGCACGATGCGGCCGGCTGCCTCGCCGGCGCGCAGTCGCTGGTGTGCCTGTTCGGCCTGGTCGAGCGGCATCGTCTCGACGGTGTACTGCACGGGGTGCTGCTGGGCGAAGGCGATCAGCTCGCCGAGCTCGGAGACCGTGCCCCAGATGCTCGACATGAACTGCGCCTCGTGCGGCACGGCGCCTACGCCGAACGGCACGCGGCCGCCGTAGAGACCGACGGCGATCACGATGCCGCGCCGGTTGACGCGCTGGACGGCCGCCTCGAGGGTGGGCTGCGCGCCGACGAAGTCGATGATCGCGTCGAACTTCCCGTCGAGTTCGTCGGCCGACACCGCGTGGCTCGCACCGAGTTCGAGGGCCCGCTGCTGCTTGGCCGGGGCCGGATCGGCGACCCACACGTCGGCGTCGCTCATCATGCGCAGGTACTGGATGCCGAACTGGCCGAGGCCGCCCGCACCGATCACCAGCGCACGAGCGGCCGAGCCGCGACGGCGCAGGGCTTCGAGCGAGTGCTTCGTGGCACGGAACGCCGTCAGCCCACCGCACGCCAACGGCGCCGACAGCACCGGGTCGAGGTCGCCGATCGGCTGGAGGTACTCGCGGTGGGTGACGCGCATCTGCTCGGCGTACCCGCCGTCCTTGAACAGCCCGGCCTCGGCGCCGTCGGGGCAGATCATCTCGTGGCCGGTCTCGCAGATCCAGCAGTTGCGGCACCCCCACGGGGCGTACACCATCACAGGGCCGAGTTCGGCGTGCACGCCGGTGACCTCGTGGCCGGGGATGAGCGGGAGCGGACTCCCGAACTGGCCGTCGGCGACGTGGATGTCGGAGTGGCACACGCCGCACGCGGTGACGTCGATCAGCTCCTCGCCCTCACCGATCACGGGGGTGGCGCGATCGACCACCACCAGCGGGCTGTTGAACGCCTGCAGCTCGACTGCCTTCATCGGGAGTGCCTCCAGGGGGCGGGATCGTGGTGAGGAGCGGGACGGGTGCGTCGCACCGGGCGGGTCACGGCAGCGGCCGGAGCAGGAGCGGGCCGATGCCGTGCCAGGGGGCGGGCTCGGCGAGTTCGAAGCGGGGGTGGCGCAGGATCATCTCCTCGAGCGCCACGTTCACCTCGCGGCGGGCGAGGTTGCTGCCGAGGCACCGGTGTGCACCGGCGCCGAACGCCGTGTGCGGGTTGGACTCGCGGTCGAGGCGGACGTCGTAGGGGCACTCGAACCGCTCCGGGTCGCGGTTGGCCGCGCCGAACGCGAGCACGACCCGCTCGCCTGCCTTCATCTCGACCCCGTCGATCACGGTGTCGCGCTTGAGCGTGCGGGCCATCGCCTGCACGGGCGAGAGGGCACGGAGGAACTCCTCGGTCGCGGCGGGCACCTGAGAGATCTCGCCGGCGAGGAGCGCGAGCGCGTCGGCGTGCTGACCGAGGTACCAGAGCCCGGCCCGGATGGTGCCGGCCGTGGTCTCGAGCCCGGCGACGAAGAGGAGGTAGCAGATGTCGAGCATCTCGTCGTCGGTGAGCGGGC
Organism: Actinomycetota bacterium; assembly: GCA_026393475.1. GTDB lineage: Bacteria > Actinomycetota > Acidimicrobiia > Acidimicrobiales > Ilumatobacteraceae > VFMC01. The sequence goes on from JAPLAA010000030.1 coordinate 4,745, forward strand.
GGCCGGCGTGGTCGGCGGCCACGAGGGCGGAGATCACATCGGGTCCGGGTGAGCGGCGGCGCTGGGCGATGAGGTCGCGGAAGTAGTCGTAGACCTCGTCGGCGGCCTGGCGTGCGACGGCCTCGTCGTCGGAGCGGGCGAACACGATGTCGTCGACCCAGACGTCGAACTGTGCGGCGTCCTCCATCGGGAAGCCGCAGTACTCGCCGAACACCATCGCCGGCAGCATGCGGCAGTAGGGCGCGGCGTCGAAGACCTCCTGGCCCTCCACCGCGTCGAGCAGCTCGCGGGCGAGCTCGTGGGTGCGGGGGAGCAGCGCATCCATCTTCTGTGGTGTGAAGAACGGCAGCAGGATCTGCCGGTAGGGCGTGAGCGCCGGCGGGTCGATGTCGAGCGGGATGAGCGGCCGGTCGGTGCCGAACGACGGCAGGATCATCGACGGTGCGACGGAGAAGGTGTCCCAGTCGTGCTCGGCGGCGTGCACGTCGGCGTGGCGGGTGAGGGTCCAGAAGCCGCCGTAGCGATCGCTCCACGACACCGGGCACTCGCGGTGCATCACCTCGTAGTCGTCGAAGATGGTGTCGAGCGCAGGACCGTGGAAGTCGAAGTCGAACCTCGGCGCCGCCTGATGTGCGGGATGAGGCTGATTCGTCGTGTCGCTCATCGGTCCCCCCGTCCGCTTCTGTTCTCGGCCGCCACCCCCCGGTGACGGACCCGACGCTATCAAATATCAAATATCATCTCCGCCGTGGCCGACGACGATCAGGTGAACGGAGTGTTCGGCCCTCGGGTCAGCGGCGGCGACGCCGCACGGGAGGCCTGGTGGTCGGCGTACGACCAGATGGCGCACTTCCGGGGCGACCCGTTGGCGACGCTCGACCCGGTCGCTGCGACCGACGAGTCGTTCATCATGGGATCGGTGTTCGCGCTCACGTACCGGCTTCTCGGCGGTGTCGACCCGACCGATCCCGCGGTGCTCACCGACCTCGGGCGAGTGGTCGACCGGGCGCCCCGCGGCACCGAGCGCGAACGCCGCCACGCCGCGGCATCGCAATTGCTGCACTCGGGGGAGTTCCTCGCTGCTGCCGCTGCCTGGGACGCGATCACGCTCGACCACCCCGACGACTACCCGGCCCACCGCTTCGCCCACGACGTGTGTCTCCACATCGGCGACGACTCGATCCGACTGCCCGCCGCCGAACGTGGGGCCGTCGCCTGGGCACCCGGCGATCGCGAACACGGCCTCGCCGCGGGGATGCTCTCGTTCGCCCTGGAGGAGGTGGGGCGCTACGACGAGGCGATCGCCGCAGGCACGACCGCACTGGCGGCCGACCCCGACGACCTGTGGGCGCGCCATGCGCTCGCCCACGTGTACGAGAGCACGCAGCGCCACGACGAGGCCGTCGACCTGCTCGTGCCCACGTCGGGTCGGTGGCAGGAGCAGGCGATGCTCAGCAACCACGTGTGGTGGCACCTGGCGCTGCGCCTGTTGGAGCACGGCGACCTCGACGGCGCGCTGGCGGTGCTCGACGACCACCTCGTGTCGACCACTGCGTTCGGTCTGTCCGACGCCACCTCGCTGCTGTGGCGCATCGACCTCGTGAGCGGTGACGCGCTCGACACGACCGCCCGCTGGAAGGTGCTGGCCGACCACTGGGCCGACAACGCCCAACGGCACACCTGCGGCTTCCTCGACCTCCACACCGCGCTCGCGTTCGCTGCGGTCGGCGAGCATCCTGCGGCCGACGCCTTCTGGGACGGTGTGCCCGCCGCGCACGCAGTCGGTGACACGTACAACGACGTCACGTTCCGCGACACCGTCTTGCCGCTCGTGGCCGGCATCCGTGCGGTCGGTCGGCTCGAGCTGACCGACGCCGCCGAGCTGCTCCGCTCGGCGCTGCCGACGCTGCATCGAATCGGCGGCAGCGTGGTACAGCGCGACATCGTCCACCGCACGCTCGCCGCGGTCGATGCCACCCTGGCTGCCTCCGCCGGGGCGTCGTCATGAGCGCTCGCACCCCTGCGCCGGCCGACCTCGCCGACCCGACGCTCTACGACCACGGGATCCCGCACGAGGTGTTCGCCGAGGTTCGTCGGCAGCCGGGGCTCGTGTGGACGCCCGACACCGACACCACGAAGGGTTTCTGGTCCGTCGGTCGGATGGCCGAGCTGGTCGCGGTGTCGCGCGATGCGGCGACGTGGTCGAGCGAGCTCGGGCACATCCAGATCTACGACGTCGACGAGGACGTCAGGCGTGTCCGCGCCTCCATGATCGACCTCGACCCGCCGGTCCACACGCGTCTGCGCCGGCTCGTGAGCGCGGCCTTCACCCCGCGTCACGTTCAGGGTCACGAGGACGCGATCCGGGCCCGGGTGCGAACGCTGATCGCCCGACTGCTCGCGGACGGCGGGGGCGACTGGGTGTCGGCCGTCGCCGCGCCGATCCCCATCGGCGTCATCTGCGAGATCATGGGCGTGCCCGCCGCCGACCACGGGCTGATGATCGAGATGAGCGACCACCTCGTGGCCGGCACGTCGGGCGAGACGCTCGATCCCACCGCCTACGGCAACACCACGCCGCTGCGCGAGCTGCCCTTCAACAGCCCCGCGGCATTCGGCATCTACGACTACGCGTGCCGCGCCCGACGCGAGCGGCTGGCGCACCCGAGCGACGATCTGTTGGGCCTGCTCGCCACCGTCGAACTCGACGGCGAGCGGTTGAGCGAGACCGACTACGCCAGGTTCTTCCAACTGATGATCTTCGCCGGCAACGAGACCACCCGGTCGTCGATGGCGCACCTGGCGCTCCATCTCGTCGAGCACCCCGATCAGTTCGAGCGCGTGCGCCGCGATCCGTCGCTGCTCGACCAGGCCGTCGACGAGGTCATCCGGTACTCGTCGCCGATCCTCTACTTCCGACGCACGGCCACCGTCGACACCGTGCTCGCCGGCACCGAGGTGGCCGCCGGCGAGAAGGTCGTCATGTGGTACGCCTCGGCGAACTTCGACGACGACGTGTTCACCGATCCGCTGCGGTTCGACGTCGGCCGGCCGCGCACCCCGGCGCACGTCGCGTTCGGTGGTGGCGGCGTGCACTTCTGCCTGGGGGCGTCGCTCGCCCGGTTGGAGCTGTCGATCCTGCTGGAGGAGATCGAGCGCGCCGGTGTCGAGCTCGAGCTCGCCGGGACGCCGCAGTACGTCCGATCGAACTTCGTCAACGGCATCGAGTCGCTGCCCGTGCGCGTGCGCCGCTCGTGAACGCCCGACCGCTCGAGGGGCTGCGCGTCGTCGACGCGGCGACGATCCTGGCCGGTCCGTTCGCGGCATCGATCCTCGGCGAGTTCGGTGCCGACGTGGTGAAGGTCGAACAGCCCGGCGTGGGCGACCCCATGCGTCGTCTCGGGACGCCGGGGCCCGAAGGCGACACCTACTGGTGGTGGAGCGACACCCGGAACAAGACCAGCGTCGAGATCGATCTGCGCAGTCCCGATGGCGCCGAACGGTTCCGCTCGCTCGTCGCCGGCGCCGACGTGCTCATCGAGAACTACCGCACCGGCACCATGGAGTCCTGGGGCCTCGGCTTCGAGGCCCTGCGCGTCGCGAACCCCGGTCTGGTGCAGCTCAGCATCAGCGGCTACGGCCGCACCGGGCCGCTCGCGGCCACCGCCGGTGTCGCCCGCATCGCCGAGGCATTCGCGGGGATGACCCATCTCACCGGCGAGCCCGACCGTGCGCCGTGCCTGTCGGGGTCGTCGGCACTCGCCGACTACACCGCGGGTCTGTACGGGGCCTTCGGTGTGCTGCTCGCGCTCGAAGCGAGGCGCGGCACCGGCCGCGGCCAACTCGTCGATGTCGCCCTGTACGACGGCATCGCCCGGTTCCTCGACGAGTACGTGCCGGTCCTGGCAGCGACGGGCGTCGGCCGTGAGCGGATGGCGGGGGAGACCCATCGCTCGGTCCCTCACAACAACTACGAGTCCGCCGATGGTCGGTGGGTGACCATCGCGTGCACCAACGACAAGATGTTCGACCGCCTCGCCGACGCGATGGGCCGGGCCGATCTGCTCGGCGATGAGCGGTTCGCCACCAATGCGGCGCGCATCGCCCATCGGCCCGCCGTCAACGCTGCCGTCGCCTCGTGGGTGGCGGATCATCCGGCGGCCGACGTGGTGACGGCCTGCGAGACGGCGGGGGTGCCGGCCGGTGTGGTCCAGACCGCCCAGGAGTATCTCGATCACCCGCAGGTCGCCGCGCGGGCGTCGGTGTTGCGTATCGTCGACGAGCGATTCGGCGAGTTCGGTGCGCTCGTCGTTCCCGGCACCGTGCCGCGGCTGATGGGGACACCGGGGCGCGTCGACAGGTTGGGCGCGACACTCGGCGAGACCGACGTCGCATCGATGATCGAACGATGGCGCGAACCGAGGAGCGGATCATGAGCAACAACCCGTGGGACCTGACGCCCGCACAGCGCGAGCTGCAGGCCCGAGCGCGCGAGCTGGCCCGTACGGTCATCGCGCCACGGGCCGCCGAGGTCGACCGCACCGAGGAGTACCCGTGGAACAACGTCGCGGCGCTCCGCGACGCGGGCTTCACCGGCATGACGGTGCCGACGGAGCTGGGCGGTCCCGGCCACAGCTTCCTCGACGCGGTGCTCGTCGTCGAGCAGATGGCAGCCGTGTGCGGGGTCACCGGACGCATCGCGGTCGAGGCCAACATGGGCGCCATCTCCGCGGTCATGGAGTACGGCACCGAAGCCCAACGCCGGCTCGCGGCCGACATGGTGCTCGGCGGCGACAAGCCGGCGATCTGCATCACCGAGCCCGGCGCCGGGTCGGCCGCCTCGCAGATGACCACGCGTGCCGACCGCCGCGGCGACCGCTACGTGATCAACGGTTCGAAGCACTGGATCACCGGCGGTGGCGTGTCGAAGCTGCACCTCGTGTTCGCGAGGGTCTTCGACGAGGCCGGCGTCGAGCAGGGCATCGGTGGCTTCCTGGCCGTCCGTGACGAGACGCCCGGCCTGCGGCTCGGCCGTCGCGAACCGACGATGGGTCTGCGCGGCATCCCCGAGATGGAGCTGATCTTCGAGGACATGGAGATCGCCGACGACATGGTGCTGCTGCCGCCGTCGGGGTTCGCGCGCGGGTTCGCCGACCTGATGAACGCGTACAACGCCCAGCGCGTCGGCGCCGGCACGGTCGCGCTCGGCATCGCCACCGGCGCCTACGAGCTCGCGCTCGACTTCGCCAAGCAGCGCGAGCAGTTCGATCGTCCGATCGCCGAGTTCCAGGGCCTGCAGTGGATGCTCGCCGACATGAGCACCAAGCTCGAGGCGGCGCGCAGCCTCACCTACCGGGCGGCCTGCTCGCGCGGCCCCGGCTCCGCGTTCCCCGATCCGACGATGGCCGCACAGGCGAAGATCTTCACGGCCGAGTCGGCGATCGCGGTGGTGAGCGATGCGCTCCAGGTGTTCGGTGCGGCCGGCTACTCGCGTCGCAATGCGCTGGAGCGGATGTACCGCGACGTGCGGATGTTCACCATCGGCGGCGGCACCGCGCAGATCCTGCGCACCGTCGTGGCGTCACGGGTGCTCGACATGCGCCTGCCGCAGACCCGCGACGGGTACGTGCGCGAGCGCTGACGGCCGCCGCAGACCCGCGAGCTATCGCTGACGGCGGCGTTCGATCGCCTGGTCGACGAGCCAGCGGAACAGCGGGTCGTCGTGGCCGTCGTCCATCATCTCCGGGTGCCACTGCACGGCGATCCACGGTCGATCGAGCGCTTCGATCGCCTCGATCGTGCCGTCCTCCGACGTGCCGGTGACGCGGAAGCCGTCGGCGACGCGGTCGATGGTCTGATGGTGCAACGAGTTCACCTCGATCGGCCGGCCGTACAGGCGGGCGCACGCTGAATCGGCGGCGAACTCGACGTGGTGGATCGGCGAGTTCGGCGACTTGTCGAAGTGCGAGTGCTCGGGGACGTCCTGGTGCAGGGTGCCGCCTCCGTGGACGTTCAACAGCTGCAACCCGCGGCAGATGCCCGCCACCGGCAACCCCTCGACGTCGGCAAGCTCCAGCAGCGCGAGTTCGAGCTCGTCGCGCTCGGGCTCGATCGGGTGGCCCTCCAACGGATCAGCGCCGTAGTGGACAGGGTCGACGTCGGCGCCGCCGGGCAGCAGGATGCCGTCGAACACACCGACGTACTCGGCCGGGTTCGCGTCGAACGGCAGGTGGACCGCGAGGCCGCCGGCGTGCATGACGCCACGGGCGTAGTCGGCGAAGTACAGATCGACATCGATCGAGGCGAGGCTCTCGGGGAAGTCGGTGATCTGGCGGCCGCGCTTGCGGCGTCCCGGGAGTGCGATGACAGGTCGGGTCACGCCGCCGATGCTACGGGCATCATGGCGGAGGCGACGGTGCCCGGCTCGCGGCTCGGCGGCAGCGACTACGGTCGGCGGCTGCATGAGCGCCGTCACGCCTCCGACGTCATCGCCCACCGACGACTCGCCACCGTCGCCGTCGGCCGGGGTCGTCGCCCGGCTCCTCGGCACGAGCGCGCTGCTCGGGGTGATCATCGCCGTGGGGTTCCATTGGTTCACCGAGGTGATGCACCACACCCAGCACTGGGTGTGGCACACCATCGCGGGCGAGGACGCGTCGTCGCTCGTCACGATCGCTGTCGCAACCGTGGGCGGCGCTGCGCTCGGCGTCGCACTGCTGGCCGTCCCGGGCCACGGTGGCCCGCATCCGGCCGAACACCACGGGTTGCTCTCGCCCGCCACGGTCCCCTGGTCCGCCATCGTCGGATCGCTCGTGGTGGGATTCGTCGGCCTGGTGGCCGGCGCCTCGCTGGGGCCGGAAGGTGCGGTCATCCCTGCGGCCGTCGGCGTCTCGGTGCTCGCCGCGGGGTGGGCACGCCTGCCGGCGAGAATGACGTTGCTCGTCCAGGGGTCCGGTCTGTCGGCTCTGCTGGCATCGATGTTCGGGAGCCCCATCGCCGGCGTCGTGCCGCTGCTCGAGGCCGTCCCGGCAGGCGCGGTGCCCACCATGGCCCTGCTCATGCTGCCGTCGTTGACCGCTGCGGCGACCGCGGTGCTCACGCAGCAGGTGTTCGACTGGTCGGCGATCGGTCGCCTCCCGCTCGAGGCGATCGAATTCCGTCCGATGCATCTCGTGTGGGCGGTCGTGATCGGCGTCGCCGCCGGTGCCACCGGACTGCTGATCGACCGGGTCACACGTCTCCTCCGCCGCGTGACGACCCGCCTCGACGCGCGCAACGTCCTGCTCAGCACCACCGCCGGTGGCCTGGTCCTCGGGGTGCTCTACGCCATCGGAGGAGATCCCGTTCGCTTCGCGGGGATCCCGGAATTGCTGTCGCTCGCGGCCGACGCCGACACCGCCTGGGTCGCGCTGGGTTCGATGGCGGTCAAGGTGCTCGCGACGTCGGTGTGTCTGGCGGCCGGGTATCGAGGGGGCAAGATCTTCCCCGCAGCGTTCATCGGCGGCGCCACGGGTCTCGCACTCCAGCTCGCGATCCCGTCGATCCCGCTCACGCTCGCGCTCGCCGTCGGGCTGTCGGCGTCGATGGCCACTGCGATGGCGTTCCCCGTGATCGCCGCGGTGAACGCAGCGGCGATCCTCCCCTCGTCGGTGCTCCCGTTGGCTCTCCTCGGCATCGTGGCCGCCCACGCCGTGCACCTCCTGGCAGCACAGCTCACCACTGGGTCGCCGGCGCGTTCCTCGGCGGGGTGATCGCAGGCGGCCACGCGGTGCCGGACGGCCGTGGTCAGTCGGCCGTGCCGTCGAGGTAGCGGTCGGCGACCGTGCTGGCGGTCGACAACGCCCTCGAGTGACCGGTGACCGCCTCGAGGAAGTCGTCGCGACCCACGGCCAGGACGGCACCGTCGCTGGTCGCCGCCACGGTGGCCGTGCGCGGCACCTCCTTCAGCAGCGCGATCTCACCGAACGAACGGCCCGCGGGGAGGTCCCGGAGATGGCGGCCGTCCTGGGACACCGACACCGTGCCGTCGACGACCAGGAAGTAGTGCTCACCGGGTTCGCCCTCGCGCACGATCACGTCGCCGGTCGCGAACCGACGGCGTTCGGCATTGCGGGCGAGCCGCTCGATGGTGGTCGCGGCCAGCGGGGCGAACACGGGGTCGGCGAGGAGGTTCGCCACCGTGGCGTCGTCCACCGGCGGCAGCGCGTCGCCCTGACGGTTCAGCAGCGCAGCGAGCAGAGCCAGGACCGCGACCGAGGCACCGCCGATGGCCACGAAGGCGATGGCGAGCGACCACTGCGTGACGAGGAGGGAGACGAGGAGCGAGCCGACGGCGATCAAGGCCATCTGGGTCCCCTCGACGATGCCGAACACCCGGGACAGCACCTGTGGGGGCGCCTGCCGCTGCACCGACACCGTCGAGGTGAGCACGAGGAGACTCTCGGCAGAGCCCATCAGCATCATCGACACGAGCGCCGTCGGGGTCGTCGCCGCCCATGCGGCGCCGGCCATGGCCACGCCGAGGAGAGCGCCGGCGGCGAGGAGCTGCCCACCGATGCGGCTCGACCGCACGAGGCGGGTGGCGCTCAAGGCGCCGAGCAGTCCGCCGAAGCCGTAGGCGACGGCAAGCAGACCGGACGTCCCGCCGCCACCGTCGAGTCGGTCGTCGGCGAACACGACGAACACGATGTCGCCGACGCCCTTCACGAGACCGGCGACGGCGACCACGCCGAGCAGGATGCGGAGCCGAGCGTGGCGGCGAAGTGTGGCGAACCCGGCGAACGCGATTCGCAGGGCGTCGCGGGCATCGGGTCGTTGCGTTGCGGCGGCACGTCCTCGGCCGGAGCCATGCGCACCCGGTTCGCCGCGCACCGTCAGGACGGCGATGCAGGCCGCGCCGGTGCCGACGGCGGCGACCGCGAACACGGCTGCCGGCGACGCGACCGCGAGCACGATCCCGGCGGCCAACGGACCGGCGAGGCTGCCGATCTGCTCGATCAGCCCTGCCACCACGTTGGCCGCCACGAGATCGGCCGGGGCGTGGGTGACCTCGGGCAGGAGGGCGCCCATGACGGGGCGGATGAAGCTGATGGAGGTCGCGGCGACCGCCGCCAGCACGTAGGCCGCGATCGGTTGACCGGCCCACATGGCCGCGGCGGTGCCGGCCATCGCGATCGACTGCACCCCGTACCCGACGGCGAGCGCACGCTGCGGCGAGAAGCGGTCGCCGGCGTAGGCGGAGAACGGGGTGAGGACCACCGCTGGTGCGAGCTGTGCGACCGCCACGATGCCCACCTCGGCCGCGCCCCCACGGGCCAGCGCGTACACGAAGACGGCGAGCCAGGTCGCGTGCTCGGCCATCGAGAACACGACGAACGCGAGCTGCACCCGGCGGAGCTCACGCGAGCGGGCGACCTTCGCGATGAGCGCGAGCTGCCCGGTCCTGGTGTTCATCGCATCGTGACCCGTCGGCTCAGGTGCCGATGCTCCAGCGGTAGTTGCCGGCCTGCGTGGCGTACACGAGGTCCGTGTTCTGGTCCTGCCACCCCTGCATCGGGAAGCAGATCTCGCGCTGAGCCGGTGCCGGATCACCGAACACGTCGGTGCCGAGCGCCCGTCCGGTGTTGACGCCGAGCGCCGGCTCGTACGCGACACCGCCGGAGATGAGCGTGACGTTCTCGCGGATGAAGCCGAGCGGCACGTCACCGTCGATGGTGAAGATGAGGCACAGGTGGCCGAAGCCGTCGATCGGGTCGCTCGGGGTGATCTCGATCCCGCTCACCTCGATCGGCTCGCCGAGCCCTGGTTCGCTGCCGAATGCGGCGGTGGTGACCGGTGCGGAGGTCGCCGGTTCGGTGGTCGCTGCCGCCGACGTCTCCACGGCGACCGCCGTAGTGGCGGGCGCCTCGTCGGTGTCGTCGTCGCTCCCGGTGAGCGCGCTGATCCCGGCGACAGCGAGGACCGCGAGCGCGACGGCGCCGACCATGATCACGGGCGCCCAACCCCGTCGGCGCACGGGCATCACCGGGACCGACACGATCGGCAGCGGCACGTCGGAGATCCGTTCGAGCTTGCGGCCCGCCGCCGCGGACGTGCGGTCGAGCAGGTGTTGGGCCGCGTCGAGCCGGGCCGCGTCGAACACGACGTCGCGTTCCTCGTCGGGGGTGACCGGCGAGCGCCGCGGCGCCGAGCGCGGGGCCGGCGCGAGCAGGCCGAAGCCGGCCGGCGCGCGCAGCACTCCGGGATCGGCCGGCACTCGGTACGTGCCGAACGCGGCGGCTGGTTCGCTCTGTTCGAGCTCGATCCGCGCCAGCGCCCACTCGAGGTCGGACAGGTCGGTGTCGGTGCGGTCGCCCCAGCGCGCCTCGCGCGCCCGACGAGTGAACGCTCGCTTGGCCTCGCTCAGCGACGCGCCGTACGGCAGCCCGAGCAGCACATAGGCGTTGCGGCGGTCGTCGTTCATCCCACCAGTGCCGCTCACAGCATCCTCATCGTGGCGCGACGGATGTCGCGCACCGTACGCAGGAGATCGTCGATCTCGCGGGCGATCGGGGTGCCCGTCACATGAGGACGGAACTCGCTCAGCACGTCGTCCGCGGCGATCGCGTCGTCGAGGATCGGCTCGAGCGAGTCGCGCAACGCGCCGACGTTGCGCCGTTGACGCGGGTCGCGTCGCAACCGGCGGTCGAGATCCTCGACCGCGCGCACCATCCGCTCGATGACGAGTTCGAGGAACCGGACATGGCAGGTGGCCAAGCGTTCCCATGCGGCGTCCATCACCTGCAGCAGGTGCGGCGACGGGCGGAGGTCGACCCAGTGGGCGTCGGCCTCGGCGAGGAGTTGGAGGTACACGTCGGGCGGTGGATCGGCGCCGGGTTCGGTCTGTTCGCTGACCGCGAGCACCGCCAGGGGTGCGAGCAGTGCGCGGTGGCCGGCCGAGACCGGCATCTTGCGCTGCACGGCGAACAGGGCGAACAGGGCACTCGAGCCGTCGTCGTCGAACACGTGGCGTGCGGCGATCTCGACGGCACGGTCGCGCTCGTTCTCCACCCAGTCGGGCACCGAGCCCGATCGCAGGGCGAAGGTGAGGGCGTCGACGTATTCGCGCGGCCCGGTGGCGCGGGCCTGGTACACCCGAGCCTCCAGCGACGAGCGGTGCGGCGACGTGCCGAGGTGCGCCGGTCGTGCCAACCAGTCGCGGTCGATGTTGGACTGCAGGCCGAGGATCGAGCGGAAGATGCCGAGGTCGATGTCGGCCACCACGAGCTCGCGCAGCGCGTCGACGAGGGCTGCCGGGACGGGCCGATGGCGGCGCACGGTCCAGGGCAGGTCGTCGCTCGCCCACAGGTGCACGGCCCGCATCGCGGCTGCGCAGCGCAACTCGACCGAGGCCGAGTCGCGCACGAGTCGGGCCAGCTCCAGCGCAGCCGACTCGGGGTCGAGGCTCGACGCGACGATCGCGAGGTTCACCCGCAGCGGTACGTCGTCGGTGCCGCCGATGGCGCTGAGCAACGTGTCGCGGGCTGCGTCGCCGTCGCCGCGCTGCCAGTGGGCGAACGCGACGAGGTTGAGCGCGTCGCGACGCTGGTCGTCGCCGGCCGCGAGGCGGTGCGCGTGATGGCCTGACTCGAGGGCGTTCGACCAGTCGCCCGCCACGAGATGCTCGAAGGTGGTGCGCAGCGCGAACCACCCGATGAACCGTTGGGTGGCCGGCTCGAGGTCGTTCTTCCAGTTCCACAGACCGAGGTCGAGCCGCTTCGCGAGCAACGGCCACAGCGATGGGTCGGCGACGAGATCCGGGGCGAGCGTCGCGGCGGAGGGCGTCGTGAGGAACGCGGCCAGCTGATCGGCCCGCTCCGGATCGACGGCGCGCAGATCGGCGCTCACCTCGCCGTGGTCGACGAGGTGGACGACGCCGCGCACGTGCGGGTCGGAGAACGCAGCGTCGATCTCGTCGAAGCGCCCGGCCGCGAGCCGGCGGCGGTCGCGTTCGAAGGTGAGGCCGATCTGCTCGACGTCGTCGTCGGACAGCGCCTCGGGGCGAGTGCGGGCGACCACGTGACGGCGTTGCTCGTCCGACATCGTCGCGGGATCGAGCGGCGTCCGCAGATCGATCAGGTCGTCGAGCACCGAGATGCTCACGTTCGGGCCGACGTCGAGCGGCTCGTCGAGCACCGACCCGCTGAGGGCGAGCGCGCGTGCGACGTTCGGCGCCACACCGGAGATGCGGCGCAGGTTCTCGGGGAGCAGACCGGACGGCTCGAGCAGGAACCGGGCGAGCGGTGTGACACCGCACGCGACGCTCACTTGTGTGAGCCGTTGCGATGCCGAGCCGTGCAGTCGCTTGCCGAGCAGGAACCGTGCGTTGGATGCGGCGTCGCCCACCCATCGCTGCGACGCCCAGCGGAGCACCACCGTCACGACCGCGTAGCCGTTGATCGGCAGGTCGCCGAAGTTCTGTGCCGCCCGGTCGCGGTCGCCCAAGCGGAGGTGACCGAGCGCGGTCCACCACGAGGTCTCGCCTTGGCTGAGCGGGAGCCGGGCGATGAGGTCGGGACGTCCGGCCGTGGCGAGTTCGCACGCCGTGCGGCGGACACGGGGCAGATCGACCGCGTGCTCGACGCCGAGGCGCTGCGCGATCAACGTCGACTCGATCTCGCCGCCGGTCCAGGCCAGCAGCGCCGGGGTGTCGCACGCGACGAGCGCTGCTGCGACGCCGCAGCGGATCTCGCCGAGACCCTCGACGGGGACGAAATCCTTCGGAGGATCGGCCGTCGGATCGACGGTGCGGCCGTCCGCCGTCACGATCGTGTCGATCGGCGAGCCGTCGGGGAGAGTCGCGGCGAGCGATGCGCTCGGGCCGGTGATGTCGATCCCGTGCGGGTTGGTGGGGTCGGCGAGGATCTCGCCCGTCGCGGCCTCGGGCGCGGCGGACACTGCCGCCTCCGGACGCGTCTTCACGGGCGTCTGCGGGGCGTGCAGCCAGAGGGCGGGCGTCGCAGTGCCGCCGCGGCCCAGATAGCCGACGCGAACGGTGTCGTTGCGGACGAGCACGGGGCCCGCCATGGAGGTGTCGTGGGAACAGCGCGGGCACACCTCGGCCGCCGTGCGATGACCGCAGTGCAGGCACGTCGCACCATGGAGTTCCACGAACGTGTCCGGCGTCAATCATCCCCCTTCAGCCCCGACCGACCTGCGACCGACCAACAACGACAGTGCACCTCGCATCGACCCCGGAGGACCCGCGCGGCGGATCGTCCTGCGGCGCTGCGACGCGCCGATCGTGTCGGACCGACCGGCTCGCCGGCAGTCGTCCCCGTGTCGGTGGCTGAGGCTAACCGGGCGAGGCGTGCTCGTCTGGCACGTCGCGCGGTCGACGTGTCACCGGCGCGAGCAGGTCAGACGTCGAGACCCATCGTCGGCGGGTTCGTGCCGTCGAGCACGGCTCGGTGGCGCGGCTCGAGCGCCGCCACCATCTGGCGGTCGGTGAAGATCCAGAACGTGCCCGACAGGATCGCGTCGTGGACGAGATCGGCGACCGCTGCCGGCTGCATGCCGGAGCGGAGTTGGTCCACCACGAAGGCGCGCATCGCCTCCTCCATCGCGCTCGGCTCGACGTCGCGCGGCGGTGCCGCCCACTCCGGCCGGTTGCGCTCGGACTCGGCGATCGCCGTGTCGACCCAACCCGGGCACAGGCACGAGACGCCAACGCCCGCAGCCCGGAGCCGCTGGTCGTGGAAGAGACCCTCGGTGATGCCGACGACCGCCCACTTGCTGGCGGTGTAGGCCGAGTGGCCCGGGAAGTGCCCGGCCATCGACGCGGTGTTGACGATGTGGCCGTCGCCGTGCTCGACGAGGTGGGGCAGGAACGCGCGATGGCCGTGGACGACACCCCACAGGTTCACCTCGAGCACCCAGCGCCACTCGTTCTCGGCCACCCACGCGCCGCCCGACGGTGCCGAGCCGGCGACGCCGGCGTTGTTGCAGAGCACGTGGACGCGACCGAAGGCGTCGATCGCCGCGTCGCGCAGCCGGTCGACCGCCGCGCCGTCGGTGACGTCGGTGACCACACCGATCGCGCTCGCGCCGGTGGCCGTGATCGCGGCGACCGCCTCGTCGAGCTTCGGCTCCTCCACGTCGGCGAGCACCACGCGCATGCCCGCTTTCGCGAAGCGCTCGGCGAACGCACGTCCCATGCCGGAGCCCGCTCCGGTCACCACTGCCGTCTTGCCGTCCAAGGAGTCCACGCCCCGATGGTACGCACAGGGACGAGACACCCACCGCCCGGAGCATCGCTCGCGCGGTCGCCGGGCACTCGACGCTGCCCCAGGCACGTCGGGCGCGATGTGTAGCGCCCAGCGCCACGAAGTGCGCCCGACGTCGGCTGGAAGATCGGCGATGCTTCGATCGGGCCAGTACGCGTTTCAGGAAGTCGAGTCGAGCGGAGCCATGGAGATCCGTCCATAGCCGGCGTTTGGGGGCAGTGCAGATGAGATGATCTGTGCGCCGGGATGCCTTGCGCTGACGAGCCAGAGCGAATCCTCTTTGTGTCAAGCGCGGTGTTCGAGGACGGTCGCGGGCGCGTCGAAGTTGGCCCGGGCGGAGGCGGTTAGCGTGGTTGTCGGGTTCGGGAGTGACTGTTCCGAAGAGCCGGGTCGTGTGAGGTGAGATGCCGG
>JAPLAA010000119.1 GCA_026393475.1 Actinomycetota bacterium
GTGTGCTCGTCGGGCCGATCCTCGCGACGGCGTGCCTCGCCGCCGGCGGCGCCGAAGCGACCCTCGGCGTGTGTGCGGTCTTCGCGTTCGCCGGCGCGTTCGCCGCCCACGGCTTCCGCGACCGTCGCCATGTCGGCGCCGGCCGGGTCGGCACACCCACGGTCGTCGAACGGCCCGATCCGCTGACGGCGCCGCCTGCACCGCCTGCGCCGGCTGCGCCGGCTGCGCCGGCTGCAGCGCCTGCAGCGCCGAGGCCGTCGCTGTGGCGCGTGGTGAAGGTGCTGCGCGGCCGCGACCACGTCATGGTGCTGCTGGTGGTGCTCGGTCTCCAGCACCTCCTGATGGGTGTGATGGGGCTGATGTTCGTGGTGCTCGCGGTCGAGGAGCTCGGCATGGGCTCATCGGGCGCCGGCGTGTTGAACATCGCGTTCGGCGTCGGCGCCGTCGCGAGCGGACTCGGGGCGACGCTGCTCGCCGGCCGCGGCCGCCTCGCACCCGTGGTGGCCGGCTCGGTCGCGGCGATGGCCCTCGCGACCCTGGTGCTCGGACTGGCGAGCGACGCGCCGGCCGCGCTCGTCGCGCTCGCGGTGGCGGGCTTCGGCAGGAGCCTGCTCGACGTGACCGCCCGGATGCTGCTGCAGCGTTCGGTGCCGCCGCAGTACCTCTCGTCGGTGTTCGCGATCATCGAGGTGCTCACGAGCGTCGGGCTGGCGATCGGCACGATCTACTCGCAGGTCATGGTCTCGACCGCCGGGGCGACGACCGGCCTGGTCGCGTTCGCGGCCTTCCTCGCGGTGGTGCTCGCCTTCACCGTGGGGCGGGTGTGGGAGGCCGATCGGTCGGCCGACGTGCCGGTCGTCGCGGTCACGTTGCTGAAGTCGATGCCGGCGTTCGCGCCGCTGCAGCCGGTGACGCTCGAGGCCGTCGCGAGGTCGAGCATCGAACGCACCTTCGAACCGGACGCGGTGTTGATGCGGGAGGGCGATCCGGGCGAGTGCTACCACGCGATCGCCGGCGGTGAGGTGGAGGTGACGATCGCCGGTCGATCGATCAGGCGGCTCGGGCGTGGCGACGGCGTGGGTGACGTGGCCCTGTTGTCGGACGGGCCGCGCACGGCCACCGTCACGGCGGTCACGCGCACCCACACCCTCGAGATCGGCCGCGAGGTGTTCCTCCTGGCCGTCACGGGGAACGAGTCCTCGCTGCGGGCGGTCCACCGACAGATCGAGGACTTCGAGTTCTGAGCCACGGCCGATCGGATCCGGTCCACCCCGGCGGCAGTCGTTCCACATCGTGGGATGGTTCCACCTGACGGAACCGTGCGCTATTCTCGGTACGACTGTTCCCTCGATGGGGAGGGAACGCACGCTCTCAGGGGGTCATCGTGTCCTTTCCATCCGATCTGGAGATCGCCCGCGCCGGCAAGCTGGCGCCGCTGACGGACATCGCCGCACAGATGGGCATCGGCCCGCACCTGCTGGAGGCCCACGGCGACGAGCTCGCCAAGATCCGCCTCGAGGCGATCGACGAGCTGAGCGACCGTCCGAAGGCGAAGTACGTCGTCGTCACGGCCATCACCCCCACCCCGCTCGGTGAGGGCAAGACCACCACCACGGTCGGTCTCGGCCAGGCGATGAAGCACATCGGCAAGAAGGCCGTCATCAGCCTCCGTCAGCCCAGCATGGGCCCCACCTTCGGCATCAAGGGCGGTGCGGCCGGCGGCGGCTACAGCCAGGTGATCCCGATGGAGCTGCTCAACCTGCACCTCACCGGCGACTTCCACGCCGTCACCGCGGCGCACAACCTGCTGTCGGCCATGGTCGACAACCACCTGCACCAGGGCAACGAGCTCGGCCTCGACCTGCACAACATCACGTGGCGCCGCGTGCTCGACGTGAACGACCGCGCCCTGCGCAACATCATCGTCGGCCTCGGCACGAAGATGGACGGCATCCCCCGCCAGACCGGTTTCGACATCACCGCCGCGTCCGAGGTCATGGCGATCCTCGCCCTGTCGACCTCGCTCGAGGACATGCGTGCCCGCCTCGGCCGCATCGTCGTCGGCTACAACGGCGCCGGCGAGCCCGTGACCGCCGAGCAGCTGAAGGGTGCCGGCTCGATGGCCGTCATCATGAAGGAGGCCCTCAAGCCCAACCTGCTGCAGACCCTCGAGAACACGCCCGTGATCGTCCACGCCGGCCCGTTCGGCAACATCGCCCACGGCAACAGCTCGATCGTCGGCGACCTCATCGGCATCCGCGGCGGCGACTACCTGATCACCGAGGCCGGCTTCGGCGCCGACATGGGCGCCGAGCGGTTCTTCAACATCAAGTGCCGCAACTCCGGCATGGTGCCCGACGCCGCCGTGCTCGTCGCGACGGTGCGAGCGCTCAAGGCCCACAGCGGCAAGTTCAAGATCGTCGCCGGCAAGCCGTTGCCCGCCGAACTCCTCGCGGAGAACCCCGACGACGTGCGCGCCGGCGCCGCGAACCTCATCAAGCAGATCGAGAACGTGAAGGTGCACGGCGTGTCGCCCGTGGTCGCGATCAACGCGTTCCCCGGCGACTTCGCATCCGAGCACCAGGCGATCCGCGAGATCGCCGAGAGCGTCGGTGCCCGCGTGGCGGTGTGCACCCACTTCTCCGACGGCGGCCTCGGTGCCACCGATCTGGCCCAGGCCGTGGTCGAGGCCTGCGACGAGCCGAGCACGTTCCAGTACTGCTACGAGAGCGACATGACCCTCAAGCAGAAGATCGAGGCGGTGGCCACCAAGATCTACGGCGCGGCCAACGTCACCTACACCGCGGCGGCCAACACCCAGCTGGCCCGGTACGAGAAGAACGGCTTCGGCAACCTGCCGGTCTGCATCGCCAAGACCCACCTGTCGATCTCGGGCGATCCGACCCTGAAGGGCGCCCCCACGGGCCACACCCTGAACGTGCGCGAGGCCCGCGCGAGCGTCGGTGCCGGGTTCGTGTACCCGATCTGTGGTGACATGACGACCATGCCCGGTCTCGGCTCCGCTCCTGCTGCATCCATCATCGACTTCGACGACAACGGCGAGATCGTGGGTCTGTCGTGACCGCGGTGATCATGGACGGGCTCGCCCTGCGCGAGCAGCTCATCGCCGAGGTGCGCGCCACCATCGACGCGGCGGGGAACCCCCACGTGTGCCTCGCCACCGTGCTCGTCGGCGACGACAAGCCGAGCCGGTCGTACATCAACTCCAAGCAGAAGAAGGCCGGCGAGGCCGGGATCGTGTCGCGCCACACCGACCTGCCCGCCACGGCGAGCCAGGCCCAGGTGAACGACACCATTGCTGCGCTCGCCGCCGACCCGACGGTGCACGGCATCCTCTGCCAGTTCCCGCTGCCCGATGGCCTCGACATGGAGCAGGTGCTCGATCAGATCCCGTTCGAGAAGGACGTCGACGGGCTCACCGAGCGTTCGATGGGTCGGCTCGTTCGCGGCCAGTCGGGCCACACCGGTTGCACGCCGCTGGGCGTGATGCGCCTGCTCGAGCGCCACCAGGTGCCCACCGTCGGCAAGCGCGCCGTCGTGGTCGGCCGGTCGACCCTCACCGGTCTGCCGCAGGTGCTGCTGCTCGGCCGCAAGGGCTGCGACGCCACGGTGACGCTCGCCCACTCGCGCACCCCGGCCGCCGACATGATCGAGATCTGCCGTGCCGCCGACATCATCGTCGCCTGCGCCGGTCAGGCGCGGATGATCACCGCCGAGCACGTGAAGCCGGGCGCCGCGGTCATCGACGTCGGCATCAGCCGCACCGAGGCCGGCCTCGTCGGCGACGTCGACTTCGACGCGGTGAAGGAGATCGCCGGGTGGATCACGCCGATGCCGGGTGGCACGGGGCCGATGACGATCGCGTGCCTGATGGAGAACACCCTCGCGGCCGCACGGATGCAGGGCGCCTTCCCGGCCTGACGCCGGCCTGATCACCGACCTGATCACCGGCCGGACGCCGGCTCGTTCCGCCTCGGTTCCACAGGGCGGAACGATGCCGTATGATGGAACACGTGGTCCGACCGGGAGGGTGCTGATGTCGACGGTGCAGTCGATCGACCGAGCGTTCTCCGTGCTGCGGGCCCTCATCCCCGGCGCCGCCGGTGTCACCGAGATCGCCGATCGCGTCAGCCTGCCGAAGAGCACGGTCTCGCGGCTGCTGTCCACGCTCGAAGAGTTGGGTGTGGTCGAGCAGGTGTCCGTCGGTGGCGACTACCGCATCGGTGCCGGCATGGCCGAGATCGCCGCCGCGGCTCGCCCGGGCCGCACCCTCGTGGCCGCCGCCCGGCCGCAACTGCTCGAACTGTCGCGGCTCACCGGCGAGGCAGCCGGCGTGAGCGTGCGCGACGGCGCCGACATGCTCTACCTCGACCAGGTGAACCCCGACACGGAACTGCAGGTGCGCGACTGGACCGGCACCCGCATCCCGATGCACGCCGTGCCCAGCGGGCAGGTGGTGCTCGCGGCGATGTCCCGGAGCGAACTCGACGCCTACCTCGCCGCTCCCCTGGCGACGTTCACCGACCACACCCTCGTCGACGTCGCCACCGTGCGCCGCCGTCTCGGCGAGGTGCGGGCAAACGGGTTCGCACTCGCGGTCGACGAGTTCGCCGAGGGGCTCAGTTCGGTGGCCGCGGCCATCGTCGACAGCGCAGGTCGTGTGGTGGGCGCGCTCCACGTGTACGGGCCCACGTATCGTTTCAACACCGAGCTGGATCCGGCCGAGCTCGGTGCGCTCGTCGTCGACATGGCGGCCCGCATCCGCGTCGACTGATCGTCGCACCACCGGCCCCGTTCCCGTCCATCGCCAGCCCGTCTCCGTCCGCCACCAGCCCGCCACCAGCCCGCCACCAGCCCGCCACCAGCCCGAGGATCTCCCGAATGTCCGATCGTTACGACTACGTCATCGTCGGCGGTGGTTCCGCCGGTTCCGCGCTCGCCAACCGGTTGAGTGCCGACCCCGGCAACAAGGTGCTGGTGCTCGAGGCCGGTCGTCCCGACTACAAGTGGGACGTCTTCATCCACATGCCGGCGGCGCTGATGTTCCCGATCGGCAGTCGGTTCTACGACTGGAAGTACGAGAGCGAACCCGAGCCGTTCATGAACGGCCGCAAGGTGTACCACGCTCGCGGCAAGGTGCTGGGTGGGTCGAGTTCGATCAACGGGCAGATCTTCCAGCGCGGGAACCCGATGGACTACGAGCGCTGGGCGGCCGACAAAGGCATGGACACGTGGGACTACGCCCACTGCTTGCCGTATTTCAAGAAGATGGAGACATGCCTCGCCGGCGCCGACGACTTCCGCGGCGGCAGCGGTCCGCTCGAGCTCGAACGCGGGCCGTCGCAGAACCCGCTGATCGATGCCTTCCTCACGGCGACCGAGCAGGCCGGCTTCCCGCGCACCTCCGACGTGAACGGCTATCGGCAGGAGGGCTTCGCCCGCTTCGACCGCAACGTCCGCAAGGGACGCCGGCTCTCGGCGTCGAAGGCGTACCTGTGGCCGATCAAGCAGCGGCCGAACCTCACGATCACCACCCGGGCGATGGTGAACAAGGTGCTCTTCGACGGCAACCGTGCCACCGGTGTCGAGTACACGGTGCACGACCTCGTCGGCCGCGAGCGCACGCACACCGTGCACGCCCGTGAGGTCGTGCTGTGCGGCGGAGCGTTCAACACGCCGCAGCTGCTGCAGCTGAGCGGCATCGGTGATGCGTCGTTGCTGGGTTCGCTCGGCATCCCGGTGGTCCACGACCTGCCCGCCGTCGGCCAGCACATGCAGGACCACCTCGAGGTGTACGTGCAGTACAAGTGCACCCAGCCGGTGTCGATGCAGCCGTCGCTGCAGTTCTGGCGCCGGCCGTTCATCGGCGCCGACTGGCTGTTCCGCCGCAAGGGCCCCGGTGCGAGCAACCACTTCGAGTCGGGCGGCTTCGCCCGCAGCAACGACGACGTCGGCTGGCCGAACCTGATGTTCCACTTCCTGCCGATCGCTGTGCGCTACGACGGCACCGACTCCGGCGTCGACCACGGCTACCAGGTGCACATCGGTCCGATGTACTCGAACTCGGAGGGTTCGGTGACGATCACCTCCCGCGACCCGAAGGCGAAGCCGGCGCTGCGGTTCAACTACATGTCGACACCCGAGGACCGACGCGAGTGGGTGGAGGCCGTGCGTCTCGCCCGCACGATTCTCGGCCAATCGGCGATGGACCCGTTCAACGGTGGCGAGATCTCGCCGGGCCCCTCCGTCGAGACCGATGAGGAGATCCTCGAATGGGTGCGCAAGGACGGCGAGACCGCCCTGCACCCGAGCTGCACCTGTCGCATGGGCGCCGAGGACGACTCGAGCGTCGTCGACCCGCTCACGATGAAGGTGTGGGGCGTCGACGGACTCCGCGTGTGCGACGCGTCGGCGATGCGCTACGTCACCAACGGCAACATCTACGCACCGGTGATGATGATGGCGGAGAAGGCAGCCGATCTGATCATGGGCAACACGCCGCTCGCTCCCGAGTACACCGAGTACTACCGGCACCGCCCCGCGGAGCCCGCAGGCGAATGATCGCCCACGGGGGACGACCAGCGTGATCGCGGACGCTCCCCTGCCCACACGCATGCGTGCGGTGCTGCTCACCGGCCACGGCGGGTACGAGCGGTTGGCCGTGCGCGACGACGTCGCCGTCCCCGCACCCGGGCCGGGAGAGGTGCTGTTGCGTGTGGGCGCGGCAGGGGTGAACAACACCGACGTGAACACCCGGGTCGGCTGGTACAGCGGTGGCGGGTGGACCGGGTCGTTCGTGTTCCCGCGCATCCAGGGGATCGACTGCTGCGGCACCGTCGTCGCCGGGGGTGACGAGGTGTCGGCCGCCCGGATCGGAGAGCGGGTGCTCGTCGAGACGTGCTGGCCCGATCCGTCGGGTGCGGTCGACGGCGTGGTCTTCCTCGGTTCCGAGGTCGACGGGGCCTTCGCCGAGTACGTCGCCGTCCCGTCGACCGCAGCGCACCGGATCGACAGTGCGTTCACCGATGTGGAGCTGGCGTCGTTCCCGTGCTCGTGGTCGACCGCGGAGAACCTGCTCACCCGTTCGACGGTCGGCGCCGGCGATCGTGTGCTCGTCACCGGAGCGTCTGGCGGCGTCGGTTCGGCGGCCGTGCAGTTGGCCGCCGTTCGTGGCGCCCACGTCGTCGCCGTCGCCGGAGCGGCCAAGCACGCGGAGTTGCTCGAGATGGGAGCCAGCGAGGTCGTCGAGCGCGATGCCGACCTCGTCGAACGGTTGGGCGTCGGTGCGGTCGACGTGGTGATCGACGTTGTCGGTGGCGACGGATGGGGTCGGCTGCTCGAGGTGCTGCGCCCGCACGGCCGATATGCGGTATCGGGTGCCATCGGTGGGCCGGTGGTGTCGCTCGACCTGCGGACCCTGTACCTCAAGGACCTCACGCTGCTCGGCTGCACCGTGCTCGGCCGCGGCGTGTTCGCACAGTTGGTGCGTCGCATCGAACGCGGCGAGGTGCGTCCGGTGGTCGCGGCGACGTTCCCGCTCGAGCGGATCGTCGAGGCCCAGGAGCACTTCCTCGCGAAGTCGCACGTGGGCAAGATCGTGCTCACGCTGGGCTGATCACCCGGGCCTGATCATGTGGGAGCGACCGGCCGCTCCCCCGCCGTCGTCGTTCGGTGCAGCAGGCGACGCGAGCCGTCGTAGTCGTTGATCGCCAGGTGCAGCAGACACCGGTTGTCCCAGATCGCCAGCGTGCCCGGTGTCCATCGAAGCCGGCAGGTGAACTCCGGTCGCACCGCGTGGTCGAACAGGAACTGCAGCAGCGGACGCGACTCCTCCACCGTCATCCCCTCGAATCGTTGGGTGTAGACGGGGTTGACGAACAGCGCCGATCGGCCGGTCACCGGATGGACGCGCACCACCGGGTGCAGCACCTCGCGGTCGGCCGACGGGTCGTTGCGGGTCATCACGACCGAACGGCTGACGGCAGCGCCCTGGCCCGGTCCGCTGGTGCCGTGCGGCCAGCCGGTCTGCACCGCCCTGAGCGGCGCGAGCAGTCGTTGCATGGCGTCCGAGAGCACGTCGTGGGCGGCGACCTGGCTCGACCACAGCGTGTCGCCGCCAGCGGCGGGTACATCGATCGCGTAGAGGAGCGTGAGGCTCGGGGGTTCGTCGAGGAACGAGAAGTCGGAGTGCCAGGTGCCGCCGAACGTGGAGATGCGTTGCTCGTCGGCCTCCTTCAGCACGGCGATCACGTCGGGGTGTCCGTCGAGCGCCGCGATGTACGGCACACGCAACACCTCGCCGAACATGGCGGTGAGCCGCACCTGCTGCGCCGGATCGAGGTGTTGGCCGCGGACGAACACGACGCCGTGGTCGGCGAGGGCGGTGCGCACGAGGTCGATCGCCGCCGGCGTGGGATCGCTCAGGTCGAGCCCGTCGATCTCCGCACCGCAGGCCGGCGCCGCCGGCCGCACGGTCGCTGTCACCGTCGGGCACCCAGGTCGGCGTACCCCGGATCGTCGGCGTCGAGGATCGCCATCGATTCGTCGAGGTGCGCCTGCGCTGCTGCGTGCGGATAGTCGTGCCACTGCTTCGCCGTCACCGCGGCGACGTCGTCGCCGAGCACGGCCAGGGGCCGGCCGGTCGACAGCGCGAGCACCTGCAGCTGGCACGCCCGCTCGAAGTAGTACAGCTCGTCCCAGGCGTCGGCCACGGTCTCGCCGACGACCATCACCCCGTGGTTGCCGAGCAGCAGCACGCTGTTGTCGGCGCCGAGCAGGCGGGCCACGCGGTCGCCCTCGCTGTCGTCCATGAACATGCCGCCGTAGTCGCGGTCGTACGCGACACGACCGAAGAAGCGGCAGGCGTTCTGGTCGAGCATCTGGAACTCGTAGCCGTCGAGGCACGCGAGCGTGGTGGCGTAGGGCATGTGGGTGTGCAGGATCACCTTCGCCCTCGGGACGTGGGCGTGCACATGCGCGTGCAGGTACCACGCGGTGATGTCGGCTCCGTCGGCCACCTCGCCGCTGCCCGCGTCGGCGGTGTCGAGCAGCAGGAGGTCGCCGGCGGTCATCCGTGCGAAGTGACGGCCGACCGGATTCAGCAGGAACCGGTGGTCGTCGACCATCGCGCTGAAGTGGTTGGCGACCGCCTCGTGCCAGCCGAGGCGCGCCGTCCAACGGAACGTCGCCGCGAGCTCGCGGCGGATCCGCAGCTCGCGATCAGTCGCCATCGGATCGGTCACCGGGTGATCGATCACTGCAGTTCGTCGGGGAAGCCGGGTGCGCGCAGGTCGGTGCCCAGCGCGTCCTCGAGGAGCTTCACGACCTGCGACGACCAGGCGCCGCCGCCGTACTGCGACCGGGCCCGGATGAACGTCTGCTCGACCAGGCCGGCCAACTCGAGCGGCACCCCGAACTCGCGACCGAAGTCGGTGGCGAAGCCGAGGTCCTTGCACGCGAGGTCCATCGTGAAGTTGATGTTGTAGCTGCCGTTGAGGATGACCTGGCTCTCGGTCTCGTGCACGAAGCTGTTGCCGGAGCTGTTCAGGATGGCCTCGAACGACTTCGTGAGGTCGAGGCCGCCGCGCTTGGCGAGCATGAGCGCCTCACCGGCTGCGACGAGGTGGATGAACGCGAGCATGTTCGTGATCACCTTGATCACCGCAGCGCTGCCGAGCGGGCCCATGTACAGCACCGGGCTACCGATCGCGTTCAGCAGGTCGAGGTGCTCGTCGTGGAGGGCTTCGTCGCCGCCGACGAGCACCGTGATGTCGCCGGCAGCTGCCTTGTGCACGCCACCGGTGACGGGGGCCTCGAGGATGCGCACGCCGTGCTCGGCGGCGATGGCCGCGAGGCGGGCCGTCTCGTCGCGATCGGTCGTGCTGTTGTCGATCCAGGTGCTGCCCGGGCGCATCGCCTCGAGCAGGCCGCCCGGGCCGGTGACGACGGCGTTCACCGCGGCCGGCGACGGCAGGCAGGTGAAGACGACGTCGGACACGGCGCCGACCTCCGCTGCGGTGTCGGCCCAGGTGGCGCCGGCCGCCTCGAGGCCCGCGGCGCGGCTGCGGTCGAGGTCGGTGACGGTGACGTGGTGACCCGCTCGGACCAGGCTGGCCGCGAGGTGCATGCCGAGGTTGCCGAGGCCGACGTAGCCGACGCTGACGGGGGTGCTGGTGGTGGACATGGTGGTGCTCCTGACGCGGCGGTGGCCGCCGGCCCGAGGACCGGTGGCCACCATCCGCAACGTGTGTGGTGATTCGTCTGGATTGCGGGTGCGCCGTCCGCGATCGGCGGGCGGCTCACCTGGTGTTGGTGGATCAGGCCGACCAGGCGGCGACGACGTCGGCGTTGGCGGCGACCCAGGCCGCAGCTGCCTCGCCCGGCGCCATGCCGTCGCTGTCGATCATGGCCGCGATCTCGTTCTGCTGATCGGTGGTGAGCTGGAGGTTCTTGAGGACCTTGAACGCGGTCGCGTTCTTGGCCTCGAGGCCGGCGGAGGCCGCCTTGTACAGCTCGTCGACCGCGTAGTCACAGGCGTAGAGGCCATCGCCGGCAGCCGCCGACGCGAGGCATTCCTCGGTCACCTCGGGCAGCTTCACCTCGGTGAGATCGACCTTCGACTGGAGCCAGTGGGGCTGCCAGAACTGCAGGAGCAGCGGGGTCTTCTCGTCGATCGACTGCTGGATCGAGGTGATCAGACCCGCCTCGGAGCCGGCGACCACGTACTTCAGCGGCAGTTCGAGGTTGGCGATGATCTGCTCGTCGAAGGTGACGTAGCTCGGGTCGCCCATGAGGAACTGGCCGAGGTCGTCGCCGGACTCGGCGGTGCTGAACAGCTTGGCCAGCTCGGGATCCTGGAAGCCCTCCCACGTGGCGAGCTCGGGGTGCTCCTCGATGACGAACGTCGGGACGTACCAGCCGATCTTCGCGCTCGGGCCGAGGAGACCGAGATCGACGACGGACTGCTTGCCCGTGATGTAGGTCTCGTAGTCGGCGGCGTGACCCGACGGCCACACCTCGAGCACGGCGTCGATGCTGCCGTCGTCCATGCCGACCCAGGTGGCGTTCTCGTCGATGTCGAGCAGTTCGACCGGCGTGCCGAGCGACTCGAGCACCACCTTGGCGACGTTCGCGTTCACGGCCGAGCCGGTCCACGGGTTGACCGCGAGGACGATGCCCTCGCCGGTGGCGGGCGTGTCGCCGCCCTCGGCCGGGGCCTCCGTGGCGCCGGGCGCCTCGGTGCCCGCAGGGGCGTCGGTGGTCTCCTCGTCGTCGCTGCCGCAGGCCACGAGCAGGCCGGTGAGGGCGAGGCTCGCGGCGAGCAGCTTGACGCTGCGTCGATGTGTCTTCATGTGGTCGGGTTCCCCCCTTGGTTCGGCCAGTGGGTCCCTGGGAGAAGGGCTGGCTGCTTGATGCTGTGTGCGCCGTTCGGCGCGGGTGCGACGACGGCGTTCACGACCGTCGCTGCTGTTCGGGGCTGGTGCCCCAGGCCTGGGTGATGCGGTCGAGGACGATCGCGAGGAAGACGATACTCAGGCCCGCTGCCGCGCTCTGGCCGATCTTCTGGATCGGCTTGGTGAACCCTTCGTAGGCGACGAGGCCGAGTGCGCCGGCGCCGACGAGGGCGGCGATGATGACGGTGGCGAGCACCATCAGGATCGTCTGGTTGATGCCGAGCATGATCGACCGGAACGCGAGGGGCAGCTGCACCTTCACGAGCTCCTGGCGCTTGGTGGCACCGAAGCTGATGGCCGCCTCGCGAGGCGTGTACGGCACCTCGCGCAGGCCGAGGCCGGTCAGGCGGATGCACGGCGGGATCGCGTAGATCACCGAGGCGACGACACCGGCGCCGCGGCCGACGCCGAACAGGAACAGCACGGGGATTAGGTAGACGAACTGCGGCATGACCTGCGCCGTGTCGAGGAACGGGCGCATGACCTGCTGGGCACGATCGGACCTGCCGGCCCAGACACCGAGCGGGAGTGCGATCGCGACGCTGATGACGATCGCGACGAGGACCTGGCTCAGCGTGTCCATCGAGAGG
The DNA here is from genome assembly GCA_026393475.1 of Actinomycetota bacterium. Classification (GTDB taxonomy): domain Bacteria; phylum Actinomycetota; class Acidimicrobiia; order Acidimicrobiales; family Ilumatobacteraceae; genus VFMC01. The sequence continues at coordinate 12,065 of JAPLAA010000119.1, forward strand.
TCCCACAGGTGGGTGCGGCCATCGGCGCCACCCGGGATGTCGCCCATCGTGCCGATCAGCAGCAGGCAGATCGAGCAGCCGACCGCCAGGCGCCAGCCCTTGCTCAGGTAGGCGATGCCGGCGACGACCACGACCACGAGCAACCACGGCAGCCACACGAGGAACTTGCGGAGCGGTTCGAGCACGTCGGTGACGAGGAAGTCGTTGATCGCCTGCGTGCCACCGATGATCGGGACACCCTTGCGGAGGTTGTCCTGCACCCAGCCGACCGCGTCGTTGATCGTGCCGCTGATGTCGACGGCGAGCGCGTCGGGGATGGCGGTGATGTCGGCGAGCTTCGCGACGGCCGCGGCGACGACGACCGATCCGAGCGCGATCAGCGTGCCGGTGCGACGCTCGACCGTCGGGAGCTTGATGAGCGGCGGGCGCGTCGACGTGGACCGTTCGCCCGTCGAGATGCGGTCGAGTGCGACCGCGAGCAGGACGATGCCGAGGCCGGGGACGAACGCTGCGCCCACGTCGTTCTTCTGCAGGCCCTTCAACACGAGGTTGCCCAGGTCGTCGGCGCCGAGCAGCGACGCGATCACCACGATGCCGAACGCCATCATGATCACCTGGTTCAGACCGAGGAGGATCGTCTTGCGTGCCATCGGCAGCTGCACCTTCAACAGTTGCTGCCACGACGTGCAACCGAAGGACTCCCCCACCTCGTTCATCACCGTCGGCACGCTGCGCAGGCCGAGGCTCGTGAGGCGCACCGCCGGCGGCACCGCGTAGATGACGGTCGCGATGACCGCCGGTGGGTACTTGATGCCGAAGAAGATCGTGACAGGGATGAGGTAGACGAACGCCGGCATCACCTGGGCCGTGTCGAGGAAACCTCGAACGATTCGCTCCGCCCGGTCCGAACGCGACGTCCAGATGCCGACCGGGATGCCGATCACCAGGGCGATCCCGACGGCCGTGACCATGATCGACAGGGTCACCATCGCCGGTTCCCACACGTCGAGCACGGCGATGCCGGCCATCGCGAGGCCGCCCGAGACGGCCGCACGCATGCCGGCGGTCATCCACCCGATCGCGGCGAAGAGTGCGAGAACGCCGGGCCAGCGCAGGGTGCGCAGGATCCACTGGACGGACTCGACCAGCCAGTTGATCGCGTCGGACAGCGGGTTGAACACGCCGGTGAAGATCCACGAGCTGTTGCTGTTCTGGACGGTCCACATGTACCGGTCGCGGACCCACTTCTGCAGGCCGATGTCCATCCACGACGGCACGTTCGGGTTCACGGCGATCGCGATGATCGCGAGCAGTCCGAACGTGGCGACGGGCAGGATCCAACGACGGGTGCCCGCGACGCCGAAGGTCGGGGCGGTCGCGTTCGAGGGGCCAGAGGCGGTGGCGAGCGCCATCGGTCAGAGGTCCTCGTTGGCGATGACCGACAGCACGCCCATGCGGTCGATCGAGCCGATCGGGGTGCCCGCGCCGTCGATCACGCGCAGCGGGAGCTCGGTGGTCGCGACACGACCGACGACGTCGCGCACCTTCGTGTCACCGGAGATGTCGCCGCCGAACGGGCCGTCGCCGAGCGGGTCCATGATCGCGTCGACCGGCACCACGTGCGACCGGGGGACGTCGCGGACGAAGTTGCGCACATAGTCGTCGGCGGGGTTCATCACCACCTCGGCCGGAGTGCCGACCTGCACGAACCGGCCGTCGCGCATGATCGCGATGCGATCGCCGAGGCGCAGCGCCTCTGACAGGTCGTGGGTGATGAACACCATGGTCTTGCGCACCTCGCTGCGCAGGCGGATGACCTCGTCCTGCATCTCGCGGCGGATGAGCGGGTCGAGCGCCGAGAACGGCTCGTCGAACAGCAGGATGTCGGGGTTGGTGGCGAGCGCGCGGGCGAGGCCGACGCGCTGCTGCTGGCCGCCACTGAGCTGGTGCGGCTTGTACGAACCCATGCCGCGCAGGCCGACGAGCTCGAGTGTGTTCGCAGCGAGTTCGCGCCGCTGCCCCTTGTCGGCACCCTGCAACTCGAGCCCGAACGCGACGTTGTCGACGAGGCTGCGGTGCGGGAGCAGACCGAAGTGCTGGAACACCATCGAGACCTTGTGGCGCCGCACGTCGAGCAGCTGCTGGTCGTCGGCCTTGGTGACGTCGACGCCGCCGATGCGGACCGTGCCGGCGGTGGGCTCGATCAGTCGGGTGAGGCAGCGCACCAAGGTGCTCTTGCCGCTGCCGGAGAGACCCATGACGACGAACACCTCGCCCTGGGCGACGTCGAGGTCGACCTCGCGCATCGCGACCACGCAGCCGGTGCGGGCCTCGAGCTCGTTGCGGGGCAGATCGGCCTCGGGTGACCCGACGATGCGTTCCGCCCGGTGCCCGTACACCTTCCACAGGCCACGTACCTCGATCATCGGATCCGTCACGCTCGCCCCCCACAGGTCCCCATGCGCGGGGAGCATAGACCCCGCCCACACACCCTGAACAGGTGTTCCGTTTACCCGAGAGAACGTTCCGTGAGCCAAACGCCGCCACACACGGCATCTCGCTCACGGGCAAGCGACATCCGTGAGCCAAACGCCGCGACACGCGGCGCATCGCTCACGGATGCGTCTCTGTGGTGGGCGCCTCGACTGGTGTCGATAGCTTCCGCCGAGCGTTCCCCGCGCAGTGTTCATCGAGCGACAGGGGAACTGACAGATGGCGGCGTTCAACTCGGCTCTTGCCGATCACGTCCACGATCGGCACGGTGTCGTGTCCGATGCCGAGCTGAGATCACTCGGCGTCACCGTCGAGCAGCGACAGCGGATGGTGTCCGAGCGGGTCCTGATCCGCATCTTCGATGGCGTCTATCGACTCGCTTCGACACCCGAGACGCTCGAAGGACGGTGCCGAGCGATCTGTCTCGCCGAACCAAGGGCCGTGATCACCGGTCGCGCAGCGGGTCGTCTCCGGGGACTTCGTCGGATGGGGGTGATCACCGTGATCGATGTCAGGGTGCCGCACTTCGCGAACACGCTCACCGGGCCGGGCATCAGACTTCGCCGGTGCAACGTGCTCGACGATGATGACGTCGAGACCAGGCCGGACGGCATCCGTCTGGTCTCGCCATCCCGCTTGGCGTTCGACCTCGGCGCAGTGATGAACGACCTCGATCTCGAGTCGGTGATCGAACAGCTCCTCGATCAGCGCCTCGTCACGATGCTCGAACTCCATCAGGTCTGTCTCCGCCTCTACCACCATGCTCGGCCCGGCTCGAAGCGATTCGCCCGGGTGATCCAGAGCCGACCGATGTGGATGAAACCTGCCGATTCGCATCTGGAGGTGCGGCTGTTCGATGCACTGCGTCGCGCTGGTGTCCGAGGGATGGTCCGCCAGCACGACCTGCGACTCGCCGATGGAGCTGTCATCCACCCAGACATCGCGATCCCGGAACTCTGCTGGGCGATCGAGGTCGACCACGTGACGTGGCACGGCGGTCGCACCTCGGCACAGCAGGACAAGGCCAGGGACCGGCGAATTCGTGAGATCGGATGGCTCGTCGATCGGGTGACCGATTCTGAGGTCGACACGGGACTGGCCGCCGTCGTCGCCGAATTGGTTGCGACCTACCGACGGCTCCGAGCCGTCAACAGAGTTGCGTGAGCGAAACGCCGTCTCACGCGGCGCTTTGCTCACGGACCCTGAGTGTTCGTGAGCGAGACGCCGCGTGACGCGGCGTTTGGCTCACGGAACCTTCACGAGGGGGTGAGGATGGTGGCGGGGCGGAGGGCTGTGGTGATCGGGGCGGGTGGGCGGCGGTCGGTGACGACCACGTCGCCGCTGCGCAGCGGAGGCAGGGCGACGAGGGCGCTGCGGCCGAACTTGGTGGCGTCGACGGCGATGATCCGCAGGTCGGCGATCCCGGCCATCGCCGCCGACATCTCGGCCTCGGCGTGCTCGTGCACCATCGGGCCGCGGACGGGATCGATCGCCGATGCCGACAGGATCGCGACACGCACCTTCATCGACCGCACCACCTGGAAGGCGAACGCGTCGAATGCGGCGCCGTCGTGGTTGCGCAGTTCCACACCCGCCATGTGCACCCGGTTGCCCGGGATCGTCGCGAGTGTGGTGGCGACGAACGACGAGTTGGTGACGACGGTGAGCCCGTGGTGGCCCCGCAACGCCTGGGCGATGTAGCCGGTGGTGGAACCGGTGTCGAGTACGACGCTGTCGCCGTCGAGCACGAGCTTGGCCACCTCGGCGGCGATCGCCACCTTCGCCTCGCGGGCCTCGTTCATGCGGGTGAGGAACGGCGCGTCGCCTGATCCCGACGACATGGTGACGGCGGTGATCGCACCGTGCACCTTGTGCACCTCGCCGCGCTCGACCATCGGCTTCACGATGCGACGGATCGTCTGGTCGCTCACGTCGAGCAACGAGGCCAGCTCGCGGACCGAGACGGTGCCGCGCAGACCGACGGCGTTCATCACCTCGTGCTCGTACCGGCCCATCACGCCATCCTCCACCAAATCAACACGAAGCGCCAGATCTGTCGTTTTCGCCCGGGTGCGCGAACTAACGTCGCCGGCGAGCGCCGACGAGCGAAGGAGACGCGCATGGCAGAGCTGCCCACGCAGGCACGAGTGGTCGTCATCGGGGGTGGCATCGTCGGATGCTCCACCGCCTATCACCTCGGCAAGCTCGGCTACACCGACACGGTGCTCGTCGAGAAGCACATGCTCACCTCGGGCTCCACCTTCCACGCGGCAGGGCTGGTCGGCCAGCTCCGCACGAGCGCCAACATCACGCAGCTGCTCGGCAGCTCGGTCGAGCTCTACAAGACGCTCGAGGCCGAGACCGGTCAGGCCACGGGCTGGAAGATGAACGGCGGCCTGCGCCTCGCCTGCAATCAGGAGCGCTGGACCGAGGTGAAGCGTCAGGCCACCACGGCCACGAGCTTCGGACTCGAGATGCACCTGCTCTCGGCGAAGGAAGCCCAGGACCTGTGGCCGCTGATGGAGGTGCACGACGTGGTGGGCGCCGCGTTCCTGCCCACCGACGGCCAGGCCAACCCGAGCGACATCACGATGGCGCTTGCCAAGGGCGCCCGGATGCAGGGGGTCACGATCGCCGAGGAGACCGAGGTCGAGCGGATCGACGTGGTCGACGGCGTCATCAAGGCCGTCGTCACCAACCGGGGCACCATCGCCTGCGAGAAGGTCGTCGTCTGCGGCGGCCAGTGGACCCGGGCCATCGCCGCCACCGTCGGCGTCAATGTGCCGCTCGTGCCGGTGGAGCACCAGTACGTGATCACCGAGCAGTTCTCCCCCGAGGTGCCCCGCAACCTGCCCACGCTGCGAGACCCCGACCGGCTCACCTACTACAAGGAGGAGGTCGGCGGTCTGGTGATGGGCGGCTACGAGCCGAACCCGATCCCGTGGGCCGTGAAGGGGATCCCCCGACCGTTCCAGTTCCAGCTGCTCGACAGCAACTGGGATCACTTCGCCCCCACGATGGAGCTCGCCATCGGCCGCGTGCCCGAACTCGCCAACACCGGCATCCGCACGCTCATCAACGGCCCGGAGAGCTTCACGCCCGACGGCAACTTCATCCTCGGCGAGGCACCCGAGCTCGCGAACTTCTTCGTCGGTGCCGGCTTCAACGCGTTCGGCATCGCCGCCGGCGGTGGTGCCGGCATGGCGCTCGCCGAGTGGGTGCACGAGGGCAGGGCGCCGTACGACCTGTGGGTGGTCGACATCCGTCGCTTCGGCCGGCCGCACCAGGACACCGACTGGGTGCGCACCCGCACGCTCGAGGCGTACGGCAAGCACTACACGATGGCCTGGCCGTTCGAGGAGCACCACAGCGGCCGCCCGGCGCGCACCTCGCCGCTGTACCCGAAGCTGCTCGCGCAGGGAGCGTGCTTCGGCGAGAAGCTCGGCTGGGAACGACCGAACTGGTTCGCCGATTCGTCCCTCGGTGAGACGCCGGAGGACGTCTACACCTACGAACGCCAGAACTGGTTCGCCGCCGTCGGACGCGAGCACCGGGCGTGCCGTGAGGCGGCGGTGTTGGTCGATCAGACCAGCTTCGCCAAGTACGCGCTGAAGGGGCCCGATGCGCTGGCCGCGCTCGACTGGATCTGCGCCAACGACGTGCACAAGCCGGTCGGCTCGCTCACCTACACCCAGATGCTCGATGCGAAGGGTGGCATCCAGGCCGACCTCACCGTGTGCCGCATCGCTGACGACGAGTTCTACATCGTCACCGGCACGGGCTACGCGACGCACGACTTCGACTGGATCCGCCGCAACATCCCGTCCGGTGCGAACGCTCAGTTGTTCGATGTCACGTCGGCCTGGTCGGTGCTCACGCTGATGGGCCCGAACAGCCGCACGATCCTGAGTGCGGTCACGAGCGCCTCGCTCGACAACGACGCGTTCCCCTTCGGCACCATGCAGACCGTCGGCATCGCGGGTTGCCCGGTGCGCGCGTTGCGGGTGACCTACATGGGCGAGCTCGGCTGGGAGCTGCACCTGCCCGTCGAATACGCCACTCGCGTGTACGACACGCTGATGGCGGCAGGTGCCGAACACGGTCTCGTGAACGCCGGCTACCGCGCCATCGAGAGCACCCGCCTGGAGAAGGGCTACCGCGCCTGGGGCAGCGACATCGGTCCCGACCACACCCCGCTCGAGGCCGGGCTCGGTTGGGCGGTGAAGACGAAGTCGGACATCGACTTCCTCGGTCGCGAGGCGATCGTCGACCAACGTGAGCGCGGCATCGGCAAGCTGCTCGCCACGTTCACCGTCGACCCGTCGATCGTCCTGCTCGGCCGCGAGACCATCTTCCGCGACGGCGTGCGGGTCGGCTGGTTGAGCAGCGCCGGCTTCGGCTACACGGTCGACCGCTCGATCGGCCTCGGCTACGTCCGCCGCCCACAACAGCCCGCACCCGTCGGCGAGTTCGGCCAGTGGGTCACCAGCGGCACCTACGAGCTCGAGGTCGCCACCGAGCGAGTGCCCGCCGAGGTGACGCTGAAGCCCCTGTACGACCCGACCAACGCCCGAGTGAAGGCCTGATCCCCATGACCACGAACCCGGTTCCCGAACGCGCCCGCATCGTCATCATCGGCGGCGGCATCCTCGGCTGCTCGATCGCCTATTGGCTGACCAAGATGGGCGAGACCGACGTCGTGCTGGTCGAACAGCACCAGCTCACCGATGGCGCCACGTGGCACGCGGCGGGCCTCGTCGGCCAACTGCGCTCGAGCCGCAACACCACCCGCATGCTCGAGCAGTCGGTCGAGATGTACCGCGGGCTCGAGGCCGAGACCGGTCAGGCCGTCGACTGGCACGAGACCGGCTCACTGCGGCTCGCCTGCTCGCCCGAGCGCGTGATGGAGCTGAAGCGGCTCACCACGATGGCCAAGAGCTTCGGCCTGCCGATGGAGGTCATCTCGCCGCAGAAGGCGCAGGAGCTCTTCCCGCTGATGAGCACCACCGACGTGCTCGCCGCCGCCTTCCTGCCCACCGATGGCTACATCGATCCGGCCAGCGTCACCCAGGCCATCGCACGCGGGGCTCGCATGCGGGGCGCCACCATCTGCGAGCAGACCAAGGTCGTGAAGATCGATGTCGACGGCCGTCGCTGCACCACGGTGCACACCATCGGCACGGACGGAACCGAGACCTCGATCGAGTGCGAGATGGTCGTGAACGCGGCCGGCATGTGGGGCATGGAGGTCGGCAAGCTCGTCGGCGCACGTGTGCCCGCCGTGGCGGTCGAGCACCAGTACCTGCTGAGTGGTCCGATCGAGGGTTACACGCCGGTCGAGCTCGGGAAGATGCCGACGATGCGCGACCCCGACCACCTCGTGTACTACAAGCCCGACGGCCCTGGCCTCCTCGTCGGCGGCTACGAGCCCGACACGATCGCGTTCGGTGTCGACGAGCGGATCCCCGACCCGTTCCAGCGCAAGCTGTTCGACCCGAACTTCGACCGCTTCGCCCAGCTCGCCGAGCTCGCCCAGAAGCGCACGCCGGTGCTCGAGCAGGCCGGCATCCGCAGCCTGATCAACGGGCCGATCCCCTACACCGCCGACGCCGACTTCGTGATGGGCCGAGCGCCCGAGCTCGACAACTTCTACCTCGCCACCGGCTTCCTCTACGGCATCGCCGCCGGTGGTGGCGCCGGGAAGATGATGGCCGAGTGGATGCTCGAGGGACGCCCCTCGCTCGACCTGTGGCCGCTCGACGTTCGCCGGTTCGCGTTCCACCACACCACGCGCCACTTCATGCGCGATCGCATGGTCGAGATGTACGCGCACCACTACAAGCTGTCCGCGCCCGGCTCGGAGAAGGTGACCGCTCGCGGTATCCGTCGCAGCCCGCTGCACGACGCGCTCGCCGCCCGCAACGCGGTGTTCGGCTCGCGCGGTGGCTGGGAGCGTCCCAATTGGTTCGCGCCCGAGGGCGTCGAGCCGGTCGACCGGCCGTCGTTCGGCCGGCCCAACTGGTTCGAGCACGTGGGTGCAGCACACCAGGCGATCCGCAACGGGGTGGGCCTGATCGACCAGAGCAGCTTCGCCAAGTTCGAGATCACCGGCCCCGGTGCGCTCGCTGCCGTGCAGTGGCTCAGCGTCGCCGACATGGACAAGAGCGTCGGCACCGTCACCTACACCCAGCTGTGCAACGAGCGGGGCGGCATCGAGTGCGACCTCACGATGATCCGCACCGCTCCCGACAGTTGGTACGTGGTGACCGGTGCCGCGTTCGGCGCCCACGACATGGGCTGGATCCGGGCCAACTCCCCCGATGACGGCTCGGTCGTGATCCGCGACCTCACCAGCGCACGCGCGGTGCTCAACCTCTGCGGTCCGAAGAGCCGCGACGTGCTGCAGGCGGTGTGCGAGGAGGACGTCAGCAACGCAGCCTTCAAGTACGCACGGGCGAAGGAGATCACGATCGGCTCTGCGCCTGTGCTCGCCCTGCGCATCGGCTATGTCGGTGAGCTGGGATGGGAGCTCCACATCCCCACCGAGTACGCCGCCCACGTGTACGAGCTGCTGCGTGCGGCCGGCGAACCGCACGGCATCGTCGACGCGGGCTACCGCACGATCGACACGATGCGGATGGAGAAGGGCTACCTGTACTGGAGCACCGACATCACTCCCGACACCACACCGTGGGAAGCGGGCCTCGCCTGGCGCGTGAACCTGAACAAGGGCGACTTCTGCGGCCGTGACGCACTGGTGGCACAACGCGAGGCAGGCATTGCCCGCACGCTGTGCATCTTCACGCTCGAGGAGATGGCGCACCCGGTGAGCGGCGAGGCGATCATCGCTGCAAATGGCCCAGAGAAGGGCCAGGTGGTCGGTTTCACCACGAGCGCCAACTTCGGCCACACCGTCGGCAAGCCGATCGCCTACGGCTACCTGCCGATCGAACTGGCCGACCGCACCGACTTCGTGATCGAGGTCTACGGCGAGCCGATCCCGGCGACCCGCCACGATCGCGCCCTGTACGACCCCGACAGCGCGAGGCTCAAGAGCTGATGACCGTCCTCCACGTCCACGACCTCGGCTCCCCCACCGGTGCGCCGCTCCTCGCCGTCCACGGCATCACCGGTCACGGCCTGCGCTTTCGCCGATCGGCCGCCGAGGGCTGGCCCGATCGGCGCACCCTCGCCGTCGATCTGCGCGGGCACGGCCGGTCCACCAGCGACGGACCGTGGAGCATCGCCCAGCACGTGACCGACCTGCTCGACACGATGGACGCGTTCGGCCTCGCCAGCGCGGACGTACTCGGCCACAGCTACGGCGGAGCGATCGCGCTGGCGCTCGTGGCACGTGCGCCCGAGCGTGTGGCGCGCCTGGTGCTGCTCGACCCGGCGCTGCACACGTCGGCCGAGAACGGCACCGCCAACGCGATGGCGGCGATCGCGTTCGGCGGTTTCGCATCGCCGGCGGAGGCGATGGATGCCCGGCTGATGGGGAACGAGTCGATCCGCGACGCGGTGCAGGAGGACCTCGACGAACACCTGGTGCAGGGCGGCGACGGCCGGTGGCGCTACCGGTTCCATCCGCCCGCGATCATCACCGGCTGGGGCGAGCTGTGCAGCCCGGTCCCCCGGCTCGCAGCGACGCCATCCACGTTGGTCGTGGCGGCGAACGGCGCGCCGTTCGTCACCCCGGAGATCGAAGCCGACCTGCGCGCCCAGCTCGGCGACCGGCTCTCCGTCGTCCGTCTCGACTGCGGCCACATGGTCTACTGGGAGGACTTCGCCGGCACCGCCGCCGCCGTGAAGGCCTTCCTCGCCACCCATCCGTGAGCGAAACGCCGCGTGGCGCGGCGTCTGGCTCACGAACCCGTGTTGTCCGTGAGCGAAACGCCGCGTGGCGCGGCGTCTGGCTCACGGATCTCTAGGGGGTGAGGGGGTGTTCGGTGACGAACATGCGTTGGCGTGAGGCGACGTGGGCGAGGGTGTCGGCCACGACGGCCTGACCGATCTCGGTGGCGTACGCAGCGGTGAAGTCGTCGAGCGAGTCGAACCACAGCTCGCTCACCCCGTCGGGATCACCGTCGGCCGGCGCGTCGACGAGGTTGAACACGGCCCGACGCACGCCCGGCAGTTGCTTCGCCAAGGGCGCATGCTCGCCCAGCCACCATGCGGCGAACTCCTCGTGCGACGTGTCGGCACGACGCGTGAGCAGGATGACGGCCTTGCAGGTCACGACGGCTTCCTCGTGCGCGCGAGCGGACGGCCGCCGACGCCGAGCGCCACGCTGATCACCATCTCGTCGCGCCTCGGCGCATCGCCGATGCACACCTCCATCGCGTCCATCTGGTCGAACTGCCAGCGGTCGTCCTTGTGCAGCAACGGCAGCGTGATCGACGACCCGGCAGCGCCGACCTTCTTGGTCGACGGGATGATCTCGGCACCGCCGCCGATCGCAGCCCGCACCGGAGCACCGAAGCGTGGGTGCAGGACTGCCGCTGCGTGCTCGAGTTCGCCGGCGGTCCCGACGATCGCGGCCTTGCCGTACGACGACACCTCTGACGCATCGACGCCGAGCGCAGCGAGGGCGCGTTCGGTCAGCTCGCCGCTGATCTCGGCACCGAGCAACTCGAGCTCGCCCAGGTCGGCGACATAGCTGCCTGCCAGCGGATTGGTGACGACCGCGGAACAGACGGCCTTGCGGACGGTGCGCCCGACGGGTTGCCCTGCCTCGGCGAGGGTCTCCTCGCAGGTGGTGACGAACGTGCGGATCTCCATGGCCGGCGACCCTACCGGCGCGACACCTTTCGGCTGGAAGAATGTGCGCCAGCGGTGTCCGGATCCCGTGCCGCCGTTCGTCGAGGTGTCGAATCGAGTGTTTCCCGCTCGATCGTGGAACCACAGGAGGAAGACATGAAGTACGTGATGTTGTTCACCGGCGTCGCCGACGAGGCCCTCTGGCAGACACTGCCGCCCGAGGAGATGGAGCGGATCATGGGCGAGATCGGTGCCTGGTGGGAGGAGCACGCCGCATCGGGGGCGATCGTCGGCGGCGACCGCCTCCAGGGCGGGAGCACGGCCACCACGTTCCGCATGCAGGACGGCGTGCTCCAGACCATCGACGGCCCGTTCATCGAGGCCAAGGAGGAGGTCGGAGGGTTCGGCATCCTCGAGGTGCCCGACCTCGACGCCGCTCTGGCCATCGCCCGTACCTGGCCGGCATTGCAGGTGCAGGGCGAGAGCATCGAGGTCCGTCCGGCGTACGAGATGTGACGAACCCGATCTCGCCATCCGTCGACCCCTCGACCGACCGATCGATCGACCTGGCCGTCCGTGACGCGGTCGGCCAGGTCGTCGCGTCGCTGACGCGCTGGTGTGGCGACCTGGACGTCGCCGAGGAGTCGGTCGCCGACGCTGTCGAGGCGGCCGTCGTCGAGTGGCGCCGCACCGGCCTGCCAGACCGTCCGGGTGCCTGGATCCACACCGTCGCCAGACGCCGTGCGCTCGATCGTCTCCGGCGCAGCTCGCGCTTCGCTGAGCGAATGCCGTTGTTGGCGGCGTCACCGTCGGAGCCCAAACCGTTGGACGGGGGCGACGATCGCCTCCCGCTGCTCTTCGCGTGCTGCCACCCGGCACTCGCCCCCGAGTCTCAGCTCGCGCTGACGTTGCGCGCCGTGATCGGCCTCACCACCCGCCAGATCGCCCGGGCGCTGCTGAGCACCGAGTCGGCGGTCACCCGCCGGATCACGCGTGCCAAGCACAAGATCGTCGCCAATGCGATCCCGCTCGCGGTGCCCGGGCCGGACGACCGTGCCGAACGCCTCGAACAGGTGCTCACGGTCGTCTATCTCGCGTTCAACGAGGGTTATGTCGGCACCGAGGGCGCTGCGGGTCACGATCGCGTGCTCGCCGAGGACGCCTTGTGGCTCGCTCGTCTCGTGGCGGCGCAGCTGCCCGACGAGCCCGAGGCGATCGGCCTCGCCGCGCTGCTCACGCTCCTGCACGCACGAGTGCGGGCGCGATGGGACGGCGATCGGATCGTGTTGCTCGAGCACCAGGACCGTTCCCGATGGGACCACGCGGCCATCGCGGACGGCATCGAGTTGGTGCAGCGTGCCGGCGCACTCGGTCGCCCGGGTCGACTCCAGCTCCAGGCCGCCATCGCCGCTGTCCACTGCGAGGCGGTGTCCGTCGACGCGACCGACTGGTCGCAGATCGTCGTGCTCTACGACCTCCTCCGGCGCCACGACGACTCGCCGGTGGTGCGCCTCAACCGGGCCGTGGCGCTCGCCCACGTCGCCGGACCGGAGGTGGCGCTGCGCGACGTCGACGTGCTGCGGGCGGAACTCGAGGAGTATCACCTGTTCCACGCCGTGCGGGCCCACCTGCTGCGCGGCCTCGAGCGACACGACGACGCTCGTGTCGCCGATGCCGAGGCGCTCGCCCGCACGGCCAACGACGCCGAACGCCGCCTCCTGACCGAACGCCTGGCCTGACGGACGATCCCGCAACCCGGATGCGTTTGATCGCCGAGGCCCGCCATGCGTGCGTCAGCGATCACACGCGGAGGGCTCACGGTGGAAATCCTGCGGCGGCCACACGGCGGTGGTGCGACGATGCGGCATGGACGATCCCTGGGGCGAGGACACCGCGGCGACCTACGACACCGACGACGCAGCGATGTTCTCCGACGAGGTGCTCGGCCCGACCGTCGCCCTGCTGGCGGAACTCGCTGCGGGCCGACCTGCGCTGGAGTTCGCCGCGGGCACCGGGCGGGTGGCGCTCGCGCTTGCGGCGAGCGGGGTCGACGTGTCGGGGATCGAACTGTCCGAGTCGATGACCGCTCGGCTGCGCGTGAAGCCGGGGTCGGAACGTGTGCCCATCACCATCGGCGACATGGCGACGACGCGGGTGCCCGGCGAGTTCGGACTCGTCTATCTCGTCTACAACACGATCACGAACCTGCTCACCCAGGAGGAGCAGGTGGCGTGCTTCGCGAACGCCGCCGCACATCTCGAGCCCGGCGGATGCTTCCTGATCGAGGTCTTCGTGCCGCGACTGCGTCACCTTCCTCCTGGCAACACCCTGGTCGCATACGAGGTGACCGACTCCCACGTCGGCGTCGACGAGTACGACGTGCTCGCCCAGCGTCTCGTCTCACACCACGCCCTTCCGGGCCGCCCCTTCGCTCGTTCGCATCACCGCTATGCGTGGCCCGCGGAGTACGACCTGATGGCCCGGCTCGCCGGCCTCGAACCCCACGCGCGCTGGGCCGACTGGAGCCGCCGCCCGTTCACGGCCGACAGTGCGTCGCACGTGTCCGTCTGGCGGAAGCCGGATCGCTGATGGCCGACGTCACGTTCGGCCCCTGGCGACCGCTCTCGCTCGACGAAGCCAGGGCGGAGCTCGATGGTTGCCCAGCACCGTGGTGGTTCACGGGTGGCCTCGCGCTCGAACTGTTCGCAGGCACCAGCTGGCGCGCACACGACGACCTCGACGTCGGCATCCGGCGGTGCGACGCGACGACGGTGCTCGATCACCTGCGAGCACGCGGCTGGGAGGTCGTGGTCGCCGCGGCGGGAGTACTCGCACCTTGGGACGGCGATGCGCTGCACGAGGATCGACACCAGAACAACGTGTGGTGCCGGCGGCCGGGCGGGCCGTGGCAGCTCGACGTCACGATCGGCGAGGGTGACGACCAGCGATGGGTGTACCGGCGAGATCGCGGCATCACCCGCCCGTGGCCGCTGGCCGTGCGCGAGGTCGATGGGGTGCGGTTCCTCGCCCCCGAACTGCAGCTGCTGTTCAAGAGCAAGGACGGGCGACCGAAGGACACCGCCGACGCCGAACAGGTGATCCCGTTGCTCGACGGCGGTGGACTCGCCCTGCTGGTCGCACAGTTCCGGGCCGGTCACCCGTGGCTCGACCTCGCCCGGCGCCACGCACCCGGATGCGGCCCGGACGACGTGGTGTACGTGCTCGACGTGCTCGCCGCCGCAGGTGTCGACGCGTGGGTCGACGGAGGTTGGGCGGTCGACGCGCTCCTCGGTGAGCAGACCCGGCCGCACGCCGACCTCGATCTCGCCGTCGCCCGAGCCGACTTCGAAACGGCCAGGACCGCCCTCGCCGCCGACGGGTTCCTGCCGGTGCGCGACGACGGCCGTCATTACCAGGTGATCGCCGACGCCACGGGGCGGACCGTCGACGTGCACGCGTTCGACGCGTCGGTCGTCACCGTCGATCCCGACGGGACCCGACGGTGCGCTGGCGACGGCCTCGCCTATGAGGCGGACGGCTTCGCGGGGATCGGCCGGATCGCCGACCGAGAGCTGCGATGCATCTCGCCCGCCACCCTCGTCCGCTACCACACGGGATACGAGGTCGATGCCGACGACTGGCACGACGTCCGCCTGGTGTGCGAACGCTTCGACCTCCCCGTGCCGGCCGACTACGACGCATTCCGCTGACGCCCGACGGACGACCCCCGAGGCAATTGACCGCTGCGTGCGGGCGCCTCAGCCGTCGAGGTCAGCCGTCGAGGTCGTGAGGGACGGCGTCGGGCTCAGGCGTGTGGTAGTCGCCGTGCTCGGACATCCACCACTCGGCCACGGTGCGCAACCCCGTCGGCTGGTCGAGCGTGCCCACGCCGATCGACACGTTCGGCGCGTCCTCGGCCGTCCGCCAGAACAGCGACGCGCCGCACACGCCGCAGAACCCGTATTGGACCGCGCCGTCGGGTGACCACCAGCGCAGCGTCGCGTCCGACGCGAATCGCAGGTCGGCCTGGCTTGCGCTCGCCGCGGCCATGTGGTGGCCCGTGAAGCGGCGGCATCGGTGGCAGTGGCAGTTGAGGACGTCGGCGAGCGGCCCGTCGACCACGAAGTCCACCCCACCGCACTCGCATCGCCCATGATGACCTGCTGCCGCCGTCGCGCCGTTCGACTCGCTCATGGCGCGACCGTACGTGACGGCGAGGTGCGACGGTGGGGAGCGCGCGGCTGACAGACTTCGCTGCGTATGAGCGAGTTGTCCGATGCACTCACGATGGCCGGGTTCCCGGCCGACGCCCCCACCACCCGACTCGCGGGACTCACCAACGTCAACCATCTCGTCGACCACGACGGCGGTCGTTACGTGCTGCGGATCCCGGGAGCCGGTACGAGCGAGTACATCGACCGGGTGACCGAGGAGGCCGCGGCGCGCAGCGCCGCAGCGGCCGGCGTGAACGCAGAGGTGATGTTCTTCGACGCGTCCGACGGGCTGATGGTCACCCGTTTCGTCGACGGTGCGGCGACGATGAACGCCGAACGGTTCGCCGACCTCGACGCCGTCGCCCGTGCCGGCCGGGCGTTCCGCCGCCTGCACACGACCGCCCAGCCGTTCGCGACCGATTTCGTGCTGTTCCCGATGATCGACGAGTACAAGGCGTTGCTCGCGGCGAAGGGCGCCACGCTGCCCGACGGCTACGAGGAACTCCAGGCCAGCGCAGATGCCACCCGTCGCGCCCTCCAGGCGACGGCCCGGCCGCTGGTGCCGGCGCACTGCTACCCGCTGTGCGAGAACTTCCTCGACACCGG
>JAPLAA010000110.1 GCA_026393475.1 Actinomycetota bacterium
CCCCTCGGGGCGTTCCTCGCGTGCGTGCACTCCGTGCGCTCCCAGTCCTTCACCGACTGGGAGTGGTGCCTCGTCGACGACTGCTCCACCCGCCCCGAGGTGCTCGCCGCGTTGCAACAGGCGGCCGAGAGCGACCCGCGCATCAAGGTGCATCGTCGAGCCGAGAACGGCGGCATCGTCGCCGCGTCGAACGATGCGCTGGCGATGGCCACGGGCGAGTTCGTCGCACTGCTCGACCACGACGACGCGATCGTGCCGACCGGACTCGCCTCGGTGATGGCGGCGCTCGACGACCCGGCCGGCGCCGACATCGACTACGTGTACACCGACGAGGCGCACACGCTGGCCGACGGCCGCGAGTCGGCCCACTTCCTGAAGCCCGACTGGTCGCCCGAGCGGTTCAGGTCGTCGATGTACACGTGCCACCTCTCGGTGCTGCGCCGTTCGGTCGTCAGCGAGATCGATGGCATCGGCGGGTTCCGCGTCGGCTTCGACGGGTCGCAGGACCACGATCTCATGCTGCGCGCGACCGAGCACATCACCGCCGAGGGGCGACGCATCGTGCACCTGCCGGTGCTCGCGTACCACTGGCGCAACATCGCCACGTCGGTCTCGCGTGCGGTGGGCACGCTGTCGAACGCGGTGCAGAACGGCCGACGCGCCGTGCAGGAGCAGGTCGACCGGCTCGGCCTCGACGCCGAGGTCGTGCACGGTCCGGTGGCCGGCTGCTACCGCCTGGTGCGGCGGGCGATCGACCACGCGTCGGTCACGGTGGTCGTCGCCACCCGCTTCGAGGGCGCGGCGATCCGCCCCTACCGGTCGGCCGTCGAGGCAACCGTGCGTGCGCTCACCACCGATCGGCCGAACGTGCGGCTGGTCGTCGCGCATCCAGCGAACGCACCCAGCGAGCTCGTCGACCTGCTCGACTCGGTGATGCCCGCCGGGTGGGACCGCGTGCCGGTGGCCGGCGAATGGCACCTCGCGACCGCACTCGACCGGGCGCTGTTGCTGCACCCGGCCGACGTGCTGGTGAGCGTGGCGCCGGGCATGGTGCCGCGTGTCGACCGCACGCCCGACTGGCTCGGCGCGCTCGTCGGGCTCGCGCTGTCGCCCGGTGCGGGTGTGGTCGGCTCGCTGATCGCCGACCGCGACGACCAGGTGCACCACGCCGGTTGGGACGTGCCGAACTACCGCTGGTACGAGCTCGAGGGCCTGCCGGTCGGGCAGACCACGTCGGGCAACGACCTGCTCATCGAGCGCGAGTGCACCCACGTGAGCCTGGCCGCCGCAGGGTGCCGCACCCTGTGGACGCCGTACGCCCGCTTCGACGAGGCAGTCGCACTCGAGCTCTGATCGAGCTCGCGCTCAGGGCGACACGGGCGTGAACGGGTCGTCGATCAGCTCGCTCAGCCAGCGGCGCTGGATCAGGTCGATCTCGTCGGGCCGGATGCCGGCCACTCGCGACCTCGACTCGAAGTGCCACAGCACGGCGTCGGGTTCGTAGACGATCCGGTGGCCGGCGGCGCGCACCTTCATGCAGTAGTCGACGTCGTTGTAGTTGCCGGGGAACGCGGTGCTGAACCCGCCGACCTGTTCGTAGACCCGCATCGGGGTGAGCATGCACGCCGCGGTCACCCCTGCGACCTCACGGCGACGGCGCAGGATGCCGGTGCGGCCGGCGCTGTCGCCGGGCAGACCGAAGCCGACATGGTCC
>JAPLAA010000062.1 GCA_026393475.1 Actinomycetota bacterium
GTCGGCAGCGATCCGAGGACGGTTGTTCGCCGCCGCCCGATCGATCGCCGCCTCGAACCAGGCGAGCGACCCGCGCTGCGATGCAGGACCGTCGAGCCGGTCGATCGCGGCCTGCAACCTCGTCGTCGCCTCGGGGATCCGCGCGCAGGCGGCCTCGAGGCGCGGACGCAGGTCGCCCTCGTCGGCGTGCACCACGCCGACCGGCGCCACAGCCGGCAACACCACGGCGGCGGCGACGGCGACGATGGCGATCGCGGTGATCGCACGCCCGATGTTGCCGATCCTGGTACTGCGTCGATCCGTTCGTGGCTCGATCTGCGTGCCGCCGCTCATGACCCGACCTCCTGCGAACCCGGACCGTCCGGGACGACGACAACGTACGCCCGAGGTATGAGGATTCTGTGAGTTCCGGACCCGTCTCCGGACGGCCTAGCCTGTTCCATCGCACAACCGATTCCGGTGGCCCTGCAGCACTCTGGCTGCCTGCCGGATCCCTGGAGCTACACATGACACCATCAGTCGCCCCCGCCACCGGCCGCCTCGGCGTGCTCACGGTGGGCCTCGGCGCCGTCTCGTCCACCCTCATCGCCGGCGTCGAGCTGGTGAAGAAGGGACTCGGCCAACCCATCGGCAGCCTCACGCAGATGGACACCATCCGCCTCGGCAAGCGCACCGACGGCCGCACGCCGCTCATCAAGGACTTCGTCCCGCTCGCCGATCTCAACGACGTCGTCTTCGGCGCGTGGGATCCGTTCCCGGACGATGCCTACGTCGCGGCGAGCCGCGCCGGCGTGCTCGAGGGTGGCAAGCACATCGAGCAGATCTCCGACGCACTGCGCGACGTCCGCCCGATGAAGGCCGCCTTCGATCGCCAGTACGTGAAGCGCATCGACGCCGACAACACCGTCGGCACGATCGACAAGCGCGCCATGCTCAACGCGATCCGCGAGGACATCAACCGCTTCCGCGAGGAGAAGCAGTGCGACCGCCTGGTCATGCTGTGGGCGGCGAGCACCGAGATCTTCATCGAGCCCGGCCCGGCGCACCAGGACATCGAGTCGTTCGAGGCAGCCATCGACCGCAACGACCCGACGATCGCCCCGTCGATGCTCTACGCGTACGCAGCGATCCTCGAGGGCGTGCCGTTCGCGAACGGTGCACCGAACCTCACCGTCGACATCCCGGTGCTGCGCGACCTCGCGGTCGAGCGCAAGGTGCCGATCAGCGGCAAGGACTTCAAGACCGGCCAGACCCTCATCAAGACCGTCATCGGCCCGATGCTGCGGGCCCGCATGCTCGGCCTGTCGGGGTGGTACTCCACCAACATCCTCGGCAACCGTGACGGCGAGGTGCTCGACGACCCGGACAACTTCAAGACCAAGGAGGAGTCCAAGCTCGGTGTGCTCGAGGACATCCTCGACCCCGACAGCTTCCCCGAGCTGTACGGCAACGTGTACCACAAGGTGCGCATCAACTACTACCCGCCGCGCGGTGACAACAAGGAGGGCTGGGACAACATCGACATCTTCGGTTGGCTCGGCTATCCGATGCAGCTGAAGATCGACTTCCTCTGCCGCGACTCCATCCTCGCCGCGCCGCTCGCGCTCGACCTCGTGCTGTTCAGCGACCTCGCCCAGCGCGCCGGCCTCGGCGGCATCCAGGAGTGGCTGAGCTTCTACTACAAGGCGCCGATGGTCGCCCCGGGCCTGTCGCCCGAGCACGACCTGTTCGTGCAGCTGGCCAAGCTGAAGAACACGCTGCGCTGGATGATGGGCGAGGACCAGATCACCCATCTCGGTCGCGAGTACTACGACGGCGAGTGAGTCGCCCGGCGGGCCTCTGACCTCGCGTCAGACCTGACCTAGCAACGAGGGGTTCGCCCCGCCAACAACTCGACCAGCAGATGGGCGTCGAGGTTGCCACCGCACAACACGGTGGCGACCCGGCGCCCGTGCTGTTGGTGGCGTTCCTTCAGCAGCCCTGCTGTCGCCACGGCACCCGCCGGTTCGGCGAGGTTGTGGGTCGTGCGCAACAGCACCCGGATCGCCTCGGCCGCTTCGTCCTCGGTGACCTCCACGATGCGCGCCGCACCGCGCACGATCCGGTCGATCGCCTCCGGAACCGGCACCCGGCACGCGACGCCGTCGACGAAGGTGTCCGCCGTGTCGGTGTTCACCGCGTGCCCGGCAGCGAACGACAGCGCCGTGGCGTTCGCCCGTTCGGCCACCACGCCGACGATCTCGGTGTCGAGGCCGAGCAGGTCGCGGGCGGTGATCAGCCCACAGATTCCCGAACCGAGTCCCACCGGCACGTAGACGGTGTCGAGTGCGCTGCCCGCAGCGGCGACCGCCTCGAACAGCTCGAGTGCGTAGGTGGCCACGCCGCGGACGAGGTCGTCGTGGAACGACGGCACCATCTCGAGCCCCCGTTCGACCGCGAGATCCTCCGCGTGTTCGCGGGCGGCCTGGAAGTCGTGGCCGAACTCGACGAGCTCGGCGCCCCACGCTCGCATGGCCTCGTTCTTGTCGGGGCTGTTCCCACGGGGCACCACGATCGTGACCGACAGGCCGGCCGCGACGCCGGCCAACGCGATGCTCTGGCCGTGGTTGCCGCGCGTGGCGCTCACGAGCCCGCGGACGTCGGGTCGGTCGCGCACGAGACGGTCGACGTACACGAGACCGCCGCGCACCTTGAACGCACCGGTGGGCGTGTGGTTCTCGTGCTTGACCCACACCTCGGCCGCGCCCACCTCGGCGGCGAGCAACGGCCATGCGTACTGCGGGGTGGGCGGCACGCGACGCCCGACGATCTCGCGGGCAGCGATCAGCTCGGCCATCGTGATCGCCCCGTCGGTCGGCACCTCGGTCGGCCGCTCGGTCATCCCGCGACCACCCGGTCGAGGAGCACGTCGTGCGGTTCGAGCGGGAGCACGTCGACCAGCTGCTCGCGGAAGCACGCACCGACGGTGAAGGCACGGGTGCCGGGCAGGAACCGGTCGTAATAGGCCTTGCCGTGGCCGAGTCGGCCGCCGTCGGTCGTGAACGCGACCCCTGGCACGATGATCAGGTCGATCGTGGTCGGGTCGACCGCTGGGCCCTGGGGCTCGCGGATACCCCAGACGGCGGCCTTCGTCCCCTCGCCCACGAGCGCGGGTTCGAGCAGCTCGCCGACGATGCGCGGCAGGACGAGCACCTTGCCGTCGCGTTCGAGGCGGGCGAAGAGCCCGTCGGTCTCTGGTTCCGATGCCATCGCGGCGAACGCCATCACGGTGCGCGCCGATCGGTACTCGGGGAGCTCGGCGACCTCGGCCCACAGCTGCACGCTGCGCAGGGTGCGGTCGTCGATCAGCTCGCACGCCTGGCGCATCCGCCGACGCAGGGTGGGCTTGTCGATCACCCGCACAGGATCGCACACCGGCGTGTCGCCGGACTCCGCGGTCTACAGTCGAATCCATGTCGATCGACCCCATGAAGTACCGGCAGGTGCTTGGCCACTTCCCCACCGGCGTCACCGTGGTGACCGGCATCCTCGACGGCGAGCCGGTCGGCTTCACGATCGGGTCGTTCACCTCGGTGTCGCTCGACCCGCCGCTGGTGGGGTTCCTCCCGATGGTCACCTCCGAGCGGTGGCACCGGATCCGTGCGTCGGGGTCGTTCTGCGTGAACGTCCTGGGCGACGGCCAGAGCGACCTGTGCTGGCAGTTCGCGAAGAACAGCATCGAGCAGCCCTTCGAGGGGGTCGCCTGGCACCCGTCGGACATCACCGGGTCGCCGGTGCTCGACGCCGCGATCGCGTACATGGACTGCACCATCGACGAGGTCTACGACGCCGGCGACCACCACTTCGTGATGGGACGGGTGGTCGAGCTCGAGCACGCCGATCCGGCGACCGAACCGCGGCCGTTGCTGTTCTACAAGGGTGGTCTCGGCAGGTTCCAGGCACACTGACGGGCGTGCCCGACACTTCGTCCCACGCCAGGTCCGCCACGCCGACGTCCGGGCCGGTCTCGTCGCGACGGGTGCTTCGTGCGGCAGCGTTCGACGTCGTCGCCGTGATCGTGTTCGTGGCCGCCGGTCGGCGGAGCCACGACGAGGGTGGCAACGCCCTGGTGGAGACGGCGAAGGTGGCCGCACCATTCCTGCTCGCATTGGGCGTGGGCTGGCTCGCGCTGCGGGCGTGGCGGCGACCAGAGGCGCTCCGCACGGGTGCCGGGGTCTGGCTCGTCACGGTGGGGCTCGGCCTGCTGCTCCGGCGCACCGTGTTCGACCGGGGCACGGCGGCGTCGTTCGTGATCGTCGCCACGCTCGTCACTGGCGCGCTGCTGCTCGGCTGGCGAGCCGCCCAGCTGGTGGTGGCTCGCCGCCGAGGCAGCTGATCGTCGGTCCGCCGCCCGCGGGCCGACGGATCAGGGGGTGATCCGGCGAGACGTGCCGGAGACGGCTCAGCGAGGTGCCGTGATCACGGCGCCCGGCGGTGGCCCTCGACGTCGTCGCCGTCGCTGCCCGCCTCGCGGGGGTGACGGGCTCGCAGGTGACCCTCGGTGTCGGTGCCGGCATCTTCGACCTGACGGGACCGGAAGTGGCCCTCGGCATCCGTACCGGCCTCTTCGACCTGACGGACCCGGAGGTGGGCTTCGGTGTCTTCGATGGGCTGCTGTTCGGTGCTCATGTCGGTTCGCTCCTGTCTTCGCCTGCGCTGCGGTTCCTGCAGTGGCGGTCGTGCTCGATGTCGACAGTCTGACGGACGGGTCGGGTCCTGTCGGTCGGCCAGCTGACACCGGGTGTGTCGTCCCGCCGACACAACCGGGGTGGGCAGCGAGCGGGCGCATCGGCCAGACTGCCCCGGATGCGTCACGGTGAGCTGATCGACCGGCTGGCGGTCCTGGTGGGCGCGCTGCCTCCCGTGCCGCTCCCCACTGGTGCCGCCGAACCGCTCGCTGTGGCCTGCCGCGAGGCCCGGACCGCCTTCGGCGCAGCGGCGGTGTCGGTCGCGGTGATCGACGGCGACCTGCTGCACTACGTCGCGGCCGACGGCGAGGGGGCCGCAGCGATCGTCGGCACGACCTTGCCGGTGGGTCGCGGCCTGGCCGGCTACGCCGTGGTCACCGGTCAGTCGCTGACGGTCGACCGGCCCACCGACGACCCTCGGTTCGCCCGCGACGTCGCCGACCGCACAGGCTTCGTGCCCGCATCGTTGACGGTGGTGCCGATCATGGCCGGCGTCGACGACGCGGCGATCGTGCTCGGCGTGCTCTCGGTGCTCGACCGGGACGTCGACGATCTGCCTGCGTGGTCGGAACCCTTCCACGACCGACGCCTCGGGGCCGTGCCGCTCGGCGACCTCGGGTCGACCATCACCCGCGACTGGGCGTTCGGCGATCGATCGGGTCGAGGTGTCCGCGTCGCCGTGATCGACTCCGGCATCGAGTCGGGCCACCCGATGGTCGGCCGCGTCGACCGCGCCGTGGTCGTCGAGCGCGACGAGACCGCAGACCACGGCATCCGATTCGTGGAGGGGCCACACGACGACCTCTACGGACACGGCACCGCGTGTGCCGGCGTCATCCGCTCGATCGCTCCCGAGGTCGAACTCGTCAGCGTCCGCGTGCTCGCGTCCAACCTGAAGGGCAGCGCGTTCGCGTTCGCGCACGGGCTCGAATGGTGTCTCGATCACGATGTCGACATCGTCAACCTCAGCCTGTCCACCTCCAACGAGACCTACGCCGAGACGTTCTGGGATCTCCTCGACCGGGCGGCGTTCGAACGGGTGATGCTCGTGTCGGCGATGAACAACGACCGCAAGCGGAGCATCCCGAGCGAGTTCGCCGGCGTCTTCTCGGTCGCGAGTTCGCCCGGCAGCGACCGCGAGACGTTCTGGTGGAACCCGGGCGGGCCGGCGGAGTGGGGCGCGCCGGGCATCGACGTGCCGCTCGCGTGGAACGGCGGGGGCACCATCTCCGCCACCGGCAACAGCTTCGCCGCACCGGTGATCGCCGGCCACCTCGCCCGGATCGTCGCCGCGCACCCGGGCATCACCCCGTGGCAGGCGCGCACCGTCCTGTCCGCACTCGCCGCCAACGCAGGCTGACTACGCTGCCGACATGCCGAAGTCACGCCGGTCCGATTCGTCCGCTCTCCCCGAGCTCCTCGGCAAGGTCGGCCTCTTCGCCGGGCTCCCGAAGCGCAAGCTGCAGCAGATCGCCGACATGTGTCGCGAGCACACCTTCGCGCCGGGCGAGTCGATCGTCACCGAGGGCGACCTCACCGGCCGCTTCTACCTCATCGTCGAGGGCGGCGCGACCGTGCAGGTGCGTGGCCACGAGGTCGCGACCCTCGGGCCGGGCCAGTACTTCGGCGAGTTCGCCGTGCTCGACCAGGCGCCCCGATCGGCCACCGTCACGGCGACGACGCAGGTGCGCGCCTACTCGCTCGCATCGATCACGCTGCGCCCCCTGCTGAAGGAGGAGCCGGAGATCACCTATCGGCTCCTGCTGAACGCCTGCGAGCGCCTCCGCGCGCTCGAGCGTTCGCTCGGCTGACGGCCGGTGGTCGTGCATCGACACGGCACGACGTGAAGAACGTCTGAGACGTCCGAACGTGTCGAGGGCGACAGACGGCGGGTCCGGACCGTGGCACGATCGTGGGATGCACTCCCGGGTGATCGCTGCCGGCCTGGTGTCGCTGTCGTTGAGTGTCAGTGCGTGTTCCGGATCGACCGGTGATCAGTCCGAATCGGGCACCCCGTCCACGTCGACCGAGATGCGGATCGCAGGGACCGCGACCGCAGTGACCGAGACCACCGAAACGGCGGCTGTGCCGACGATCGTGGACACATCGGACACCACCCCTGCCGACACGTCGCCGGACGAGCCGCTGCGGCCCCGGGATGCAACACCGCTCGAAGCCGGCGTCTATCGGACCGATGAGCCGGTCGGACCGCTGCTGCAGTTCGACTTCGAGTTGTCGGTGGATGGGCTGTACACGCTCGTGGAGGAGGCAGCGCTCTTCGTCAATCGGGACGAGGCGGGCGTCGAGTCGATCGTGATGATCTTCCACGTCGACAACGGGAGCGTCGCGCTGTCACCCGATCTCGACCTCGGGCTGCTCAACGATCCAGAGATACGGGAGGCGTCGTTGAGCAAGCCGCCCGCCGATCTCCTCGACTGGCTCGGCGACCGCGTCGGCATCGACGCCGGTCCGATCGAGGACTCCTCGTTCGGTGGCGTGCCCTCCCGGCGACGGTCGATCACCTTCACCGACTTTCCGGGCGGCCGACCGTGCTTCCCCGACGACGAACGACCGTGCCACATCCTCATCGGAGCGAACCCGACCGGCAGCATGATCGTGTTCCCCGTGGGCGACGGAGCGACCGCCCACGAGTTCACCGTCGGCGGGCATCGGCTGGTGGCGTTCGTCGATGAGACGATCGATCCGACGTTGGCAGCACAGATCGCCGAGTCGTTCCGGATCGAGGTCGTGCCACCGCCCGGGGCGGCTCCCGGCAGCGAGCCACTCCCGTTCGCGGGCGATCACGTCGCGGGCGCCCGCTACTACAGCGAACGCAGCACGGCCGGCCTGTGGTCGTTCGACGGCGTCGCCGGCCTGTCGACCCGCACCGGCTATCTCCGTGACCGCTTCGTGTTCATCAGAGCCGGAGAGGACGACTGCATGTCGATCACCGACAGCACACAGGGCAACTGGTTCGGTGTGGCCCTCGAACTCGACCCCGACCCGCTGGGTGACGTGATGCCGACGGACATCGCCGAGGCGTTGGCGGCGGCGGCCGACCTCGAGATCGTCGCCGGACCGTCGCCCGTCACGCTCGGCGACGCGGCCGGCGTGGCCGTCGACGTTCGGCCGATCGGCAACGGCGATGTGGTCCTCGCCAACACGACGCTCCGCGCTGAGGCGGGCGCGGTCACGCGGGTGATCGCCGTCGAACGATCCGACGGCGAGCAGCCGGACCTCGTCGTCGTTCGACTCGGCTCGGCGTGCGAGGCGGTGATCGACGGTCTCGAGCTGTCGCCCAGCGGGCGTCCATGACGTGCGGGTGAGACGAACCGCGCTCGCGGCGTTCGTGCTGCTCGGGTCGCTCGGGCTCGGAGTGGTCGCCGAGGCGTTCGGCGGCGAAGCCGTGCAGGACGTGATCCTCCCGCGAGACGGGCAGGTCGACCCGCGTCTCGTGGTCGTGGTGTTCGACGGGCGCGCGGACGGCGGGACCGGTTCGGAGGTCTCGTACCTCCGCGCGACCTACTACCAGGACATCGCCCAGATCGCCGCCAGAGGTGGGGCGGCGGCGGTGGGGTTCGTCGACTTCGACAGTCTCACGTTCTCCGACGGCGCCGGCGGGCGCGCCAACGTGGTCAGGTCACCTGAGCTGCAGCAGCTGGGAATCATCCCGATCCAGGGTGCCGCCCGGCGACCTGCTCACGATGAACGGCTGGACTTCCTCGTCTCCTACCGGATCGACGCGCTGGCGACAGAACTCGCGGGCATCGGCGTCGGTGCGGTCGGCGATGCCGCCGAGGTCCGGATGGCCCCGTCCGGCGCTCGCGTCGTCTCGGTGGAGGACGGGGTGATCGTCGAGACGCCGCCGTTCGCCGAGGAGACGGTCGATCGACGATCGGAGATCTTCGTTCCCGGCCTGTCGTTCCGCCTGGTGGAGCACGCGTTCGGTGCCACGATCAGCGATCCCGGGCTGGATTCGATCCGCCTCGGAGCACGCGAGGTGCCGTTGGAGGACGGGGCAGTCCGGATCGCCTGGTCCGACGAGCTCGACGACGGCGACGATCTCCGGCTCGTCCCGTTCTTCGATCTCCTGGCCGGCGAGGTGCCCGCCGAGGTGTTCGACGGCGCCCTGGTGCTGGTGGGCACCGTCGACCCGTCCAAGACCAGGTTCGTCGACACCCCGGCGGGACGCCTGCCACCGGTCCTGGTCGAGGCGAACGCGGTGAACACCCTGCTGACCGAACGCTGGACGAGGCCGGGCACCCCGGCGGCGCCGTGGATCGTCGCCGTCGCGTGCGTCGTCGCAATGATCGCGTTCACCCGATCCCGTCGGCTCCGACCCGTCGCTCCCCTGCTCGGTGTCGTCGGAGCGGTCGGCTGGTGGTTCGCCGCGTCGGCGCTCGCCGCCGACGGCACACTCGTCGTCGTGCTCGGGCCGGTGGTCACCATGATGAGCGCTGCCGTGCTGCTCGTCGCATCGCTCCAGGTCGATGCACTGACCGAACGACGCCGTCTGCGGTCGCTGTTCTCCCAGTACGTGCCGGCCTCGATCGCCGATCAACTCGTCGCGTCCGGTCGGGGTCGCCTGGCGAGCGCCGGTGAACGAGTCGCCATCACGGCGCTCTTCTGCGATCTGCGCGGGTTCACCCCGCTCGCTGCCCGTCTCGAGCCGAGCCAGGTCCGGGAGTTGCTCAACGCCTACTACGAGGAGATGGCACGCGTGATCTTCGACTCCGAAGGCACCGTGCTGCAGTACATCGGCGACGAGATCTACGCCGTGTTCGGAGCGCCGCTGCCGTCGATGGACCACGCCGCTCGAGCGTTGACCTGTGCACGGCGGTTGTTCGAACGACGCGAGGCGCTCAACGAGCGGCTCGCCGAACAGGGTCTGCCGCCGCTCAACTTCGGGATCGGTCTGCACTCGGGTGACGCGATCGCCGCGCACGTCGGATCATCGGTCCGCATGCAGTACGCCGTCATCGGCGACACGGTGAACGTGGCGAGTCGTCATCGCTCCCTCGCCGGGCCCGGCGAGATCGTGCTCTCGTCGACGACTGCGGCGCTCGCCGGCCCGCTCCCCGACGCCGTCGAAGAGGACGCATCGATCCGAGGGCTCGACGGCGAGCGACGCATCTTCCGGATCGTCTGCGGTCCGTCGTCGTCGAGCGGCACGGTGGATCCGCTCGCCGACGACGGCACGACGGACGACGGCTGACCCTGCGGTTCAGCCGAGCAGGCGGCGCAGACCTGCCTGATCGAGCACCGTCGTCTGCCCGCGACGCACGGTGATCAACCCCGTGGCGGCGAGTTGACGCAACACCCGGTTGGCGGTGGGCCGGGTGATCCCCGCCATCGATGCGAGGTCCTCCTGCCGCAGTGGGATCTCGATCGCCGTTCGTCCGACGTCGTAGAGCGCGGCGAGGTCGACGAGTCGCTTCACCACCCGCTGGTCGGCGTGGAGGTACAGGGCGTCGACGACCTGACCCGACAGGCGGCGCACCTGTTCCGCGAGCGCGTCGACCAGGAATCGTTCGACGGTCGGGTGTCGTCTGCGGAGGGCCTCGAAGTCGGACCGGTACATGACGCGGGTGACCACCGACTCCAGCGCGACGATGTGCGCGGTGCGCCGGGCTCCCGTCGACAGCAAGGCCTGTTCCCCGAAGCTCGCCCCCGGGCCGAGGATCGTCAGCGTGACGACCTCACCCCGCACCGTCGACTTCCTCACCGCCACCTTGCCCTGCTCGATGATGTGCATGCTGTCGCCGACGTCGCCGTCGAGGATCAACATCTCGCCGACGGAGTAGGTGCGGCGCGACATCCGCGACAGCACGAGATCGCGATCGGGATCGCTCAGGCCGTCGAGCAGATTCGAGTCCATGCAGCGCCTCTCCCGGCTCCCGCCGGCGCCTGCCCGCCGCGCACGTGGCAACGCAGATGATCGCACAGCCGGCGGACCTGCGAGAACGGTGCTCACGAGGTGACCTCCACCTGAGCGTCGAGGCTGTCGCGGAGGGCGTCGCCGAGCAGCACGAACGCCGCGACGGTCGCCGTCAGGAACAGCGCCGGGAAGATGATGAGGTGGGGCGTCTGACCGTACGACCGCTGACCCTGTTCGATCATCAGCCCCCACGAGATGGTGGGCACCTGGAGCCCGATGCCGAGGTAGGTGAGCGTCGACTCCGCAGCGATCAGCGCGCCCGCGCTCAGGCTCGAGTAGGCGACCACAGACGGCATGGCGTTGGGGAGGACGTGACGGCGCACGACGTACGGCGTACCGGCGCCGGCTGCGCGGGCGGACTCGATGTACGGCTGGACGAGCACCGTCCGCGCCGCGCCGCGAGCGATGCGTGCGGTGCCGGGCCAGCCGAGCAACGACAGCGCGATCACGAGTTCGATCGGGCTGCGTTGGTCGCCGGCGAGCACCGACAGCAGCAGGATCGCGCCGACCACGAACGGGATCCCGAGCGTCACGTCGCCGATGCGCCGCACCAGGCTGTCGACCCAGCCGCCCCGGGCCGCGGCGACGACGCCGAAGAGCGTGCCGATCACGGCCATCACGAGACCGCTGCCGACCCCGATGAGCAACGAGGGGCGTGCGCCGAACACGACCTGGCTGAACACGTCGCAGCCCTGGGCGTCGGTGCCGAACCAGTGGTCCGCCGACGGCGACAGTCGATCCTGGTACGAGCCGTCCTCGGCGCGGATCGAGCAGGTGCGCGAACCGTCGCCGCCGGACAGCGCGATCATGGCCGTCGGTGCAACGACGAGCAACGTCACGAGCGCGAGGAGGACGACCGCGAGACGGAATCGGGCCAGATGCGCCAGTCGCGAGAGCCAGAGCCGGGTCACCAGGCCGCCGCCCGCAGACGTGGATCGAGCACCATCGCGATCAGGTCGATCAACAGGTCGACCACGAGATACACCGCGATCACGAACATCGTGAAGCCGAGCACCACCACGTTGTCGCGCTGACTGATGGCGCGCGCGATCACGTTGCCGACGCCGGGCAGGTTGAAGACCCGCTCGACCACGACGCTGCCACCGATGAGGGCACCGACTTCGAGACCGAAGAACGTGACGATGGTCGTGAGGCTGTTGCGGACTACGTGACGGCGCGTCACCTGCCCGCTCGAGATCCCCTTGCCGGTCGCCGTGCGCACGTGCGGGAGGTGGGCCTGCTCGAGCACCTCGGTCCGCATGATCCGCACGGCGAACGCCGCCCCTGCCATCGCCAGCACCAACGCCGGCAACACATAGGCGATCGGCCCGTCGTCGCTGCCAGCGACCGGCAGGAGGCCCCATCGCACGCCGAACAGGTACTGCCCGACCGAGGCGACCACGAAGATCGGGGTCGCGATCCCGAGGGTGCACAGCGCGACGACGACCCGATCGGTCGGGCCGCTCCGACGCATCCCGACCCAGGTGCCGACCACCAGCGCGGCGACGATCTCGATGACGAGGGTCGCCACGAGCAACGTCACCGTCACCGGCAGGGCCGACAGCAGCATGTCGCTCACCGCGCGTCGGCTGGCGTACGACTCGCCGAGGTCACCCCGGACGAGCCTGCCGAGCCAGTGGAGGTACTGGCTCGGCAGGCTCTCGTCGAGGTGGTAGCGAGCGCGGATCGCGTCGAGGGTGGATGGCGAGACCTTCCGTCCACCCGCCACTGCCCGAGCGGGGTCACCCGGCAGCGCGAACGTGACGACGAAGACCACGACGGTGGCGACCAGGAAGGTCGTGACGGCACCGCCGAGCCGCCGGATCACCCATGCGGTCATGGCGTCTCGCTCAGTCCGCCACGGTGACGAGTTCCAGGCGATACAGCGCACCGGCGTCGATCTGCAGCCCGCTGATCCGGTCGGCGTGAACGGTGGCTTCACGGCCGAAGGCGAGCGGGAGCATCGGCAGGTCGGCCAACACCAGTTGCTCCGCCTCGTTGAGCAGTCCCGGCACCTCGGCCGGGTCGGTCGACGTCTCGATACGCGTCATCAGTGCATCGAACTCGTCGCTCGCGTAGCTCAGGTTGTTCGCGCCCGACCCGCTCGCGAAGAGCGGCTGCAGCATGCTGTAGCCCGACGGGTAGTCCCACACCCAGCCGAGCTCGAACGGCCCCTCCACCTTGTCGGCCGCCGTTTCCTCGAGGTACTGCGCGAACTCGAAGCTGCGCACCTCGATCTCCAGTCCGAACGCGTCGGCCCACGAGTTGGTGAGGAATTCGATCACCGCCTGACCATCGTCGGCGATGTCGTACAGCACGATGGTCGTGCCGGGTTCGACCCCCGATGCGGCGAAGTGTTCCTGCGCGAGTTCGAGGTCGTACGCGCACGCCTCACACGGCTCCTGGCTCGCCCCCGGCACCTGGCTCGGCACATAGCCGTACGCCGGATCGTTGGCACCCTGCAGCACCCGCTCCGCCAGCGCCACCCGATCGATGGAGAGCGAGAGCGCCTTCCGGAAGTCGAGGTTGTCGAACGGTGCCCGGGCCACCGGGAGACCGATGTAGGCCAGACCTGCCAGCGGTGTCTGCATCACGAGTTCGCCGTACTCCTCGATCGCCGCCTGGAACTCCTCGGGCGGGATGCCACGGGCGATGTCGAGCGAGCCCGCCTGGTAGTCGCGGTAGCTGGTCAGGATGTCGGAGTAGATGCGGAAGTCGATCTGCTCGGCGATGCCAGGGGTGCCGGTGTACGTGTCGTTGCGGACCACGGTGATCGACTCGTTGTGCTGCCACGGTTCGGACATCACGTACGGGCCGTTGCCGATCGGCTGCTCGGCGAAGGCCTCCGCTGCCGCGGGGTCGTCGGCGAGTTCGGACGGCACCGGGGCGAAGACCGGATAGGTCAGCAGCATGGGCAACAGCGAGAACGGCGCATCGGTGACGATCTGCAGGGTGTCGTCGTCGACCGCGGTCACGCCCGCCACCGGCACGTCGCCGATCGCGCCCGATGCTTCGGCCTCGAGCACGTCGGCCCAGCCCGAGATCGGGTACCCCTGGTAGGACGCAGGCGCCGCCAGATCGGGGTCGGCCGAGCGGGCGATCGCGTACACGAAGTCACCGGCGTCGACGGCGGTGCCGTCGGAGAAGGTGGCAGCCGGATCGAGTTCGAAGGTCCATGTGACCCCGTCGTCGGCCACCGACCACTCGGTCGCCGCGCCGGGAGCGAGCTCCAACTCGGGGGTGAGGGTGGTGAGCGTGGTGAACAACAGCCGGATCACCTGAGAGCCTTCCACCTCCTGGGCGAGCGCCGGGTCGAGCGCCGAGGGTTCGGACATCGACACCGAGAAGCTGCCGCCGGTCCCTGCCGACTCGCCGGCCGGTTCGGTGGCGTCGCTCGCCGGCTCGGTGGCATCGCTCGCCGGTTCGGTGGCATCGCTGACCGCGGTCGTCGCAGAGCTGCCGGCGCCCGACGTCGCGGTGCTGTCGTCAGCATCGTCGGAGCACGCGGTGAGCGCCAGCGCGAGCACGACGGCGCTCGCGGTGAGGGATCGGTGGGAAGTCTTCATCGGCACGTCCTTCCAGGGCGGAGCGGCACGATGCCGTCCGGGGTCGAAGCGACGTCGGCGCTGACGTCGCCGCAAGTGTCGACATCCGTTCCCGATCCTGTCTGTGCGCGTGGGCACACATGGATCGATCCGGGCGCGACGGTGCCCCGGCGTGGTGATGCCGGGGTCGATGCGACGGCAGGCGTCGACCGCCGTCAGACGACCGCCGTCAGACGGTCGCGGTGTGGGTCAGCGGGCTCGGTGTGCGAGGGCCGCGCGGTCGACGACCTCCACCCGGCCGCGGCCGAGGGTCACCACACCGGCGTCCTCCAACGACTTGAGGACCTGGTTGGTCGTCTGCCGTGTGGTGCCCGCCATCGTCGCGAGGTCCTCCTGGCGGACGGGGACGTCCGCGGTCGCGCCGCCGCGGTCGTACAGCAGCGCCAGTTCGTGCACCCGGCGGACGACGCGCTGATCGGCCGGCAGGTACATCGCTTCGAGCACGAGCGCACTCAACCGACGCACCTGGGCCGACAGCAGGTCGACGAGGAACCGTTCGATCGACGGATGGTCGTTGCGGAGCTGCTCGAAGTCGTGGCGGTGCAGCACGCGTGTCTCGACGGGCTCCATCGCGACCACGCTCGCCGTGCGCCGCGAGTCGTCCGACAGCAACGCCTGCTCACCGAAGGTCGCACCGGCTCCCATCACCGCCAGGGTGACGACGTCGCCGAGCGGCGTGGAGGTGCGCACCGCCACCGTCCCTTTGTCGATGACGTGGAGGCTGTCGCCCAGGTCGCCCTCGTGGAACAGGGTGTCGCCCTTGCGGAACCCGCGTCGGGGCATGCGCGACAACACCAGTCGCCGGTGCTCCTCGGCGAGGCCGGCGAACAGTTCGGCCGTCGACACGACTCAGCGCCGGTTTCAGAGCGTGTTCGTGATCGCGCCGGTCTCGGCGCCCTGCACCAACTTCGCGTACTTGCCGAGCACACCGCTCGTGTAGCGAGGCGGGTTGGGCTGCCACGACGCACGGCGCTTGGCGATCTCGCCGTCGTCGACCAACAGGTCGAGGCTGAGCTCGTGCGTGTCGATACGGATCCGGTCGCCGTCGCGCACGAAGGCGATCGGCCCGCCGTCGACCGCCTCGGGCGCCACGTGCCCGATGCAGAAGCCCCACGTGCCGCCACTGAAGCGGCCGTCGGTGATGAGTGCGCAGTCGGCGCCGCGGCCGGCACCCTTGAGGGCGCCGGTGATCGCGAGCATCTCGCGCATGCCCGGACCACCCTTCGGACCCTCGTAGCGGATGACGATCACGGTGCCCGGCTGCATCGAGCCCGACAGGATCGCCTCCATCGCGCCGTCCTCACCGTCGAACACGCGGGCGACGCCCTCGAACTGCTTCTGTTCCTGCGTGAGACCGGCGATCTTCACGACCGCACCCTTCGGCGCCAGCGAGCCGGTGAGGATGACGATGCCGCCCTCGGTGTGGATCGGGGCGTCGAGCGCGTGCACGACCACGCCGTCGGGCGCGGGCGGGTCGATCTCGGCGAGGTTCTCGGCCATCGTCTTGCCGGTGACGGTGAGGCAGTCGCCGTGGAGCAGTCCGGCGTCGAGGAGGTGCTTGAGCACCATCGGCACGCCGCCCACCCGGTCGAGGTCGCTCATGTGGAACTTGCCACCCGGCTTCATGTCGGCGATGTGGGGCACCTTGGCGGCGATCCGGTTGAAGTCCTCGAGTTCGAGCTCGACGCCGGCCTCGTTGGCGAGGGCCAGCAGGTGCAGCACGGCGTTGGTGGAGCCACCGAGGGCCGAGGTGACCGCGATCGCGTTCTCGAACGCCTTCTTGGTCATGATCATCCGCGGGGTGATGCCGAGGCGCAGCAGGTTGACGACGGCCTCGCCGGCGCGGCGGGCGTCGTCTTCGCGACGGCGGTCGATCGCCGGCGGCGAGGCGGTGCCGGGCAGCGACATGCCCATCGCCTCGGCGATCGAGCTCATCGTGTTCGCCGTGAACATGCCGCCGCAGGCGCCCTCGCCGGGGCACGCCTTGCGCTCGATCTCGCCGAGCTCCTCCTCGGTGATCTTGCCGAGGGCGCACGCACCGACGGCTTCGAACACGCTCGTGATGTCGAGCGCGTCACCGTGGTGCTCGCCGGGCATGATCGAGCCGTTGTAGACGAACACGCTGGCCAGGTCGAGGCGGGCCGCTGCCATCAACATGGCGGGGATGCTCTTGTCGCAACCGGCGAGGCCGATGAAGCCGTCGAGGCGCTCGCCGTGCATCACGGTCTCGACCGAGTCGCAGATGACCTCGCGGCTGACGAGCGAGGCGCGCATGCCCTCGTGGCCCATGCTGATGCCGTCGCTCACGGTGATCGTGCCGAACTCCATGGCGAAGCCGCCGGCGGTGCTCACACCCTCCTTGGCGCACTGGGCGAGGCGGCGCAGGGTCATGTTGCAGGGGGTCACCTCGTTCCACGCGTTGGCGAGGCCGATCTGGGGCTTCACCCAGTCGCTGTCGGTCATGCCGATGGCGCGGAGCATGGCGCGGGCAGGGGCCTTCTGGATGCCGTCGGTGACGTCACGGCTGCGCGGCTTCACGTCGACCGGCGTGCCGGGAGCAGGGGTGGGAGCTGGGGTGTCGTCGGACATGGCCGCCACGCTACATGCCCGCCCTCGGATCGTCCGAGGAGACCAGGGCGTGCCGAGGACCAGCAGTAGTGTCCTGCTCGTGGACCCCGCCGACACGCCCTCTGCCACGCCTCCCGGGCCGCTGCCCGGCCCGTCCGGCGCGCCGGCGGCGCCGTGGCCCGGCCCGGCCACGGGCGAGGTCACGATCGCCGGGGCGGCGGCCGCGACGCCGATGCCCGAGCCGCTCGTCACCCCCGACATGATCGCCGCCGCCCGCGCTCGCGTGTCGCCGTTCGTGCGCCGCACCCCGATCATCTCCACCCGCCCGGGCGAGCTGGGCCTGGTGCACGGCGTGGCGCTGAAGCTCGAACTGCTCCAGTACACCGGCTCGTTCAAGGCCCGCGGCGCGTTCAACAAGATTCTGGTGGCGGCCGCCGGCAGCGGCGTTCCCGAGGCGGGCCTCGTCGCGGCGTCGGGCGGCAACCACGGCGCGGCGGTCGCCTATGCGGCCAGGCGGCTCGGCTACCGGGCGGAGATCTTCGTGCCCGCCTCGAGTCCGGTGATGAAGCGGGAACGCATCGCATCCTTCGGCGCGGTCGTCCACGTGGTCGAGGGGCTCTACGACGACGCTCAGGCCGCGGCGAACGCCCACCAGTACGAGACCGGGGCGATGCTCGTGCACCCGTACGAGGACATCGAGGTGGTGGCCGGTCAGGGCACGATGGCCGCCGAACTCGGCGACCAGCTCGACAGCTACGACACCCTGCTCGTCGCGACGGGCGGCGGCGGCTTCACCGCGGGCCAGGCGGCGTGGGTGCGCGACACCCGCAAGATCGTGAGCGTCGAGCCGATCACCAGCCAGTGCCTGCACACGGCGCTCACCGCCGGTGAGCTCCGCAACGTCGAGGTGAGCGGCGTCGCCAGCGACTCGCTCGGCGCCCGTCGCCTCGGTGCGATCGCGTGGTCGGTCGTGCGGCACTACGTCGACGAGTCGGTCGTCGTCACCGACGACGACATCCGGGCGGCTCAGCGTGTGCTGTGGGACGAGCTGCGCCTCATCGCCGAGCCGGGTGGCGCCACCGCGCTCGCGGCCCTTCGGTGCGGGGCCTACGTTCCCGAGCGAGGCGAGCGTGTCGTGGTGGCGGTGTGCGGCAGCAACTGCGATCCCAGCACCATCGTGCCCCCATCGCCGGCCTGACGTCACCCGCCTGACGTCGCCGGCCTGACGTCACCGGCCTGACGTCACCCGCCCGACATCACCCGCCTGTCAGACGGTGTCGTCGGGCGCCGCGGCGAGGGCGAGCGCGTCGGGACGGTGCGTGCCGAGGATCACCAGCAGGACGGCCAGCACCACTCCCGACCCGGCGGTGACCAGGCGGAGCGACGTCGCATCTGCGATCACGCCCTGCACCAGCAGACCGAGCGGGTACATCGTGCCGAGCACGAAACTGTTCACCGCGAGCACGCGACCGCGCATCTCGTCGGGCGCGACCAGTTGGGCGATGCCGGCGAACGACGTGAACGCGAAGCCGTAGGTGAGCCCGACCATCACCAGACCGAATGCGGCGACGGCGAACACCGGCGCGCTGCCGTAGAGCACCAACGCAGCGCAGAAGGCGAACGAGCTGACGACCAGCACACGCCAGCTGCCGAGGCGCGACGTCACGCTGCCGAGGGTCACCGCGGCGGCGACGGCGCCGATGCCCTGGCAGGTGACGAGGATCGAGGTCGAGGCCTCCCCGCCGCCGAACACGTTCGTCGCGATCTGCGGCACCAGCGCGATGAACGGCGCACCGACGAACACGACCGCGATCATCACCACCACCATGCGCCGCATCGCCGGCGTGGTGCGGGCGAAACGCACCCCGTCGGCAAGGGCGGCGAACACGGGACGCGGCTCGCCGGGCCGGTGCGGCAGACGGACCATCAGCACCGCGACGATCACGGCGAGGAAGCTGAACGCGTTGCACCACAGCGCGAGCTCGATACCTCCGATGGCGATCGCGAGCGCGGCGAGGGACGGCCCGACGATGCGGCCGAGGTTCCACTGTGCGTTCGACAACCCGATGGCTGCGACGAGGTGCTCGCGCGGCACGAGATCGGGCAATGACACCTGGAACGACGGGAACCCGAACA
Organism: Actinomycetota bacterium; assembly: GCA_026393475.1. Lineage (GTDB taxonomy): Bacteria > Actinomycetota > Acidimicrobiia > Acidimicrobiales > Ilumatobacteraceae > VFMC01. Next base: position 18,975 of record JAPLAA010000062.1, read on the forward strand.
TGACCACGGCGCCGGCCACGAAGGCGAGCAGCGCGAGGCCGGCTGGCGTCGCGTCGCCGGTGCCGACCCACCAGGCCAGCAGCGCGGCGATCACCGCGGCGATCGCGTTCGTGATGACGAGCACCCGCCGGCGCCGGAGCCGATCGGCCATCGCCGAGCCGACCGGCCCGACGATCGCACCCGGCACGAAGCCGGCCGCGGCGACGACGGCCGACCATGACGCCTTGCCGGTGGTGTCGGCCACGTAGTAGCCGAGTGCGACCGTCTCCATCCACGTCCCGATGTTCGAGAACAACGCGCCGACCCACATGATCGAGAAGTCCCGCGAGCGCAGCGGCGCCAACGACGGCGAATCGCGCAGACGGCGACGGCCACCATCGGACCCACCGTCGGGCACGTCTGCGGGGAGGTCGCCCGGATCGTCGGTCAGAACCACGTGGAGCAGTGTGGCGCAGGGCCCACCACGAACATGGCGTCGGCCCGACGGAGGACGTCGTCGGTGCGTGCCGTCAGCCGACGACCGTGCTCGAGGGTGGACGGTCGTACCCCACCGAACAGCAGGGCGCCCATCGACGAGCCGTCGGTGACGAGGTCGGGCCGGGTGCGCACGCGTCGGCAGGACGACTCATCGCCGTCGGACTCGACGGCCCAACGCACGCCGTCGACCTCCACGACGAGGCGATCGGCGGTGCCGTAGGTGCGCGCACCGAACGCGACGCCGGGATCGAGCACGTTGGCCCAGAAGCCGTCCTTCGCGACCGTGGTCGCGAAGGGCCGGACGTCGGTGAGCAGCATCGGCAGGGCTTCGTCCGGCGGCAGGTTCCTCGACGCCACGGTGGCCACGAGGTCGACCCCGAGGATGGTGTGCCACAGGTCGAGGTGCGCCTGCGCGGTGACGGGCACGAACTCGACCAGCTCGAGGGTGTTCATCGGTCGGCCGGTCCACTTGCTGCGGATGCGGTAGGCGGCGTAGCCGTCACGATGCGCCAGGTGGAACGTCGCGCTGCTGCCGTCGGCCGCCCGCTCGCGGAGTTCGTGCACGAAGTCGTGCCACGCCGGGTCGCGCGAGATCTCGCCGGCGCGCGTTCGGCGATGGCCCTCCCACACCGCGGCGAGGTGGTCGCGGGCGTCGTCGCCCTCCACGTAGCGCACGGCGTCGCGGTCGACCGGCAGGTCGGGACGGAGCCTGGCCGTCGTCCGGTCGATCTCGACGAAACGCATCGTCGACGCGATGCCGTAGCCGAACCGCTCGTAGATGCCGCCTTCGCTGGCGAACAGCATCGCGATCGGTTCACCACGGTCGTCGGCATCCTGATGCACGAGCCGCATCAACTCGGTGACGATGCCCCGCCGCCGATGCGTCGCGGTGACGCCCACCCACGTGACGCCGGCGGCCGGTGCGGTGGCGCCGCCGGGCAGCGTGACGTCGAAGGCGAACGAGCCGGCGACGCCCACGATCTGCGAGTCGTCGACCGCGATCCGGAAGCGGTCGAGGTCGACGGTCGAGCGGCGCTCGGCGATCTGCGCCTCCGTCGGCACCTCGCCGAAGGCGCGACCGTCGGCGCGCACCATCGCAGGCCAGTCGGCGTCGGTGGGGATGCGGTACTCGATGCCCATGTCGCCAGCCTGCCAGGTGCGGCGCGTCCGTCCGGGCGAATTGGCATCGGGTTCGCCGACCTACGATCCGCCCATGATCCGCCGCATCGGCAAGAACCTGGCTCTGCTGCAACCCGACCGGACAGAGGTCCCCGACGCCACGACCTCGTTGGAGCGCGACGGCTACGCCGTGCTGCGCGGGGTGCTCACGGCCGACGAGATCGCCGAACTGGTCGACGAGACCGAGCGGGTGTTCCGTGATCTCCCGCCAGAACGCAATCGCTCCGACAAGGACGAGTTCCGGTATGCGGTGCTGAACCACTCCGAGCCGGCGCACCGGGCCCTCGCCCATCCGCGCATCCTGGCCACGATCGAACCGCTGCTCGGCGACGACTGCCACGTGATCGCGAACACCCTGTGGCGAAACCCGCCGGAGTTCGGCGGCGGCCCCTGGCACTGCGACGCGGGACCGCACATCCCCCGGCCGGCCGACGTGCCGTGGGACGACCGGATCCCGTATCCCGTGTTCGCGATCGGCGCCCACCTCCTGCTGCGCGACTGCACGCCGGCCGACGGCCCGACCGCCGTGATCCCCGGCAGCCACCGGTCGGGGAGGCTCGCCCCGCACGACCGCATCCACGACCCCGACCTCAGCTACGACGGTCGGCCACCGGTGCTGCTCGAGGGCTCGGCCGGTGATGTGGCGCTGTTCGTCAGCGATGCCTGGCACCGTGGCACGCCGGCCAGCGGCGGCAACGGCCGCTTGTTCCTGCAGGTGCACTACGGCCGACGGGACATCGCCCAGCGCATCCTCACCACCGACGAGGTGAACCACCTGTCGCCCGACGCCATCGCGTGGGCCGACACGGCCCGACGCCGCGACCTCGTCGGTCTGCACCCCGCCTACTTCTACGACGGCTGAACCGGCCCGCGCCGATCGGGGTGCGATCGGCGTGCGATCGGGTGGGATCGGCGTGCAGGGCATTTCGTCGTCGCACTAGGTTCGGCGCATGAGCGCCACCTCCACCGCCAGCACCGCCTACTCCCCCGCTCGTGTCGTCGCCGATCTGCGTGCCCTGGCCGATCGGACCGGTGGACCGGAGGGGAGCCGGCGGCTGGCGTGGACGCCGGAGTGGTTGTCGGCGCGGACGCTGCTGCGCGAGTCGCTCACCGGACTGCCGGTCGAGGTCGACGAGGACGAGGCAGGCAACGTGTGGGTGGTGCTGCGCGGCGAGCGTCCCGAGACGCTCGTGGTGGGCTCGCACCTCGACAGCGTTCCGAAGGGTGGGTGGCTCGACGGTGCGCTCGGCGTGATGGCCGGCCTCGAGCTGATCCGTTCGCTCGCCGCCGAGGGCATCCCGCCGGTCACCGTCGCGCTCGTCGACTGGGCCGACGAGGAGGGCGCCCGCTTCAGCCGCAGCCTGTTCGGCTCGGCAGCGTGCGTGGGCACGCTCGACATCGAGGTGCTCCGTGGTCTCACCGACAAAGAGGGCGCGAAGCTGCCCGAGATCCTCGCCCAGCACGGGGTCGACATCGACAACCTCGACGGCGCCCGCACCCGCATGAACGACGTGAAGGCCTACGTCGAGGTGCACATCGAGCAGGGCCCGATCCTGGAGTCGATGGGCAAGGGCATCTGCACCGTCACCGGCACCAAGGGCATCGAGCGTGAACGCCTGATCTTCCGCGGCCAGGCGGCGCATGCCGGCACGATGCCGATGGAGATGCGCCGCGACAGCTTCCGTGCGGCATCGCGTTTCGCGCTCGCGATCGCGGAGATCGGCGAGCGCCATCAGGGCGTGACGACGGTCGGCCATGCGCAGTGCTGGCCCGGGGTCGTCACCGCCGTCGCCGGCGAGACGCGCATCACCATGGACATGCGCCACATCGATGCCGGCTCGCTGCAGGCGATGTTCGACGAAGCGCACGAGGCGGCTGCCGCGGCCGCCGAGGCCGAGGGCTGCACCATCGAGTGGGAGCACATCTTCCGCATCCCGCCGATGCCGTTCCACCCGGCGTTGCTCGAAGCGGCGCGCACGTCGGTGCGCGAGGTCGAGGGCCACGACGTGGAACTGCCGAGCGGTGCGCTGCACGACGCGAGCGAGATGGCTCGCGAGGTGCCGACGGTGATGATCTTCTCGTCGTCGATCGCCGGCCTCAGCCACACCAAGGAAGAGGACACGCCCGACGAGCACCTGCACATGGCCGCCGATGCGTTCGACCGCACCTGCCGTCGCGCCATCGACCTCATCGTCGCCGGCGAGCTCTGACCCTTCCCACGGGGCGCCGTTTCAGCGCAGGCGGATGGAGAACGTGCAGCCGGCGCCGGGCGCGGTGGTGAGGTCGAGGGTACCCCCATGGGCCTCCACGATCGACCGGGCGATGGCGAGCCCGAGGCCGGCGCCGCCCGCGTGACGGCTGCGTGAGGCATCGCCCCGGGTGAACCGGTCGAACACGGTCGCGGCGTGCTCGGGCGAGAGGCCGGGGCCGTCGTCGGCCACGGCGAGCACCACCGCGTCGCCGTCGCGTCGGGCGGAGATGCGCAGCGCGGCGTCGGTCGGGGTGTGGGCGAGTGCGTTGTGCACCAGGCCGGCGACCACCTGCCGCAGCCGCATCTCGTCGCCGGTCACCATCAACGGCCCTGCATCGACAGCGGGCTCCACGACCACCGGTCGCCCAGGCTGCAGCGCTCGAGCGTCGTCGGCAGCGTCGTGCACCACCGGGACGAGGTCGACGGGTTCCGAGCGGAGGGGCCGTCCGCTGTCGAGGCTGGCCAGCAGGAGGAGGTCCTCGACGAGATCGTGCATGCGCCGCGACTCCGACCGCACCCGCCGCAGGACGTCGTCGCGGCGTTCGGCGGGCATCTCGTGGTCGAGCGCGAGATCGAGTCCGCCCCGGATCGAGGTGAGCGGGGTGCGCAGCTCGTGCGATGCGTCGGCGACGAACTGGCGGAGCTTGTCCTCGTTGCGATCGCGTTGATCGAGCATGCCGTTGAGCGCCCGACCCAACCGGCCGACCTCGGTGCGCGGGTCGTCGTACGCCACGCGCCGTTCGCGCCGGCCGGCGGCGATCTCGTCGGCGGCGTCGGTGATGCGCGCCATCGGTCGAAGCCCGAGGCGGAACACCCACCACATCGTCAGCGCCATCACCAGCAGCACGAGCGCGACGCCGATGGCGAGGGCGACGATCAACCGCTGGATCGCGTCGTCGACCTCGTCGAGCGGTAGCGCGACCACCGACCAGGTGCCCTCGGGCGTCGCCTGGATCGCCACGCGGAACCGTGACTCGCCGGCCACCCCGTCGACCGTGCTGAGCACCCGCTGGCCGTCGGTCGGCAGGTCGTCGACGTCTTCGACATCGACGTCGGGCGCGTCGTCGAGCAGCAGGCCGGACAGCACCACGACGAGGGTGCCGTCGGCATCGAACTCGGCGACGTAGAGGTCGGAGATCGGGCCCTGCAGCGGCGGCCCACCCGACCCCGTCGTCCCCGGCGCCTGATCGCCGGGCTGGAGCACCGGGACGTCGCCCTGGATGCCGGTCGGCGTCGACGGGCGGACGAAGGGTCGCACCGCGTTGAGTTGCTTGTCGATCTGGCCGACCAGGTGCTCGCGCTGGCCGTGGACGACGACGAACATCGCCGTGCCCAGCACGACGACGACCGCGAGGTATGCGACCAGCAGGCGAGCGCGGAGTGACATCGGTGGGGTCAGTCCTGCCGGAGGCAGTAGCCCACGCCGCGGATGGTGTGGATGAGCTTCGGTTCGACGTGATCGACCTTGCGGCGCACGTAGCTGATGAACGTGTCGACCACCGACGAGTCGCCGTCGAAGTCGTACTGCCAGACGTGATCGAGGATCTGTGCCCGCGACAGCACACGGCCGCTGTTGACGAGCAGGTACCGCAGGAGCGTGTACTCGGTGGGCGACAGCGACACCACGGTGCCGGCCCGGGTGACGCGGTGTGCGTCCTCGTCCATCTCCAGGTCGGCACAGACGAGCCGTCGATCGTCGCGCCCACCGCCACGCCGACGGGCGGCGAGCTTCACGCGGGCGACGAGTTCGGCGACGGCGAAGGGCTTCACCATGTAGTCGTCGCCGCCGATCGTGAGGCCGTGGACGCGGTCGTCGGTCGCGTCCTTGGCGGTGAGGAACAGCACGGGCACCGTCGAGCCCGCATCGCGAAGGCGACGCAGGACGGTGAACCCGTCGAGGTCGGGCAGCATCACGTCGAGCACGATCAGGTCGGGGTGGTGCTCCTCGACCGCACGCAGCGCGTCGCGTCCGTTGGACGCCGTGATCGTGGTGAAGCCGTGCAGCTGCAGCGCGGACTCCACCAGGAACACGATGTTCTCCTCGTCGTCGACGACGAGCACCTTGTCAGCCATCGGGGTCATTCTCTCAGTCGGTGGTTCGGCGGACGGGGCGCTGGGGGCGTGAGAGCTCGAGGAGCACGATCAGCTCGTCACGACTGCGTTGCCGACGGCTTCGGCCTCTGTGTCGATCGTCGCGGTGTCGACGAGGTCGGACGCCTGCTCGCGGAGCACGGCCGCCTCCGCCTCGATCGTGTCGGCCAGGAACCCGCTGTCGACCAGCTCGGCCGCGAGATCGGCCGCAGCCTGCTCGTACAGGGCCTGGAACTCGTCGACGGCGAGGAACCGGTTCACGAGCGGGTTGTTCCCGCCGCCGAACCCGCCACCGGGTCCGCCGCCCATGGGCACACCCGTGGCCTGGTCGCCCGTCGGGGCACCCCCTGTGGGAGCACCACCGGCGGGCAGCTGACCGGGTTCGAATCCGGCCGGAAAATCGCAGCCCTCGGGCAGCTCGAAGCCACCGGCCGGGCGTCCACCGCCACCCAGGCCACCGGGTCCGCCGGCGCCGCCGGGGCCCGTCCCGCCGGTGAGGGCGAGGTTGTGGTCCCAGGCGACGACGGTGGCCGTGCCGTCGGCGTCGAAGTACAGGTAGGAGTTGTTGCCCGGACCGTCGATGTCGTCGAAGTTGCCGAGCAACTCCTCGATGGCGAGGTAGCGAGCGAACGACTCCACGTCGAGACGGTCCGCGAGACCCGCGGCGAACTCCTCGTCGGTCGAGTTGTTCACGAAGTCGAGGAACTCGATCAGCGGGGCGTAGTCCTCCTCCCCGGCCTCGTGGTCCCACGCGTCTGCGTACGCCGTCGGATCGTCACCGCGGTAGCTGTAGTCGCCCTGCGCATCGGCCTGGAACAGCACACCTTCCGACGACGCGCCGACGCCGAAGGTCGCGTCGGTCCACTCGTCGTCGGGGTGTTCGATCACGAGTCGCAGCACCGCGTCGCTGCCGTTGGCGGTGAAGCGCACGGGTGCGGACTGCTGGGTCGCCAGGCCGGCCTCGGCGAGGGCCTCGAGGGCGACCGCTTCGTTGAGTGCGGTCTCGGTGTTGTTGCTGCGGACCACGAAGTCGGTGCGACCCTGATGGTTCTGGTCGTCGACGAACTTGTCGAGGCGGATCAACCACGGCAGGTCCTGTGCCTCGCTCGTGGTCGACACCCCGTCGACGTCGGTCGCTGCGTCGGTCACCGCCGGTGCTGCCGGTGCTGTCGGTGCTGTCGGTGCTGCCGATGCTGCCGGTGCGGTCGAGTTCGTCGGGTCGACCGGCGTCACCGAACCGGTGACCGAACCAGGGGTCGCCTGGTCGTCGGTCGCGCAGTCGAACGGCAGACCGCCGGGGAACCCGCCACCACCGCCGGGTCCACCTGCACCGCCGGGTCCACCTGCACCGCCGGGCCCACCAGGCCCGCCGGAGATGCTCATCAGCGATGAGTTGCCCTTCAGGCGCATGCCCGCCTGGGCGTACTCGGTGCCGTCGATGGTGACCGTCACTTCGATCCATGCCTTCTCGCCGCTGTCCTGAAAGGTGACGATCGCCGCGTCGAAGTCGGCCTGGTCGAACGTGACGTCGATCGAGTGGACGGACCCGTCGTAGAGGTCGCCGTCGGCAACGGGCACCGCCGTCGCGTTGGCGTCATCGGTGCCGTCGGACGCATCGGTCGTGGTCGCCGTATCAGCATCGTCGGTCGAGGCGGTCTCATCGGTCGAGGCGCTGGCGGCGACGCTGGTCGCCGTCGCCGCCTCGGAGGTGTCGTCGGCGGAGCAGGCGGTGGCGAGCGCACCCAGCGAGAGGGTGACGGTCACGGCGAGGACACGGCGGAACCGGTCCGACCGGAGCCGTGCCCCTCGGTGTGCGGGGAGAACGGGACGAGTGGGGATCACGCCGACAGTGAAGGCGCCGGGCCTCGGAGCGAGGTGACCGTTTCCTGTGAGTTGTCTGTGAACCGCTGGGGCCTGCGTTGCGGCGCGGCGAGCGAGCACACTCCGCCGAACTGTCATCCGGTTCACAGGGAACTCACAGAGACGCATGTTGGACTCGTCACCGTCAGTTTCCCTCCACGTCACCCGACGTCCATCCCACCGGAGCCGCTCATGCCTCGTGCAGCCGTGATCGCGATCGACCTCGTGTCGATCATGATCCTCACCCTGGTCCTCTACTTCCCCCGGCACCGGCGTGCGGACATGGTGGTCGCCTATCTCGGGCTGAACGTCGGTGTGCTCACGGTGGCGGTCGCACTGTCGCTCAACACCAGCATCGGGACCGGCTTCGGGCTCGGCCTGTTCGGCGCCCTGTCGATCATCCGCCTGCGGTCGTCGGAGCTGTCGCAGCAGGAGGTCGCCTACTACTTCGCCGCACTGGCGCTCGGTCTGCTGGGTGGCATCCACGTCGAGCCGGCATGGGTGACGTTCGCCCTGCCCGGCGCGATCCTCACGGTGATGTTCATCGGCGACCACCCGCGGCTGCAGCGCGGCTACCGGGTGCAGACGGTGCACCTCGACCGGGCCATCGCCGACGAGACCGCTCTTGTGGCCGAGCTCGAACGGCTGCTCGGTGCCACGGTCTTGCGGCTGGAACTGAAGAAGGTCGACCTGGTGAACGACTCGACCACGGTGGAGGCCCGCTACCGGCTCGATCCGACCCGGGTGCCCGCTCGTCGTCCGCTCGCCGCCACCGGAACGGTCGGAGCAGTCTCGTGAGCGGCCTGGCCGTGGCGCGTCTCGACGTGCTGACCGCCTGTGCCGCAGCGCCGGGCATCACATTGGAGGAGGTCGATCGCGTGGCGTCGCTGCAGACCCGGGTCGACCGCAAGTACGTCCTCTCTGCGGGCGCCGCGAGCGCGATCGTCCCGATCCTGGCGACCCGCTCGGCCGTCACCACGGTGCCCACCGCGACGGGCGACCTGCGCGCGTGCTGGTATCGCTCCACCTACTTCGACACACCCGACCTCGAGTCGTACCGGCGCACGGCGACGCAGCGGCGCCAGCGCTTCAAGGTGCGCACTCGCACCTACGTCGACACGTCCACGTCGTTCGTCGAAGTGAAGGTCCGCGGCGCCCGTGGCGTCACCGAGAAGGTGCGCAGCTCGCTGCCGCCGTCGATGTCGACACTGCTGCTCGACCATGCCGCTCAGCACTTCGTCGACGACGTGCTCGACCGTGCAGACCTCGGTGCGTCTCTCGCACCGGTGGTCACCACGGAGTACCAGCGCACCACGTTGGTCGATCTCGATTCCACCACTCGCGCCACGATCGACACGTCGCTGGCGTTCACCGCTCCGACCGATCGCGACGACCGCCACGAGGCCCACGGCCTGGTGGTGATCGAGACCAAGAGCGCGGGCGGAGTGTCGTGGTACGACCGGGTGCTGTGGGACGCCGGCGTCCGCCCGTCGCCGGTCAGCAAGTTCGGCGTCGGGATGGCGGTCACCCGCCCCGAGCTGCCGTCGAACCGCTGGCACCGCATCCTGTGGACGCACTTCTCCACTTGCTGAGCGGTCCAACCACGACCGGACTCCGTCCACCGACCGGAGTGTGAATCCGTCGGGGAATCCCGCGGGCCTGGGGCAACGCAGATGAGCTGATCTGTGCGTCAGCAGCGCTTGCACAACGCGTCCCGAGCGGGCAATCCGCGCTACCTGGGCGGTGTCGTCACACCCGTGATTCACACTCGCTGAGTGAGCTCGACAGATCCGTTCGACGACCCGGTGCCGCACACCATCGTCCTCTCGCTCGACGACGCCTTCCGCGTCCTCGAGGCCATCGAAGACGCTCGCCTCGAGCTGAGAGAACGGGGTGCTGCACCCGGACTCCAGGACGAACTGGCGACGGTCATCCGAATGCTCCACGGTAGGTTGGGCCTCGACGAAGGAGGTTCGCTGTGACCGACAACGACGTGCTGCTGCCCGCTGAGGCCGCGCGACGTTTGGGTGTGCCGACACGAGTCGTCGTGCAGGCGATGTATGAGAAGCGCCTCCCTCGCGTCAAGCTCGAAGATGGCACGCTCGGTATCCCCGCCGACGCGCTCGACACCTTCCAGGCCTACAGCGCGTAACCCGAGCCGAGCTGCCGCTCTGCTCGGTGGACACGGACGTCGGGACCGGGCATTCTGCTCGGGTGTCCGAGAGCGATGAAGCGGTCTGGCGTTGGCATGCCGCGGCGGAACTCGCTCCGTTCTCGTTCTACGAGACAAGCAACGGAACCGAACGCTGGGCGGGCGGATTCTCAGGAGACGGGAGTCTCGTCGAGGTGATCTCTCTCGTCGACGGCGACGAAGTGTCGGTGCAGAGTTCACGGCCTGAGCCCGACCTGCCACAACACATCCGGCGACGCGTGGCCGTCCACGACTTGCTGTGGAACCATGTCCTCGGCGGCGACGGAGACCTGGACTTGCCGTACTCCCTCACGATCGAAGCTGACAACCGCGTCGTCAGCGTGAATGGCGAGATTCACCACGTGCCGGGCATGCGCATCACGGGTGATCGCCAGTGGGTCGGCACGCTACGGCTGGGCGACGTGACGGTGAAGATCACGACTGCCTCGTCTGCCGCACTCGAGCTGGGGATCTGCTCGGACCCGATGTCGCTCCCGGAGTTCCCACCGGAGTCGCACTGAGACGCCGGCCGCAAGACCCAGCGCGGAACTGCCGATCGGAACGGCCTGATCGCTTGTGCTGAACGTACGAGGGGACGGTATGAGCTTGGTCCGGGTATGTCGCTGACCGGCGATCCATCGTCAACATCTGTTGACGATCGGGGGTTGCGACGGTAGGGTCGGCTCGTGGACGTCGAGCCGTCGGCACGCAAGCACGGCGTGACGGACGACGACATGGTCCATGCCTCTCGGAACCACCGGAAGGCGTACGAGACGGATGATCCTGACGTCACGATGTTCATCGGTCCGGCGGCGAGCGGTGACCCGCTCGAGGTCGGAGTGGTCGTCGATGACGACGGTGTCGCGATCATTCACGCGACGCGAGCACGACCGAAGTTCTTGAAGGGATGGTGGATGCGATGAGTCCGACGAGAGCACAGCGAGCGGCCGCGCTCGAAGCGTGGGCCGACGACATCGGCGCGGTCGATCTCGTCGAGGTCGACACCGACGAACTCAAGGCGATCGCTCAGTACGCAGAACGCCGCGACCGTTTGGAGACGGCACTCACCGATGCTGTGCGAGCCGCACGCCGCAGTGGCAGGTCCTGGAGTGAGATCGGCACCATGCTCGGAGTCTCGAAGCAGGCCGCGCAACGGAAGTACGCCAAGCTCGCCAACTAGCGATCCGTTCAGCGGCTCCAAGCTCACGACGCGCACCCCATACGTGGCGAGGCCATGTCGCGACACGGTTGACGTGCCGTCGCGATGGCGACCCAGCGAGCTCCTCCAGGCGCGGCGCCGTCGTCGACCGGCGGCCAGATCGGACCGAGCGTGGACGATCGCATGCGATCGGGACGAGCGGCACCGACCTCGCGACAATCGCGCTTGCGATCCACCCGACGCGATGCTAAATACTGAACCTCATGGTTCAGTATGCGACCACAGACCTCGACATGTCGTTCGCCGTGTTGGCCGACGCGACCCGACGGGGGGTCCTCGAGCAACTCGGCCGCGAGGCCGCATCGATCACCCAACTCGCCGACCGGTTCCACATGACGCTCACGGGCATGAAGAAGCACGTCGGTGTGCTCGAACAGGCGGGGCTCGTCGTCACCGAGAAGGTCGGCCGCGTGCGCACCTGTCGCATCGGTGCACGCCGACTCGACGACGCAGCCGCGTGGATCGAGCGCTACCAACTGCTCTGGGACGCTCGCTTCGACGGGCTCGACCAGGTGATCGATGAGTTGAAGCAGAGGGAACAGTCGGACGCAACGAACGACGACCGAGACAACAGAGGTGAGGGCACCCGATGAAGCACACGACGAAGCACCAAACAGAAGTGGAACGGACATCCGATCGAGAGGTCGTCGTCACCCGAACGTTCGACGCCCCGGCGCGCCTCGTGTTCGAAGCGTGGTCGAGGCCCGAGCTGTTCCGGCGGTGGTGGATCCCGGCGTCGATGGGGATGACGCTGTACGAGTGCGAGATGGATGTCCGCACCGGTGGCAGCTACCGCCTCAGCTTCGGCGAAGGCATGGACTTCTTCGGCACCTACGTCGAGGTGATACCGCCGACGCGCATCGTGTGGACGAACGACGAGGACGGCGAGGACGGCTCCGTCACCACGGTCACCCTGACCGAGACCGACGGCGTCACACGTGTCGTCGTCACCGAGGTGTATCCCTCGAAGGAAGCACTCGACGCCGCCGGCACCGGCGCGGCCGAGGCGATGTACGAGACGTTCGCACAGCTCGACGAGCTGCTCGTCGAACTCGCGGCGACCTGATCGTCCGCGCTGCGAAGAGCGCGGCGCGTCAGCCCTTCTTCTGCTCGAGCAGCGCCGTGACGATCTTGCCGTCGGCCTTGCCCTGACTGGCCTTCATGATCGCACCCACGAGCGCGCCCATGGCCTTCCCCTCGCCCGCGCAGTACTTCGCCCACGCATCGGGCTGGGCCGCGATCGCCTGGTCGACCATCGCCTCGAGCGCCGAGGTGTCCATCGCCTCGAATCCCTTGGCCTTCGCGATCGCCTCGGCATCGCCGCCACCGTTGGCGACGAGTTCGGCCAGCACGGTCTTGGCCTGGGTGGCGGTGAGCTTGCCCGACACCTCCAGCTTGGTGAGCAGCGCCAGATCGGTGGCGGGCACCGCCGGCTCGCTCCCCTGCTCGGCGAAGGCCTCCTTCACGTGCACGACCGCACGGCCGATGTCGCCACCGAGGTGACCCACGGCCTCGACGTACTGGTCCTGTCCGCGCTCGACGACGACCATGATCGCCTCGCTGTCGGGCGCCATCCCGGTGAGCTCGCCCAGTCGCGCACGGCGCGCGCCCGGCAGCATCGGCAGGGCCTCGCGGACATCGGCGATCCACTGGGCGCTCGGCTCGAGCGGCACGAGATCGGGCTCGAGGAAGTAGCGGTAGTCGTCCGCGTCCTCCTTCGTGCGCAACGTGTGCGTGCGGCCGTCGTTCTCGTCCCAGTGACGGGTCTCCTGGCGCACGGTCTCGCCGGCTTCGATCATCGCGATCTGTCGGCGCGCCTCGTAGTCGATCGCCCGACCGAGCGACCGGACGCTGTTGACGTTCTTGATCTCGCAGCGCGTGCCGAACGGCGTGCCGGGCTTGTGCACGCTGACGTTCGCGTCGCAGCGCATGCTGCCTTCTTCCATCTTGGCGTCGCTCGCGCCGACCGCGACGAGGATCGCCCGCAGCTCGGTGACGTACTGCCGGGCCTCCTCCGACGTGCGGATGTCGGGGCGGCTGACGATCTCCACCAGCGGCACACCGGCACGGTTGAAGTCGATCAGCGAGTAGTCGCTGCCGTGGATGCGGCCACCCGAACCACCGACGTGGGTGCTCTTGCCCGTGTCCTCCTCGAGGTGGGCGCGCTCGACGCCGATGCGCACGCCGTTGGGGAGATCGAGGAAGCCGTCGACGTTGAGCGGCTGGTCGTACTGGCTGATCTGGTACGCCTTCGGCATGTCCGGGTAGAAGTAGTTCTTCCGGTGGAACGTGCACGCCTGGATCGTGCAGTTGAGGGCCGCGCCGATGCGCATCGCCAACTCGACCGCATGCCGGTTGAGCACCGGCAGCGCGCCGGGCAGGCCGAGCGTGACCGGGTCGATGTTGGTGTTCGGGTCGTCGCCGAAGCGGTTGGGGCTCGCGCTGAACAGCTTCGTGGCGGTGTCGAGCTCGACGTGCACCTCGAGGCCGACGATCAGCTCCCAGCCGCCCTCGAGCAGGCGATCGGCGTGCAGTGCGTCGTCGTGGGCCTCCCGATCGGTGCGCACCTGGACCATCGCTTGCGCAGCAGCTGACGTCTCGCTCACGATCGACCTCCTGTTCCTGTCATTGCCGTGGAAGTGGCGGCTCGTTCGAGTGCGGCACCCACCCGGAACATCGTCGGCTCGTCGAGGGTGCCGGCGAGGATCTGCACGCCGACGGGCAGGCCGTCGGCGCCGGCGCCGAACGGCACGCTCATGCCGGGATGTCCGGCCAGGTTCGTCGGGATCGTGTACAGGTCGCACAGGTACATCGCCAGCGGGTTGTCGCCCTTGGCGCCGAACGGGAACGCCACCGTCGGCGAGGTGGGCGTGAGCAACACGTCGGCCGACTGATAGGCGCGTGCGAAGTCGTCGTGGATGAGCTTGCGCACCTTCAGCGCCCGTCCGTAGTAGGCGTCGTAGTAGCCGGCGCTCAGGGCGTAGGTGCCGAGCATGATGCGCCGCTTCACCTCGTCGCCGAAGCCGGCGGCGCGGGTGGCGGAGTACATCGAGTTCGTGTCGGGTGAGTCGACGCGCAGACCGAACCGCACACCGTCGAAGCGGGCGAGGTTGCTGCTCGCCTCTGCCGGAGCGATCAGGTAGTAGGCGGTGAGCGCGTATCCGAACGCCGGGACCTCGACATCGACGATCGTCGCGCCGGCGGCGCGCAGCGCGTCGAAGGCGGCCTCGAGCCGCTCGACCACGTCGGGATCGGCGCCCTCGGGCAGATCGGTGATGCGACCGACGCGCAGACCCTCGACACCCCGGTCGAGCACGTCGACGAGCGACGGGTGCGACTCGGGGATCGACGTCGAGTCGTGGGCGTCGTGGCCGCCGATCGCGTCGAGCACCAATGCGGCGTCCTCGACCGTCGTGGCGAACGGACCGATCTGGTCGAGCGAACTGGCGAACGCGATGAGGCCGTAGCGGCTGACGTAGCCGTAGGTGGGCTTCACACCCACCACGCCACACAGCGCGGCGGGCTGACGGATCGAGCCGCCGGTGTCGCTGCCGAGGCTCACGGCGGAGAACCCGGCGGCCACTGCGGCGGCGCTGCCGCCGCTCGACCCACCGGGCACCCGGCTGGTGTCGTGCGGGTTGCGGGTGGGACCGAAGCCGCTGTTCTCGGTGCTCGAGCCCATCGCGAACTCGTCGAGGTTGGTCTTGCCGATCACGATCGCGCCCGCCTCGGCCAGCTTCGTCACGACGGTCGCGTCGTAGGGCGGCCGCCAGCCGTCGAGGATCTTCGACGAGCAGGTGGTGGGCACCCCGCGGGTGCACATGTTGTCCTTGAGCGCGATCGGTACGCCGGCGAGCGGACCCACCGGCTGTCCGGCCGCCACTGCAGCATCGACTGCTGCTGCAGCGGCGCGTGCCTGATCGGCCATCACGAGGTTGAACGCGTGGATCTCGCCTTCGCGGGCGTCGATGCGGGCCAGGTGCTGCTCGACGACGTCGACGGCCTTCAGCGCACCGGTGCGCACCTGCGCGGCGATGGCCGCGGCGGTGGACGGGGAAGTGGAGGCGCCGCTCACGAATCGAGCCCGATGATCGGCGGCACGTGGAACCGGCCCTCCTCGACACGGGGAGCGGCGGCCAGCACCTCCTCGCGGTCGAGGCCCGGCTGCACCACGTCGTCGCGGAACACGTTCCGCAACGGGTAGGGCTGGGTCATCGGCGCGACGTGCGAGAGATCGAGGGCATCCATGTCGGCGAAGTGCTCGAGCATGCCGTCGAGCTGGGCCGTCATCCGCTCGATCTCCTGGGGGGCGAGGTCGAGGCGGGCCAGCTTGGCCACCTTCACGACATCGGCGGTGGTGATCCGGTCAGACACAGCCTTGGATGCTATTGCCCGTCTCGTACTGGCGGACCATCTGTTCCGCGACGTGTTCGCCCAGCGTCACCAACTGGAGGTGCTCGGCCTCGGTGAGGAACTGGTCGATCGTCGAGTAGTCGGGGAAGCGGTCGTCGATCGCGCCGTACTGGAGCAATCCCGGCACGGCCACCTCGCTGAGCTGCGATCGTCCGTACACCAGCCGACCGGTGCCACCGCCGAGCGCCTCCGGGTACTCGATCGTGCCCTCGGCCACGCACGCGAGCGGCAGCACCGCCCGGTCCTGCGGAGTCATCGCGGTGAGGTCGATGTCGATGTCGACCCCCAACTCGACGCGGGCGAGCTCGATCGCCTCGGCCAGGGTCTGGAACGAGTGCGGCCGGTCGCCGCTCGCATCGATGCAGAACGCCACGTCCGGCCGCTCGCGCAGGAGCTCGACCAGACCCAGGTTTTCCCGGTGGCCGCCGTCGGCGACGTACACGAACGCGTCGCGATCGGGGTGATACCGGTTGAACAGTTCCTTCACCAGGTAGCCGAGGTGCACGCGTGGCGCGGTGGCCTGGTCGGCGAACCAGTGCGCGAAGCGAGGATTCGGCACCCACGCGCCGAGCCTGAGGTTGAGTGCCACGAGCAGCGCGTTCGTGGTGCCGAGCGCCTGGCGGCCCATCGCGGAGGCGAACGCCGCGCCGCTGAGTGCCATCGACCGGCTGACGATCCAGCCGCGCGGATAGCCGTCCCACCACGACCCTCGCGGATAGTCGGCAGCCGCCACCTGTGCCGACGAGCCGTCGGTGCGGTCGTGGAGCGTGAACCGGTCGGGCCGGAACGTGAACCCGTACGCCGGGATGCCGCAGAACGTCGTCGCGGTGGTGTGCGCGGTGGCCGCCACGATCAGCTCCGGCCCGGCCGCGCCGGCGTAGGTGGCCCAGTGCGGTTCGTCGCCGTAGGCGAGCGGAGGGAGTGGCGCACGATCGCCGTCACCCGAGACGAACGTGGCCGCGAGCCGCTTGCGGTAGACGCCGCCGAGGGTGAGACGGTGCGCGGCCACGACCTCGAGGATCAGCAGCCACCACGCCGCGACGAGCGCGAGCAGATCGTGGCGCCACATCCCGTCGTCGTCGTAGGCGAACGTGTCGGCCACCTTGCCGGCGAAGAGGAACGCGACGACGGCGAGCAGCACCCCACCGAGGTACATCCAGCGTCGCTTCAACTGGGCGACGAGCACGCCCGTGACCGCGGTGACGATGCCGAGGCTCGACAGCGCTCCGAGCGCACCGGCGCTCGCCTCGGCGGAGGCGCCGAGCGGCAGATCGGTGAGCAGGCGCCGTCCGTAGATGACGCCGGCGGGCACCCCGACCAGGAGGACGAGCAGCCCGGCACCGCTGACACCGGCGAGCAGCGCAGGGCCCGACCAGCGGCGTCGGTGCTCGTCGCTCGCACCGGAGGTGGCGAGCAGCGCGAGCAGCAGGCCGACCCCGAGCAACACGGCACCGGGCACCACGAGCCGCGCCGGAACCAACTCGCGCCAACCGATGAACCGCTCGAGGCTTGCATCGGTGTACGGGAACGACGGGTGCACCGACCGGGTGCGCACCGAGCGCCCGACCACCCGACCGAGCAGGTACAGCGCCGACGCCAGACCGCCCAGCACCAACGCGGTGCGGAACAACACGTTGACGACCCCGCCGAGGATCGACAGCGCACCGTTGTCGAGGAACCGCCGGCGTTCGCGGACCGTGGCCGCCCAGGGATGATCGGCATCGAACACACCGTCGCGGGCGTCGGTCGCGGCAGGCAGCATCGCGTTGCCCGGCCGACGGCTCGCACGCCAACCGCCCGCGGTGTACGACCCGCCGGAGACCGCCACCAGCCAGCGGCTGCGCAGGAACAACGACGGCCCGTCCGGTCGCGGGGCGTCGAGCCCGCGCATGGCGCCGAGGGCGACGCTCGCTGCACGGATCCCGCCGCCCGACACGCACACGCCGAGCGCCGGGCCCTCGGTCGGTTCGGGCGCGGGCGTCATCGCGGCCGGGTCGAGCGTCGGGTGTGTGCCGGCCAGGCCGTCGAGCGGGGCGAACAGCTGCCGCATCGCGGGCCGCAGCGCCGGAGCGATGAGCGGTCCCACGACGAGCACCACGACGGCGACGATCGACCACACGAACAGCAGCCAGGTGATCCAGGTGACCGACGCCAGCGCGAGCGTGAGGCCGGTTGCCGGTTGCCGCTTGCCGACCATGGTGAGGGCGAGCACGTTCTGCACCAGGTCGCCGGCGCCGGCGAACAGCGCGACGGTCGGCGCCACCATCCAGCGCGACAACATGCGTCGCCGCTCGGGCGCCCACCGTTCGAGGCCGGCGCGCAGCAGCCGCGGCACGATCACCACCCACGACAGCACGAACAGGTTGTCGAGCCACAGCGCGGCGCGGGCGTCGGACCGCCCGGCGCGCACGACCGTCGCTGCGAAGCGATCGGGCGTGCCGGCGAGCGCGAGGTGCTGGTGGAACGAACGGAACGGCGCGAGCGCCATCACCAGCACCGACATGGCGACGGGGACGAGCACCAGCCATCCCCAGGCGCGATGGCGCATCTCGTCACCCCCTCCACGATCGGTCCGGGCGACCGAACCGGTCGCCCATCGGTTGACGAACCTAGTCGGCCGATCTCAGCGGCATCAGGAGGTGGTCGAGACGCCTTCGTCGACGGGGTCCTCGGTCCGGAACTGATACGTCGAGTGCAGGTCGACGGGCACCCGGGGATCGCCGGTGTGCAACGGCGGCATCGGCTGCATGATCCGGCGTCGTTCGGGCGTGAGCCGCTCGAGGAGCTGGTCGGAGATCGAGTACCCGAACCGCGACCGCGCCCACGGCGGCCCGTAGCGCAGGATCACGATGCGCCGATCGCCCTCGTTGATCCGTGTGCCGGCACCGTGCATGCACGCGTCGACGAACACGAGCGCATCGCCGCCGTGCATGCACGCGTCGACGAACACGAGCGCATCGCCGGCCTTGGTGTGCGCCTCGATCGCGAACGGCAAGGCGTCCATCCGGTCGCCGCGTGCGTAGTCGCCGGCGAGGGGGTGCATGAAGTTCGACTTGTGGCTGCCCGGCACCACCATGGTCGCGCCGTCGCCCGGCCCGACGTCGCGCAGCGACACGAGCACGTTCACCTGGCCACACCGGAACGCGCCGTTGCGATACGCGTACTGGGTGCGGATCGATGCGTCGTGGCCACCGGAGTGAACGGGATGGTGCCCGCCCGACCCTCGGCTCGTGGCGATGCTCTCGTCGATCATGATCCCCTGCACGTACGTGCCCTGCTCGCCCGCGTAGCGCGAGACGTGGTGGATCCAGGCGGGATGGTCGATGAGCGTGTCGAACGTGGGGTCGCCGCAGTCGAGCACGTTGTGCAGCTCGAAGCCGGTGTCCTTCGTGTAGTCGCGCCGCTGCGCGTTGCCGTACCACTGGCCGTTGTCGAGGTCGGGGAAGCGGTCGTACGCGTCGTTGAGCGCGGCGACCTCGTCGGGGCTCAACGCGTTGCGGATGATCAGGAAGCCGCGGAGGTCGAACTCGTAGTCGTCCATCGCCGTCGGCCCGGTGACCACCCGGTGTTGCTCGTGTGGCTCGCGCGGCTGGTGGTGCTGGGTCATCGTCGTCCCTTCGTCGTTCGGGGGTGAGGTCGGGGGGTCAGGTCGGGTCAGATCGCGGACAGGTGCAACAGCGCGCCCGACTCGGGCATCAGCACCGGCAGCTGGATCCCGTGCACGGCGAGTTGGCGGCCGGTGAGCAGAATCGGCTCGAGCGGCGCGCGCCGGGCGCCGAGCGCGAGTTCGCGGATCGCATACCGGCGGTCGGGGTCGAGGCCCGGGAGGCGCAGCGCGGGCGGCACGAGGCTCACGCCCGTGCGCATCTGGGCGTAGCTCACCAACGCCTCCGAACGGTCGGCCGCATACACGCCGTGGGCCAGCCCGGAGGGCTCGGTGCCGTGGAGCACGGGGTCGAAGCGAACGACGTCGCCGCCGTGGAGCAACGGACGGAACTGTCGGTGGAGTGCGATCACCTGCGCCAGCTGCGCACGCTCGGACTCGTCGAGCTCGAGGATGTTCCACTCGACCCCGAGGTGACCGAAGATCGCCGTGAGCGCACGGAACGCGAGCGACTGCACCCGCCCCGTCGTGTGCGAACGCGTGGGCCCGATGTGCGCGCCCATCACCTCGGGCGGCACCAGCATCGACGCGCCGCGTTGGATGAGCTGTCGCTCGAGTGGGTCGTTGCAGTCGCTGGTCCACACCCGCTCGGCGCGCCGCAGCACGTCGAGGTCGATGCGACCGCCACCGCTCGAGCAGCTCTCGAACTCGACCCGCGGGTGCCGCCGACGGAGCTCGTCGAGGAGCCGCACGAACGCCAGCGTCTGCGCGTGGGTGCCGGCGGCCCCGCCGGCACCGCTGCCCTGCACGTGTGCCCGGTTCATGTCCCACTTGACGTAGGCGACGTCGTGGTCGGCGAGCAGGCGGTCGAGCTGGCCGAGCACGTGGTCGAACGCACCGGGATGGGCGAGGTCGAGCACCAGCTGGTGGCGGCCGAGCACCGGTTCGTAGCCGGGCGTGGTGAGCGCCCACTCGGGATGCGCCCGGTACACGTCGCTGTCGGGATTGACCATCTCGGGCTCGACCCAGATGCCGAACTCCATGCCGAGCCCGGTGACGTGGTCGATCAACGGCGCGAGCCCCGCGGGATACACGTCGGGCGACACCCACCAGTCGCCGAGTCCCGAGCGGTCGTCGCGCCGCGACCCGAACCAGCCGTCGTCGAGCACGAACCGCTCGATCCCGATCGCCGCCGCCGCCGTCGCGAACTCGCGGAGCCGGTCGAGGTCGTGGTCGAAGTACGTGGCTTCCCACGTGTTGAGCAGCACCGGCCGCGGCCGCGTGGGATGCGCCGGCAACGAGCGGACGTGCCGGTGGTACCGCTGCGTCGCGGCCGTCAGGCCGTTCGGGGCGTACACGCCGACGACCGTGGGCGTGCGATACGACTCGCCGGGCTCGAGCGCGAGCTCGCCCGGATGCAGCAGCTCGCCGAGCTGGATGCACCGGCGCCCGTCGGGCAGGTGGTCGGCGATCACGGTGTGATTGCCGCTCCACGCGAGGTGCAGGCCCCACACCTCGCCCTGCCACTCGCCGAATCCCGGCTCGCCCGCGAACACGAGCGGGGGGCGCTCGTGCGACGTGCGGCCGAGCCGGTTCTCGACGAGCCAGGTACCCATGGTCCACGGACGGCGCTCAGTGTGCAGCTCGCGGGTCCAGCGCCCGTGGAAGGTGAGCAGCTCGGTGGCGTGGGCGGGCATCGGGATGCACACGGCGAGCCCGTCGAGCAGGTAGCGGTCGGCCGAGCGATTGACGACCGTGCACGCGATCTCGAGCGTGTCGCCGAGCCGGATCTCGCTGATCAGCTCGAGCTCGGCGATCTCGTCGACGGCGCGCACCCGGCACCCCGCGCCCGAGCCACCGCCGTTCGCCGCCAGGTCTGCCTCGATGGACTCGACCTCGACGAGGGTGAAGCGCGGCGCCCATGCACGGCCCTGCCGACGATGGCCGAGCAGACCGGGTCGGCCGTCGTGACCACTGCCGTGCTCGGGCACGAGCGACAGCGGCGCCACCGCGTCGAGCGCCCCGCTGGTGACCGGCCGGCGCAGCGCCGCGACCACCGAGGCGAGCAGCTCCTGTTCGGCGTCGTCGCTGAGCACCGTGCCGGGCGACGTGAGCGCAGCACCCCAGTGGACGATCGTGGGCACCCCCGTGGTGACGTCGACGACCACGTCCATCCCAGTGTCCATCCCGGTGTCCATCCCGGTGTGCATCCCGGCATCCGTTCCCGCGTCGGGACCGGTGACGGCACGGCCACGGCGGGGAGGGGACGAGAGCCGGATCAGGCGCACGACCGCATGCTATCCACGAACCTCTTCTCACTTTGCTATTGACAAGAGATGAAAGGCAGATGAAAACTATCGAAAGTGAGTGAAATCGTCCACCTCCCTTCCTCCGGGTCGACCGCCGTCGCGACCGCCCGAGCGGACGGCTTCACGGCTGACGATCAACGGGACAACCTCCCCGCCGAGGTGCGTCAACAGCTCACCCATCAGCTCCTCGAGCAGAAGGGCTTCGTCCGGGTCCGCGAGCTGTCCGAGCGGTTCGGTGTCAGCACCGTCACCGCCCGCAACGACCTCCAGGTCCTCGAGGAGCGCCGGCTCGCCCATCGGGTGCACGGCGGCGCGATGCCCCTCAACGTGGCCCGCGGCGAGCGTCCCTTCGAGGAGGTCGCCACCCAGCACGCGGCACAGAAGGCGGCCATCGCCCGCACCGCCGCCGCGCTCGTGTCGAGCGGCGAGTCGATCCTCGTCGACGTCGGCACCACCACTGCGGCGATGGCCCACGAGCTCGTCGCCCGCACAGACCTCACCGATCTCACCGTCATCACCAACGGCATCAAGATCGCCCTCGACCTCGAAGCCGCGTACCCGCGCTTCTCCATCGTGGTCACCGGCGGCACGCTGCGCCCCAAGCAGCACTCGCTGGTCGATCCGCTGGCCGCCGTCATGTTGCAGACCCTGAACGTCGACACCGTGTTCCTCGGCTGCAACGGCCTCGACGCCGACGCCGGCGTCAGCAACATCAACCTGCCGGAAGCCGCGATCAAGCGCACGATGATCGCCGCGGCCGGCCGCTGCATCGTCCTCGCCGACAGCACCAAGCTCGGCGTGCGGGCGCTCGCCCAGGTGTGCGGCATCGACGAGATCGACGTCGTCGTCACCGACAGCGGCGCCGACGAGGAACACCTCACCGCACTTCGCTCACACGGGGTCGACGTCATCGTCGCCTGACGCGACGACGACACCACCGACTCGGTTCCACCTACCAGCACACAATCGAACACGTCGAACACGGTGCCGAGGGGGCGCCGTCACGACAGAGGGGTCGTCGACGATCCGCCCAGAACCGCCCGAGATCCAAGAGGGGGAACTCGGCGGACGGCGACGTGACAGATCGTCCGGGCACCGCCCGGCCGGACCGGCTCGCATCCAGCGAGCGGGGGAGAAACGGTTGCGACGATGCAACCACGACACATGGAGGAGCACCCAGTGCACACACGCAGATGGGCAGGCGCGGTCATCGCGCTCACGCTGATCGCGGCCGCGTGCGGCGACGACGAGGGGTCGTCGGACGCAACGACCGCACCCGAGGGCACCACGGCCCCCGAGGCGACCACCGCCCCCGAGGGCACCACCGCCGCGACCGAGGGCGAGGCCGAGAGCGATGGCATCACCATCCGCTGGCGGACCCGTCCCGACAACGATGCAGAGGCAGCCGTGTACGCCTCCATCGGTGACGGCATCGACGAGGCCAACGGCGACGCGTTCTCGCTGTCGTACGAGCCCGGCAGCAACGAGGGTTCGCCCTACCAGGACCAGCTCGTCACCGAGATCGGCAACGGCACGGCCCCCGACGTGTTCTGGATCCCGGGCACCGACATCGCCCGCTTCCAGAGCGAGGGCCTGATCCTCGACCTCGCGCCGCTCGCGTCGGCCGAGGGCTTCGACTCGTCGGAGTTCTACCCGGAGCCGATGTACCACCTCACCTACGACCCGGAGGCCGGCGCCCCCGGCGACAAGCTGTGGGGCCTGCCCCGCGACGTGTCGACGTTCGCGCTGTACCTGAACAACGACCTCATCGCCGAGGCCGGCGCCGACGATCCCCGTGCACTCGCCGAAGCCGGTGAGTGGGACTGGGAGGCTTTCGCCGACGTCATCACCAAGGTGACCGCCCTCGGTGGCGAGAACAAGGGCTTCGCGATGAACTCCTGGTGGGCCAACTACGGCGTGTTCATGAACGCGGCCGGCGGTGGCTTCTTCAACGAGGACCGCACCGCGTGCGCACTCGACACCCCGGAGTCGATCGCCGGTCTCGAGCAGATCAAGGCGATCTACGACGGTGGCCTCGCGGTGCCGTTCGGTGAGGACGGCGAGCCCGCATGGAAGGCCGGCACCGTCGGCGCCTTCATCAACGGCCGCTGGGCAACCCCCGGCGCCCGCGCCGATGTCGGCTTCAACTGGGATGTCGTCGAGCTGCCGAAGGGCCCGTCGGGCTCGCAGGGCAACTGGCTGTTCTGGGGCGCCTACGTGGTGAACGCGAACACCGAGCACCCGGAAGAGGCGTGGGAGCTCGTCAAGGCGCTCACGACCGCCGACACCCAGGCACAGATCAGCGAGCTCGGCGCCAACATCCCGAGCCGCAAGAGCGACGCCGCCATCGATGCGTTCCTCGGCTTCACCCCGCCGGAGAACAACCAGGCGTTCATCAACGGCCTCGCCGACTCCCCGACCGCCGAAGGCCCGCTGTGGGCCGGCAGCTGGCCGAAGTACGACGAGCTGATGAACGGCGCGGTCACCGCCGTCATCAACGGTGAGCGCACCATCGAGGACTTCCAGGCGAAGATCTGCAGCGAGACCGCAGAGGCGTTCAACAGCTGATCCGGCTGGGTCCAGCTCGATGAGCTGGACCCCCATGGATCCAGTTGGACGATCGGCCGCACGTCGGCCGATCGAGCACTCCGGGCCGACCCGGTGACCGCACGACACGACGTGCGGTCGCCGGGGAACGCTCGAACGTGAACCGATGTCGGGGCCGAGTGCGCTCGGCCCCGACCCGGTTCCGGAACTGTCACACTTCGAGCACTTCTTCAAGCGCTCTTCAAGTCATTCGAATCAGGGGGGAACACGTGGGGTTGCGAGACCGAGGTCCGCGCACGCCACGGGTGGCGGTCGACACCGGCGTCCAGCTGGTGGCGGCATGGCACCTCGTGGGCGTCGCCGCCGGCATCGTCAGCATGCTGCTCGCGAGCCGCAGCGGTGACGACGCCCTGCCGGCCGTCATCAAGCTGTTCGTGCAGGTGTTCAGCATCGCCGTCACGGTGGCCCACCTGGCCGCGGCCTACGGCACGTTCCGCCGGATGCGCCGGGCGCGCACCGTGTCGCTGGTGACCAACTACCTCCTCTTCGTCGTGTCGGGATCTGCGCTGCTGCACCAGCTCGGCGCGTTCACCGGCATCGGCAAGTTCGGCACCGGTCTCAACAAGGCCTTCCTGCCGTTCATGGTGATCGTCGTCGGTCTGCTGTGGGTGCTCGTCGCCGGCCAACTGCTGGCGAAGAAGCCGCTCGCCGCCGGACCGAACGGCCTGCGCCGCGCGGGCTGGGGCCTCGTCGCCCTCGCCTCCGTGTGGTTCGTGATCGCCGCCGATCCGAGCGGCATGCTCTCGATGATCGGCGACCGCATCACCCAGCCGCTCACCCTCGGCACCCTCGCGGTCGCGCTGTGCTCCGGGGCCGCCACCCGCTTCATGTGGCAACGGCGGGTCGCGGTCCACTTCGGCACCTCTGCCTCCGAGGAGCAGACCCTCAGCGGTCTCGCCTTCCTCTCGCCGAACCTCATCGGCTTCTCGTTCTTCTTCGCCGGCCCGCTGCTGTTCTCGCTCGTCGTCAGCTTCTTCGAGTGGAAGACCACCGGCACCGGCCGCTCGTTCGTCGGCATCGACAACTACGTGCGAGCCCTGTCGCTCGACCTCTCGAGCTCCGATGTGGCCAACGCCGGCAACGAGGTGCTCAAGCCCGGCTACCAGGTGCTGATGCACCTCGACTGGTTCGGCCAGAACTGGGTGCTCGGCGCTCGCGACGTCGAGTTCTGGATCTCGCTGCGCAACATCACCATCTTCCTCGTCCTGGCGGTGCCCGCCTCGGTGCTCCCGGCGCTCGTGCTGTCGAGCATCCTCGCCTCGCGGCTGCCGGGCATGAAGGTGTTCCGGGCGATCTACTTCATCCCGTCGGTCGCCGGCGTCATCGGTGTCGCGATCATCTGGGGACAGCTGTTCCAGTCGACGGTCGGCTGGATCAACTACCTCATCCTGCGCGCCGGCGAGATCCTCCCCTTCGTCGACCCGCCGGCCGAGGGCCACCCCTGGCTCTCCAGCAACTCGACGGCGCTGCTGTCGATGGTGGTGGTGTTCGCCTGGATGAACTTCGGCTTCAACACCGTGCTCTACCTCGCCGGCCACCAGAGCATCCCGAAAGAGCTCTACGAGGCGGCCGACATCGATGGTGCCAACGTGTGGCAGGTGTTCCGCCGCATCACCGTCCCCCAGCTCCGCAACACCACCTTCTACGTCCTCATCACCACGTCGATCCTCGCGCTGCAGCTGTTCGACATCGTGTGGATCCTGTCGACGCCCGAGCCGGGCGGCCCGAACAACGCCACCACCACCCCGGTGCTCGCGCTGTACGAGGAGGCCTTCCAGGGCAACGACCAGGGCTACGCCTCGGCGCTGGCGTGGGTGTTGTTCCTGATCATCTTCGGGTTCACCTTCGCCCAGTTCCGTCAACAGAAGGACGGCGCGACGTCGGGAGGCGTGTCGTGAGCCGGATCCTGCCGCAGAACGTGCCGACGGTGCAGAACGTCCCGACCGTCCCGACCGCATCGATCAAGGGAGCGACGTCATGAGCGTGCGCCGCAAGGGCCCGAAGGCGACCGCGATCCGCATCATCACCTATGTGCTGCTCGTCGTCGTGGCCGTGGTGGTCGTGTTCCCCTTCGCCGTGGCCGTCACCACGTCGTTCAAGCGCAACACCGACATCTTCACCTACCCGCCGTCGCTGATCCCGAAGAAGGATTCGACGATCCCGGCCGCCGACGTCGGCCTCGACGGTGACCCGGTCCCCGTGTTCACGTTCCCCGCGCGCGACGACCGCCCGGGTCGGTGGGCCCTCGTCGACGCCGACGCGTCGCTCGCGGAGTTCCGTCCGCTCGACGACCTCGAACGCGTGATCGTGCTCGACGTGAAGGCCGGCGAGAAGACCGGCGCGACGGTCACGATCGACGGCGAGGAGGAGGACGTCTTCCTCGTCGACGACGGTGGCACCCAGGTCGAGGCCTACCGCTCACGCCTCACGTCGGGCGGCCTGTTCGTGTCGGTCGACGACCCGTCCACGTCGGTGCTCGACCTGGTCAACTTCGCGACGCCGGCCCGCGAGTTCGGGCCCCGCTTCGCGAACTTCACCGAAGTGCTCGCGGAGAAGGACCCGGAGACCAACGGCAAGGGCGTCGGCCGGTCGCTCACCAACACCGTGCTCGTCACGATCCTCGTGGTGCTCGGTCAGATCATCACGTCGATCCTCGGCGGCTACGCCTTCGCCCGTGTGCAGTTCAAGGGCAGGTCGACGATCTTCCTCGTGTACCTCGGGTCGGTGATGATCCCGTTCGTCGTGCTCATCATCCCGCTGTTCCAGCTGATGCTGCAGGTGAACTGGCGCGACAACCTCGTCGCACTGATCATCCCCTTCGCGTTCACCGCGTACGGCACGTTCCTCATGCGCCAGTTCTTCCTCGGCATCCCCGCGGAGATCGAAGAGGCCGCCCTCCTCGACGGTGCGTCGCGGTCGACCATCCTCTGGAAGGTGATGGTGCCGCTGGCCCGACCGGCCATCGCGACGCTCGCCACGTTCGGCTTCCTCTACGCCTGGAACTCGTTCTTCTGGCCGCTCGTCATCATCAACTCGGGCAACCCCGACAACGCCGTGCTGTCGCTCACACTGAGCACGCTCGGCGGACGGTCGAGCACCGACACGAACCTGGTGTTCGCCGGCACGGTGCTGGCGATGACACCACCCATCCTCGTGTTCCTCTTCGCACAGCGATACTTCGTCGAGAACTCCGCCTCCAGCGGACTCAAGTGATTCCGGGAGCCCACCCATGGCTGCAGTCACCTTCAACAACATCAGCAAGCGGTACAAGGACGGCCCCAAGGCGGTCGACGACCTCAACCTCGAGATCACCGACGGCGAGTTCATGGTGCTCGTCGGCCCGTCGGGGTGTGGCAAGTCGACCGCGTTGCGGATGATCGCCGGCCTGGAGGAGATCTCCGACGGCGAGCTCCGCATCGGCGAGCGGGTCGTCAACGAGGTGCCACCGGGCGACCGTGACATCGCGATGGTGTTCCAGAACTACGCCCTCTACCCGCACATGACGGTGCGCCAGAACATCGGCTTCGCGCTCGAGGTCGCGAAGGTGCGCAAGGACGAGATCAACCGCCGCGTCGAGGACGCGGCGGAGATGCTCGGCCTCACCGAGTACCTCGACCGTCTCCCCAAGGCGCTCTCGGGCGGCCAGCGCCAGCGCGTCGCGATGGGCCGTGCGATCGTCCGGT
Source organism: Actinomycetota bacterium (assembly GCA_026393475.1). GTDB lineage: Bacteria > Actinomycetota > Acidimicrobiia > Acidimicrobiales > Ilumatobacteraceae > VFMC01. The sequence goes on from JAPLAA010000062.1 coordinate 46,859, forward strand.
CGCCGCAGGTGTTCCTGATGGACGAACCGCTGTCGAACCTCGACGCCAAGCTGCGCGTGCAGATGCGTTCCGACATCATCCAGCTCCAGGCCCGGCTCGGCACCACGATGGTCTACGTCACCCACGACCAGGTCGAGGCGATGACGATGGGACACCGCGTGGCGGTCATGCGCAAAGGCGTGCTCCAGCAGGTGGCACCGCCGCAGGAGCTGTACCTCCGTCCGGCCAACCTGTTCGTCGCCGCGTTCATCGGCAGCCCCGCCATGAACCTGATCACCGCCGACGTGACGATCGAAAAGGCGACCGGCGGCGATCAGCCAGACGATGTCTTCGTCAGCTTCGGCGGCCATCGTCTGCGCATCTCGCCCAAGGCGCTCGACCGCTATCCGGGCCTGCGCGAGCGCAACGGCACGAAGGTGATCTTCGGTCTGCGCCCCGAGCACTTCGCGATGGAGGAGGACCTCGAGGTCGGCGACGACCAGATCCTCACCATCCGCTGCGATCTCGCCGAGGCGATGGGCGCCGAGGTGCACATCCACGCGGTGATCGACGTGCCGCCGCCCGCCGTCGACGGCGCCCCCATCGCCGCCGAGGACGATCCCGAGGCGCTCGTCGCCGGCACGAAGGTCATCGCCCGGGTGGATGGCATCCACACGATCGCGATGGGCCAGGATGTCCGTCTGGCCGTGAAGACCCACCTGACGCACTTCTTCGATCCGGCATCGGGTGCACCCCTGCGCTGACCCGCACGAGTCCCGCTCTCCTCCCCCCATCGATCCTTCACCGACCCCCATCCGATCACCATCCGATCACCATCCGATCAACGCCCCCGCCTCCATGACCACGATCTCCGACCCGCCATCAGCTGACCTCTCGACCAACCGCGCCGCCGACACGCGTGTCGACCCCTACCTCGGCACCGTGGTCCACGTCGTCGGCACGCGTCAGGAACGACCGAACCTGCCGTCGACCGGGTGTCCGTTCTGCCCGGGCGGCCTCGAAGCCCCCGACCCCTACGACGTGCGGTGGTTCAAGAACCGGTGGCCGGCGATGCACCCCGACCGGTGCGAGGTGGTGCTCTACACGAGCGAGCACGACGCCACGTTCTCCTCGCTCGGCGTGGCGGGTGCCCGCAAGGTGATCGACCTCTGGACCGAGCGGTTCGGTGAGCTCGGCGCCCGCGACGACGTCGACTACGTGTTGATCTTCGAGAACCGCGGCCCCGAGGTCGGCGCGACGATCGCTCACCCGCACGGCCAGATCTACGCCTACGACCATGTGCCGGAACGACAGCGCCGCCTCCTCGCGGCCGGCTGGGCACCGGAACTCGACGCCGACGAGCGGTTCGTCGTCGACCACGGCGGCGACACGGGATGGCTCGCCTGGGTGCCGGTCGCGTCGACGTTCCCGGTGGCGCTCACGCTGGCACCCAAGGTCCGGGTGCCCGACATCGCCTCGCTCGACGAGGCGGGCCGCACCGATCTCGCCACGATCCTGGTCGACGTGCTGGCGCGACTCGATCGCCTGTACGACATGCCGCTGCCCTACATGATGTGGCTGAACCAGCGACCCACCGATGGCGTCGATCATCCCGAGGCGTGGTTCAACATCGAGATCGTGTCGCCGTGGCGGCGCGCCGGCACGTCGCGGTTCATCGCTGCGGCCGAGGTCGCGTGCAACGAGTACTTCAACCCGGTGATCCCCGAAGTGGTCGCCGAACGCCTGCGCGAGCTCGGCTGACCCCTCCGCGTCCCGCGGATCAGCCGAGGGGTTGGAACGACGGCGGGCGCTTCTGCAGGAAGCTGGCCACGCCCTCTTTGAAGTCGGGGCGACGCAACGACGCCTTCATCAGTTCGATCGCGTCCTCGCTCGCGGCGGCGACGCCGCGGGTCTGGTCGGCGTACACCTGCTGCTTCATGATCGACATCGACGTGGGCGACGCGTTCACGGCGAGGTCGGCCGCGTACTCGAGCGTGCGGTCGAGCAGGTGCTCGGCGGGTACCACCTCGTTCACCAGGCCCATGGCGGCGGCCTCCTCGGCGAGGAACACCCGACCGGAGAACAGCAGGTCCATCGAGCGTGCCGTACCGATGAGGCGCGGCATGATCCACGACATGCCGTACTCGGCGATGAGTCCGCGGCGCGAGAACGCCGTCGTGAACTTGGCTCCGGCGGCGGCGAAGCGGATGTCGCACATGAGCGCCTGCACCATGCCGATGCCGGCGCACGCGCCGTTGACGGCGGCGATGACCGGCTTGGGCACCGTGGTCGTGTAGTGCTGCGGACGCCCGCCGGCGGCGCTCTCGGCGCCACCGGATCCGGCGGTCGCCCCGATCCCCTGGAGCGTCTCCATGTCGGCGCCGGCGCAGAAGCCCTTGCCGGCGCCGGTGACGACGATGACCTTCACCTCGGGGTCGGCCGCCGCCTGGTCGAGCAGTTCGAAGTACCGCGCCGCGAGCTCGCCGTTCCAGGCGTTGAGTCGCTCGGGACGGTTGAGGGTGAGCAGGGCGATGCCCGGCTCACGCCGTTCGTAGAGGACGGGGTCAGGATTCGTCGAGTCGCTCATCCGCGGCAACGTAGCCGTGCTCGTCGCCGCGCTCCGAGACGGACGCGGTGCGGCGCGGCG
>JAPLAA010000086.1 GCA_026393475.1 Actinomycetota bacterium
CAGGGCCCCGCCGTCGGCGCCGTCGTGGAGCACCTCGGGACGATCGCGGCCGGCCGCCTTCGCAGCTTCGATGAGCAGATGTGCCCACCGGGGGTCGTCGGTGTCACCGGGCAGGTCGAGCCGATCGGCCAGGCCTGCCGCGCCGAGCGTGAGGTAGCCCTGCGAGTTGGGCGGGATCGTGTGCAGCACGTGGCCGAACGCCGGCCACGACAGCGGCGTGACCCAGTCGGGACCGGGCGCAGCGAGGTCGTCGGGGGAGTACCAGCCTCCGCCGAGGGCGAGCAGGCCCTGGCCGAACTCGCCGAGGTAGAACCCGTCGCGGCCGTGCGCCGCGATCGCCCGGAGCGCCGCGCCCACGCCAGGACGGCGCACCCGGTCGCCGGGACGGCGAGCCTGCGACGCGAGTTCGTGCAGCGCCTCGCGCGCTCGTTCGTCGACGGTGGCGAGCGAGCCGACCAGCAGCATCGAGGCTGGGAAGCCCTGCTCTGCAAGGCGGACTGCGGGCGCGAACACCTGGTCGAGCGGCAGGCGACCGAAGCGCTCGTGGAGCGTGCACCAGCCGGCGACGCAGCCGGGCACGGTGACCGTGCGGATGTCGTGGCGGAACGGCATCTCGCGGTGGCCGTCGGCGCGCAGCTGCTCGGCGCTCGCTCCGCTGCCGGCGCGGCCGCTCGCGTTGAGGGCGTGGACGCGTTCACCGTCGTGGACGAGGGCGAAGAGGTCGCCACCCATACCGCACAGATGCGGGCCGGTGACCGCGATCGCGGCGTTGGTGGCGATTGCCGCGTCGACCGCGTTGCCGCCGGCGGCGAGGGCGGACATCCCGGCCTGCGTCGCCAACTGATCGGCGGCAGCGACCATCGCTCCTGGGGCTCGCACGGACGACGACGGGGGATTGGTTCCGGCCATGGCGACACCATAAGTGACCGGAAATGCCGATGAGTGGAGACGGCCGCGAGGCGAGCGGGTACGGTGCGCGGCGATGCGTGACTACTTCTTCGGCGAGCTCCTCATCAGGAGTCGTCTGTTGCGCTTCGTGAACACCAGCTTCCGGCTCGGCACGCCGAAGGGCATGCGCATCCCGCAGTTGGGCAAGCTCGGCCGGCAGAACCTGCGCGAGATGAAGCACGGACGCGAGGTACACCTCGACCGGTTGTTCCCCGAGGCGTTCCGCCGGCACACCGGCACCTTCGTCGACGTCGGCGTCAACAGCGGGCAGACGCTGGTGAAGGTGAAGGGGTTCGACCGGGCCCGGTCGTACGTGGGCTTCGAGCCCAACCCCTCGTGCAACTACTACACGGGCAAGCTGATCGACCTCAACGGTTTCGAGGACTGCACGCTCGTGCCGGTCGGCCTGCACGAACGCACCGATCTGCTGCCGCTGCACATGCGCTGGCCGGGCGACGACCCGACCGCCACCCTCGTCGTCGAGTCGGGGACGCACGAGTTCGTCGCGAGCCAGGTGGTGCCGGTGTGGCGCGGCGACGATGCACTCGACCTGGTGGGCGTCACGTCGATCTCGGTGCTGAAGATCGACGTGGAGGGTGCCGAGTTGGAGGTGCTGCGCGGCTTCGCCGGCACGATCGAACGGCATCGCCCGCTCATCGTGTGCGAGATCCTGCCCGAGCGTGACGCTGCAGGGATCACGGTCGCCTCGGTGTCGGTGACCACCCTGCTCGAGCGGGCACGAGCGATGACCACGCTGCTGCGCGAGCAGGGCTATCGCATCGGCAAGATCAAGGGCGACGCAGCGGTGCGCGAGGTGCCCAGCATCGAGCACGACCTCGAGTTCGGCGACACCGACACCTTCGACTTCGTGTTCGTGCCGCCCGACCAGGGCTGGGTCTTCGAGACCCTCGGCTGACGACTCGTCGTAGGCTGCATCCGTGATCCGGCGAGTGGCACGACACCGACCGTCGGCGTTGGCGGCGTACTCGACGGCCGGTGCCGTCGTCGTCGCTGCGACGTTCCTGCCCTGGCTGCGTTCGGGCGCCACGTCCCGGTCGAGCTACGAGTTGCTCGGCCTGCTCGACCGCCTCGACATCGCGCCCGACGGACCGGTCTCCACCCTCGTGCGTTGGTGGCCGTTCGTGCCCCTGCTGGTGACGGTCGCCGTGGTGCTCGCCTGGTGGCGCCGATGGGTGGCGTCACTCGTGGCCGCGGTGATCGCGGTGGTGTACGCCGGCGGCGTGGGCGCCGCGCTCGCGATCGGCTCGCGCGACACCCCGATCACCCTCGGCCCCGGGCCCGTGGTGTGCGCCGTGGCCAGTGTCGTGTTCTTGTTCACGGCGGCATGGATGGTGTTCACCCACGCCAGTGCGTGCGCCGCTCCAGCACCTCTCGCAGGACCGCCGGTCGATCCGTCATGATCCCGTCGACGCCGAGGTCGAGCAACCGCTCCATCTCCGTCGGGTCGTCGATGGTCCACACGTGCACGTGGATGCCGAGGGCGTGGGCGCGCTCGACGAAGCGCTGATCGGTGACGGTGAGGCGGCCATGTGTGACGGGCACCTGGGCGGTCATCGCCGGCAGCGACCGGGGACGGGCGAAGCGCAACGCCGCCACGCCGCGAGGGCCGAGCGCGCTGCACAGACCGTCGCCGAGTTCGGCGCGCAGGCGTGCCATCCGGCGATCGCTGAACGCGCCGACGCACACCCGGTCGAGGGCGTCGTGGCGCTTGAGCACCGACACGAGCGCACGAACCGCTGCGTCGCTCTTGCAGTCGATGTTCACGCGCAGTTCCGGCCACGCTCCGAGCAGGTCTTCGAGGAGCGGGACCGGCGCCTCGCCACGCACGCGGGCCTGGCTCACCTGCGACCACGGCAGCTCGCTGATACGCCCCGGCCGGTCACAGGCGCGCTGGAGGTCGTCGTCGTGGAACGCGACGAGCACCCCGTCGGCGGTGACCTGCACGTCGGTCTCGATGTAGCGGTACCCGAGGCCGACGGCGTACTCGAACGCCGGCATGGTGTTCTCGGGGGCATCGCTCGCGCCGCCGCGATGGGCGAAGGGGATCGGCCCATCCCACTCGAGGAACGGATGGGTGGGCGTCGGCATGGCCTGAGTTGTAGCGCGCGTTAGCCTCGCCCGCCATGGCCGACTCAACGAATCCCGGTTCCCCAGGTGCACCGAACGCGAGCACGATCGTCGTCCGCTCGCCCTACGACGGCAGCGTGATCGGGGAGATCCCCGCCCAGACCGCCGCCGACGTCGATCGCGCCGTCGCCACAGCGAAGGCGGCGCTCGAGCGCGGCGTGATGCCGCTGTGGCAGCGGGCGCAGATCCTCGACCTCGCCGCGCAGCGCCTCGCCGCGCGCCGTGACGAGTTCGCCGAGATCATCGCGAAGGAGGCCGCCAAGCCGATCAAGACCGCCCGGGTCGAAGCCGAGCGTGCCGTCGGCACCTTCCAGTTCTCCGCCGCCGAGGCCCGCAAGTTGGCCGGCGACGTCATCCCGCTCGACGCGATCTCCGCCGGCGAGGGCAAGATCGGTTTCACGCTGCGAGTGCCGATCGGTGTGGTCGGGGCGATCGCCCCGTTCAACTTCCCGCTCAACCTGGTGGCCCACAAGGTCGGACCAGCCATCGCCGCGGGCTGCCCCGTCGTGCTGAAGCCGGCGAGCCAGACCCCGTTCAGTTCGATCCGGCTGGCGGAGATGCTGATCGAGGAGTGCGGGCTCCCCGCCGACTACCTGCAGGTCGTCACCGGTGGCGGCAGCACGGTCGGCAACGCGATCGTCGACCATCCCGACGTCGCCCTCATCACCTTCACCGGGTCGCCCGAGGTCGGCTGGGGTATCCGTGCTCGCGCCGCCCGCAAGCGGGTGGGCCTCGAGCTCGGCAACAACGCACCCGTGATCATCGAGGCCGACGGCGACTGGCGCACGGCGGCGGCGAAGATCAAGGTGGCCGGCTTCAGCCATGCCGGGCAGAGCTGCATCAGCACCCAGCGGGTGCTCGTGCACCGCAGCATCGCGGAGGAGTTCACCACCACCCTGGTCGACCACGTGAACACCCTCGTGGTGGGCGATCCGATGGACGAGGCGACCGACGTGTCGGCGCTGATCTCCGAGGGCGAACGCGACCGCGTGGAGGCGTGGGTGCAGGAGGCTGCGGCCGAGGGAGCCACGATCGCCACGGGCGGTCGACGCCAGGACGACGGCGTGTTGCTGCCGACCGTGATCGCCGGGGCGACGCCGTCGATGAAGGTGTGTGCGAAGGAGGTGTTCGGTCCGGTCGTGACCGTCACCGCCTACGACACCCTCGACGAGGCGATCGCGCTCGCCAACGACACCGAGTACGGCCTGCAGGCGGCGATCTTCACCTGCGACATCACCAAGGCGATGAAGGCCGTGCGCGCCCTCGACTTCGGCGGCGTGCTCGTCAACGAGGTGCCCACCTGGCGTGCCGACCAGCAGCCCTACGGCGGCCTCCGCGACAGCGGCAACACCCGCGAGGGCCCGGCGTTCACGATCAAGGAGATGACCGAGATCCGGATGGTGGTCATCAATGGGTGACGCGACGTCGGGCGCGCTCCGGTGGGGCGTGCTCGGCGCCTCCTCGCGCATCTACCGAGGCAAGATCCTGCCGCCGCTCGAGGCCAGCCCTCGCCACGTGGTGGTCGCCGAGGCGAGCCGTGACGCCGACGGGTCGGAGGCACCGTATGCGGCGCTGCTCAGCCGCGACGACGTCGATGCCGTCTACATCCCGTTGCCCAACCACGGGCACAAGCCGTGGATCCTCGCGGCGCTCGCGGCCGGCAAGCACGTGCTCTGCGAGAAGCCGCTGACCATGACGGTGGCCGACACCGACGAGGTCTACGCCGCGGCCGAGGCAGCCGGGCGGGTGCTGGTCGAGGCCTACATGTGGCCGCACCACCCGCGCAACCAGGCGCTGCTCGAGGCCGCGCGCACCGAACTGGGGGAGCTGCGCTTCTCCCGCGGCGCGTTCACGTTCCCGCTGGGTCGGCCGAACGACCACCGCTTCGACGAGCGCGGTGGTGGGGCGCTGTTCGACGTGGGCATCTACTGCCTCGGCCCGGCGTTGCTGCTCGCACCTCGCGAACCGGTTCGTGTCGCCGCCTCGGCGGTGCGCAACGAGCACGGGGTCGACGTGTCGCTGTCGGGTTGGCTCGACCTCGGACAGGGGTTCGTGGCGACGTGCGAGGTGTCGTTCGAGTCGGTGTACGGCCGCTCGTTCATCCTGTCGGGCACGAAGGGCCAGATCAGCATCCCCGACTGGTTCGCACCCGGGCCGGTCGAGGACAGCACGGTCGACGTGTTGTGCCTCGACGAGTCGGTGCACACGATCCCGGCGGCAGGCACCAACGCGTACGGCGACATGCTCGACCAGTTCGCGGATGTCGTGCAGACCGGTGCCCGGCCCCGGTGGGGAGCGGACGAGAGCCGTCTGCTCGCCCGATGGATCGAGGCGTTGCACGCGGCTGCGGCCGGCTGATCACGGCCGGCCGATCGCGCGTCGGCCGATCGCGCGTCGGCCGCAGCGAGGCCGTCGCGGCGTCAGCCGTTGGTCGTGACGAGCTCGGGTGCGGGTTCGGCGGCCGAGTCGGCGTCGGGCCGTGCGGTGTACACGCCGAGCAGGGCGAGCGCGGGCACGAACAGCAGTGCGTGGCGCAGGCTCACCACGTCGGCGAGCACGCCCAACAGGAGTGGCCCGATCGTGACCGCGGTACCGGACGCCATCGCCGTGACGAAGCCGAGTGCCACCGTGTCGGCACCTGCGCGGTCGTAGAGACGGTCGACGGCGAGGGGGTACAGGCCGCCGGCGCCGAGGCCGACGACCGTGAGGCCCACCACCCGCATCGCAAGACCGGGTCCGGCCCACATGAGCAGGGTGCCGACCGCGGTCGCGGCGAACGAGATCGACCGTGTCCACGGCCCGAGCAGATCGACGAGGCGGGGGAGCGCGAGCCGCGAGGCGAACAGGCACAGGCCCCAGATCGCACCGAGGCTCGCGGCGAGCCCGCTCGACGCCCCGCCGACCTCCTTCAGGTACACGACGGCCCAGATGCCGACCGGGAACTCGACCAGGGTCGCGTGGGCGATGTGGAGGTACGGCTCGACGATGGAGCGCTGCCGGAACAGGGGGAGGATCCGCGTGGCCTGGGGTGACGACGCGGGGATCGTCGCGCGGCGGCCGAGGACGGCCACGCTGGCGGCGAACCCGAGGGTGAGCAGCGCGTACGGCCACCGCCAGCTGGCGCCTGCGCCGAGCACCGCACCGATCACGAGCGAGAAGGTGATGCCGGCGAGGCCAGGGATCGCATTCACCGCGGCGTACGCCTTTGCCCGGTCGTCGCCGTGGTGGTCGGCGATGATGCCGGGCATCAACAGCACGAGCATGGCGCACGAGACGCCGGCGAGTGACGAGCCGAGCAGGGTGAGCGGCCAGACGTGGCCGACGCACAGCAGCACGATGCCGGCGGTGGTGGTGGCGCAGGCACCCCAGAACGCGGTGGGCCGGCCGATCCGGGCGACGAACCCCGACCCGAACGCGCCGAGCACGAGCATGCCGACACCGAATGCCGACCCGTGGGCGGCGGCGAGCACGCCGGAGATGCCGAGCTCGTCGCGCAGTTCGCCGAGCACGATGCCGACGCTCAGGCCGGCGACGAGGACGCAGAACGACATCGCGAGCGTGATCGTCAGCCGATCCCAGATGCCGTCCCGTTCGCGCACGGGTTCAGACCGTACCGGTACAGCACGTTCCGTCCCGGGGCATTCCGGGCTCGGACGACGTGACGTTCGTCCGGGCGCCGCCGACACGGCCCGGCCGCAGGTGCCCCGTTGTGCGAGCCTGGCGGCGTGGACGACCGACCGTTGCGTGTGCTGTTCCAGGCGTCGCCGGCGGCCTACGTGGAGGCGCGCAGCACGCTCGCCAAGCAGGTGCGGTCGGTAGGCGACAAGGAGCTCGCCAAGCTGGTCCAGGGTCTGAAGCGGCCGACGCTCGCGATGTGGGCGGTCGTCGCTGCTGCCGACGATGCCGAATCGGTGCGCGGCCTCGTCGACTCGACCGAGGCGCTCGCAGCGGCCCAGGGCAGTGGGGACCGCGAGGCCACGGTGAGCGCCACGGCCCGTCGTCGTGGGGCGTTGGAGGGCGTGGTGCGCGCCGCCGTCGAGCGACTGGCCCCGTGGGAGCCGTCGGCCGAGGCACGTCGAGCGGAGATCCGCACGATCGTCGACCAGCTCTCGCGACACGGTGAGTTGCTCGACCCATGGATCGACGGCACGCTGCGCGAACTCCCCGAGGCGGACGCGTTCGGGTTCGCCGCGTTCACCGGCATGGAGGCGCCGGCACCTCGGAAGGAACCGGCGCCGCGCCGCCTGCGGTCGGTGCCGGACCTGCCGCGAGAGGACGACGGTGACGCTCGTGAGCGTGAGCGTGCCGCCGCAGCGGAACGACGCGAACGTGAGCGCGCCGAGCGGGAAGCCAGGGCTGCCCGGGCCGTCGCGGCGCGAGAGACCCGACGCGAGGTGGACGCCGCGCTCAAGGCGCTCGCTGCCGCGCAGCGCAAGGTCACAGGCGCCGAGGAGGCCGTGGCCGCCGCCGAGACCCTGCTGCGCGCCGCCGAGGCCGACCGCGACGACGCCGCGGCACGTCACGCCGACGCGTCAGCGCGCCTGGCGGCCCTCACCGACGACTGAACCCGTCCAGGACGAACCGGTCACCACCAGAACCCGACGTCACCTCCCTGCCGTGACCGGTTCGTTCGATCGTCGCCGACAAGGCCGATCTGGCCACCGCAGGAAAAGCGACGTCAGCAAGTGCCCGTGGCCAGTTCAGCCGACGCTGCCGCGCGGTGGGCCATGATCGATCGCCGAGCCCGCTCGTCCCACGAGCGCCATCACTGTCGCACTGGTCACCACCAGTACTCGACGTCACCTCGCTGCAGTGACCAGTTCGAGCCGATCGCCGGTCAGATGCTGCGGCCGGCGTCCTTCCAGTACTCGTCCTTGAGCAGGCGCTTGTAGAGCTTGCCCGTGGGGTGACGGGGCAGCTCGGTGCGGAAGTCGATGCTGCGGGGGCACTTCACGTCGGTCAGCTCGCTGCGGCAGAACGCGATGAGCTCCTGGGCGAGGGCCTTGGCCTCGGCGTCGTCGGCCGGCATCGTCACCGGCTGGACGACGGCCTTCACCTCTTCGCCGAAGTCGTCGTTCGGCACGCCGAAGACGGCCACGTCGATCACCTTGGGGTGGGTGACCAGCACGTTCTCGGCCTCCTGCGGGTAGATGTTCACGCCGCCGGAGATGATCATGTACGCCTTGCGGTCGGTGAGGTAGAGGAAGTTGTCGTCGTCGACGTAGCCGACGTCACCGAGCGTGCTCCAGCCCTTCGGATGCCGTGACGACGCGGTCTTCTCCGAGTCGTTGTGGTACTCGAACGTGGCGCCGCCCTCGAAGTAGATGGTGCCGCTCTCGTAGTGGGGCACCTCCTCGCCGTCCTCGCCGACGATGTGGAGGGTGCAGCCGATCGGCATACCGACGGTGCCGGGGTGGGCGAGCCACATGTCGCTGTTGCAGTACACGAAGCCGTTGCCCTCGGTGCCCGCGTAGTACTCGTGGATGATCGGGCCGAACCACTCGATCATCTGCTTCTTCACCGGGATCGGGCAGGGCGCAGCGGCGTGGATCACGCACTGCAGCGAGGACACGTCGTACTTCGTGCGAACCTCGGGATCGAGCTTGAGCATGCGCACGAACATCGTCGGCACGACCTGGCTGTGGGTGATCGTGTGCTGCTCGACGAGCTGCAGGTACTGCTCGGCGTCGAAGTGCTCCATCGCCACGACGGTGGCGCCGATCGCCATGGCACCGATGCAGAACCGCAGCGGAGCGGCGTGGTACATCGGTGCGGGCGACAGGTAGACGCTGTCCTGGCCGAAGCCGAACAGCATGCCGAGCGTGCCGGCGACCCCGGCAGGAGTTCCTTCGAGCGGCTCGTTCGGGAAGGCCTTGGTGACACCCTTGGGCTTGCCGGTGGTGCCCGACGAGTACAGCATGTCGATGCCGGCGATGCGCGGGCCCTCGAGCGGCGTGGCTTCCTGGGCGGCGACGGCGGTCTCGTAGCTCTCGTGGCCCTCGATGGTGCCGTCGAGCATGAGCCGCAGCTCGACGCCCGGCGTGTCGGCGACGATCTCTGCTGCCTGATCGGCCTTGTACTTGGAGGTGATGAACACCTTGGCCGCGCAGTCGTTGAGGATGTACGACAGCTCGCTGCTGGTGAGGCGGCTGGAGCAGGCGGTGTAGACGGCGCCGGCGTAGTGGCAGCCCCAGATGACCTCGAAGTAGCGGTCGTGGTTCTCCATGCAGAGCGCGACGTGGTCGCCGGGCTGGACGCCCGAGGCGCGCAGCAGGCGACTCAGCCGGTTCGCGGCGGCGTCGAGTTCGGCGAAGGTCTGGCTGAAGCCCGACCCGCCCATCACGATCGCGGGCTTGTCGGGAGTGGTGGAGACGAAGGCACCGGGGTACATGCCGAGCGAAGGTAGTCGACGGTACCTTTGCGCCATGGACCCGGCCGGGAAGTTCGCAGCCCTCGTCACCGGGCCGCCTCCGGCCCTCACGCTCGACGTCGCGTGCTCGCTCATGGCAGCGGCGTTCACCGGCGAGGACCGTCAGGACGAGGTGATGGTGCGGCTCGACGAGCTCGCCGCGATGTGCGTCGATCAGTCGCTCACCGGGGTGCTGGCCGTGATGCGGGGTCGCCTGTCGGGCAACCGGATCGACTACTACGACCCGAAGAACTCCTTCATCGACGAAGTGCTGTCGCGAGGGCTCGGTCTGCCGATCTCGTTGTCGGTCGTGGCGATCGAGATCGGGCGTCGCGTCGGGGTGGCGGTGCTCGGCATCGGGTTGCCGAGCCACTTCATGGTGCGCGAGGCCGGGCGCGAGCTGTACGGCGACCCCTTCAACGACGGAGCCATCTACGACCGTTCGGGCGTGGTCGGTGCGTGGAGCCGGCTGGTCGGGGAGGGGCACAGCTTCGACGAGCTGCACCTCGCACCGGTGAGCGAGCGGGTGATCCTCATCCGCATGCTCAACAACCTCCGCGGCCAGTACGTGCGCACGAGCGATCCGCGGGGCATGTACGCGCTGTCGGTGATGCGTGGCGCGTTCGTCGAGCTCGCCCACGAGGCGGTCGAACACGCGAAGTGGGTCCGGCACTTGAACTGAGGTGGCCCGGTGATCCCGGGCCACCTCCAGCTCGGCTCGTCAGCGAGTGACGTTGACCGTGACCGTGGCGGTGGCGGTGCCACCCCGGCCGTCGCTCACGGTGTAGGTGAAGGTGTCCATGCCGGTGAACCCGGCCCGGGGCACGTAGACGACCCCGACGATCAGGTTGACCACGGCGCCGTTGCGCGGCCGCGTGACCGACGAGACGCGCAGCGCCCCACCGTCGATGTCGGTGTCGTTGGCGAGGACTGCGATCGCCGCCACGGAGTTCCGGCGGATGGTCACGGTGTCGGGGAGCGCCGTCGGCGCGTCGTTGACCGGGGTGACGGTGAGCGTGAACGTGGCCGTGGTGGGCTGCGACGTGCCGTCGTTCGCCGTCAGCGTCACGGTCGTGGTGCCGCTCGCGTTCGCGTTCGGTGACAGCGTGATCGTCCGTGCCGCGCCCGTTCCGGCGAGTGAGATGTTCGCGTCGGCGAGGACCGCCTGGTTCGAGGACGTGGCCGTGAACGTCAGCGCTGCCGGATCCGTGTCGACGTCACCCAGCGTCACGCTGAGCGGGCCGATCGGCGTGTCCTCAGGGGTCGTCTGGTTCCCGGGAGCGACGATCGTCGGGCGGTCCTCGACGGCCGTGACGTCGATCGACACCGCGGCCTGCGACGTCGCGGTGCCGTCGGTGACCGTGAACGTGAACGAGTCCGGACCCGACACGTTCGCGTTCGGCGTGTAGGTGAGGTTCGGCGCCACGCCGCTGAGCGCCCCGTTGGTCGGCGGCGTGAGCACCGCGTAGGTGGCAGGGCCGCCGTCGATGTCGGTGGCGGTGAGGGTGACGCCGACGGGGGTGTCCTCCGCCGTCGTCACGGCCTGTGCATCGGCGACCGGCGCGTCGTCGACGGCGGTGCCGACGAAGGTGATCGTGCCGACCGTCGACGGGTTGACACCATCGGAGACGGTGGCGGTCACCGTGGCGGTCGTCGACGAGTTCGCCGCCGGCGTGAAGCGAAGCGTCGTGATGACGTCGTTGAGCGTGTCGGTGTTGCCGGTGGCGCGGTACTCGCCGGGAGCGACGCCGGCCGCGAGGCCCGGACCGCTGAGCGTGCCGGCGGATGCCGGGGTGACCACCAGGTCGAGCGTCGAGACCACGACGTTGTCGTCGATCATCGCGAGACCGAACGAGCGCGGCGTGTCCTCCACGTAGCGGTAGCTGGCCGCGAGCGGCCCGACCGGGATCGTCGACGCCGTGACCGTGCCGCTCACCTCGTTGGCCGTGTAGGCGAAGAGCTGGCCGTCCCGGCTGATCAGTTTCACGCCCTCGGGGTTGTCACCGGTCCGCACGAGGCCGGTGACGATCGGCGCGGTGGGCGTCGAGATGTCCACCATGGCGACGGCGCCGGCCCGCTCGAGGCTGACCGCCGCGAGCACGCGCCCGTTCACGGTCGTGACGTCGATCATCTCCGGCTCGACGCCCGCACGGTTGCTGCGGGCATCGGGGTACAGGCCGTTGCGGGCAGCGACGGCATTGAGGCCGTCCTGCACCGAGCTGACGAAGGTGCCGGTGGTGGCGTCGAAGATGCTGAGGGTGCGACCACCGCGGACGGAGTTGCCGCCGGCGGCGTTGCGAGTGTCGCCCTCGTCGGCGACCACGAGGTACCGCGTGCCGGCGATCTCGACCACGCGGATGCCGTCGGGCTCGTGGAACGCGGTGAAGGAGTTCGTCGGCAGGTACCCGCCCGACGTGACGGTATCGGTGAGGAAGCTGATGGTCCCGAGGCCGAAGACGTTGGCGACGGGGAGCACGGCGGGGAGTGGTGAACCGAGGTCGAGGCGAGCGACGGCGTTGTTCTCCTGGAGCGTGACGTACGCCGTGAGGCCGTCGGGGGAGAAGCCCACGCCCTCGGGCTCGATGGTGCCGGGTGCGTTGTCGATCGGTGTCGCCGCATCGCCGTGGGTGCGACCGGTGCTGACGCCGGTCACCGCATTGATGTTCGGGAACTCCACGGTCGCGACCGAGACGGTGCCTGGCGCGGCGGGGTCGAAGCCGGTGAAGTCGGCGACGGCGATCGCCCCGTTGCCACCGTCGTCGGCGAGGCTGACCTGCTCGGCCTCGATGGCGATCACGGCAGTGTCACCGTTCGGTGAGAACTCGACCGAATCGGGCTGGCGACCGTTCGTCGAGGCGGCGTCAGTCGCCACCACGACGTCGTTCAACAGCGCGCCGTCCGACAGGCGGAACACCAGCAGCCGTCCGAACCGGGCCGGTGCCGAGGCGCCGGCTACGGCGACGAACAGATCCTTCGTCGGGTGGATCGCGACCGAGGTCAGGCCGGTCAGCTCGGAGCGCTTGATGCGCTGCACGAGCGTCGGTGAGAGGGGGTCGCTGACGTCGAGCACGTCGATGCTGCCGTCGATGGCGTTCGACACGACCGCCCGGTCGCTGCGCACGCCGATGATCTCGGCGCCGTTGGCTCCGAGTCCTGTGTCGTAGGTGGCGACGGCTGCGAGCACCGGCGGCTCGTCCGCCGCCGACACGGCGCCACCGTGTTGCAGGACGGCGACGAGCGGCACTGCCAGGCCGACAGCGAGCGCCGGGATCGAGATGGCCCGTCGGGGACGTCGGGTGGGTGCCATGGGATCTTCTCCTCCAGAGGAACAATCTGAGCGGTTCCGTGAGCACGGGCGGCCGCTGTCGCGGCGAGTTGTTATCAGTGCCAGGTTCACGGAAGGCGTCCTCCGAGTGGCCCCGAGCTGACGGGTCGATGAATGACGCCGCCACGGCCCCGGTGCGGGCCGAGTGTGCACGTGCTCCGGTTTCGCCACCAGACTGGCGGCATGATCGATCCCGCCCTCAAGCGCAGTCTCGGCCAGATGATCAAGGGTGTCGAGGTGGTCGGCGCCCACCACGACGGGGTGAGCAGGGCCTTCTGCAGCCACTGGGTGACCCAGGTGAGCTTCGAGGAGCCGATCGTGATGTCGAGCGTGTCGCCCAAGCACGACACCTACCCGCTGATGGTGGCCAGCGGGCAGTTCTCGGTGTCGATCCTGGCCGGCGATCAGGTCGACGTCGGCCAGTACTTCAGCTACCCGGGGCGCAAGTTCCGCTACATCGCCGATGAGTACCTCGACGAACTGCCGGAGTCGCGGCTGCCGGTGGTGCGCAACTGCATCGCGTGGCTGCGCTGTGAGATCTTCCAGCAGATGACGATGGTCGACCACGAGCTGTTGTTCGCCCGCGTGGTCGAGGTGGGCCCGGGCCGGTTGAAGGAGCCGCCGCTGCTGTACTCGAGCCGGCTCGGTTGGCGGGTCACCGGCGACAAGGCCCGCGAGCCCGGCCGGAGCATCCGCGACGAACTGCTCGAGCGGCTCGCGGCCGCCGGCTTCGACGCGGGCCCGG
The DNA here is from genome assembly GCA_026393475.1 of Actinomycetota bacterium. GTDB lineage: Bacteria > Actinomycetota > Acidimicrobiia > Acidimicrobiales > Ilumatobacteraceae > VFMC01. Next base: position 13,576 of record JAPLAA010000086.1, read on the forward strand.
ACGACGACACCGCGGAGTGAGCGCGCCTGACGAACCAACCGACGTCATGCCTCGGACGGGCGCTCGACACTGGGTTCAGGCAGAGCGGTTCGCTCCGCAGATGAACACCGCCATGATCGCAGGGACGTCGCCGCGATTGCTCCAACGGTGCCTCGTGCCGTTCTGGACAACGGTGTCACCGGGGCGCAACACCGTCTCCGCGCCGTCGTCGAGCTCCAACACCACTTCGCCCGACAGCACGATCTCGAAGTCGATGGTGTCGGTGGTGTGCATCCCGGGCGCGTCCGGTTCCATGTGCGCGAGGAGCCCGGGCAACTTGGCCTCGACGTCGGCCATCCCGACCTCGAGGTCGAGGTCGGCCGGCGGCACTGCGTCGGATGCCGGCGGGACCGTGAAGATGCCGAAGCGATAGCCCCCGACCGGAGGGAAGTACGTCGGTTGGTCGGGTTGCGACCCATCGTCGGGGAAGGTCGGAGGCGCATCGCCTCCCCACAACCGATAGAACTCGGCGCCTGGGAGCATCGACATCGTGAGTGGTTCGACGACGTCGTCGCTCGCGAAGATCGCCTTGCCGTTCCGGTGTCCCGTGACCACTTGTCGGTGTCCCATGTCTGCCCCCGTCATCCAGCTGTGTCGCCGAAGAGTACGACACCGCGAGCGGCCTGCTGACCGGCCGTAGGCTCTCGGCGTGACGCAACTGTCGGCCGGTGCCCCGCTCGAACCTCAGCACCATCGGGTGGGCCGGCACTCCACGCTGCTCACCGACCCCGAGCGCGAGGGCCGGTTGCTCGGCGTCGACATCTGGTATCCGGCCCTCGATCCGGCCGACGACGATCTGGCCGCGCACGCACGGTCGCAGTACGAGCTGTTCCCCGGCGTGTCGTTCGAGTCGGCCGGAGCGCTGCACGACCCGCCGGCGCGAGCCGGGAAGTTCCCGCTGATCGTGTTCAGCCACGGGCGCACCGGAATGCGGTTCGCCTATTCGCTCGTGTGCGAGGCGATGGCCTCTCGTGGCGCGATCGTCGTGTCGTGCGATCACCCCGGTGACGTACTCACCGATTGGCTGCTCGGCACCCATGCCGACGACCGCACCAACGAGGTGAACCGGGTCGGTGACGCACACCTGCTCATCCATGCCCTCGTGCACGGCCATCCGTCGATCGGCGTCGGCGTGCTCAACGCCGTCGATCACGACCGGATCGTGATCATGGGGCACTCCTATGGTGCCTACACGGCGCTCGCCACGGTCGCCGGTGCCCGTGGGGTGGCGGCGCACGACCGGGTTCGGGCGATCGTCGGGTTCCAGCCGTACACCCGCACGATCAGCGACTCGTTGCTCGGCCGTGTCACCACGCCCACCCTGTTCGTGGTCTCCGAGCTCGACCGTGCGACCCCGCCGGCCACCGACGCGGAGCGTCCGTGGGCGCTGGTGCGGGGCGAGCCGACGTGGCGTTTGGATCTCGGCGGTGCCGGCCACCAGGCGATCAGCGACATCGCGCTGTACGCCGAACTGGCCGCCCATCTGCCCGATCTGCCCGACATCGTGCGCCAATACCTGGCCAGCACCTCGGCCGACGCAGGCGCGCCCGGCGTCATGACGTGGCGGGAGTTGATGCGGGTGCAGGTGTCGGCCGCGTGGGCGTTCCTCGACGTGGTGCTCGACATCGACGTCGACCGCGGTCACGCCGCGATCGCCGAGCTCGAGTCCACACGGGGTGTGCACCTCCAGCGTCGCTGACCCCGTCGCCCGATCCTCGTGTGGCGGCTCGGCCTCTGTGACCAGCGTCCGTCGTCGTCCGGCCATCAGGGTTGGGCGGTCGTTGCACAGGGCCAGTAACGTCCGCCCCCGAGGGGTCGGCGGCATCGTCGCCGTGTCGGCCCGAGTCCGTGTATTCACGAGTTGTCGACAGGGGAGTCCAACCATGACCGTCACCGAAACGCTCACCGCCGACGAGCAGCGCGTCAGCGATCTCGTCGACCAGCTGCTGTCGGAGTTCCCGCCGAAGTCGACGAGCCCCACCGAGTTCCTCGGTGCGCAGTTCGACAAGGGCCTGGCCTGGGTGCACTTCCCCGAGGGCCATGGCGGCCTGGGCGTCAACCCCAAGCTGCAGAAGCTCGTCAACGAGCGGGTCTACGCCGAGGGCGCGCCCAACCCGATGTACCGCAACCCGATCGGCCACGGCATGACCGGCCCGACCGTGGTCGTGTGGGGCAGCGAGGAGCAGAAGCAGCGCTACCTCCGTCCGCTGTTCACCGGCGAAGAGGTGTGGTGCCAGCTGTTCAGCGAGCCGGGCGCCGGCTCCGACTTCGCCGGCCTGTCGTCGCGGGGTGTGCGTGACGGCGACGAGTGGATCGTCAACGGCCAGAAGGTGTGGACCACGCTGGCGCACCTGTCGCGCTGGGGCCTGCTGGTCGTGCGCACCGACAGCGAGGCCGTCAAGCACGCCGGTCTCACCGCCTTCGTCGTCGACATGCAGGCGCCCGGCGTCGAGGTCCGTCCGCTGCGCCAGATGACCGGCGAGGCCGAGTTCAACGAGGTGTACTTCACCGACACCCGCGTCCCGAACAGCGAGATGCTCGGCAACCCCGGCGACGGCTGGCGAGTGTCGCTCACCACCCTCATGAACGAGCGCGTGTCGATCGGTGGCACGATCCCGCAGAAGGGCTCGGGCACCATCTCGGCGCTCACGAGCACCTGGGAGAAGCTGCCCGCCGACCGCAAGGACGCGAGCACCCTCGACGAGGTCATGCAGCTGTGGAGCCGCGCCGAGGTGCTCCGCCTCACCAACATCCGCGCCAACCAGATGCGCAAGATGGGCGATCCGGGCCCCGAGGGTTCGATCGGCAAGATGGCGTCGGCCAACCTGAACAAGGACATCTACGCCAAGGTCATGGACCTGCTCGGCGCCGACGGCATGCTCTACGGCAGCTACGAGATGGTGCGTCCCGAGACCGCGATGGGCTTCGACACGCTGCAGAAGGCGTTCCTGCGCAGCCGTGCGAACTCGATCGAGGGTGGCACCACCGAGGTGATGCTCAACATCCTCGGCGAGCGCGTGCTCGGCCTGCCCGGCGACGTCCGCGTCGACCGCGACAAGCCGTGGAGCGAAGTGCCCCGCAACTGAACCTCAAGTTCGAGATGGCGCCCACCAACTCGGCGGGCGTGCTCGCGTCGCTTGCACCCGAGCGCCAGAACGGGCATTGGGCGCCACCTGACCGTCTGAACGGGACGTCGGGTGCGCTGCGTAGCGCTGGGCGCTACCGAACGCACCCGACACCCCGACAACGCGTGCCGAGCTGCCGATCGGTCGCGTCGCGGTCAGCGTCGACGGCGACGTGCGAGGAGTCCTGAGAGTCGGGTGGTGATGTCCTCGAGGGACGCGTTGGTCGAGTCGATCCAGATGACGATGTCGTAGACGTCGTCGTTGGAGATCTTGGATGAGTTGAACCCGTTGAGCTCCAGGAACACGGCCGTGGCGAGCCAGCCGAGCCGCTTGTTGCCGTCGACGAGCGCGTGGTTGTTGACGATCGATTGCAGCAGCGCAGCTGCCTTCGTGATGACGTCCGGGTAGGCGTCGTGGCCGAACGCCGTCGCCTGAGGTCGGGCTGCGGCTGATCCGAGGAGGCCGACGTCGCGGATCGGTGGTGGATCACCGAGCAGCGCGCGGGCGAGATCGATGAGGTCGTCGAGGTCGAGGTACTCGACCGGATCGTTCATTCTCCGAGGCGACGCAGCGCGTCGGCTTGGCGGTCCAGCACGAGCGCGGCTGCCGACGAGACGCGGTCGCGGTGCTCGCCTTTGGCAACGAACTCGCGCACGGCGCGCCTGGCCGCTTCCTGCATCGAGATGCCCTCTGCCTCGGCGCGCTGGCGAAGGGCCTCTTGTTCGCTGTCCGTCAGTCGAAGGGTCATGGCCATCGGCGCATGGTATCAGTCCGATACCGCATAGAGCTGCCGATCCGCAGGCGGCCAGGTTGTCAGCCAGGTCGCTCGACGCGAGCGTCGAGCTCGACGAGCTGATGCTCGTAGCCGAGGCATTGCACTCCGAGGAGAGTTGCCGGGGGAACATCCGAGTCCAACCCGCGAACGATCGCGGCCCAGGCGCCCAGGAGGTTCTGGTGGGCTCCAACGACGTAGATGGTGAGCTGATGAATGTCATCGCGACCGAACCCATGGGCTTCGACGAGGGTGAACAGGTTCGCAAGGCACTGCTCCGACTGCGTCTCGACCTGTCCGACCCCGGACAGCGCGCCGAACGCGTCGAGTGGGACTTGGCCAGCGATGAACAGGCGGTTGCCGACGACGTCGGCGTATCGATAGTTGGGCGTCGGAGCCAGTCCCGCCGCGAGCTCGAGCTCGTTCACCGTCCCAGTCTTGCGCTTGCGAACGCGCGACGACCTCGCAATAACCGGGGACTCGGTTCGACGACCACCAGCCGAACGTCAGCGCACGTTCGGGTAGTCGGATGTCTGGGCACCTTCGCTGTCGGTCACGTGCTCGGTCCAGCGGACGCCGTCCCAGTAGCGCGTCGCGAACCGTCCTGATGGATCGGTCTCCCATCCTGCTGGCCCGGTGTGGGGCGGGTAGGACGGGGCGGGTCGCTTCAGTGTGACGACGATGCTGTTGAGACCGAGCGTCGGGTCGCTCGCGGCCACGCCGCAGACCTCCCACTCGAGCGATCCCAGGGCGAGGAGTTGCGCCTCCAACGTCTCGATCTGGTTGGCCTGCACCACGATGACCCGGTAGCTCCACTGCATGACCTGAGAACCTATGTCAGGGCGCACCGACGGTGGGCCGATCGAACGGTCGGTTGACGATGAAGGTCAGGCGTCGGGACCCGGTCGTCGCCACCGGACGACGACGATCACGACGGCGGCGACGACCACTATGGCGCCGAGGACGATCGGTGCCAGCGCGAACAACGGGTCGAGGCGGTGGATCTCGTCGACGTCGGCGATCACGGTCGGGTCCAGGTGGCCTTCACGTACTGGCGCTGGAAGCCGAGGCGGAGCAGGTTGCGTTCGCTCGGTCCGCCCAGGACGGCAGTGACGGTGGCGAGGTCGCACTTGGCGACCGCGGCGAGTCGGAGGCGCTCGGCGACGAGGGCCCGCTGGACACCTCGGCCTCGGTCGGCGGGCAGAGTCGACATGCCGCCCAACGTCGCGAGACCGTCGCGCACGATCAGGCTCGCGCAGCCGAGCGGGCGTCCGGTGTCGGCGTCGAGGGCGAGCATCAGCCGTTCGCCGTCGGTGGCGTGCGCCGCCGCGACGTACGCGTCGCTCGCCCGACGCGCCGCCGGAGTGGTGTGCTCCCACGCGGCGGAGCTCACGTCCTGCCAGCGCGGCAGCTCGTCGGGGGCGATCGGGTGTACCTCGATCGCTGGATCGGCCTCGATCGTCGGCGCGTCGATGGGCCAGGTCATCACGCTCACCTCGCCCGATGGCGCGTAGCCCCGAGCCGTCAGCAACGAGACGAGGTCGGCATCGGTGGCGGGGACCACATCGACGGATGCGGGCACGCCGGCAGCTGCCGACGCCCGTTCGAGCTCGTCCACGTCGGCCGGCCCGACGGCGTCGACGAGTCCGAGGGCGAGGGCTCGGTTGACGTACAGGCCGGTCCCTTGCAGGACGACGAGGCCGTCGGCAAGTTCGAACGACCGGCTGCCCCACGAGGCATCGATCGCATGCAGCGAGTCGGCGTGCGCGGCGAGATGGCGGGCCGCGGTGCGTTCCAGCCGTGCGGTGCCGGCGTCGGCCACGGTCAGCCGCCGGTGCGGAGCAGGATGCCGAGGAACAGCGCGGCGAGCGAGGCGAGGGCACCGATCGCGCCTCCGAGCGCCAGTGCGAGCTTGCTCTTGCCGATCGAGTGGATCGCGACTGCGGTCGCGGCGACGAGAGCGACCAGCACCTTCACGAACACGGTGACCTGATAGGCGGTGTCGGTGTCGGCGATGTCGACCTCGGCGAGGTTCCACATGCCGGTGATCACGAGGACGGCGAACGCCGGCCAGGCCAGGCGGGCGAAGGCCCGAGCGACCGCCTTGGTGCTCTCGGGTGCCTCCTTGCGTAGCACGGGCACGACCCCGGCGAGGGCGAACTGGCCGCCGACCCAGATCGCCGCGGCGAGGGAGTGGAGGAAGAGGCGGACCGTGTCGAGCGTGGGCGAGATCACTCGGCCACGGTAACCAACACCGGCTCGCGCACCAATGCGATCGGCCGGGACACGACGTGGGCCATCCCGACCAGCACGATCGCCGCGGCGAACACGGCTGCAGGGCCGAACACCGATGACACCCCACCGAACACCATCAGCAGCACGGCGACCGTGATGTCGAACCCGGCGCTCATCGTGCCGATGATCGCGCCACGGCGCTGGTCGCCGATCCGGTCGATCGTGGTGGTCACCAGGATCGGCCACGGCATCGAGTGACCCATCGCGCAGATGACGATCCCCACGATCGCAACCGGCAGAGAGGGACTCGCCACCACCGTCACAAGGCCGACCGCGAGCACCGCATGGGCACCGTTGAGCCCCGCACGCGGCGGGATGCGGTCGGCGATGAACCCGAGCGATCCACGCACGACCAGCAGGGTCACACCGAACGTCGTGAGCAGCCAGTTGCCGTTGCCGTACCGATCGTTCGCCAGCACGACGGCGAACCCGGTGATCGACGCGTAGCCGGCGTTGGTGAGCCCGACCACCAGCGCAGGGCGGACCGCCTGCCGTTCGAGCCACGAACCGCCGTCGTCGCCCGTCGACGCCGTCGGGCGGGGGAGTCGGGGGACCAGCAACAGCGCGGTCGCGGTGAGCGCACCGAAGGCCACACCGGCGGACGGGAGACCGGGGAACCACGGTCCAGCGGCGGCGCCGAGGCTCAGCCCGGTCCACAGCCCGGCACTCAACCAGCCGAGCGCCTGGCCACGGCGCTCGCCCGGCACCAGTTCGAGGGCGACCGCGGCGGCAGCGGTGTAGAGGATCCCGTCGCCGACGCCCTGGACGGCTCGTGCCACCAGCAACCCGGCGAGGTGGGGCAGCGCGAGCAGGAACGAGCCCACCGACGTGCCGACCACACCCCAGGCGAGCGCGGTTCGGGCACCGATGCGGTCGATCATTCGGCCCGACACGAGTCGACCCGCGATCGCAGCTGCCGGGAACACGCCGGCCGACACGCCGATCCACAGGTCGCCGTGACCGAGCGCCTCGACCCGCTCGGGCAGCAGTGCGAGCGTGGCCCCGAACCCGACGAACGCGACGGTGAGCGTCGCGACGACGAACCCCACCCGTGGATCGCCACGGGTGCCCGACACGACGGGCGTGGCGGTCATCCCAGGCGGAGTGCTTCGAGCACCTCGCTGGCCGCGCGCTGGCGGTCGTCGACGAGGGACACCTCGGCCGGATCGGCGCCGAGCATCGTCGCGACCGCGACTCCGATGGCGGACTGCAGCTCGCGGATGTTGCGCGGCGGGGGGAAGTACTCGTCCTCCTCGGTCACCCGCACGTCCTCGACTCCTTCGCGTGGCGCGAGGCGGGCGATGACGGCATCGACGAGCTCTTCCGGTGCCGAGGCGCCTGCGGTGACGCCGACGATGCCGGTGAGGTCGTCGGGCAGTTCGTCGGCGTGGTTGACGCGGTACACACGATCGGCTCCCGCCTCGATGGCGAGCTTCTCGAGCGCTCGTGTGTTGGAGGAGTTGGCCGAGCCGATCACGACGATCGCGTCGCACCGGTGCGCCATCGCCATCAGCGCCGACTGCCGGTTGGTGGTCGCGAAGCACAGGTCGCTCCGACCGGGCGTCCAGGTGCCCGGGTACTTGACCTTCACCGCTTCGGCGACGCCCTCCCAGTCGCGGTGCGACAGCGTGGTCTGGGCGAGCAGGGCCACGGGCTCGTCGAACTCGGGCAACGCCTCGACCTCGGCGACGCTCTCGACCCTGCTGATCGAATCGGGGGCGACCGCCATCGTGCCGACCGCCTCCTCGTGGCCCTCGTGGCCCACGTAGACGATGCGGAAGCCCTTGCCGGCACGCACCTTCACCTCGTGGTGGACCTTGGTGACCAGCGGGCACACCGAGTCGACGACGTAGCTGCCCCGAGCCCGGGCCGCGGCGACGACCTCGGGGGCCGAACCGTGCGCGGAGAGCATGATCGGGCTGCCCACGGGGACGTCGGCGATGTCGTCGACGAAGATCACGCCGAGGTGCTCGAAGCGTTCGACGACGATCCGGTTGTGGACGATCTCGTGGTAGCAGTACACGGGCGCGGGGAAGGTGCGCACCATCCACGCGAGGGCCTTGATGGCCATCTCCACCCCGGCGCAGAAGCCACGCGGCTCGGCGAGCAGCACCCGATCGACGTCCATGGGGCCACGCTACCGGCGCCCCCTCGGCCGAGCCGGGCACCGACGGTCACACCGGCGAGGCGCCTCGAGATGCTCGTCGGTGTCGATCGCGCCTGGTCGCAGCGGTCACGGGAGGCCGCCTCCGGCGCCGATAGCCTCGACGGACGTGTCAGCTCCGGTGGTCGTCAGCATCGCTGCAGGTTCCGCCGCCGAGGCGGCAGGCCTGTGCGCAGGTGACGAGATCGTCGCGCTCAACGGTCAGGTGCCCCGCGACATCATCGAGTGGCGATTCCTCGTCGACGAACCCGAACTCGAGATCGAGTTGCGTCGCGGCGGCCTCGACCAGACGGTCACGATCGACAAGCGTGCGGGCGAACCGTTGGGTGCCGAGGTGTCGAGCGCGGTCTTCGACCGGGTGCGCACCTGCGACAACCACTGCGAGTTCTGCTTCATCTATCAGCTGCCCAAGGGCATGCGGAAGAGCCTGTACCTGAAGGACGACGACTACCGGCTCAGCTTCCTGTACGGCAACTTCACGACGCTCACCCGGTTCACCGAGGCCGATCTCGAGCGGGTGATCACCGAGCGTCTGTCGCCGTTGAACGTCAGCATCCACGCGACCGAGCCCGAGCTGCGGTCGCGCATGCTGAAGAACCCTCGTGGTGGCATGAGCCTGCGCTGGCTGCGGGCCCTGCTCGACCACGGCATCACCGTGCGCGGCCAGATCGTGCTGTGCCCTGGCGTCAACGACGGCGCGGCGCTCGACCGCACCTTCGCCGACGTGCTCGACAAGTACCCCGAGCTCGAATCGATCGCTGTCGTGCCGCTCGGGCTCAGTCGGTTCAACAACGAGTCCGCGATGCGGCTGCACACCCTCGACGAGGCCAACGCCGTCATCGACGCCGTCCACGACTGGCAGGAGATCTACCTGCGGGTGCTCGGCCGGCGCATGGCCTTCGCCGCCGACGAGTACTACCTGATGACGGGCCGTCCGTTCCCCGAGGCCGATGCCTACGAGGGCTTCGCCATGCACGAGGACGGCATCGGCATGGCCCGAACGTTCGAGCTCGAGTTCAACGGTCGGGTCGACGTGCCGACCGGCGTGCAGAGCGGCTTCTTCGCCGCCGTCGACAACGCCCCGCCCAACCCGGCTGCCTACACCGGCCTGAGGTCTCGGAGCGACGGCACCAACCTCAGCATCTCGCCCCGCCGCAACGCCCCGATCGGCATCCTCACCGGCGAGTTCGGTGCACAGGTCATCGGTCCGCTGGTCGAGTCGCTCGGCCGCACCGACGTGCGTGTGATCCCCGTTCGCAACGAGTTCTTCGGCGGCAACACCGCCGTCACCGGGCTGATGGTCGGCGCCGACCTCACCCGTGTGCTCGCCGAGCAACCGGCAGGTCATCGGTACCTGCTGCCCGACGTGTGCCTGAGCGAGGGACGATTCCTCGACGGCACCACCCTTGCCGACCTGCCGAGGCCCGTGGAGGTGGTGGCCACCGATGGCCTCGCCCTGCGTGCCGCACTGGAGCCCGCCGCATGAGCGATCAACACACATCCATCGACGACAACGCCGGCCCTGTGCTGGCGAACGTCGTCATCGTCGGCCGCCCGAACGTCGGCAAGAGCACCCTGTTCAACCGGATCATCGGTGAACAGGTGGCCATCGTCGAGGACCGCCCCGGCATCACGCGCGACCGCAAGGAGGCCGAGGCCGAGTGGCTCGGCAACCGGTTCAACCTGGTCGACACCGGCGGGTGGTCGCCCGACGGCGACGCGCTCGAGGAGAAGGTGTCGCGCCAGGTGGAGGCCGCTGTCCGCCAGGCCGATCTCGTGCTGTTCGTCGTCGACGCGTCGGTGGGTATCACCGACGACGAGATGGTGATCGGCAACTGGTTGCGCAAGGCCGCCGTGCCGATCCTCGTCGTCGCCAACAAGGCCGACAACGACCGCCGCGAGTCCGATCGATGGGAGTTCCTCGCACTCGGCCTCGGCGATCCGCATGCGGTGAGCGCGTTGCACGGCCGTCGCGCTGGCGACCTGCTCGACGAGATCGTGGCCCGCATTCCCGTGGTGCGCGACGACGACCCGGTCGAACCGATCGAGCCGGGTATCGACGCCGACGGCAAGCCGCTCTGGAACCCCAAGGACGTCGCCCCGCCGCGCGTGGCGATCGTCGGCCGCCCGAACGTGGGCAAGAGCACGCTCTTCAACCGGCTGGTGGGGGAGGACCGCTCGGTCGTCCACGACATGGCCGGCACCACCCGCGATGCGATCGACACCCTGGTGGAGACGCCCGACGGGCCGATCGTGTTCGTCGACACCGCCGGCATGCGCAAGCGCGGCAAGATCGACGACTCGGCCGAGTACTACTCGATGGTTCGAGCACTTCGGGCCATCGACGACGCCGACATCGCCCTCCTGGTCATCGATGCCACCGAGGGTGTCACCGGCCAGGACCAGCGCCTCGCCGAACGTGTCGACGCCAGCGGCTGCCCGATCGTGATCATGCTCAACAAGTGGGAGCTGATCGACGACGCCGAGCACCGGCTCGAGATCCAGGCCGAGGTGCAGCGCAAGCTGAGCTTCGTGGGCGAGGCGCCGATCGTGAAGATCTCGGCCCTCACCGGCAAGGGCGTGCACAAGCTGCGCCCGCTGCTGCAGGACGCGATCACCCAGTACCACCGGCGTGTGCCCACCCGCGACGTCAACAAGGTGATCGCCGCCGCCCAGCAGAAGCAGCCGGCCGGCCACGGCCTGAAGGTGCTGTACGCGGTGCAGGGCGCCACCGATCCGCCGACGTTCACCCTGTTCGTGAACCGTGAGCTGCCGCCCACCTATCTGCGCTATCTCGAGCGCAGCATCCGCGAGGCGTTCGACTTCGGCAACACGCCGCTGAAGCTGCGCGTCAGGAAGCGCACGGAGTAGCCATGCCGTTCTGCGAGGACTGTGCCAAGTACTGGACGCCGTCGGCGATGAACGACGACGGCACCTGTCCCACGTGTGGGCGGGTGGTGGAGGCGCCGAAGGTTGCGAGCACCATCACGAGCCGCACGCTCGATCTCAAGAAGCTCGCGGCCGGCGAGAACGGTGACGTCGACGACATGAAGGCGCCGTGGCACTTCAAGCTGCTGATGGTGCTGCTCGTGGCATACCTCGGCTGGCGAGTGGTACAGCTGATCTTCTGACCGATAGCATCTTCACTCCGTGCGACCGGGCGACCGATCACACGGGGTCATACGGGCTGTAGCGCAGCTTGGTTAGCGCACTTGTCTGGGGGACAAGGGGTCGGGAGTTCAAATCTCCCCAGCCCGACGTATGAAGAGGCCTCTGGCCAGCGGAAACGCTGACCAGGGGCCTTTGTCGTTCTCGGCCGAGGTGGCCGGGCGACCCATCGGGTGATCGTTGTGGAGTCCGTCAGATGTTCGTTCCATGCCGGGTTGTGGTCGCGGGACGACCACAACCCGGCACGGATACCTACGAGGGGCAGGTGTTCGTCGGATTGCGTACCGATCGTGGTCGTGGACGACCCGTTCTGGTCCGCAATCGCAGAAGGGCCGGCGACGGGCGGATCGGACGCGGTCAGTCGTCGATGGCTTGGTAGACCAGGGAGCGGAAGTCGCGTTCGGGGAGCTGCATGCCGGTCATGTACTGCGACATGAAGACACCGACCAGCTCCTCGGCCGGGTCGACCCAGTAGTAGGTCTTGGCTGCGCCGGCCCATCCGTACTCGCCGACCGATCCCGACCCGGCCGTGGCGGCGACATCGAGCATCACCCGTGACCCCAGACCGAAACCCATGCCGGGATTCGGCATGCCGAGCAACTCGTAGGGGAGCAGCGCCGCGGGCACATGGTTCGAGTGCATCAGCTCGAGCGTCTTGCGACCCACGACGCGCACGCCGTCGAGCGTGCCGCCGGCTGCGAGCATCTGGCCGAAGCGCATGTAGTCGGCGGCGGTGGAGAACAGGCCCACACCGCCGCGCTGGAACACCTCGGGCGCATCGGTCGGATACGTGACCGACACGTCGATCCGCTCGTTGAAGCCGGCCATCGCCGCTTCGAACAGCTGCACGAACGAGTAGTCCTGGCCGATCAGGTCGGGCAGGCCGTACATCGCGGACAGGCGGGGGAGCTTGTCGGCGGGTACGCCGAAGCCGGTGTCGACCATGCCGAGCGGGCCGAACAGGCGCTCCTGCAGGAAATCGCCCACCGACTGCCCGGAGAGCACCTCGATCAGGCGGGCGGCCACGTCGATACCGACGCTGTAGTGCCAGCGCGAGCCGGGCTGGAACGCGAGCGGCAGGGTGGCGAGCTCGTCGATCACCGCCTCGAGCGACCGGGTGGCGTCGTTCATGATCCGGGCGTCGCGGTACTGCTGTGCCACCGGGTTGTCGGCCATGAAGTCGTAGGTGAGCCCGCTCGTGTGCATCAGCAGGTCACGGATCTGCATCGGCCGGGCCTGATCGACCAACGCACCGTCGGCGTCGAGCACCTTGGTGGTGGCGAAGGCCGGCAGGTACTGCGCCACCGGGTGCTCGAGCTGGAAGCGTCCCTCCTCGTGCAACAGCATGAGCGCGGTCGACACGATCGGCTTGGTCATCGAGTAGATCCGGAACACGGTGTCGGGCGCCATCGCAACGCCCGCTTCCTTGTCCTGGAAGCCGAACTGCGCCGCGTGGACGATTCGTCCTCGCCGGCTCACCATCGTGCTGATGCCGGCCACACCACGTTCGCCGACATAGGACTCCATCACCGGTCGGATGCGCTCGAGCCGGGCGCTGCTCATGCCGGCTGCTTCGGGTGAGCTCGGGACTGTGCTCATGGTGCCTCCTCGTGGCGAGGGGCAGATCCTCGCGCGTCGAGCGGCCCGGCGTCGGGGTCAGGGGGTGGTGACGACGGTGAGGGTGTAGGTGCCGTCGGGGTTCACGACGATGTCGTGCACGGCCGATTCGGTGCGCAACACGCCGGCGGCCACCAGCTCGGCCTCGCTCGCGTACCGACCGTGGAGCGCCCGGTACGACTCCTCGGCGGTCTCGAGGATGTCCTGGTCGGCGTCGATCACCGACGTCTCACCCCGGTCGGTCACGCCCCTGACGGCGAACACCGACACCGTGGCCAGGATGCCGAGGATCACGATCACGACGAGGATCTCCACCAGGCTGAAGCCGTCCTGCCGGCGATCGGTGCGTTCGGCGTCGTCGAGCTGCTCCGAGCCGGTTCGCGCCACGAGGTTCACGTCCATGTCGATTCATCGGTCGACGACGGGTCCGGGTTGACCCCCTGATCTCGGCGTCTGTCGAAAAACACCTGCTCATCGATGGTGTTCTCATGCTGGGCGGCAAGATTCGGTCAAACCGTCGACGCTGCACGTTCGTCAAGGATTCTTGACTCCGGTTTCTCTCCGTGGCGGGTTACAACGATCGCCGGCGGGTGGAAGCGCCAGGATTCTCAAGTTCGTCAAGGAACCTTCCGATGATCCTGCCGTCACCCACACAACGGAGCGGACATGAGGCGGCAGCGCAGACGGCGAGGAGAACAGGGGGACGACCAGCGCGTCGTGACCCCTCCGCGCGCCGGTCGGGCCGATCGTTCGGGTCGTTCGGATGTCGGTGCGACCTTGACCGAGCTCCTCGTGACCATCGTGATCATGGGGATCATCATCGTGCCGATCATGAATGCCGTGATCGGCGTCATCAAGGCGTCGGCGACGAACCGTGGCCTCTCACAGGTCGAGACCGTGTTGAACAACGCCGCCGACCAGGTGAACCGAGCCCCTCGGGGCTGTGACTACACCGAGTACGCGCAGACCGCAGCCCGAGCCCTCGGCTGGCCGCGCAACTCGGCGACGATCGAACAGTTCCACTACGTCCCCGCGGCCACGCCGGTCCAGACGGGCACGTGGAACCCGGGCGCCTGTGTGGGCGCCACGCCCGACGACCTCCTGGTCCAACTCGTGACCATCACCGTCCGCAACCCCGAGACCGGTGCCCAACGAACCATCCAGGTGGTGAAGAGCGATGACTGACCACGACACGCCCATTCAGACCGAGCGTTCCCTGCAGCGCAGGCGACGCGATCGCGGTTCGACCCTGCCCGAGCTCCTCATCACCGTGATGCTGCTCGGCCTGATCGTCTCGAGCCTCGCCTCGGCCGTGATCGTGATCGTGCGCCAGCAGGACAACACCACCGGCCGACTCAACGTGGCCCGCTCGGAGACCAACGTCGGCCTCTGGCTGCCGGCCGACCTCGCGTCGGCGAAGGATGTCGACCTCTCGCCCGGCGCGTCGCCGTGTGGCACGACGTGCCCGCCCAACGCCGTCACCGGCGGCTCGAACGCGATCATGTTGTCGTGGACCTCGCTCGAGGCGGGTGTCACCGACGCGCTGTCGTCCCAGATCAACGTCTCGTACCGCTACGTCCAGGTCGGCGCCAGTTACCACCTCGTGCGCGTCGAGTGCGTGTCGGTCGCGAGCGGCCCGTGGTCGTGCGGCAACACCACGGTCCTGCGTGACCTCATGTCACCGCCGCCCGCCACGACCTGGACGCCTGGAGTGACGGCTCCCAGCTGGGTGATCAACGTCAGCCAGCCGCTCGATGCCGGCACGATCGACGGCGACCCGCAGGCATCCACGACGACGATCGTCGCCGATCCGAACGCACCCATCCGCAACGCCCAACGCGTGGTCGTCACGATCAACGGTGGCGGCGACGCAGCCGGTGCCGGCGGCGGTCTGAACTCGATCAGCCTCACCGCAGGCGGCACCGAACGCGGCGCCATCGACGCCACCAGCACCCAGGGCACGCCCAGCTTCAACGAGGCCCGCACCCGCTGCGGTGGCAACTTCGGACTCATCATCGACGACTCCGGCTCGATCGGCTCCGCGATGGGAACGGTGAACGCCGGCGTCCAGTCGTTCATCGATGCCTTCGCCGGGACGCCGATCAAGATCCAGGTGGTCCGTTTCGACAGCACCGCCAGCGTCATCGGTCAGAGCCC
>JAPLAA010000104.1 GCA_026393475.1 Actinomycetota bacterium
ATCGGGCTGACGGTCACCTCGCACAGGAACGTCGAGCCGTCGGCGCGACGGCTGGGGATCTCCTTCGTCGCCGCCTTGCCCGAGCGGCGGACCTCGGCGAACCACTCGAGCACGCCGCCGTCGACGTCGTCGGGCAGCAGCGACGCCACCGTGGAACCGATGACGTCCCGCGACCGCAGGCCGGTCTCGGCCTCGAACGCGGCGTTGACGTAGACGATCGGCGGACTCACCTCGTCACCTCCGAACGCGGCGGTGACGACACGGCGTCGTGGGCCGTGTCGAGCGCGGCCATCAACAGTCGCGCCCGCGGCGAACCGAACCCGGGGAGCTCGTCGGCGAGGTGGACCAGTGGATCCGGTTCGGTGGATGGCGGCGTCGCGCCGCACCACGGCAGGCTCAGCGACGCCTGGAGGTCGGCCGGGGGCACCGGCCGGCCGAAGTGGTAGCCCTGGGCGTGGTCGGCGCCCATGCGGACGAGCGCGGTGGCCTGGTGGACGTCCTCGATGCCCTCGGCCACCACGCGCAGTCCGAGCGCGTGCGACAGGTCGATCACTGCCTCGACGATCGCCTCGTCGGTCAGCGAGTCGCCGATGCCGGCGACGAACGACCGGTCGATCTTCACCGCGGTGACCGGGAGCCGGCGCAGGTACGACAGGGACGAGTAGCCGGTCCCGAAGTCGTCGAGCGCGATCTCGAACCCGAGCTGACGCAACGAGGTCAGTGCGCCGGTCGCGGCCGGGAGGTCCTCGAGCAGGCTCGATTCGGTCACCTCGAACCCGATGCAGCGCGGCGTGATCCGACCCTCGCGCAGGGCTGCGGTCATCCGTTCGCGGAGGTGCTCGCCGTCGGCGAGTTGCTGCGCGGCGAGGTTCACCCAGACCCGCATCGGTGCGCCGTCGCGGAGCTCGCGCCACTGCTCGGCGAGATCGATCGCCGCGTCGAGCACCCAGTCGCCGAGCGCGGTCATCAGGCCGGCCGCTTCGGCGTCGGGAAGGAAGACGGCGGGCGCGAGCAGGCCATCGGTCGGATGCTGCCAGCGCACCAACGCCTCGACGCCGATCACCCGACCGTCGCGGAGGTCGATCTCGGGCTGGACGAAGAGGCGCAGCTCGTCCTCGGCGATCGCACGACGGAGGCCGTCCTCGATCCGCTGGCGGCGGACCGCCTGCTCGCCGAGGGAGTACTCGTAGCCGACCACGGTGCCGGGCGCCGTCGCCTTGGCCCGCCGGCAGGCCAGGTAGGCGTGCTCCATGAGATCGATGGGCGCGTCGTGCTCGGCCCGCCAGGCGATACCGGCGCTGGCGCGCACCATCACCGGCACGGTCTGCTCGGCACCTTCGAGCACGATCGGTTCGGCCA
The DNA here is from genome assembly GCA_026393475.1 of Actinomycetota bacterium. Classification (GTDB taxonomy): domain Bacteria; phylum Actinomycetota; class Acidimicrobiia; order Acidimicrobiales; family Ilumatobacteraceae; genus VFMC01. The sequence goes on from JAPLAA010000104.1 coordinate 1,360, forward strand.
CGACCTGCAACATCCGTTCCGCGATGGAGGTGGTGAGCCACCAGTCGGCGTCGGGGACGATCGCGACGAAGGCGTCGCCGTCGGTCGAACTGACGACCGACCCGACCGGCAGACACCCCGCCAACCGGGGTCCGAGCATCGCGAGCACCCGGTCGCCGACATGGTGGCCCCACTGGGTGTTCACCTGATGGAACCGATCGAGGTCGAGGTGCACGAGGCCCGTGCTGCGGGTGGATCGCTGCAGGTCGTCGAGGGTCTGCATCGCTTCGGGGCGCGCCACGAACACGCCCGCGGTGGGCGTGATCGAGGATGCGGCTCTGCCGCGAGTCGCTGAGCGGATGACGTGCATGTCTGAGGTCGGCTCTCCTTGCCGCCCCTGACCGTCCGTCGACGGTCACGCCGTGCCACATGGCCGCAGACCAGGTCAGCGCCGCCCCGAGCGCCTTCAGGCGATGTTGTCGCGGACCTCGGCGAGCAGGGCGAGGTGGTCGTCGACCCCTGCGCACGGACGTCCCGTGGCCCCGAGCATCGAGCTGGTCATGGTGCTCACGGCCAGGTGCGTGCCACCCTCGGCCCGCCAGTCGGCGGCCTCCGCCGCCACGACGTCGGCGCCCTTGCCCGCGTGCAGGATCGCCTCGGTGGGGAACGTCGCCGGATCGCGTCCGGCCTCGACGAGGAGCTCCACCAGCCGGCGGCGAGCGGTCACGATGCGCGGACCGGCGGTGCCGAACGAGAAGCCCACGCCGTGGCGAGCCGCCCGGGCGAGCGCGCCCTCGGCCGACCCGCCGAACCACAGCGGCAGCGGGCGTGCCGAGCGCGGTGACAGGCCGGCGCGGTCGATGCGGTGCCACCTGCCGTCGAAGTCGACGATCGCCTCGTCCCAGAGCCGGCGCAACACCTCGACCTGCTCGTCGAGCCGGCGGGCGCGGGTGCGGAAGTCGGTGCCGAGGGCCTCGTACTCCACGTAGTTCCACCCGGTGCCGACCCCGAGGACGAGCCGGCCGTTCGAGAGCAGATCGATCTCGATCGCCTGCTTGGCGACGAGCGCGACCTGGCGTTGGGGCAGGACGAGCACGCCGGTCATCAGCTCGACGTGCCGGGTGACGGCAGCGAGGAAGCCGAACAGGACGAGGGGCTCGTGGAACGGGTCGCGCTCGGTGTACGGCCCCCACAGGGCCGGCTCACGGCCCTCGTGCACCGCGCCGAGCACATGGTCGTACGCCATGATCCGCGAGTACCCGAGCGCTTCGACGCCCTCCGCCCAGGCACGGACGGCACCCACGTCGGGACCGATCTCGGTGGTGGGGAACACGGCCGTGAGCTGCATGGGCTCACGATGCCAGGTCGCGCCCGCCTCCCTGTGGTCGAACGTGCTCATCGGGCGACGTGGGCGCCACCTCGCTCAGGTACTTCACGATCTCGTCGATCGTGGTGCGCAGCGGGTCGTGTGCGGGCGGCGCCGGCCGAGCCGGCGCCGCGCCGGCGCCGACACGGGGTGGGGGCAGCGTGACGGGGGCATGCGTCGCTGACGGGTGCGTGCGGCGGCTCCCGAACAGTGGTCGACGCGGCGTGAATGTCTCGTCGCGGAGCTGATCGACGACATCGAGTCGCAGCTCGATGGTCGGCAGCTCGTGTGCCGGGACGGGCTGCGTCGGCACGACCGGGACGACCGGGACGGTCGGGACGTTCGGGTCGCTTGCGAAGCGGGGTTCGCCGATCGCCCACAGGTCGTCGAGGCTCGACGTCTTCGGCACGGCGAGCGGCGCTGGAGGCGCGAGCGGCGGCACCGGGGTGGCGGGTGACGCGATGAGCTCGGTGGCCGGCACCACGACCGTGTCGGGGGGCGCCCACCAGTGCACGGCCCGTTCGGCGACGACGGCACACCAGCCGTCGTCGCGCAGCAGCATCGAGGCACCGGTCGCCCGCGCGAGCTGCTCGAGGTCGGCACGCGCGGCGAGCCGCACGAGGGGCCGATCGGTGGGCAGGCGCACGTCGCTCACGATCGTGGCGGGCACCGGGTCGCTCGCGGCGATCGACGAGGGCTCACGCCGACGCTCCCCCGTCGGCCACGCGGTCGCCGTCGCGGCGACGAGCACCAACAGGGCGACGATCAGCCATCGTCGTGCCGAACGTGGCACACCACCGACCTCGGTCGACGACACGGTGGTCTCGCGCACCGGGGTGTTCGTCACCACGGCCGGGCCCGCCGCCGTCTCGGAGAGCACGACGGTGTCGACCAGGTCGAGGACGATGTCGTCGAAGCGGAACACGAGTTCCGTGGTCGACGAGGTGACGTCGGGATCGTCGGACTCTGGATCGACGATCGCCTCGACGCGCAGCTCGACGTTGGTGAGCGGGATCGCGGTCGCGTCCGTGACCCGGCCGAGCATGCTGCGCAACTGGCCGAGATCGAGCACGCCCTGCAGCTCCGCCCCGCCGGCGACGACGGGCGTCACCGGCGCCATGGCGACGCTCGTGCTCCATCCCTGCGCCGACACCAGCATCGCCCGCAGGCGAGCGCTGGCGGCGAGCGCAGGGTCGCCTTCGTAGACGAAGGTGACCCCGACTCGGTCGACCAGGCGGAGGAACACGGTGTCGCCGGTGTCGATCCGACCGTCGGGATAGGTGTCGTCGACCGCGACGTCGGCCGAGTACGACAGGGTGCCGAGATGCATCGGCGTCGGTGGCGGTGGGACGACGGTGGGCGACATCGCGAACGCCGCGACCAGGCCGGCGACCACGGCGATGTCGGCCACGAGCAGCGCCCGGTGCCACCACCGCCACCTCGGCCGTGAGCGTGACCGGTCGTCGCCCGTGGGCGTCGGATCGGGCAGCGTCAGATCCGGGGCCGAGGCGGGAAGGACACCCTCGGCGATCGACGCGGACGTCGTTGCAGGTGCATCGCGCCGACGCCCGCCGCCGAGCGTGAGCATCGACGCCAGCCCGAGCAGCAGTCCCGCCAGGCAGGCCATCGTCAACGGCGATCCGATCCAGCGTCCCACCGTCGGCACGTGCAGCACCTGACGACCGATCAGGTCGGGAGCGCCGGGCGTGGTCGAGTCGACCGATTCGTTGTTGTCGCCCTGCACCTCGAAGGCGTCGGCGTCGCCGCCGACGATCCGGTGCAGCACCACCTCACCGCTCTGCGGTTCGCGGTAGGCCACCACGTCGCCGACGGCATAGCGATCGGCACGAGCGACGACGACCAGGTCTCCGGCCTCGTACGCCGGCAGCATGCTGACGCCGTTGGTCACCACCGAGGCGACACGGCCGGTCGCGAAGCCGGCAGCGAAAAGCACCACCAGGCCGAGCAACAGGGCACCGACGAAGCGTCGGACGACGCCCACCGATCGGCCGATCAGTTGTCGACTCGGAACAGCACCGCTTCCACGGCCGTCGACAGCGTCTTCGCTCCGGTGGGCGTGCAGTTGGAGAACAGCGACGCGTTGATCACGGTGCAGGTGTACGGCACACCGATCGGCCCGGTGAGGTCCCGGAATTCGATCTCGAGGACACGGTTCTCGACGTTGCCGGTGAAGGTCACGCCGACGTTGTCGATCTCGTTGGCCGTCCCGATGTTGTAGTCGACGTCGACGATCACGGCGCCGGACACGGCGACGGTGATGGTGCCACCGATGAAGTTGTCGGTCGAGGTGTCGCTCAGGCCGCCCGCGGTGAACGCGCTCCCGGTCACGGCGGCCGCTCCGGCAAGGGCGACGGCGCCGATGATGATCTTGTTGCGCTTGGTGATGTTCATCCGTGTGTCACTCCTGCGACGCCCCGCTCCATGTCCGCGAACCAGGTGAACGCGCCTTGGAACGGCACGATCACGTCAAGACCGTCCGGACATCACGGCGGCACGCCCGCAAGTCGCGCACACCGGGTGGTCGACGAACCCCCGGGGGCCCGGATCAGGCCGGGGCGACGACGGTGATGACGACGACCGAACCCTCGACCAGGGGCGTCCCCGGCTCGGGCAGTTGCACCATGACCGTGCCGGGCGCGACGGCGTCGCCGGCCTCGGTCTCGGCGCCGTCGACGGTCTGGACCACGAGTTCCAGACTCTCGTCGCGGACGAACTCCTCGACCGCGACCTGCTGCTGGCCGATCCAGTCGGGAGCGGCCACGACGGCTTCGGTGATGCCGCCGAGCTCGGCCTCCAACTCGGCCACCCGCTGCACGAGCTGATCGCGTTCCACGACCAGCGCATCGCGTTCCGAAGCCAGTGCCTGACCGTCGGCGCCGGCCTGCTCGACCTGGGCGGTCAGGTCGGCGACCTGAGCCTCGGCCGTCGCCAGGCGGGCCGTGGTGTCGTCGAGCCGGGCCTGCAGATCGATGATGATCGCCCCCTGATCACCACCTCCGGCGAGGTCGGCCACCTGGGCCTCGAGCTCCGCGATCCGGGCGTCCGCGGCGGCGAGGGCATCTGCATCAGCGCCGTCGCCGTCGGAACGCGCCGACGTCCACAGCATGGCGAAGACCACGGCGACGACGGCCAGCGCGGCCGCGACCCCGGCGAGCAGGGGCTTGCCGTACTGCTCGCCGAAGCTGCGCCGCCGGGCGACGTCGACGAGCAGCACCGAACCCTCCGGAGCGACCGATCCGGCCGCCGGCACTTGACGGAGCACGAACCCCTCCGGTTGGTCCTTCGTCGCCGGCGGGACGTCGTTCACGTGCACGGTCCAGCTCGCCGACGCGGCGTAGGCGCGAGCCGCCTCCACTCGCTGACCGACGAGCTGGGGCACCTGCGCCCCGCCTCGTGCACCTGGCGTGTACGTGTCGATCGGGTCGTACCCCATGTCGGCGTCTCCTCGGGCGTGCGGCCGGCCGGCTCGTGGCCGGAGCGTAGTCATCGTGGGAATCGAACGGTCGTCACCGGCAGCGCTCGACCGTCACGCCACCACGCCGTCCGGCCGCCTGTCAGGATGGTCGTGTGGGTGTGGAGATCGAGCGCAAGTTCCTGGTCGTCGGTGACGCCTGGCGTGACGGTGCGGTGCCGAGCCGGATCCGCCAGGCATACCTGGTGCGCGGCCCGGGCCGCTCGGTGCGCATCCGCGACGAGGACGGCCGGATCACCCTCACGATCAAGGGCCCCGGCTCCGGTCTCGACGGCATGACCCGTGACGAGTTCGAGTACGAACTGCCCGCCGCCGACGCCGACGGGATCTTCGCCCTCTGCGAGCCCGGCACGATCGACAAGACCCGCCACCGCATCGACGTCGCCGGCCGGACGTGGGAGGTCGACGAGTTCCACGGCTCGCTGGCACCGCTCGTCGTGGCCGAGGTCGAACTCGACGACCCGGCCGCCGAGGTGGTCCTGCCGCCATGGGCGGGCCAGGAGGTGACGGGCGACCCGTCCTACAGCAACGGGGCGCTCAGCCGCCGGGCCTGATCACCGGGCCTGATCACCGGGCCTGATCACCGGGCCCGATCACCGGGCCAGATCGCGCGGGACCCCGGCTCAGGTGAGGTTCTTGGCGAGGCGGAGCCCGGCGAGCTGATCGGGGGCCGTAAGGCCCTTCATCGCCACCTCGAAGTCGGGCAGCTCGTACACCTCGCCGTCGTCGGTGATCATGATGAACCGGTCGAACTTCTCGAGGAACGTGCGGTCGTGGCTGACCGCGACGACCGTGCCCTCGAAGCCGTCGAGCGCCTGCTCGAGCGCCTCTGACGACTCGACGTCGAGGTTGTCGGTCGGCTCGTCGAGCAGCAACACGTTGTGGCCCTCGAGCTCGAGACAGAGGATCTCGAGCCTCGCCTTCTGACCGCCCGACAAGGTCTGGAACTCCTGACGGGCATTGGTGCGCAGGCCGTACCGGGCCAGCGCCTTCATCGACTTCTCGTCGTCGAACACGCGGTCGCGGACGATCTCGAAGCACTGGCGGCCCAGGAAGTCGGGACGGTCGTTGATCTGGTTGAACATCCCGATCGAGGTGCGCGGGCCGTAGGTGATCTGCCCGTGATCGGGCGTCGAGGTGCCGGCGAGGGCCGACAACAGGTGGGTCTTGCCCGTGCCGTTCGGACCGATGAGGCCGAGTCGCTCGCCGTGGTGGACCTCGTCGGAGAACGGCAGGAACAGATCGCCGATCGCCACCTGCTCGAGCTTGGCCACACGACGCGCTGCATCGGCGCCGCGCAGGCGGACGTGGATCTGCTGATCGGGCACCGGCGGGGGCGGCGGACCCGCGGCGACGAACTTCTCCCACCGGGTCTCCGCGGCGTTCGCCTTCGTGGCGTTCTTGAAGTTCTGCGCGGCCCGCTGCTTCATGATCTTCATGTGCTGGAACAGGCGTCGTTCCTCATCGTTCCAGCGCTTGAGCTCGTCGCCCAACAGCTCCTGGCGCTTCTGGCGCGCCTCGGGGAACGTGGCGTACGAGCCGCCGTGCACCCAGCAGCCCGAGCCTTCGATGACCACGATCTTGGTCGACACCCGCTCGAGCAGGGTGCGGTCGTGGCTCACCATGAGGATCGTCGAGCGACACGCCTTGATCTGCTCCTCGAGCCACCCGCGGGTGGGGATGTCGAGGTAGTTGTCGGGCTCGTCGAGCAGCAGCACGTCGGCGCCCGAGGTGAGCAGCAGGTCGAGCACCATCCGCTTGCGTTCGCCGCCCGACAGTTCGCGCACCAGGCGGGTCGAGAAGTCCTCGATCGGCGTCTTCACGCTGCGCTGTGCGGCCGCGGCCCACTTGGCCTCGAGCTCGTAGCCGCCGTGGTCGCCCCAGTCGGCCAGCGCCTCGGCGTAGCCCATCCCGTCGTCGGTGCCGTCGGCGAGCGCCCGCTCGGCCGCCACCAACGCCTTGCCGCTGGTGCGCAACAGCGGCGGGGCCACCTCGAGCAGCATCTCCCGCAGCGTGTCGGTGGGCCGTGCCATGCCGACGTCCTGGGTCATCGTGAGCATCGAGCCGCCCACGGCGAACTCGCCCTCGTCGGCCTCGAGCACACCGCCCAGGATGCGCAGGATGGTGCTCTTGCCGACGCCGTTGGCACCGACGATCGCCGCGTGCTCGCCCGGGGCCACGCCGAAGCTGACATCGAAGAACAACTGATCGGCGCCCGGCGGGGCGTAGGCGAGTTCGGACACCACGATGCTGCTCACGACCGTCGAGTCTGGCGGCAGTCGGCCTCAGTTCCGCAGTGGATTCCGCTGCGGGTTCGGGAGGTCACGGATCGCGTCGACGGCGGCATGGGCTCCGCCGCTCGTCTGGATCGAAACGGCCACCTCGAGCGCCCTCCGGCGGATCGGTTCGCCCGCCGCCGTCGCCACCGCAGCGACGAGCGCCTCAGCGGTGAGCGAGTTGGGGGCGAGCGCGACGCCCACGCCGGTGCGCTCCACTGCCGCGGCACCGGCGAACTGGTCGGTGGAGAACGGCAGCACCACCTGCGGCACGCCCGCTGCGGCGGCCTCGGTGACGCTGCCGTTGCCGCCGTGGTTCACGAACACGTCGGTGTGTGCCAGCAAGGCGACCTGCGGGAGGTGACGTTGCACGAGCGCGCCGTCGGGCAGCGGGCCGAGTCGGTCGACGGGTGTGCTGCCCGACGCGAGCGCCAATCGCCAGCCGCCCAGGTGAGCCGCCCTCACCGCCGTCGCGAGCACGTCGTCGCGCGAGCTCAGGAACGATCCGAACGCGACGGTGACGCGCAGCCCGTCGCCCGAGGGCAACGGTGTGGCGTCGAGCGACTCGGCCCGTGCGAGCGAACCGACGAAGCGGTGGACGACCGGGAGCGGCCTGGCGGGATCGTGGAGCGCCTCGGGGTACACGTAGATCGTCGGGTCGCCGGGGGTGCTGGTGAGATCGCCGGCCGGCGGACGCGACGGCGCGCGCCGGGCGCGGACGTCGTCGGCGGCACGATCGAGCTCGCGAACCGAGTCGCGGCACTGGGCCTCGAGCGCGCGCAAGGGCCCGCGATCCGGCGTCATCGTCGATGGCCATGCCGATGGCACGCCGTAGACCTCCCCGGGCGCCGACAGCGCGCTCGGGTGGCCGAGCACCACCGTCGACGTCGGCACGTCGAGCAGGTGCAGCGCCAACCGCGCCCCGAACGCGACGTGATCGACCGCCACCCGGTCAGGCCGCACCTCGCGCACGATCTCGCCGAGCCGGTCGAACACGCCGTCGGGGTCGTACAGCAGGTCGTGCCGGCGGGCATCGGCTTGGTAGCGCAGGGTCTCGATCGGGCCGAGCCTGGTGGCGTCGAAGAAAGCACGGAGATGATCGTCCTCGCCCTTCGGCTGCTCGCCGACCTCGATCACACCGGCGTTGCTGCCCCGCCCCAACCGCAGCTCGATCCAGTCGAGCCCGGCCTCGGCGACCATCGGCCGAGTGGCCGGACCGGTGGCCACCACCACGTCGCCTTCCCGCGCCTGCCAGGCCGAGGCGATCTGCAGCAGTGGCAGGAGGTGCGACGCGTAGTCGGGGCTGACGACGAGCAGGCGCATCAGGCGGCGAACGTCGACGGCACCGGAGAGGGCAACAGGTCGTGATACACCGCGGCCAGCGAGGCCGCCATGGTGTCGATGCTCAGGTCGCGGCGAACCTTGCGCCGCACCGTCGCGGCGCGCTCGGCGCGCTGTTCGGCGTCACCGGACGATGCGAGCGCCAACGCCTGCACGATCGAGGCGCGGACCGCCGACGGTGACAGCGTGTCGCAGAGCAGACCGTCGCGGCCGTGGTCGACGTAGCTGCGCGGACCGCCGCGGGCCGGCGCGACGACCACCGCACCCGCCGCCATCGCTTCGACGATGGCGAGGCCGAACTCCTCCTTGTCGGCGGCACACACGTACACGCCACCGTGTTCGGCGACCTCCACCATCAGATCGGCCACGGCCGAGGGCGGCAGGTTGCCGGTGAGGGTCACCAGCGCCGGATCGGCGCCGCGGGCCGCGAGGCGGACCAGCTCGATGGTCGACTGCTCGTCGGGCGACGGCGCCCCGAGCTCACCGCCGACGATCACGATGTTCACCCGATCGGCGAGGCCGGGCTCGGCGACGACGGCGTCGACGATGCGCTGCGCACCCTTGGTCGGGTGCAGGCGACCGACCGTCAGCACCCATGGCAACGACCGGCGTTCGGCCGGGAGGCCGTCGAGCACCCGCTGCACCGCCGGCGCCGTCCCGCGCAGCCAGCGGCGCGCCCGCGCCCGATCGATCTGGCCCACGTCGACTCCTTCGGGCACGACGGTGACGCGTCGGCCGAGATCGATCGGGTCGACGCCGAGCAGCTCCACCAGCTCGTGGGCGATCGTGGGCCGGGGCAGCACCACGAGCCGATCTGCCTGCGCGGTGAGGCGTTCCACCATCCGCGCACGGAACCAGTACTGCGCGCCGGCGTCGTCGACCGCGAACGACCGACGATCGAGGCGACCGTCGTCCTGCAGCGCATCGATCACGATGTGCGGATCGGGCGCTGCGGTGAACACCACGGGCTGCCCGAGACGACGAGCGGCAGCGGCCGCGGCGAGGGTGCCGACGTCGGCCATGCGCAGGTGCCACACCACGCGGCGACCGGCGAGCGATCGGCCCAGCGCCGTGAAGTGCCGCTCGATCTCGATGCGGTGCACCCATGCCTGTCGCCACGGGAGCGGACCGGGCTTCCCCACCGGGATGCGCACCACGCGGTGGCCGGGCACCAACTCCTCCGACGCCGCCTCGCCGTCGTGGCGGCGCGTCACGGTGATGACCTCTCCGATGCCGTCGACCGCGGCGAGCGACGAGCCCAGCGAACGCAGGAGTGAGGCGATCCCGCCGGCATCGCCTGAGCCGAGCGAGGTGCCGTCGCGGTCGAGGCGGGCGTGGAGGAACGGTTGGATCACGACGATGCCGTCGACCGGACGATCCGGTCGGCTCGCCCGGTCGGAGAGATGCAGCAGGTCGGTCCGATCGGCCGCAGGATCGAACGCCTCCGCGTCGGCGATGCAGCGATCGAGGCGGCGCAGCGGGGCCGACGGGCCGGCACCGAGGCGGGACCACTCCACGAGGGTCCGCTCCGCGAGCATCGCGCTGAACCCCTCGCCGGCGGCCAGACGGGTGAGCGCGTCGATCGCGGCAGGGGTCGAGCGGCGCGCCGCCATGGCCCAGGCCGCATGCCCGGCGAAGGGCTCGTCGCCCTCGACCAGGAGGGCGAGCAGGCGATCGTCGACCGATTCGTGGTCGACCGATCCGAGCGCGTGGATCGCCGCCAGCGCCGACACGTCGTCGCCGTGATGCGCCAGGACGAGCAGCCGATCGGCGGCATGCCGCGGGTCGGCGGCGAGCGCTGCGGCGATGCGCACGTCCTCGGCGCGTTGGAGCGCGGCCGTGAGCCGCGGCTCGGCGACGAGCGCATCGATGGCCAGGTCGAGCGCGTCGAGCGCGATCGGGGTGACCGGGCCAGGGGGTCGCGAACGGTCGTGGTGAGGGCTGTCGAGCGTGCTCATCGACAGACGGGGTTCCCGGTGAGCGCTCATACGAGTCACTCCGTTGCCGAGCACCCCGGAGGATCACCCGACCGAGTGGTTCGACGTGTGACCCCTGACCGGCGGCCGATCGCCCGATGGACCGATGGACCGGTCGACCGACGAGGCGGTCGACCGCTCGGGTCGGTCAGCCGTTGGTGGGACGGATGACGAGTTCGCCGAACTCGTCGAGGCGGTCGAGACCGCCAGGGCCGGCGTAGAAGAACGCCGGCAACATCACGCGACCGACCCCGAGCTCGATCATCTGCTCGACGCCCCTCGCAGGGTCACCCAGGTTGGTGAACATCGCGTTGATCTCGATGCTGGCCGGATCTCGCCCTTCACGCTCGGCCGCTTCGCGCACCCGCGCGATCAGCGCTGCCAACCGCTCGGGATCACCCTCGCCGGGGAAGTAGCCATCGGCGAGCCGAGCCGCCCGACGTATCGCGACGTCGGTGTCGCCACCGACCAGGATCGGGATCGACCCGTTCACCGGACGAGGGCTGCACGTGACGGGCGGGAAGTCGACGAACTCGCCGTGGAACTCGGCGTGCGGGCCGGCCCACAGCGCGCGCATCGCTTCGACGTACTCGTCGTTGCGGGCACCGCGACGTTCCCACGGCACACCCAGCGCATCGAACTCCTCCTTCATCCACCCGACGCCGAGGCCCAGCTCGACCTTGCCGCCGCTCAACCGATCGAGCGTGGCGAGTTCCTTGGCCAGGATGAGCGGGTTGCGCTGCGGAACGATGAGGATGCACGTGCCGAGCCGCATGGTCGGCGCTGCAGCCGCGGCGAACGCCAACCAGATCAGCGGATCGGGGATCGACGTGTCGGGTTCAGCCGGGATCTTGCCGTCGGCCGTGTACGGGTACCGCGACTCGATGGTGGTGGGCAGGATCACGTGCTCGCCACCCCACAACGATTCGAATCCGGCCGCTTCGGCACGACGACACAGCTCGAGTGCGTCCGGCCCCTCGTTGGCGATGCTGCTGGCGAATGCGAGTCCGAACTTCACGCCACCACCGCCGCCGGCACCCAGCTGCCGTGGAAGCCGAACGGGATGCGCGGCAGCTCGACCGTGGCGACCGGCGTGTCGTCCATCGTCGCCGCGTCCATCACGATGAGCCGACTCGTGTCGCTGCTCGCGTCGTAGACGTAGGTCATCAGGTAGCCGTCGTCCTCGGCGGTGCCGCCCTCGGCGGGCACGAACACCGGCTCGCCCGGGATGCAACCACGACCGAGGTCGATCTCGGTGCGCTGGCCGGTGGTGCGGTCGTACTTCAAGATCGCGCCCGACTGGCTCATCGGGTCGTCGTACCCGGCGTTCTCCGGGACGGCCATCATGTAGCCGTACCGGTGCTGCAGGCCGACCAGCGAGTCGGGGACCCGCGGGAACTCGGCCGGCCGGTCGTCGATCTGCTCTTCCTTCACGCGACCGGTGGTCGTGTCGATCGTCCACCGCCACAACGACGGCGACGGGAAGTCCATCATCGATTCGCGCCACACGTGGCTCATGCGGGCGACGTCGAGCACGATGGTGTCGCCGTCCTCGTAGGAGTTCATCGGGTGGAACACGTAGCACGGGTCGATGTCGAACCAGCGCACGTCGGCGTCGGTGCCGTTGCGCGGCATGACGCCCAGCCGCGACGGGTAGTCCTCGCCCCAGTGGATCGGCATCTCGCCGCGCATCGCGGCCTCGAGGTCGAACACCGCGGGCAGATCCATGAAGATCACGTTGTTCCGGGTGACGTTGAAGTCGTGCATCATCGTCGGGCCCCCGACGGTGATGTTCTCGGTCTGCACCAGCTGACCGTCGGCCGACACGCGCAGGTAGCGCAGGTACGGCGCGAACATCGAGTAGCCGAACGCGAGCAACTCGCCGGTGACCGGGCAGATCTTCGGGTGCGCCGTGAACGATCCGGTGAGCGCACCGCCGAAGTCGAGCGGGCCGACCGTCGACAGGTCGCCGTCGAGCACGTACGGGAAGTGCCCTTCCTCGAGTGCGAGGATGCGTCCGGCGTGTCCGATCACGTGGGTGTTGGCCTTCGACGCGGTGAGGTCGACGACGACCGACGGGTCGAGCACGTTGACCGACGGATCGGCGATGAACGGCGTCTGCACATAGCGGTTGCGGTACCACTCGGCCTGGCCGTCGCGCAGACGCACCCCGTGCACCATGCCGTCACCGAAGAACGGGTGCTCGCTGGTGCCGGTGAGCGGATTGGCACCGTTGCGCAGATAGCGCCCGTCGAGCTCGGCCGGAATCTTCCCGGTGACCACCAGATCGGTGATCGTGCGCTCGGTGTCGATCGGGCGGCCGTTGCCGCGGTGGTGTGCGGGCGTGTCGTCGCTCGCGGTATCGGTCATCGCATCGATCGTCGTCATGTCAGGACCCCCATCCTCGTATGGACTCGACGGAACTCGTCGCAGCTCCCCAGAGCCCGACATCAGCAACAGTACTCCGATCGCGCGACGAAATCTACCGTCGGTAAGTTAGGGGCTCGGCGACACCGTGCCCCGGCTGACGGAACCCTGGACGCGACGATGCCCGGCACCCAGGGCAGCCGCCCTCGCCCGGGTGTCGGGCATCGATCGATGATTCCCGCGGCCGCCGACGACCACAGGATCTGTCCGGAGCGGCGGACCGCTCGGAGGGTCAGCTGCAGCCGCTGGTGCTGCCGCAGCTGGGGCAGGCGTGGCAGGAACCGGCACGGTTCATCTGCACGCCGCACTGCATGCACATCGGTGCATCGCTGTGTCGCACGGCTGGCTTGCCAGGATTCGGCGTGATCGCCGCCTGGGCCGGGCGGGCGATGCCCGACGGGTTGGTGATGTCGTTGTTCGGTGCCGTCGGGGCCACGCCCAGCTCGAGCTGGGTCGCGAGTTCGCCGACCGAGGGAACGCTCTTCGGGTCGGCGGCGATCTCGCTGCCGGTGCGGGTCTCCATGACCGACTCCTCGACGCCGGGCAGCGTGGGCTGCAGGCGCTCGTCGACCGAGAAGATGCCGAGCTCGGCGCGCTCGTCGTAGGTCATGTACTCGAGGGCGAGACGGCGGAACAGGTAGTCCATGATCGACGAGGCGAAGCGGATGTCCGGGTCGTCGGTCATGCCGGCCGGCTCGAAGCGCATGTTGGTGAACGCCTCGACGAAGGCCCGCACCGGCACGCCGTACTGCAGGCCGTAGCTGATGCTCTTGGCGAAGGCGTCCATGATGCCGCTGAGCGTGGAGCCCTGCTTCGACACCGTGAGGAAGATCTCGCCGGGCTGGCCGTTCTCGTACTCGCCGATCGTGGCGAAGCCCTTGCAGTCGGCCACGCGGAACTCGAACGTGCGGCCACGACGGCTGCGCGGCAGCTTCTGTCGGATCGGCTGGTGGACGACCCGCTCGACGATCTTCTCGATGACCTGGGTGACCTCGGCGACCTGAGCGACCGGGGTGTCGGTCTCCTCGGCACCTTCCTTCTTCGCAGTGCTGAGCGGCTGACCGACCTTGCAGTTGTCGCGGTACACGGCCACGGCCTTCAGGCCGAGCTGCCACGACAGCAGGTGCAGCTCTTCGATGTCCTCGATCGTCGCCTCTTCGGGCATGTTCACGGTCTTGGAGATCGCACCTGAGAGGAACGGCTGGGTGGCGCCCATCATGCGGACGTGACCCTCGTAGTGGATCGTGTTGTCACCCATCGAGCAGGCGAAGACAGGCACGTGCTCGGCGGCGAGATGCGGCGCACCGAGGATGCTCTTCTCGCGGTCGATGTACGACACGATCTCGTCGACCTGCTGGGCGTTGTAGCCGAGGCGACGCAGCGCCCGCGGGATCGTCTGGTTGACGATCACCATGGTGCCGCCACCGACGAGCTTCTTCATCTTGCACAGACCGAGGTCGGGCTCGATGCCGGTGGTGTCGCAGTCCATCATCAGACCGATCGTGCCGGTGGGCGCGAGGACCGATGCCTGGCTGTTGCGGACGCCGTACTCCTCGCCGTCGCGGACGGCGGACTCCCAGGCGTGCTGGCCGGCGGCCACGATCGCGGCCGGCACGGCGTCGACGCCTTCGATCTCGTACGACGCGTCACGGTGCATGCGGAGCACGTTGAGCATGTACTGCTCGTTCTCGGCGAAGCCGGCGAAGGGACCCATCCGGCTGGCGGTGCGGGCGCTCGTCGCGTACGAGTGACCGGTCATGAGCGACGTCAGCGAGGCCGCCCACGCACGACCCTCGACCGAGTCGTAGGGCAGACCGAGCGCCATCAGCAGTGCGCCGAGGTTGGCGTAGCCGATGCCGAGCTGACGGAACTTGCGGCTGTTGTCGCCGATCGGCTCCGTCGGGTAGTCGGCGCGACCGACGAGGATCTCCTGCGCGGTGAAGATCACCTCGACGGTGTGCATGTACGCCTCGACGTCGAAGCTGTCGTCGCCCACCGAGTCGAGGTCGAGGTACTTGAGCAGGTTGAGCGAGGCCAGGTTGCAGGCCGAGTTGTCGAGGTGCATGTACTCGCTGCACGGGTTGGAGCCGTTGATCCGGCCCGAGGCGTGCGCGGTGTGCCACTTGTTGATCGTGGTGTCGAACTGCAGACCGGGGTCGGCGCACTCCCACGAGGCGGTGGCGATCTGGCGCCACAGGTCACGGGCGCGCACGGTGCGCACCGGGGCTCCGTCGAGGACGGCCTTGTAGGTCCAGTCGGTGTCGTCGAGGACGGCCTGCATGAAGTCGTCGCTGATGCGGACCGAGTTGTTGGCGTTCTGGTACTGGATGCTGAAGCTGTCGGCACCGTCGAGGTCCATGTCGAAGCCGTTGTCGCGCAGGACGCGCGCCTTGCGCTCCTCACGGGCCTTGCACCACACGAACTCCTCGACGTCGGGGTGATCGACGTTGAGGATGACCATCTTCGCCGCACGGCGGGTCTTGCCACCGCTCTTGATCGTGCCGGCCGAGGCGTCGGCGCCACGCATGAAGCTGACCGGGCCGCTCGCCGTGCCGCCGCCGTTGAGCAGCTCGTAGCTCGAGCGGATCTTCGACAGGTTGACGCCCGAGCCGGAGCCACCCTTGAAGATCGTGCCCTCCTCGCGGTACCAGTTGAGGATGCCGTCCATGGTGTCGTCGACGGAGAGGATGAAGCACGCGCTCGCCTGCTGGGGCACGCCCTTCACACCGATGTTGAACCACACGGGGCTGTTGAACGCGGCCCGCTGGGTGACGAGGATGAACTTCAGCTCGCTGCGGAACGACTCGGCCTCGTCGGCGTCGACGAAGTAGCCGCCCTCGATGCCCCAGGTGGTGATCGTGTCGGCGACGCGATCGATGACCTGCTTCAGCGACGACTCGCGCTCGGGCAGGCCGAGGGTGCCACGGAAGTACTTCTGGGCGACGATGTTGGTGGCGTTGAGCGACCAGCTGGCGGGGAACTCCACATCGAGCTGCTCGAACGCGACCGATCCGTCCTTCCAGTTGCTGATGCGCGCATCGCGGCGCTCCCACACGACCTGGTCGTACGGGTGCACGCCCGGCGTCGTGAAGTGACGCTTGATGCCGATGGACAGACGCTCGGGCGCCAGAGACATGGATACTCCCTTTTCTTGACGATCTTCAGACACTTCAACCACGGCCCGTGAGCCATCCGTGCGCACTCACCGCTGGATCTCCCCACGCATCACCTTCGCGATCGCCACCACGGTTCGTACCGCGACGACCACCACTGCCACCACCCTTGTGCCACACAAGATGTGGTAGCTGACCGGCCCCCGCGACGGTGACCACCACAAGAGGTTGGAAGATTACAGCACTGTAGTTACACCGATGTCAACGACTGTCCCGCGGCTTTTTGTTCCCGCCGTCCCGCCCGAGCGCCCTCCCGGACGCTGCGTTTTCCTGAACACGCAGCGTGACAGCGGTGCACGGTCACAGGTCACGAAGCCCTCGCCCCACAGCCCGTGACGTGTGTCGCCGCCATCGATCGTCCTCGATCGATGGACGGCGGTCACCGACTGGTCTCGAGTCGACTCGTCGTCGATCTCGACACGTCCTCGGCCGCCACGTCCGGACTGACCATCCGCGCCGCGCACCACTGCCATCTGCGAAGAGAGAACCTAGGCGGGGTCCCCTGTGGGGAGGAAGAGGGACAAGGCTGTGAATTGCCGGCAGATGCTGTGGATGTCCCTGTGGGTGACGGAGCCGAAGCTGTGGATCGTGGCCCGTTGCTGTGGACAGGTGACACCCGAGGCTCACCTGTCCCGCCTGGTGGAACGACAGGTGGAACGACAGGCGGAACGACGGGTGGCGACAGATGCGACGAGCCGTCGGACGTCAGACCGCGACGATCTCCACCGGGATGCCGTTCAGCACCGAGGTGCCCGACAACGGGTCCATGGCCTCGTGGTCGGCGAGCACATTGCTGTTCACCCCGGCCCGCTCGCGAGCGACGCGCATGCGGGTGTCGGGCATCGAGTGACCCCATCCGTGCGGGAGGCTGACCACACCGGGGCGCACCGAGTCGGTCACCTCGACCGGGGCGTCGAGGGACCCCACCCGGCTGGTCACCCGGGCGTGTCCGCCATCGACGAGCCCGAGCCGAACGGCGTCGTCGGGGTGCACGTGGAGCGTGCACCGCGGCTTGCCCTTCACCAGCACCTCGATGTTGTGCATCCACGAATTGTTGCTCCGGAGGTGCCGCCGACCCACCAGCACGAGGTCACGCTGCGTGAGTTCCGGCACCGCGGCCGCCAGGCGCTCGAGATCGGCCATCAACACCGGGTGATCGAGCTCCACCTGCCCCGACGGAGTCTGCAACACCTCGGGCAGCCGCGGCACGAGCGCGCCGAAATCGACCCCGTGCGGGTGCTCGAGCAACAGGTCGAGGCTCGCCCCGTCCGACGGTCCGGCGCCGAACGCGGCACCGAACGGACCGGTCTGCAACGCCAGGTCGAGCAGCCGCTCGGGACCTCGCCGACCGTCCTTCGACAGCAACCCCAGCAGCTCCTGCGGATCACGCCCGGACACCGCCGAGTACTCGTCGCGCACCGCGGACGCGACGATGCCGGCGATCACGAGATCGTCGATGCCCGACACGTCGGCGTCGGCGCCCTGGCCCTGCGCGATGAGCGAGAGCTTGGCGAGGATCTCCCACTCGTCGGGCTGACCGTCCTCCAGCGGCAGCACCGGCGGGCTGAAGTTCGCGACGTTGCGCACCGCGAACTGCAGCAGGAGCATGTCGTAGTGACCCTTCTGCAACGCGGACGGGCTCGGCAGGATCACGTCCGCGTGGCGGGTCGTCTCGTTCAGGTAGATGTCGACGCTCACCATGAACTCGAGCTCGCCGAGCGCGGCATCGAGCTGGTCGGCGTTCGGGGTCGACAGCACCGGGTTGCCGGCGATCGTCACCATCGCACGCAGCTGCCCGGCGCCAGGCGTCGTGATCTCCTCGGCCATCGCCGCGGCCGGGTACTCCCCCATCACCTCGGGGAACGACCGGACCCGGCTGTGCCCGCGACCCACCTTGAAGCCCGGGCCGGCACCCGGCTTCGGCGGTCGGGACGCCACGGGCGTCGCGAACATCGATCCGCCGACCACGTCGAGGTTGCCCGCGACCAGGTTGACCACGTCGATGAGCCACGAGGCCGTCGTGCCGAACTCGGTCGTGGTGGTGCCGATGCGGCCGTACACCGCAGCCCGGTCGGCGGCGACGAGTTCGCGTGCGCTGCGGCGGATCACCTCGGGCGACAGACCGGTCGCCGCGGCGACGGATTCGGGGGTGAACGACGCACACGCCGCCAGCACCTCGTCGAGCCCGCGCACGTGGCCGACCAGATGACCAGGGATGCGCACCAGACCCTCGGCCGCGATCACCTGCACCATCGAGGCCAGGAACAAGGCGTCGGT
Organism: Actinomycetota bacterium; assembly: GCA_026393475.1. Classification (GTDB taxonomy): domain Bacteria; phylum Actinomycetota; class Acidimicrobiia; order Acidimicrobiales; family Ilumatobacteraceae; genus VFMC01. The sequence continues at coordinate 19,668 of JAPLAA010000104.1, forward strand.
GCCGGGCCGGATCGCGAGCCACTCGTCGGCCTCCTCGGCGGTGCGGCTGCGCCGGGGGTCGACCACGACGAGCTTGCCGCCGCGGGCACGCATCGCCTCGATCCGCCCCGGGAAGTCGGGGGCGGTGCACAGGCTGCCGTTCGACGCGTACGGGTTCGCGCCGAGGATCACGAGATGGTCGGTCCGGTCGAGGTCGGGGACGGGCACCGTGGCGCCACCACCGAAGACGTACGCGGCCGCCACCTGGCGCGGCATCTGGTCGACGGTGGACGCCGAGAAGATGCTGCGCGTGCCGAGCGAGTGCATCACGGTTCGGCCGTAGGTCATCCCGGCGAGGTTGTGGGCGTTCGGGTTGCCGATGTACACGCCGATCGACTCCCGCCCGTGGCGTTCGATCACACCGAGCAGCCCACGCTCGACCTCGGCCCAGGCCTCGGCCCACTCGACCTCCACATGGACACCGTCGCGCTTCACCAGCGGGCGGCGGAGCCGGTCCGGATCGTCGTGGAGCTGCTTCAGCGTCGACCCCTTCGGGCACAGGAACCCCTTGCTGAACACGTCCTCGCGGTCGCCCCGGATCCGCGTCACGTGCTCCGCCCCCTCGGTCGAGCGCTTCACGGTGATCTCCAGGCCGCAGCCCGCCTCGCAGAGCGGGCAGGTGCGGAACGCGGTGCGTCCGCCCAGGTCGTGATCGGTGTCACCCTGCCGCTCGTCGTGCGTGATGTCGTGTGTCGTCCCCATGGCTGCCATCATCGCACCCATGCGCCGACTGCTGCCCCAACCGGTCGACCACGTCACCGTGGCCGAGGCCTACGGCGTCACCCGGCCCCGACCCGCCGATCGCCCCTGGCTCGGGCTGTGCATGGTGTCGGGCCTCGACGGATCGACGGTGGTCGACGACAACTCACGCGCCCTGTCGAGCCCGGCCGACACCGAGGTGCTCCTGGGGCTGCGCCGGCTCGCCGACGTCATCGTCGTCGGCGCAGCGACCGTCCGCATCGAGGGCTACGGCAAACCGAGCAAGCCCGGCCAGCGCGTCGGCGTCGTCTCGCGCAGCGGCGAGGGCATCGACTACGCGAGCGACCTGTTCACCAGCGGCGCCGGCTTCGTGATCGTCCCCGAGACCGCGCCCGACCTCCCGGTCGACACCGTACGGGCAGGCGTCGGCTCGCTCGACCTGGCAGGCGCGCTCGGCCGCCTCGGCCAGGTGATGCACGCCGACTTCGTGCAGGCCGAAGGCGGTGCAGCGCTCAACGCCGCACTGGCCGAGGCCGACCTGATCGATGAGCTGAACCTCACCATCTCACCGGTGATCAGCGGCGGCGACGGGCCCCGCCTCACCGCCGGCGCCCCGGCGCTGCTGCACCGCATGGACCTCGCCCACCTGCTCGAGGACGACGGCTTCCTGTTCACCCGCTACGTGCGCCGCCGCTGAGACGGGGCCGACCTGCTCGAGGGTCTGCTCGAGGGCCTGCTCGAGGGGGTCGTCAGGCCTTCTGCAGCTTCTTCAGCAGGGACAGCTCACGCTGGAAATCGGACGCCGCGTCGAAGCCCTTGTAGACGCTCGCGAAGCGGAGATAGAGCACCTCGTCGAGATGGCGCAGGCGCTCGAGCACGGCGCGACCGACTCGCTCGCTGGTGAGGTCGCCCTCGGCGAAGCGCAACTCGTCCTCGACCTCTTCGGCGAGCTGATCGATCTGCTCGGCCGTGACGGGACGTCCCTTGCCGGCCGCGGTGACCCCGCGGACGATCTTGAGCCGATCGAACGGCTGGCGGGTGCCGTTGGACTTCACGACCACCATCGGCACCTCTTCGAGGCGCTCGTAGGTGGTGAATCGGTGGGTGCACCCGGTGCAGGAGCGGCGCCGGCGGATGGCTGCGCCCTCGTCCGCTTCACGCGAATCGATCACCTTGGTGTCGTCGAGATGGCAGCGGGGGCATCGCATCGGCCGCCACGCTAGCGGAGCGACTCACGGCAGGTTGAGCGTTTGACCCGCCTCGATCGCGGCACCGCCGTTCAGCGAGACCAGCGCATCGACGATCCGTCCGATGTCGGAACCTGGGTACAGGCGCTCAGCGATGCCCCACATCGTGTCACCCGGACGGACGACATAGGTGGGTGCGTAGCCGGCGAGACCATCGGTGGCTCGGCCGACCGCGGCGACGGAGGCAGGTTCGCCGCCGCGGTCGGCCAGACCACGTTGGGCCACCGAGCCGACGGACAGCACCAGCGCCACGACGAACACCACCGCGCCGACGCGGCGACGGACGAACGTGGAACGACTGGGGAGGACGCTGGCCGGGACGGTGTACCGGGTGGGCAGCTGCGCCATCGCTCGCGCACCGCGGACACCGACCGACGCGCTGCGCCGATCGATGTGGTGATGGTGACGAGCGGTGGAGCGGGGGGCGAGGGACGCCGTGACTGCCGACATGATGGACCCTTCCGGGAGAACCGAACCGAACGGGTGTTCCCGAACGGACGTTCGTCAGTATGTCGAGCGAACACCCGTTCGTCAACACCTCGGCCCGAGAAAATCGAACACCTGTTGCACGAACAGATGTTTGACCTCGATGGCGAACACGCGTACGCTTGCCTCCATGGCCGACGCGATCTCCACCACCCTCACCGCACGTCAGAAGGGCATCCTCGATGTCATCGAGACGAGCATGCGCGAGCGCGGCTACCCGCCCAGCGTCCGCGAGATCGGTGAGGCCGTCGGCCTCACCTCACCCTCCACCGTGCACAGCCACCTGGCCTCGCTCGAGAAGATGGGCTTCCTCCGCCGCGACCCCACGAAGCCGCGAGCGCTCGAGGTCCGCTACGACCCGTCGTCCGGCGCCGCGATCGAACGCCGTCCGGTCCGCCACGTGCCCCTCGTCGGCGACGTGGCCGCCGGCACCGACGTGCTCGCCCAGGAGAACGTCGAGGAACTGTTCCCCCTGCCCGAGGACTTCACCGGCGCCGGCGACCTGTTCATGCTCCGCGTCCGCGGCGACTCCATGATCAACGTCGGGATCATGGACGGCGACTTCGTGGTGTGCCGGGCGCAGACCACGGCGAACAACGGCGAGATCGTGGTCGCCGGCATCCCCGGCGGCGAGGCGACCGTCAAGACGTATCAGCGCACCGGTCGCACGATCACCCTGTTGCCGGCCAACGACCGGCTCGAGCCGATGGTGTTCCAGCCGGACGAGGTCAGCGTGTTCGGACGGGTCGTCACCGTCATGCGTCGCCTCTGAGACCGCGCAGGTCGATCTGCTCGCAGGCCACACCTGCGCACCGACGTTCCCGCACGATGCGCCGTCCCCGGACGGCGCATCGTCGCGTCAGGGCGACGCTCAGGCGGTCGGCGGTGCCGGCCAGCTGGGGCCGCCCGCGGGCGGCACGGGTGGCGCGGGTTGCGCGGGTTGCGCGGGTTGCGCGGTTTGCGCGGGTGGCGTCGGCGGCGTGGAGGGCAGCGGGACCGTCGGCGCCGGCGGGGCCGGCGGCGGGGGCGGCTGATACGCCGGCGGTTGGTACGGCGGTGCGGTCACCGGCACCTGGCCCGGGGCAGGAGCGCCCCCGAACGGCGGCGAGCCGTACGGAACGGGCGGGACGGGCGGGACGGGCGAACCGTACGACCCGAACGACCCGGGCGCCGGCGGCATCGCGCCGCCACCCGAGACCGGCTTGCGGCGCATGCCCAGCACGACGCACAGACCGCCGATGAGCACACCGAGGGCGAGCGCCCCGATGCCCATCGTCTTCATCGAACCTGCGGTCTCCTTCGGATTGCGACCCACGGCGACGGCGATCTCGTCCTCGTCGGAGGTGGCGGTGATCTCGTAGTCGCCGGCCTCCGGGATCTCCACCGAGGCGACCGAACGGCCGACGAACCCGGCAGCGTCGTAGTCCTTCGACTCGTCGCGGTCGAGGTCGACCTCGTCGCCGTTGTCGTCGAGCAGGACGATGTCGACGTCGGGCAGATCGTCGCCACGGAACTCGTAGTCGCGATCGGCGTTCGGGCAGTCGCCGCGGAGTTCGCCGATCTGGCCCTTGGTCTCGATGTAGATGGTGTACGTGCCGGCCTCGTCGAACTCGAGGCTGGTCGTGCACCCGATCGGCGCGCGGGCGAGGTTCCGCACCCCTTCGTCGTAGTTGGAGGAACTCGCGAGGAACAACACGACCCCGGCCACCACGCCGGCGGCGAGCAGCAGGGCTCCCACCCCGATCAACCCGGCACGACGGCCACCCTTGGGCGGCGGCGTGAACGGCGCGGCGGGTTGCAACACGAGGGGGGCCTGGCCGAGCGGGTTCATCCCGCCGCCGGCGCCATCCGCCGGCGGGAACTGCTGATACGACATGTCCTCACACCCCCAGTCGCCGAGCGACCTGGTCGATCCGGTCATCTGGTTGTACCACGGCGACACGCACGTTGTTGGCACCCCCGGCGCCGTAGAAGTCTCCGGGGCTCACCAGGGCACCCCCCTCGGTCGCGAGTCGCTCGGCGAACGCCCAGCCGTCGGCAGCGTCGAACCAGAGGTAGAAGCCGCCCGCGGGCAGCGGGACGTCGATGCCCGACCATGCCGACAGCACCCCTGCCATGCGCTCGAGCCGACGGCGATACCGGTCGCGTTGCACCTGCACGTGCTCGTCGTCGGCCAGCGCGACGGCGCCGGCGGCCTGTGCGGGTCCGGGCACCAGCATCCCCACGTGCTTGCGCACCTCCTTGAGGTAGGTGACCAGTTCGGCATCACCGGCGTAGAAGCCGACGCGAAGGCCGGCGAGGTTCGACCGCTTCGACAGCGAGTGCACGGCGACGACCCCGTCGGTGCCCTGCTCCAGGATCGTGCGAGGGCGCCCCTCCCACGTGAACTCGACATAGCACTCGTCGCTGAACACCGGCACGCCCCGCGCCCGACCCCACGCCGCGGCCGCATCGAGGTCGCTCAGCGCACCGGTGGGATTCGACGGGCTGTTCACCCACAGCATCAGCGCCCGAGCAGCATCGGCGGGATCGATCGCGTCGAGGTCGAGACCACCGTCGGGCCGCGGCGGCACCGCGACCGGACGACAGTTGGCGAGGATCGCCCCCATCTCGTACGTGGGGTACGCCACGGCCGGGTACAGCACCGTGTCGCGTGAGGGCGTGCGCAAGCGCAGGTAGTGCGGGGTCGTCGCGACGAACTCCTTCGTGCCGACGCAGGCGGCGATCTGATCGACCGACACGTCGAGATCGAAGCGACGCTGGATCCAGGATCGGATGGCACCGCGGAGTCCTGCGGTGCCGATGCTCGGCGGATAGCCACGCTCGCTGTCCGACGACGCGAGCGCTGCGATCACCGCCGGCGGGGGCGGATCGCACGGCGTGCCGATGGACAGATCGACGATCCCGCCCTCGTGCGCGGCACAGATCGCGGCCAACCGATCGAGCTTGTCGTACGGGTACGGCGGCGGTACGAAACCGGCGGGCGGCTCAGACAGGGCGTCCATGGACCGACATCGTGGCAGCTCCGAGGGAGCCGACCCAATGTGTTCTCGCTCGGGCCGACGTGCGAGCCGGTTCAGGCGTCGTCGGCGGCGACGACGAATTCGGACAGGCGACCGGTGGACGCGTCCGCCAGGCGAGCGCGCACGCGCACCCCGCCGTCCTCGTGGCTGCTCGACACGACCTCGCCCTCGCGGTGGACGGCGGCGAGCACGTCGCCACGGTCGTACGGGATGAGCAGCTCGACGGGCGTGGCGATCGTGCGCAACCGATCGGCGAGGGTGGCCAGGAAGTCGTCGATCCCCTCCCCCGTCGCCGCGCTCACGGCGACCGATCCCTCGTGGTCGGCGACGAGGTCGGGGATCGCCTCCGGCACGAGGTCGGCCTTGTTGAACACGATCAGCTCGGGCACACGGTCGGCGTCGATCTCGACGAGCACGGAGCGCACCGCGGCGATCTGACCCTCGGGGTCGGCTGCAGAGGAGTCGACGACGTGGACCAGGAAGTCGGCCTCGCTCGCGACCTCGAGCGTGCTCTTGAACGACTCGATGAGCCCGTGCGGCAGCCGGCGCACGAACCCGACGGTGTCGGTGAGCAGCACCGGTTCGCCGCCGGGCAGCGAGAGCCGTCGGGTGGTGGGATCGAGCGTGGCGAACAGGCGGTCCTCGACCAGCACACCCGCCTGGGTGAGCCGGTTGAGCAAGGTGCTCTTGCCGGCGTTGGTGTATCCGACGATGGTGACGGCGGCGAGGCCGCTGCGGCCACGGCTCTTGCGTTGCAGATGGCGTGTCTCGCGGAGGTCGGCCAGGTCGTGTTCGAGCCGGCTGATCCGCTTGGTGAGCGTTCGCCGATCGACCTCGAGCTTGGTCTCACCGGTGCCCCTCGTTCGCGTGCCGACACCACCGCTCTGTTGGGAGAGATTGGCCTTGTTGCCCCGGCGGAGTCGCGGCAGGCGGTAGCGCAGCAGCGCCAGTTCGACCTGGGCCTTGCCCTCGAGCGTGTGGGCGTTCTGGCCGAAGATGTCGAGGATGACGGCGGTGCGGTCGATCGCGGTTCGACCGAGCAGCTTCTCGAGGTTGAACTGCTGGGCCGGGCTCAGATCGTTGTCGAACACCACGGTGTCGGCGTCGACGGCGAGGCACAGCTGCTTGAGCTCTTCCACCTTGCCCTTGCCGATGAACCATGTGTGGTCGGGCGTATCGCGTCGCTGCACGAGGCGGCCGGCCTCGTCGGCGCCGGCGGTGTCGATGAGGAGCGCCAGCTCGTCGAGCCCGGCCTCGGTGTCGTCGTCGGTGTGACCCCGCAGCGTGACTCCGACCAGGACGATGCGCTCTCGCTTGGTGCGCTCGATGAGCGTGGCGCCGAGTGCTTCCTGGTACGGGTTCGTCATGCGGTGGCCGTGGTCCCTTCTGAAACGGTCGACGATGGTTCGGTCGACCCGAGCTGGCTGGTGTGGTGGGTCCCGACATCGTCGAGCTCCACCTCGATCGTGGCGATCAGCACCGACGGTCCCACGAGCGTGGCCCGGCCGGGAGCTGGTTCGTCGAGTCTGACCTTCGCGCATCCGCCGTCCATCTGCACCACGATTTCCGACGCACTCGCGGGCACGAGTCCCCACGTGCGGGCCGCGTAGGCGCTGGCGCACGCACCGGTGCCGCAGGCCTCGGTGATCCCTGCGCCGCGCTCGTGCACCCGCATACGGATGACGTGCGGCTCGGGGCCGGGCTCGACGATCTCGAGGTTGGTCCCCGGCACCTGTCGGCCGAGGTGCAGCAGATCGACGGCAGCGACGTCGTCGACGCCCACCACCGTGTGCGGGTTGCCGGTGGAGAGGTGGAGGACCGGCCGATCGGGATGGCAGCCCACGGCCGCCCATCCGTCCGGTTCGGTGCCGGGCACGATCTCACCCATGTCGACGCTGGCCTCGACCGTGTCGGCGCGCTCGGTGGCGAACACCTGCACGTGACGAAGTCCGGCATCGGTGACGATCGTCATCGGATCGAGGTCGCCGCGCCGGGCCGCGAGGGCCTGGGCGAAGCACCGGATGCCGTTGCCGCTCATCTCGGCCCGACTGCCGTCGGCGTTGTAGAGCAACATGCGTGCGCTGTGCTCCGGGTGGCTCTCCGCGATGAGCAGGCCGTCGGCCCCGATGCCCCGACGTCGGTCGCACAGACGGACCGCGAGCGCCGGCAGCTCGTCGGGGGACACCGGCGGATGGAACGCGACGAGGAAGTCGTTACCGAGGCCGTGGTGCTTGGTGAGCTGGAGGCGCTGTGTCGGGCGGTGGGCTGCAGGAGTGGTCACGACGGCGTTCCGTTCAGTCGTCTTCGTGGTCGCGGTGTGGATCGGAGACGTCCGAGGCCGCTGGGGTCTCCGACGTCTTCAGGTGACGTTCGATCAGCGGCACCGACTCGGCGACGGGATCGTCGTGGATGTCGATCCAGCGTACGCGAGGGTCACGACGGAACCACCGCTCCTGGCGGACCGCGAACTGACGTGTCCGCAGGACGACCGTGGCGATCGCCTCGTCGAGGCTCACCCGTCCCTCGAGGTGCTCGATGAGCTCCTTGTAACCGAGTGCCTGGCGAGCCGTCCGCGACAGATCGGGAGACGTGCTCACGAGATGCGCCACCTCGTCGACGAGACCGGCCTCGACCATGCGGTGCACGCGGGTCTCGATGCGGGCCGCCATCAGCGGACGTGCCCACCGCAGGCCGAACTGCACGTACGGGACGTTCGGGTACGTGTCGAGGCCGGGGCCGAACGAACTGAACGGCCGCCCCGAACCGAGGCACACCTCGAGCGCGCGCACCACCCGGCGGGCGTTGGTCGGTTCCATCTTCCCCGCCGCGACCGGATCGAGCCCGGCGAGCTCGGCGTGCATGGCCTCGATCGGCTCCTGCGCAGCGCGGGCGTCGAGTGCCGCTCGGATCTCGGGCCAGGTGCCGGGGATCTCCATCGGATCGGTGAGCGCCCGCAGATAGAGCCCGGTGCCGCCGACCAGCAGCGGTCGGGCCCCACGAGCATCGATGTCGGCCGCGGCGGCCGCTGCGGCCGCGACGAACTCGGCGACCGCGAAGTCGTGGTCGGGGTCGACGAGGTCGAGCAGGTGGTGCACCACCGCGGCACGGTCGGCCCGGGTCGGCTTGGCCGTGCCGATGTCCATGTGCCGGTACACCTGCATCGCGTCGACGGCGACGATCTCGAACCGGTCGGTGGCGGTGGCCGACGTGGCCAGCGCCATGGCAACATCGCTCTTGCCGCTGGCGGTGGGCCCGAGCACCACGACCGCCGGCACCGCCGGACGCTGGCGGACGGAGCTCATCGAGATGACCGGCTCAGGAAGCGGCGACGGCGATGCGCCGCTTGTGCGAGGGCTCGGCGATCAGCTCGCGGAACTCACCGGTGAGGTGGTGCGGCGCCGCGCGGGTGACCTCCACCGTCGCGTAGGCGCCGACGCGAACCGGGTGCGGCGGGGTGAAGTGGACGAGCTTGTTCTGGCGCGTGCGGCCGGAGATGACGCTCGGGTCCTTGCGGCTCGGCCCTTCGACCAGCACTTCCTCGACGCGGCCGATGCGATCGCGGTGCTTGGCGATCGCACTGCGCTCGACGACGATCCTCAGCCGCTCGAACCGTTCGCTCACCACGGCCGGATCGATGAAGTGCTCGGTCATCGTCGCCGCCTCGGTGCCTTCCCGCGGCGAGAAGATGAACGTGTACGCGTAGTCGTACTCGGCGGCCGCGGCCACCTCGAGGGTGCGGGCGAAGTCGTCCTCGGTCTCGCCCGGGAACCCGACGATGATGTCGGTGCTGATGGCCAGATCGTCGATGGCGGCACGACCGGCAGCGAGTCGCTCGAGATAGCGCTCGGCGGTGTAGCCGCGGTGCATCAGCGACAGCACCCGGTCGGAGCCGCTCTGCAACGGGTAATGGAGGTGCTCGCACACCGCCGACGAGCCGGCCATCGCGGCGAACGTCTCGGGTCGCATGTCCTTCGGGTGCGGGCTCGTGAACCGCACTCGGCGGATGCCCGGCACCGCCGCGACCGAGGTGATCAGGTCGGCGAACAGCGGTCGCAGCTTCGCATCGGCATCGCCGTCGCGACGCTGTGCCAGCTGCAGATCGCGGCCGTAGCTGTTGACGTTCTGACCGAGCAGGGTCACCTCGGTGACGCCCTGGGCGACGAGGTCGTGCACCTCGGCGACGACGTCGTCGAACGGTCGGCTGATCTCGGCACCACGCACGGCGGGCACGATGCAGAACGCGCACGAGTTGTCGCACCCGATCTGGATCGTGACCCAGGCGTTGTACGACGTCTCACGTCGCGCCGGTAGCGCGGACGGGAACAGGGCGTGATCGTCGATCACCGCCTCGTCGAGGATCTCGGTGATCGGTCCGTGCGCCGTGGCGTGGTGGAGCAACTCCGTCGCGCGGTGCACGTTGTGGGTGCCGAGCACGACGTCGGTCCACGGGGCTCGCTGCTGGACGAGGTCGCGGTCCTTCTGCGCGAGGCATCCGGAGACCACGATCTGGCGGCCCGCCTTGGCCTCCTTCCACCGCTTCAGGTGGCCGAGATTGCCGTACAGCTTGTTGTCGGCGTTCTCCCGGATGCAGCAGGTGTTGAGTACCACGACGTCGGCATCGTCGTCGGAATCGACTGCGACCAGACCGTCGGCGTCGAACAGCCCGGCGATGCGCTCGGAGTCGTGTTCGTTCATCTGACACCCGTAGGTGTGCACGACGTAGCTGCGGGGGCTGCTGGTCACGTCGGTCAAGGCTAGCGAGGCCCACCGGTCAGGTGACGGGCGCCGCCCAGTCCGGCGAGTACGGGTTGTGGGCGATCTCCCACAGGTGGCCGTCGGGATCGGCCACGTAGCCGGAGTAGCCGCCCCAGAACACGGCCTCGGGCGACTTGGCCACCGTGGCACCGGCCGCGACGAAGGCGGCGAACACCCGGTCGACCTCGTCGCGGGAGGACTGGTTGCTGGCGAGGGTGACACCACGGAACCCGCCCGACGGCGCCGGCTGCAGGGCGTCGTCGGCGAGCTCCGTGGCACCGAACAGGCCGAGGACCACCCAGCCTCCGCCCGGTGTACCCAGGCGGAGGAAGGTGATCGTCGCTTCGCTGGCTTCGGCGCGCTGCCAGCCCAACGCCTCGTAGAACACCGTCGAGCGGGCGACGTCGGCCACGCCGAGGGTGACGAGGCTCAGGTGAGCGGGGACGCTCATCTGCCCATCCCCCTTCGGCTCATGAGCTCAGCGGTCGGCTTCGATCTCGACGCCGAGCGGTTGCTCGTCGGCCTCGGTGAACTCTTCGTCGCCGATGCCGGCCTGACGGCGCACCTTGTCGGAGACCTCCATCATCACCTCCGGGTGCTCGAACAAGTAGTTCTTCGCGTTCTCACGACCCTGGCCGAGCTGCTCGCCGTCGTAGGTGAACCAGGCGCCGGACTTCTTGATGATGCTCATGTCGACGGCCATGTCGAGCAGCGAGCCCTCACGGCTGATGCCCTTGCCGTACATGATGTCGAACTCGGCCTGCTTGAACGGCGGGGCGACCTTGTTCTTCACGACCTTCACCCGGGTGCGCGACCCGGTGACCTCGGTGCCGTCCTTGATCGACTCGATGCGACGGATGTCGAGGCGCACCGACGAGTAGAACTTCAACGCACGGCCACCGGGGGTGGTCTCGGGCGAGCCGAACATGACGCCGATCTTCTCGCGCAGCTGGTTGATGAAGATCGCGATGGTGTTGGTCTTGTTGAGGTTGGCCGTGAGCTTGCGCAGCGCCTGGCTCATGAGGCGGGCCTGGAGGCCGACGTGGCTGTCGCCCATCTCGCCCTCGATCTCGGCGCGAGGCGTGAGGGCGGCGACGGAGTCGATGACCAGCACGTCGATGGCGCCGGAGCGGACCAGCATGTCGGCGATCTCGAGCGCCTGCTCACCGGTGTCGGGCTGGGAGATGAGGAGCTGGTCGATGTCGACGCCGATGGCCTTGGCGTAGATCGGGTCCATCGCGTGCTCGGCGTCGATGTAGGCGCAGATCCCCCCGTTGCGCTGGGCCTCGGCCACGACGTGCATGGCGAGCGTGGACTTACCCGAGGACTCCGGGCCGTAGATCTCGACGACGCGACCGCGGGGCAGACCGCCCACGCCGAGGGCGAGGTCGAGCGACAGCGCGCCGGTGGGGATGACGTCGATACCGAGCGTCGTCTTTTCGCCCATGCGCATGATCGATCCCTTGCCGAACTGCTTGTCGATCTGGGCGAGGGCCATGTCGAGTGCCTTCTCGCGGTCGTTGTTGTTGCTCATCGTCTGCTCCGTTCCTGCCTGCTGAGTACTTGCGTGGTGGGGTGTCCCGTGACCGGGACGGGGTCGGACTCGACCCGATGTGGTGATGCTGAGCACCGTACGAAAGGGGTGTGACACGGAGCCGGTGAGGACTCGTGGGGGTGTCCGACGGTCGGCAGCACGGTGTACCGCGGCGAACGACACGACTGTAGTTACGAACGGACGTTCGATCAAGCATCGAACACCGAATTTCCGCGATTCCCGCGGCCACCGACCCTCGATGCCCCCATGCGCCGACGAGAACGACGGCGATCGGGTCGGACGCAGGCGTCGGCGAGGGCCTACGTCGAGCGCTTGCGACGCCGACCCGACCGGGGCAGCGGTATGCCGGCTGCCGCGTCGCCCGATGCGACGGCCGCCGCAGCGTCGTCGAGCTCGGCGCGTTCGGGCGGGTGCACCGCCAGGTCGAACGCCAGCCACATGGTGTACGTGAACGGGTAGATCAGCACCGGCACCACGAGCGCGACCACGAACAGCGACAGCACGAACGGCAGCACCGGGATGTCGGGGGCGGTGGCGAAGAACCCGATGCCCATCGCCGTCGTCAGCGCGCCGAACGTGACGATGGTGTTCACCGTGACCGTGCCGAGCTCGAAGCCCTCTTCGCGGTGCCAGGTGATGCCGCAGGTGCGGCAGCGGTCGAGCCGCTTGAACCAGCCGCGCACGAAGGTGCGCCGCGAGCTGCACCAGGGACACTTCAGCAGCATCGCCCGCCCCAACATGCGGGTGAACTTCTGCTGCGTGGCGGCCATCGAGGTCACCCTACGACCGCTCCCCCACCCGTCCCAAGCGTCGGATCGATGGAGCGGGGTGCCATCCGACTCGCCCGTGACCCACGCTCGCCCAGGTCGGGTGCGCGCATCTGCGGGCGGATGGGTCACAATGGGCGCGTGCGTCGCTCATTCGCCGGTCTGCTCTTCGGTGTCGCCTTCGCGTTCGCGTGCCTGGCGATCAGCGGCTTCCTCCTCCACCGCACCGCGTTCTCGCCGAGCCGCACGAGCGGTGAGGCCGTCTCGATCCTGCAGGACGAGGAGGTGCAGCGCGAGGCGATCGCCGTGGTCGCCGACGCGACCGCCGACCAGATGTACCCCGGCGACCCCACCGGAGCAGCGCTGGTGCGCCAGAACATCACGATCGTCGCGTCGACGCCGGCCGGTGCGCCGCTGTTCGGCCAGATGCTCACCGATGCGCACGCAGTGCTGATCGGCGACGTGGCCGGCCCGGTGGTGGTGGCGCCCGAACAGCTCGTGCAGATCACCCGCGACGAGCGCGCCGGCGCCTTGCCGCCCCTGCAGGTGGTCGTGCCGACGATCGGTTCGCTCGAGCTGATCGACGGGGTGCTCGGCTGGCTCGTCCCGTTGAGTGGTGTGGCCGCGATCGTGTTCTTCGTGCTGTGCTTCCTGGCCAGGCCGGAGCGCGGGGCCCTGTTCCGCACCCTCGGCATCGGCCTGGTCGCGCTGGCCGCGCTCGCGATCATCTTCAGCTACGTGCTGCCGAAGTTCATCCCACCGCTGCTCGACGACAGCGCCTGGGCACGGATACCGGCATTGATGGCCGACGCCGGCCTGGGGCTCACGTTGTTCGCCGCGTTCGTGCTGGCCGGAGCAGGCCTCGCGCTGTTCATGGCGTCGACACGGATGGGCCGCAGCCGCCGGTGGAGCACCCCGGTGAGCACCTACCGGTACCGCGAAGAGCGCAGCTGGAGCTGACGCCGCCGATCGCCGGTGTCGCCGATCAGGCGGATCAGGCGGTGAGCTCGTCGACGAACTCCTGGAACACCGACTCGTAGCGCATCGCGTCGTGCTCGCTGTGCAGCGCGGAGATCAGCCACTGCTCGTCGAGGCCGGGCGGCAACAGGATGCCGCGGTTGATGCCGTGCATCCACTGGGCGAACGCGAGGTCGAAGTCGGTGGCCTTGTAGTCGCGGTAGTTCTTGATCGGCTCCTCCGACCACGTGACACAGCCCTTCGCGCCGAACTGCACGGTGTGCGCCGGCAGGCCGGCGGCGTCGATGGTGCCCTGACACGCCGCGACGAGCTTGCTGTTGAGCGCGTTGATGGCCTGGTGCACGTCCGGCGTGCAGATGTCCTGCAGCACGGCCTTGGCGGCGGCCATGCACAGCGGGTTGCCGTTGTACGTGCCGAGGTGCAACACCTTGCCCGTGGTGATCTGGTCCATGCACTCCATGGTGCCGCCGAACGCACCGAGGGGCAGGCCACCGCCGATGCTCTTGGCGAGGCACACGAGGTCGGGCTGCACGCCGAGCACGCCGGTGGCGCCGCTCCAGCCGGCGGTGATGCCGGTCTTGACCTCGTCGAAGATCAACATGGTGCCGTACGTGCGAGTGATCTCGCGGACCGCCTCGAGGTAGCCGGGCTGCGGCATGCAGATGCCGATGTTCTCCATGACCGGCTCGACGATGAACGCCGCCACCTCGCCGCTGCGCAGGACGCGCTCGAGGGCTTCGGGATCGTTGTACGGAATGACGATGGTGTCGGCCAGCACGGCGGCGGTGATGCCGGCGGTCGCGGGAATCGGCGTCGGGTTGTCGGCCGGGCCGGCGAGCTCGATCTTCGGCTTCATCGAGATCATGACCTCGTCGTGGTGACCGTGGTAGCCGCCCTCCACCTTCACGAGCTTCTCGCGGCCGGTGACGCCACGGGCGACGCGGATGGCGTCCATGGTGGCCTCGGTGCCCGAGTTGGTGAAGCGCCACATGGGCAGCCCGTAGCGCTCGGCGAGCAGCTCGGCCACGTCGGCGTTGGTCTCGCACGGGGTGACGAACAGGGTGCCGTTGTCGAGCTGGCGCTCGACCGCCTGGCGCACGAGCGGATGGCAGTGACCGGCGAACAGGGCGCCGTAGCCCATGTCGTAGTCGACGTAGCGGTTGCCGTCGACGTCCTCCATCCAGGCGTCCTGAGCGCGGCTCACGACGATCGGGTGGGGGTCGTACGCCTGGAAGCTCGAGGGGACGCCGAGCGGCAGCACCTTGCGCGCCCGCTCGGTCGCACGCTGGGAGCCGGCGGTTCGCTGCATGTACACCTGCAGTTCGCGGGCGGTGATCTGCCGAGCTCGGGCGACCAGTTCGTCGTGGCGGATGGATTCCGTTGCACTCATGTTGGTTCCTTTTCGGATCACGTTCTCGCAAGCCTAGCGCACCACGGAATCCGTCGTGAACGGGGCCGATGGCAACGCTTCGCATACGAGTGGGAGCGCCTCCGGCGGCGACGCTGCGCGCGCACTCAGACGGAACGCTGATGCGACGACCGTTCCGGCGACTCCTCGAGCCAGAGCGCACAGGCGCTGCGCGGGTGCGGAACCGTTGGTGGAAGTCCGCATCGCGTCTGGCAGAATGTGGACCCTTCATGGTGGCCGTAGCTCAGTTGGTAGAGCTCCAGTTTGTGGTACTGGCTGTCGCGGGTTCGAGTCCCGTCGGTCACCCTGGGCCCTCGGGCCTCACGTTGTCGGCCGGTGGTGTGGATCCCTACACTGCCGGACCGCACGACATGCCCCTCTAGCTCAATGGCAGAGCAACGGACTCTTAATCCGCAGGTTCTCGGTTCGAGTCCGAGGGGGGGCACCACGAAGTACCTGGTCAGAGCCACTTTCTGAGACCAGAGTTCCTCCCCCGCTACAGTCCGTGCCGCGAATCTGCCGCGAAAGGGTGGGTCGAACATGGGGACGATGCGTGAGCGGGCGCAGGGCACGTGGGAGTTGAGCGTGGCCGCGGGACGAGATCCGGACACCGGGGCATACCGCCGCGTGATCCGAACCGTGAAGGGCGTGACGAAGCGCGAGGCCAAGGCCGCGCTCGCGGAGCTCGAGGTGGCAGTCGCCGCTGGCCGCGTGGGCGCCGATGATCCGACGCTCGCCGAGTTGCTCGAGCGGTGGATGGAACACCTCGCCGGTCTGGGCCGGTCGGACTCGACGCTGTACAACTACCGCAAGTACATCGATCGGGAGATCGTGCCGGCGCTCGGCTCGAACCGGCTGTCGAAGCTCTCCCCGCTCGACATCGACCGCTTCTACACAAAGCTCCGCAAGCGTGGGCTGTCGTCATCGACGATCAGGCAGATGCACGCCATCCTACGGGCCTCGCTGAACCAGGCCGAGCGTTGGGGGTTGGTGCACCGCAACGTCGCCAAGCTCGCCTCGGCGCCATCGCAGGAGCAGCGTGAGCAGCTTCCGCCAGAGCCGGCGATGGTGCGGGCCCTGCTGGTCGCCGCTCGGGAGTTCGATCCGTTGTTCGGTCTCTACGTGCGGATCGCCGTGGCGATCGGTGCGCGTCGGGCCGAGGTGTGCGGACTCCGTTGGAGCGACATCGACCTCGAGGCCGGCTCGTTGTCCGTGCAGCGGAGCTACCTGGCCATCCCGGGGGCGAAGGGCGACCGGCCGACCAAGACGCGATCGGCGCGCACCGTGTCGCTCGATCCGGACACGATCGCCGCGCTCGAGGCCGGCTGGTCGACCGCCGTCCGGATCGCCGAGCTCGTCGGGATGACGGAAGCCGAACGCCGCCAGCTCTACGTGTTCAGCACCGACCCGCTCGGGCGGAACGCGTGGCGGCCCGATGTCGCCAGCGCCAAGTGGGAGGTCGCCCGTTCCCGGGTGCCCGGCGGCGAGAGCGTTCGGCTGCACGACCTCCGGCACTTCCAAGCGACGCAGCTCCTCGATGCGGGGGTGCCGGTGCCCACCGTCGCCGCTCGACTGGGTCACGCCGACGGCACGACGACGATGAAGATCTACGCCCACAGAACGCGTCGGGCCGACGAGCACGCAGCTCGCGTCGTGGCCGATTTCCTCGCCGAACCCGACTGACCGCAGTCGAGGCCGCGGAGGCTGGAATGTGGCGTACCGCGGCGGCACGCGCACGACGCGCGGCATTTCCGTGACGGTTGCGTTTCGATCGGCTCGAGATTTCAACGCGGGCCGGTCTCGTTGTCCAGTTGTTCTAGGTGAAGGTATTTCTGAGCCCTGCGTCGGCGGCCGCCGACGCTCCGACGCTGCCCGACTTCTTGAGCGTGAGCGAGGCAGCCCGGGTACTGCGGGTGAGCCGCAACTCGGCGTACAAGTTGGCGAACCTGTTCATCGATTCCGACGGCGCCGAGGGCATCCCCGCCGTTCGGTTCGGCCGGTCGATCCGGATCCCGCGAGTCGCGATCGAGGCGATCCTCGGGGGCCGCGTGTCGCTTCCCGAGTTCGAGGAACGCAAGGCCTCGCCGGAGCACACGACACCAGTCAGGCGTTCCCGACGCAGGCGCACCTCCCGCCCTCGATCGGGCGGGAACCCGTCATTCGCGCCTGACACGTCGCAGACCGTCTTCACGCAGCAGTCGCTGCCGTTCGAGGACTGATCGCGTTGAACCCCACCCCGACTCACCCTCCCGGTTGCTCACTTCTGGACAGACAGGTGCCCGTTTCGGGCGGTGATGTGTCGTGATGCGTGTGACCACGTTGTATGCGTCGTCCGCGGCCTCGTCGGCTGCGTATTACACGAAGTACCTGACGCAGGCGCCTGGTGAGGTTCCCGGGGTGTGGATGGGCGCCCAGGCCAACGGGCTCGGGCTGGTCGGGAACGTCGACGGCGAGCAGTTGCAGGCACTCCTCGCCGGCCTCGATCCCGTGACGGGTCGGAGTCTCGGGCGTGCGTTGACGGATCGGACGACGGCGGATGGTCGGGTGGTGAGGGCGGTGGCGGGGTTCGACGCGACGGTGTCGGCTCCGAAGTCGTTGTCGGTGCTGTGGGCGTTGACCGGTGATGACCGCCTGCTGGAGTGTCATGACGTCGCGGTCCGGGCGGTGGTGGATGCGTTCGAGCGGTGGGCCGCGACGACTCGTGTCCGCTCGAACGGCGGCCGGTTGCATCTGGACACACAGGGGTTGTCGGTGGCGGGGTTCCGGCAGACGACGTCGAGGTTGGACGACCCGCAGATCCACACGCACCTCGTGGTGTCGGCGAAGGTGCAGACGCAGGATGGGCGGTGGATGGCGTTGGACGCGCGGGTGTTGAAGCAGCACCAACGCACCTTCGGTGGCCTGTATCAGTCGGTGCTCCGCTCGGAGGTGACTGCGAAGTTCGGGGTCGGGTGGGAGGCGATCGTGAACGGCCAGGCCGAGATCACCGGTCTCGACCCGGAACTGCTCGGAGTGTTCTCCAAGCGTGCCGCCCAGGTCGACGTCGAGACCGACGCCCGGATCGAGGAGTTCGAAGCACGAGAGGGGCGGGCGCCTTCGCGGTTCGAGCGAGCGGCGATCGAGCGTGAGGCTTCTGCGGACACGCGTGTGAAGAAGACCGGCACCGCTGCCGCAGAGTTGCGGAGCGTGTGGCGCAAGGAAGCCGCCGATCTCGGCCACAGCCCGAGGTCGGTGATCGACGTCGTGAACTCGGCCGGCCGCGCACAAGCAGAGCCGGCGAAGACCACCGTCGCCGAGATCGTGACGGCGTTGTCGGATCGCAAGAGCGTGTGGCACGACCTCGACGTGCTGCGCGAGATCACGGACCGGTTCCAACCGCGTCGGGGGATCGACGGCGAGCGATGGTCGGGTGTGTTGGATCGTGCGCTCGACACGGTGCTCGAGCAGTGCATCGGCCTCGACCCCGACCAGCGAGACGGCGAAGACGGTCGCGGGTCGGATGGACGGTCGGTATGGATCGAACCCGTGGCACCGCGCTGGTCGTCGCAGCAGGTGATCGATCAGGAACTCGACCTCCTCGCCTGGACCCTCGCCGCCCAAGGCCTCGAGCCGTCACCGTCGCAGTCGATCGAACGCGGCCACCTCGACGTCCTCCAGGCCGCAGCTGCGGCGGAGGTGGCGGGTGGGGATCGGTTGGTGGTGATCATCGGCCCGGCCGGCGCTGGCAAGACGAGCATGCTCAGCGCCGCTATCGACGACCTCCACGCGCAGGGCCGGCCTGTGTTCGGGATCGCGCCGACCGCCAAGGCGGCCCGTGTCCTTGAAGACGAGACCGGGATGCGTTCGGACACCCTCGCCAAGCTCCTGCACGAACACGCCCGCAACAGCGGACCACGACCCGAGTGGCACCTGAAGCGCGGGACGACAGTGATCGTCGACGAGGCGGGCATGGTCTCGACCCCGGACCTGTGGCGGCTCACGGACCTCGCTCAGCGGCTGGATCTGCGGGTCGTGTTGGTCGGTGACCCACATCAGTTGCAGGCCGTGGCCCGTGGCGGGATGTTCCCCGAACTGTCTGCGACGGCGACGCGGACGGTCGAGCTCGAACACGTTCACCGGTTCACCGAACCCTGGGAAGCCGCAGCGTCACTCCGGCTGCGTCGAGGTGACCCGGCCGTGCTGTCTGAGTACCTGTGGCATGGACGCGTCGAACCCGGCACGCTTGACCAGCACCTCCGAACGATCGGGCGAGGGTGGGCCGAGGCGCAGACGAAGGGGCGGTCGTTGGCGATCACGACCACCACCAACGAACACGCCACCCTCATCAACCACCACATCCAGAAGGCGAGACTCAAGACCGACGCCATCACCGGCGTGCCTGCCGCTGCGGCCGACGGCGACATCTACATCGGTGATGTGGTGATGACTCGCCGCAACGACCGCGCCCTCACCACCACCGCAGGCGACGCGGTCCGCAACCGCGACCGCTGGACCATCACCGCCGCCCACGACGACGGATCGATCACCGCCCACTCTCACACCAGCGACGCGACCGTGACACTGCCGGCCGCGTACGTGCGCGAGTTCGTGCAGCTCGCCTACGCAACGACCGAGCACGGCAACCAAGGCATCACCACCGACCAATCGATCACCCTCGTCACCGGAACCACGACCGGCCGGGGCCTGTACGTCGGCGCGACCCGCGGCCGCGACGACAACCAGTTCCTCGTTGTCACCGAGCAATACTCCGAGCGGGAAGCCATGGACCTCCTCGGACGGGTCCTTGCCACCGACCGGGCCGACACCCCAGCGGTCACCCACCGGCGACAGCTCGCCGAACGCCAACCCGCACCGGCACCCGGGCTGCGTCGTCAAGCGGACGAGCCCGCCTGGCTGAACGAATGGCAGGACGATGTGCGCGAGCGGGTCCCGATGATCGGCGGGCTCCTCGCCTCGATGACCGAGGAACGCCCCGGCCTCGAGCAGTCCGTCGCCCAAGCACGACAGAGCTACGACAAGGCCCGGGCACTCCCCGCACCCGACCAGCACGAACTGTCCCGAGCCCGACGCGAGGCGATCCTCGACGACGCCGCCGCCCGCGCCGCCCGCTACCGGGCCGGCAACGCCACCTGGCGAACACGACGCACGCTGGAGCGAGCCGCGACCGCCGCGACCGAACGGGCAGCCGTGAGCGCCAGTCGCCTCGACGAACTCGAAGCCATCTACCAACCCGTCACCGAACAACGAGAGGCAGCGCGTCGCGAACTGGCCGTCGCTACCCAGCGGCTCGACAACCACGACCGCCGAACCGTCGATCTCCGCAACTACCGCGCAGACGACATCGCCCTCGACCAGGCGATCACCACCTGGCGCACCTGGGCCGCCGGCCACACCGTCACCGGCCCCAACCTCGACCACGCCGTCGAAGAGTTCGCTCGATACGTCGACACCGTCTCCGAAGCCCGTGCGCTCCTCATCACCGTCACCCCCGACCACGCGGCGCTGAACCCGCCCGCACAACATCTGGATCGAGCCGAAGTCGACTATGTCATCGAACTCTGAGGCGATCGGGCGCCTGGCCCTCCGCCGATGCGGCTTGGATCCCTGTTGAGTGCTCCGACGGCCTGCACGGTGCAACGAGCAGCGTTGGAGTTGGCATCTTCAGAAGGATGGCTAGGGCTCCGGGCGACTACCTATTCCGGGGTCTCGCCGAGAATCTTCCTTTAGTCCCGGCAGGTGAACCGCGCCAGCAGACGCCCTTGGGTCATGTTTCTCAGCCGGCGCCCACGAGCCGACTACGGTCCCACGTCATGTCGACCGGAACGCTGAACGATCCGTCGCGAGAGATCGCCGGAAAGCCAATCATCGCGATAGATGGCTGCGGTAATGAGATCGACCCATGTCCCACCTTGAAACACATGGCCCCTAAACCTGCCCTCCTCCTGTCCAACTCGGCCAACCATCGAAGAGAACTGAGCGAAGTTTGGTTCTGTGGCCTCAATGTAGATCTTGCGAATAGGCCAACCACGGAATGCGTACTCGATCGCCAAGGACGCCACATCAATGGATTGACTGGCGGCTTTTAGCGGTGAGCCCTCTTCTCCGTCGCGGAACATCACCTGCGCAAACGACATATGCGCATTCCGCGGGTCGTACCCGTACGTCGTGACCAATCCCCGGTAGTGACCTGTTGATGGATCCACAGCCACAAAACTAAAGACAATGTCGGTCCATAGAGAATCCGCATATCGGGCGGGACTCGGATGTTCACCGGCGAACCGCCAGCGGAGCGAGATCGAGGGGTCCCCTTCAAGCCGGAAGAGCGAATCGATGTCGGACGGGTACACCGGTCGAAGATGCACCAGGGAAGTGGTGAGCTGTAGTTCGTCAGCCATCCGAGACCAGAGGGGCAACACCGAGCAGACCGCTCTTGAATTCGTCTAGCTGATCGATAGACCCGAGCCCTAGCAAATCGACAATGACCTCCGGCTTCAATACTGACACGGAAGGCGCGTCAACACTACCTGCGACCTCAAAGCCATAGACTGATGAGTCAGTAGCATCAAACGTGGCGATCTGCTTGAGATCAAGACGTTCTGCCGACGACGACCACTGAACTGAGATACGCTCATCGGAAGGAGTGAAATAGGCCGGAAGAAGTGCAGGAAGGTTCTCAACTCGGATACCTTGCGAAACTCCTGTCTCTGTCGCCGTCCACACTATTCCTTCCTTGGGTAGCCCAGACACAGACACAAAGACGCCTTTGACATCTAGTGTTGATCGGAGCTCGTTCGGAACGTCGGCCGGTGCAAGACTACGAATCGAAGGATCTTGCGCGAACCAATCTGAGGCCGCCTGCGCCTGCTGGTCTGCAGCAAGCACTGTCGCCAGAACCTCATCGATTTCTCTCAATCCGGTCTCACTTGACCTCGGCGAACGAAGCCACGTCGCAACCAAATCATCAGCGCTCAAGCCGAGAGATCGCTCCATTGCAGCGAGCTGATCGTCGGCCTCGGCCGCGCAGGGCCCGTTGAATCCCCATTCGCCGGATGAGTTTGGAGACAGCACCGAAACAACCCTTGCCAATGGCGTACCAGTGCCGAGATCGATGGGCGCCACAATGAAAATCGCATCACCTGAAGTCGAAAGCTTGGCAGGATCAAAAGCTTCCGATTCGGTCACTACGCCATCAGTATCGGACTTCTCGGACAGAACGTACGACAGTGTCCTTGGCCCGCGCTCGGAAGTCGGCTGGCTCAAGTCCGTGGCTACCAGATAGTCGCGCACCGAAATCACCCGGTCGGCAAGCGTCAATGTGAGCATGTATGCCTTGGAATGCACCTCGCGAGAGGCTAGGACGTCCGTGACCACCCCACGCCAGGCATCGGTGCCATTGCCAATCAGCGAAGTCAAATCGCAGCTGTGGCTATGTGGGGCATCCTGGGCCCCCTCGTCGTGATGGTCAACACCGTCCACCTCACTGCCGGTGGAAACCAAGGTTGTTGGCACCACTGGGCCAGTTCCCGCGGGCCCCTCTGACGGTAGAGAATCGTCTTGACCCTGAGTGCAGGCTGCAACGAAGATTACAAGGGTCGAGGAACAAACGATCTTCGAAAAGGTCTTCACTCAGATCTCCATGTTGTCGACGAATAGAGCGGCGTTACCTGGCGCAAGAACGCTCACCTTTACGTCGACCACCGTTCCGGTTAGCGACGTAACGGACGATACAGAAGCCGGGATGTAAGAGGAGGCGGGACCAATGGATGTTTGGGCATCAATGACGAAAGCACCAACGGTTGGATTCGCGTCCCACGAAATAGTTGTCGGGTTGTATGCGTTTCCACAACTCGATCCGGCCGGATAGGACACCGTTCGGTACTGAAACTTGAACGTACCGCTGCTGCCACTGTGCTTGTAGCGGGTTCGAGCAGTCAGCGAAGAAGGTGGAGAAACAAGGCGCTGGCTATTGGATACAACGCTTCCCTGCGCGATGTTCAGCGCATGTGAGCCCTGATACACGCTCCCGGTGTAGTCCGATGCAGAACCTGACTCAGTCGTGAACCCAACGTTGTAAGGCGCATTCTCGAATCCACCGTTTGGTGTGTACCGCGCACTTCGCCGATTTGCGACAGCGCCACGGTCGTCTGCGGAGACCACGCTTCCGGCCGGGCAGCCGTACATCGCAGGAGTTGAGCCATCTGCGATGCTTTGGAATCGGCCGGAATGCGATAATCCATGGAAATGACCCATCTCGTGGCGAGCAATCACTGCGGTGGGCGTCATCAAACGAATGGTCCCAGGCGAGCTGTGGGTCGCGGCAGTGCTCGTGCAATCCGAGTTGTTGACTGTCGTTGATCGCTCAATCTTGACTGTGTAGGTACTACCGGTTGTGTCCTCAGAACTCGAGTACACGGCCGCTGCAAGATTGTCCCTCAGCCCATCCCACTGCTGGATACCAGACATGATCGCTGTTCGTTCCGCCGCCGTCCAAGTTCCTATGAAGCGATAGATGGCGTTGGGGTTCTGCGCATACGGCGAGCAGTAATTCTGCACCGGGTATCCCGCATTGACCGACGTTGGGGAGGACGGCCAAGCGACCGATGCGCTCCACACCGCCGAAACCGCCAGCAGACGGAATACTCGGGATTTGCGACGATTCAGCGCAGCCCGTCGGCGGAACCAACGACTCGCAGCGGCGTGAGTTGAGGCCATACGTGATGATCATCGCGAGCGATGATTCTGTCAACTGAATTGAGAGCGAGGTTCAGTACCGACCGGAAGCCAACTCGCCTTCCTCTCGTGCAGAACGATCACCGGCCGTGACGCGGACCCCGTTGGTGCGTTGACGGTTGCCCTGGGCTGAAGGCTTGGGGATGATGGTCGCTCAGATCCTTGAGGAGAAGGATGAGCCGGCCGCGACCTCCGAACGCCAAAGCGGACTGGGTACCCGTCCAGCCAGTGAGCCGGAAGTCAGCAATTCTTGCCTCGGCGCGATCGCCCGAACAACGACCCGATCAAGCTTCCGTGGCGATTGTGGGCACGGCTCGGCGGAGGGGGATTGCTAGAAGTTGGAATCAGGAAGTCCGAGAACGCCATCGCGCTGCTGGACAATCTCTGGAGTTTCGGTAACCTCTTGTACATGAACGCGTACACATCGGTCGCGACCGAAACGGTCAGCAATACTCGCAAGCACCTCACCGGTCACGTGGCGCGGTTCCGGTCGGAAGGCATCGAGGCCTCCCCCGTGGTCTTCGGAGATCGCCGCCACCCCGACGCAGTGCTCATGCCCTACGAGACGTTCCGCCTCCTGCTCGACATCGCCGAGGACCTGGTGATCGCAGAGCGGATCCACGAGCGAGACGCCGCCGACAGCGGAGAGCGCACCTCGTTGCGAGATGTCGCCGACGAGTTCGGCATCGACCTCGACACGCTGTGACGGGCATGCCTGGCCAACGGATCGAGCCAGGTTCGTCGCCGTTCACTCGCGTCCAGTTCACCAATGCGGCCATCGACGACCTCCATGGCATCCGAGAGCGCGCCGCACCGGTGCTGCGAAGCGTGTTCACTGTGTTGAAGGCACTCGACCAGGGCACGCTCCGACCGACACCACTGAAGCACTACGCCAAGACGGGTGACCTCCGCGACTGCGGCAAGGTGGTCGTCGAGACAGCCGGCCATCCCGAGTACCGCATCGTGGTCCGCGAGGTCGGCGGCACCATCGAGATCATCGAAGTCGTCACCGTCGAGGAACGAGCCGACGACCTCGCCTACCTCCTCGCAGGTGTGCGCCTCGGTCGGATCACGGACCCGATCCGACGATCGGACACCGACCGCAAGATCGCACGGATCCGCAAACTCAGAAGCGGATCGAGCACGCCGCCGACCACCCCGACGAAGGGGTCCGACACGTCTCCGTGACGCACTGCAGATCAGGAGTCCGCAGGCCCTGCGCAGTCCTTGCCGCGAATTTTGCCGCGAAACGTGCTGGGACAGGATGGGACGGACGGTACAGTCTGAACTGCCGCACCCGCTCTGAGCAGGTGCGACGTGACACAACAACACTCGTTGGCACGGCGCTGGGGCGACTCTTAATCCGCAGGTTCTCGGTTCGAGTCCGAGGGGGGGCACCACGACGCCGTCGGTCTGATGAAGACCACGGCGTTTCGTCGTTTTCGGCCCTCTTTTCGTTCTTGCTGCCGATCCGCCCTCGCCGCGTTGGGTCGACGACGATCATGGCGGTGGCGCGTTCGACACGGCATCGATGGCGAAAGCGACGTCTGGCGACATCTGACGCTCAGGCCTCGATGCCTTCGACCGGAACCGCGCCACGTGACGACGAGTTCGGCATCGACCTCGACACGTCGTGACGGGCACTCCCGACGCACGGACCGACGCGCCGCGAATCGGTCGTGAACGGTGGACGAACACCGGGACGTTCCGTGGCCACGGGCCTCGTGTGCTGGTTAGCGTCTCTCCATGAAGGGGCCGAGCAGCACTCGCCGTGGTCGCTTGGCCATCACCAGCGCGTGCGCCGTCGCGGTGCTGTCGGCCAGTTCGCTCGCCTGCGGGCCGACGGGTCCCTCGCGCGACGCAGCGCCGCCCGCTGATGCCGCTGATGCCGCTGATGCCGCAGTGGTCGCCGTCAGACCCCGTCCGACGAACGCCCCGGTCACCACCGTTACCGGTGGCACGCCTGTCTCGTCATACGCCGAGCGGCTCACCACCGAGGTCTACCCCTCCCAGGTCGTCTCCACCCCGACCACCACGCTGCCAGCGGCGCCGCCCTCTGTGGACGTCGCCGACCCGGCGGTCGCAGGTCGTCCGTTGCCACCCCCGGTCGAAGCCGCGCCGCCCTCCGCGGTCTCGCCGTGGGCGACGTTCACCACCACGGCGCCGAACGGGAAGGTGGCCACCGATGTCGGCTGCGCCGGCACATCGGCGTCTGCGCTCGACGCCTTCTTCGCCGAACGCGTCGGGCCGGTGATGGGGTGGGACTACCAGCACGTGTACCCACTGGGCGGAGACCGGTACCTGTGGCTGTTCCAGGACGCGTTCCTCGACCGCACCGGCACGGCCCCCGGACTGGGGTCGGCCGGCTTCGTGCACAACGCGGCGCTCGTGCAGACCGGCAACTGCTTCAGCCTCCAGCACGGCGGCACGACCGAGGCGCCGTTGCCGTTCGAAGTGGGCGACGGGAACGGCAGCGAACGAGCCACGTGGTTCTGGCCCCTGGGCGGCGAGGTGAGCGGCGACCGGCTGTGGGTCTTCTGGGCGAAGATGCTGAAGGACGGCTACGACCCCGAGCCACCCGATGGTCTCGGCTGGCACCCCGTGGGCACGTACCTCGCCTCGTACGACCGCACCACGCTCACGCGGCTCTCGTTCGCGCCCGCACCGAACACCGGCGTGTCGCCGCTGTACGGGTACGCGGTCGCGAGCGAGGGCGCCTACAGCTACCTCTTCGGGAACACCTTCGAGCAGAACCTCGTTCGCGAGGGCGGTTACGGGAACGCTCCGCACTCGGCCACCAACACGTGGTTGGCGCGTGTGCCGCGGGGGCAGCTGTGGTTGGCGCCCGAGTATCGAACGGCCGACGGGTGGTCGCCCGATCCATCGGCGGCGGTGCCGATCCGGCGTCGGTTCGCCATCGAGGATCCCGTTCAGCCACGGTTCATCGCCGGCAGGTGGGTGGCGGTGTCCAAGGTCGACGGCTACTGGGGCGAAGACATGGTCGTCGACACGGCGCTCGACCCGTGGGGGCCGTGGACGACGGCCGAGCGGGTCCGATTGGTGCCGCGCGGCGGCGACATGGCGCGCAACACGTACCACGCGCATCTGATGCCGTGGCTCGACCGCAGCGGCAACCTCCTGGTGAGCGTGTCGGGCAACGCTCGCAACATGCTCCGTGATGCGTGGCCGTTCCCCGAGCGATATCGCCCGATGGTGATCACCCGTACCATGCCGCCGCTGCCACCGCCCCCGACGGTGCCGGCCACGGTGCTGCCCGCCGACCCTCCGGCCGGCACCACGACGACCATGCCCGACGTGGCAAGCCAGCCGCCCACCGTCACGAGCGACCCGGCCACCAGTACCACCGTCGTCGTCGCGACCACCTCGACCACCTCGACCACCTCGACCGCACCGACGACCGCCCCGACGACTTCGACGTCGACAACCACGAGCACCACGACCACGACCCTCGCGCCTGCACCACCGTCGTCCTCCACGAGCACGCCGTCGACCGCCGTCGGCTCGACCGCGCCTGCCGACACGACGCGGCCTGGCGATCCCCCGTCGACGTTCGTCCCCTGACGATCTCGTCGCAGATTCCGTCCACGACGACAACGACGTCCACGACGACAACGACGACAACGACGACAACGACGACAACGGCGACGAGCACGCGGCGTCAGCTCGGTCGACGACCGATCACGCCGCCGGTCACGGCCGAACGTCCGTCGTGGGTCAGTACGTCGAAGCCGAGCACGTCGGGGGTGGCGGCGGTCAGCCGCACGGCGATCGTGGTGTCGAGATCGACCATCGACGTGAAACCGGCGGCGACGCGTCCGACGTCGGCCAGCCCCCACCCCGCCAGCTCCGTGGCGATCGAGACACCGCGGGCGAGCGTGGCCGTGCCGTGCAGGATGGGTGCGGCCAACCCCACGCTGCGGGCCACGGCGAGGTCGGTGTGGATCGGGTTCCAGATGCGAGCGCACTCGGTGTACACGTGCGCGTCGACAGCACGGACGTGGCTCGTCCGCTGTGCGATGGGCTCCTCGCCGGGCGTGAACGTGGGGAGCGCAGGCCAACCGACGTCGACGGCCGTGGGCTCGCCGTCGAGCGCCACCCCGCGGAAGAACGAGGTGAACATCGTTCGCCACACCGTGTTGCCGTCGCCGTCGAGCGCGACGATCACGAGGTCCTGTGTACATCCCGATCGGCGACGGTCGACGCCCACGACGGTGGCGGTCAGCTCGAGACGTTCACCCGGCACGATCGATCGCTCGACGATCACGTCGTGAGCCGAGTGCACGCCGCTCAGGACCTCGGCCCGCGTCATCGACGACGACGCCGTCCGGTGGGTGATGATCAGCTCCCACTCGGGCGCCACGGGGAACATCGGGTGGGTCACCAGTGTCGACGTGGTGTCGAACAACTCAGGTCGATCGTCGGGCACTCCTGCGGCGTAGGCCATCAGCCAACGGGCGTCCGGCAACACCTCGATCCGACCCACCTCTCGTCCCACGAGCTCGGGCGTCAACGGCATGGCCGGATGCTACGGACCCGGCCGGGCTCAGGTCGTGTCATGGGCCGTCGACGAGTCCGAGGGGCACCACGACGCCGTCGGTCTGATGAAGACCACGGCGTTTCGTCGTTTCGACCCATCGGCGGTTGATGTCCTCGGGCCGATGGGCGCGCGCCGGGCTCGTACGATGCGGCGATGAGTTCAGCAGCGATCGATCATTCGCAGCACACGGCCTACTCCTCGCCCGGGCCGAATGCGGCGCTGCTCGAGGCGTTACCCACCTCGCCGGACGAGTTGTCGGCGGTCGCCCGCAACGTCGTCGTCCACTACCGGGCCTCCGGCGAGGTGTTGCCCGAGGCGACCCGCGGCGAGGTGAACTCGCGCTGGATCGCGGCCACGCTCACGGCCGATCAATCCCGGCACCCGACGCCACTCGCCGCCCCCCGGCCCCTCACCGATCGGGTGCAGGGGTGCTGCCGCGACCACACCCTGCTGTGTGTCGCCGCGTTGCGCGAGCACGGCATTCCGGCGCGGTCGCGCGTCGGGTTCGCCGGCTACTACGTGGAGGGATGGCACCACGACCACGTGATCGTGGAAGCGTGGATCGACGGCCGGTGGCGTCGGTTCGACTCCGAGGTCGAGGGCGCACTTCCCGGCATGCCGCAACCGATGGACCTCTCGTTCGATGTCGCCGGCGGCCGCGGGTTCGTCACGGCCGCCACGGCCTGGCTCGCCCATCGTCGCGGCGAAGTCGACGTGTCGAACCACGGCGTCGATCCGTCGATGCCGCTGTTCGCCGGTGAGCGGTTCGAGTTCGACGAGGTGATCTACGAGGTCGCGCACCGCTTCGGTGACGAGCTGCTGCTGTGGGACTCGTGGGGGCGGATCGGCACTCCGGGCGAAGCCGTGAGCGCCGAGGATGCCGCGTGGCTCGACGAGGTCGCGGCGATGCTCGTCGCCGCCGACGCGGGTGACGTCGAGGTCGAACGTCGGCTGTTCGCGCGTTACGTGGACGATCCCGGACTGCGACCCGGCTTCACCGTAATGCAGCACTCCCCCTTCGGTGACGACTCCGTCGAGATCGAGCTGCACCCCTGACGCTCCCCGACACGAGCTGGGTACGGTGGGTCGATGGGTTGGTACGAGCCGCGAACTCCTCGGCGCGACCTCTCACCCGTGCTCGCGTGCGTGTGGACCGCACGGCCGAGCGGACGCCACCGTCTCGTCCCGGATGCATGCATGGACCTGCTCTGCATCTGGCGGCGTGACGGCGCCGAGCGCCCGCCCGACATCTGGCTCTGCGGGCCCGAGCGGACCGCGTGGACCTTCGAACTCCCGTCGGGCACGGTTGCCGTCGGTGTCCGGTTCCGACCCGGGTGCGCATCGCTCGCGTTCGATGTCGACGCCTCGTCGATGCTCGACCGGCGTGTCCGCTTCGACGACGTGGTGGGTCACGACGCCACTGATCGGGTCCGGGCAGCGATCACCGGCATCGACGATCTCGACGAGCGGGCGTCCACGTTCGAGGCTGCCCTGGCACCGTGGCTGCGAAGCGTCGACCCCGATGCACTCGGCTTCGTCGACTCGATGACCGATCTCCTCGTGCGTTCCCCGCGGGTCCTGCAGTCCGAACTCGCGACGGTGGCCGGCATCACGCCGCGGCACCTCCACCGCCGGCTGCTGTACACGTTCGGACACGGGTCGGCGATGCTCGGCCGTCAGCTCCGGTTCCAACGATTCCTCGCCGTGCGCGAACAGGCGACCGGCACCACGGCGGGGTCCCTCGCCGAACTGGCGAGCGCGGCGGGGTACGCCGACCAGGCGCACCTGTCGCGTGACTGCCGCGCGCTCACCGGACTCACCGTTCGTCGGTTCCTCGACCAGTGGTTTCCCACCTTCCCCGACATGTCCGATCCGTTCAAGACGTCGGCGCCGCTGGTCGCGACGATGGGCCGATGACCCCCGCCGCCCGCTTCTGCCATCACGCCGAACGCTTCGACCGACTGATCGCTGCCGTTCCCGCCGACCGCTGGGACGCGGCATCGCCGTGCGACGGCTGGACGGCGCTCGACGTCGTCGGCCACGTGGTCGAGACCGAACTCGACCTGCTCGGCCGAATGGGGTTCGAACGCCCGACGATCGATGGCCTCGGGCCGCTGGCCGCGTGGCCGCTCGTGCGGGCAGCGACGGCCGACGCCCTCGACGACCCGGCCCGCGCCGACTTCTCCTACGACGGCTACTTCGGGCCCACGACCTTCGGTGCCACCGTCGACCAGTTCTACAGCTTCGACCTCGTGCTGCACCGCTGGGACATCGCCCGTGCCACCGGGCTCGGCGAGCACGAGACGATCGAACCGCACGAGATCGAGCGCATCCGCACCGACGCGGCCGGGTTCGGTGAAGCGATGCGCATGCCCGGCGTGATCGGCCCCGAGGTGCCCGCGCCGGCCGACGCGACCGACCAGGAGCGACTGCTCGCCTGGCTGGGCCGCGACCCGCGCGCCTGACGAGTCGCGCGCGCCGGTCGGTCGATCCACCCCTGTCACAGCCGGCTCGTCCGACGAGAACTCCATCGCCTGCACCCCACCGACACGGAAGGGTCGCATAGCGTGACGACGTGACCGAGAAGGGATCCCACGACAGCGTTCGGTCTCGCTTCGCCGTGGTGCTGGTGCTGTTCCTCGTCACCGGAGCCTGCGGCCTCGTCTACCAGCAACTGTGGTTGCGCGAGCTGTCGCTCACGTTCGGGGTCACGGTCCAGGCCGTCTCCACCGTGCTCGCCGCGTTCTTCGGCGGGCTCGCGCTCGGCGGGTGGTGGGCGGGGCGGCTGAGCCGTCGGACCGAACGGCCGATCCTGTGGTACGGCGTGTTCGAGGTGGCCTCCGGTGCACTCGCGATCGTCACCCCGCTGCTGCTCTCCCTCGCCGGCGCCATCTACGTGTGGTTCGCCGGGTCCGTCACCGACTCGCTCGGCGTGCTCACGATGGTGCGCTTCGTCCTGACGTTCGGCGTCCTGCTCGTGCCCGCCACGCTGATGGGGGCGAGCATGCCACTCATCGTGTCATCGTCGTTGCTGCGCAGCGGACCCCTCGGTAGCAGGGTGAGCGCGCTGTACGCGGTGAACACCGGGGGCGCCGTGATCGGCACCGTCGCATCGGGCTTCTGGTTGATCGGATGGTGGGGCCTCGAGCGCACGTTCCTCGTGGCCGCGCTCGTCAACATCGCCGCCGGGGCGGTGGCCGTCGTGGCAGCGCGTCGCTGGGACCGCGTCGCCCCTTCCGAGACGGCCATGACCCGGATCGCAGAGACTGCCACGACGCTCGAACCAGCGACGTCCGGCGCGTCGCTCTCCCCCGCCGTGCAGCGACTCGTGCTCGCGACCTTCGCGGTGTCGGGGTTCGTCACGCTCGCGCTCGAGGTCGTGTGGTTCCGCGAGCTCGTGCTGTTCCTCGAGAGCAGCACCTACGCCTTCACGGTGATGCTCGCCACGGTGCTCGTCGGCATCACCGCAGGCTCGGCGGTTGCCGGGCCGATCCTGCGCCGCTGGTCGGGGTTGCGGATGCTCGCGCTCGTCGAGGTCGGCACCGGCCTCACTGCGCTCGCCTCGTTCTTCCTCCTGTCGAAGACCTACGGCGTCATCAACCGCGCGGACGACGTGATCGGCACCGGGTCGCTCACCCTCGTCATCGTCGCGAGCGCGCTCGCGATGTTGCCCGCCACGTTCCTGATGGGGCTCGCGTTCCCGCTCGGCGTCGAGCTGTGGGTCGGCACCGATCGCCATGACAGCGGCGCCCGGGTCGGCACCTTCTACGCCTGCAACGTCGCCGCGGGCATCGCCGGATCGCTGCTCGCCGGGTTCGTGCTCGTGCCGGTGTTCGGCACCCGCACGAGCCTCGTCCTGCTCGCGCTCGCCGTCGTCGCCACGGGCATCGCACTCGCGTGGGCCGCGCTTCCCCGCCCCCGCGCCCTCGTGTGGACCGGGGCGACTGCCGCGGTCACGGCTCTGGTCGGCGTCACGCTCGTGCCCGATCCGTACGTGTCGGTGATGTACCACCGCTTCCCGGGCGAGCAGCTCGTGTGGATGGCCGACGACGCGCAGACCACCGTGTCGATCCAGCGGGCCGGCGATGCGCTCGTGATGTACGTCGACGGCCAGCACCAGGCCAACACCTCGCCCGAGATGGTGGCCTACCACCGGCTGCTCGGCACCCTGCCGGTGGCCGTGCACCCCGACCCGCGCTCGGCGCTCGTGGTCGGCCTCGGCGGCGGCGTCAGCCCCGGTGCGATGAGCCGTGCACCCGGCATCGGCATCACCGTCGTCGAGCTGTCTGCCGAGGTGGTCGAGGGCGCCCGGTTCCTCGCCGACGCGAACCACGACGTGGTCGACCGCCCGAACGTCGAGATCCGGGTCGACGACGGACGCAACCACCTGCTGCTCACCGACGATCGCTACGACGTGATCACCGCCGACGTCATCCCGCCGACGCATGCCGGCGCAGGCAAGCTCTGGTCGGTGGAGTACTGGGAGCTCGCCCGCGACGCGCTCGCACCGGGCGGGGTGATGGTGCAGTGGGCACCGCAGGCCAACACCCGCGACTACCGGATGATCGTGCGCAGCTTCCTGTCGGTGTTCCCCCACGTCACCGCGTGGGCGGGCGGCTCGATGCTCGTCGGCTCGAACGAGCCGATCACCATCGACCCGGCGGCGGTGCAGTCGCGACTCGCCGACCCCGCGTGGCAGCCCGTGCTCGGCGACGTCGGCATCGTCGACTGGAGTGCGTTCGCCGGGATGTTCACAGCGGACGACGCCTCACTGCGCGCGGCGATCGGTGACGGCCCGGTCCTCACCGACGACCGCCCACGCCTCGAGTACTACCGCACCCTCCCGGCCGACGACGAGGGATGGCTGGTCGGGACCGTGCCCGTCGCACCGATCGAGACGATCCTGTCGAGCTGACATCGGGCGGACGCCGGCCGGCCCTGGCTGACGCCAGTTCAGCCGCTGCGGCGCGTCAACTCGACGCGCACCGCGGCGGGCGCGATCGGTGTGGCACCACGACCGAGCTCGTGCAGGCCGACGGCGATGGCGGCCCGCTGCGATGCCCGCGACGGCACCCGTCCACCGGGATACGCCGCGGGATCGTCGAGCACCGCTGCCACCGAGCGGAGCGCTGCGAGCACCCCTGCGTCCTCGGCGGTCTCCGGTTCGAACCGCCAGCGACGCACCTGTCGAACGATCGCCGGTTGGTCGCGGTCGGGCTCGACACCGGTGGCCACGAACATCCGGCAGTCGTACACGCGACATGCTCGCGGTCGGTCCTCGTAGATCGTGCACCCTCGATCGCCGAGCATCGGGCACCGGCCCTGCTCGTCGTACCCGAGCACGACATGGCCGGCCGGCATGCCCGGAGTCGGGAAGCGGACCTCCTCGGGAATGCGGGCGAGCGCGGCACGTTCGTCGGGTTCCACGTGCACGAACTGCCGAGACGAACAGCAGGCGACGCACTCACCACATGGCACGTCCGTCTCGCCCGCACCCCGGAGCGCCGCCATCATCTGCTCGAGCCAGGGCGCGACGCGACCGGCCGACAGGGTGGTGTCGTCGTCGGTAGCGGTCACCGGATCATCGTGGCAGGTGAGGGGTACCGCACGCGCACGGACATCCCCCACCGAGACGGGATCCGCTCCCGACACGACCCCGTAGCATGCGTGCCGTGGTCGACGACGAGGTACTGCTGTCACGGTGCCGCCGTGGCGACGAACGGGCATGGGGCACCCTCGTCGCGCGCTACGAACGACTCGTCCATGCGATCCCGCTCAACCTCGGTCTCTCACCCGACGACGCGGCCGACGTCACCCAGGCCAGCTTCGCGGCACTCCTGCGCGCCGTCGACACGATCGAGACGCCCGGCCGGATCAGCGCGTGGTTGTCGACGGTGGCCAAGCGCGAGTCGATCCGGATCATCGAGCGCCGGGCCCGCGAACGGTCGCTGGGTGAACGCACCCAGGGCGACGTGTTCAGCGGCGACTCGGGCACCGGTGCGATCGACAGCGGCACGGCCGACGTGGCGGCCGACGACGACCGCGTCCATCAGCTCGCCGCCGACGTCGAGTGGGTGCACCAGGGGCTGCAGCTGGTGTCGTCACGGTGCCGTGAAGTGCTGACCACCCTCTACTTCTCGGGCATCACATACGAGGAGGCGGCCACGCGCCTCGGCATGCCGATCGGCAGCCTCGGCCCCACGCGGGGCCGGTGCCTCGATCGGCTGCGAGCCGTACTCGCGACGACCTACGACGCCGACCGCTGAAGCGGGACGGTGTCGTCGCACGTCTCGTGCTCGGCCAGCCACAGCGCTGCCTCGGTGCGCGAGTGCACGCCGATCGCCTGGTAGATCCGCGACAGATGGCACTTCACCGTGCCCTCGGTGATCGCGAGCCGGCGAGCGATCTGCTTGTTCTGCAGTCCGCCGACCACCAGCCGCAGCACCTCGTGCTCGCGAGCGGTCAGCACGTCGGTCGCCGAGGTCGCCGCCGTCCGGCGGTTCCAGGCGTCGAGCAGGCACTGCGTGGCCATCGGGTGCAGCGCCGGCTGTCCGCGACGGACCGCCTCGACCGCCGCGACGATCGCATCGGCACCGTCGGCGAGGAGCTGGAAACCGGCCACTCGCCGTTCGATCACGGCCATGGTGACGGGACGCGTCGGAGGTTCGACGAACACGGCGACGATCGGACCTGCGTCGGCGCGTGCCAGGAGTCGGTCGATCACCTCGGCCGGCTCGTCCAACGGTGACAACACGACCACGATCACGTCGGGGCGATGCCCGCGAGCGAACTCGAGGGCTGCGGCGCCGGTGTCGGCGACAGCACGGAGGGCGTAGCGATCGGCGGGGAACGCCGACACCAGGCCCACACTCGTGAGGCGTGGTCCGACGACCAGCACGTCGATCGCGCGGGGCGACCGGTCGGCCACGAGCCGCTGATCCGAGGGCGCGGTCGTCGCGACGGGCACCGGGATCGCCTGCCCGGGCTGGTCGAGGAGGTCGGCGACGGCGCTCACTGGAGGCAGTCCGAGGTGAGCGGGCGGGCAGTGGCGGTTCGCACCACAGCGGCAGCGATGTCGATCCTGCGGATCCCCTTCATGCTGCCGGTCGCACCGATCGCCAGCGGTCCCGAGCGGACCACGACGCGGGCGATCGTGCCGAGGTTCAGGTCGGGCCGCATCGACCGGAGCAGCGCGACCTCGCCGGCCACGAGCGGCGCCGACATCGAGGTGCCGCTCCACGAGGCCCATCCGGTGCCGCTGAACGGGAAGTTGCTGACGAGGTCCTCGCCCGGCGCAGCGACGTCGATGTTCGAGCTCGTGCTGGCGAACTCGGAGATCACGTCGGTACGACCCGTCGAGGTGACGTCGATGGCGCACTTCGCCGCACCCGGGAACGAATCACGCGAACGGCCCTCGTTGCCGGCGGCACCCACGGCGAGCACGCCACGGTCCCACAGGTGATCGACCGCATCCTTCAACAACGTGGACGAACCCGATTGGCCGAGGCTGAGGTTCACCACGTCGGCCCCATGATCGGCCGCCCACACCATCGCCGTCGCCAGGGTGAAGGTGTCGGTGTTGCCGTCGGAGTCGAGCACCCGCACGGGCATCAGCCGAGCGGACGGTGCCACCAGGTGCACGAGGCCGGCGACGAACGTGCCGTGACCGGCCGCCTCGTCGATCTCGCCGTTGCCGTTCTCGTCGATGCCGTTGCGATCGTCGGACGGCACCGAGTCGCCGTCGACGAAGTCGGTACCGGCAGCGACGACACCGGCGAAGGTGGGGTCGGCGAGATCGATGCCGGTGTCGACCACGGCCACCGTGATGCCCGCGCCCGTGGTGACCGCGTGGGCCGCGTCGAGGCCGAGCGCTGTCGCCGCCCACTGCTCGGTGCCGGTGCCCGGCGCCGCGGTCGCCCACTTGTAGATGCGACCGGAGAAGGCGACCTCGGGCGTGCGCACGGTCTGGTTCGGGTTCACGAAGTCGACGGCGGGATCGAGCGCCAACGCTGCCTCGACGGCGTCTGCGGGACGACCATCGGTCCAGTCGACCAGGTAGGCGTCGAGCGCCGGCAACGAGCCGATCGTGACGGTGCCCTGGCGAGCGTTCACCTCGTCGATCGTGGCGCCCTCGACGAGTCCGACGATCAACCCGTGTGCCGCCGGCAGCACGTCGGCAGCGGCGGGCGCGACGGTGGACCCGACGGTGAACGTCGTCGCGCTCAGCGCGACGAGACCCGCCACCACGGCGCGGCCCAGCAGGGACGGCCGCATCGGTCGTCGGGGGGCCGACGGAGGTCGGTGGTGATGGGTTGCACGGATGGTGCTCATGTGGTGTGGATCCTTCTCGGGCTGATCCATGGTCATCGTCCGCCGATCACGACGAACGGTGCCCAGTAGTACGGATGGGGTGTCTGTGCGAGCTGGGCCAACTGCGTCTCCCGCAACGCAGCGGCCGGCCCGAGCTCACGCAGGCGGGCATAGAAGCCGTCGACGACACGATGTGTGGTCGTGTCGTCGGCCGGCCACAGGGAGGCGACGAGCGTCCGCGCGCCCGCGCCGAGGACGGCCCTCATCAGGCCGACGAGTTCCTCGCCGTGGCCGGCATGGCTGCGTGCGCTGTCGCACGAGCTGAGCGTGACGAGCGCTCCGGCGAGGTCGAGGTCGAGCAGTTCGTTCGCGCGGATCGACCGGTCGGCCAGCCGCAGGGAGGAGAACATCGGGTTGTCGCGGCGGAACAGGGCATGGCACGCGAGGTGGACGACGGCGGCTCCCGACGCACCGCCGAGCAGTGCCGAAGCGGTGGCCACGTCGCCGAGGTGCAGCGACACGTCGGACAGGTGGGCGGCGACGGCACGACCCTCGGCGTCGATCGCCGGCGTGGTCGCGTCGGAGGCGGCGATCACCAGGGACCGACCGCCGGGATGCTTCGACGCGGTCCGGGTGACGTAGTCCGCCACGCTCGGCGTGGTCGACACCGTGAACCGCTCGATCAGGTATCGCTCGCCGTCGTGGAGCGCGTGGACGGGAACCTGCTGGAGCGGGCCGTGCGCCGCGACGACCAACGAGGCCGCCGGGGCCGTGGGCAGCAGGTCGGCGACGGGCGCCACCAGCATGTCGTACAGCTCACCGAGCACGCGGCGGGCCGCACGCTCGAAACGATCGTGGTGCCGGGCCAGCAGCTGGGCGTCGGCATGGAGGTGCTGCCACTGTGCGTCGAGTCGGGCGACGGCATCGACGACCTCGGCCCGGGACGAGGGCACATGGCGGACGGTGACCTCGCCGTCGGCGATCACGAGCGCGAGCACCTGGTCGCCGAGGCAGTACCAGCTGAGCACCGTGTCACCGGCGGGCAACATCAGCTCGTCGACCTGGATCGGGGTGCCGGTGGAGATGGGAGATGCCCCACCGACACCACGATCGTGACGGGCCACGTCGAGCCGCGCCCTGCTGAGGCGCAGTTCGAGATCGGCAGCGCGTTCGGTGAGCCGCTCGAAGCGCTCGCGATCGGCGTGCGCAGGATTCAGCATCTCGGCGTACACGGCATCGAGTTCGGTCGCCACCTCGCCGTCGTCGGCAGCGGCGTGTGCTGCCGCGGCTCGGTGACGGAGCTCGCCCAGGCGACGGCGCCGCGCTCGCTCGGTGGCCGCGAGCACCTCGGCGCCGCGACGGTCGTCGGCGACGGTCGGGTCGACGAGGGCGAGCTCGATCAGGGCGTCGAAGGCGTCGAGCTTGTCGAGCATGAAGCGCTGGCCGACCACCGCACCGTCGAGATCCGCGTGCAGCAGCTCGGCCGTCTGCGCAGCGCGCTCGAGACAGTCTCGGGCAGCCCCCAGATCTCGCCGCTCCAGGAGCCGGCGGCCCACGGTCTGATCGACCAGGAGTGACACCGGCGCCACCTCGACCCGCTCTCCCGCCGCCACCGCTGCGGCGATCGCGGCGTCGGCACCTGCGGGGTCGCCGGCGTCGTCGCGGAGCTCGGCGATCGCCAGATGCGCCCGCACGAGCTCGATCCGGGCGTCGCTGGAGGCGCTGATCGATGCGGCCTCCTCGGCATCGGCCAGCGCAGCGGCGATGTCGCCCTCGCGGTGCAGCATCGCCGACCGATCGAGCAGCGCCAGCGCCAGCCACTGTCCGTGCCCCGCCTGGCGGAACGCGTCGAGGGCGCGGCCGAGATCGGCGGCAGCACGTTCGGTGTCGCCGAGCTCGAAGCGGAGTCGGGCCGCACCCCACACCGCGCGGGCGGCCTCGACCGCGGCGCCGCCGGACGCAGCGAATCGCTCGGCCTCCTCGTAGTTCGCGAGCGCCTCGCGGGAGAGGTTCAGCGCCTCGTACGCACGGGCAGCGGCGAGCGATCGGTCGAGCTCGGGCATCGGCGCGTCGAGATCCTCGAGCAACTCCTTCGCATCGGCGAGCGCATCGAGACAGCCGACGTAGTCGCCACCCGCGAGCAGGGTCTCGGCCAGGCCGTTGGTGGCCATCGCACGCAGCGGGCGGTCGTCGTCGTCGAGCTTGTCGAGCGCACTGCGGAACGCCGCCCGCGCCTCGCCGATCCTGCCGAGGGCGAGCAGCACGAGACCGCGGTTGTTCAACACCTCGCCGATGC
This sequence comes from Actinomycetota bacterium, assembly GCA_026393475.1. Taxonomy (GTDB): domain Bacteria; phylum Actinomycetota; class Acidimicrobiia; order Acidimicrobiales; family Ilumatobacteraceae; genus VFMC01. The sequence goes on from JAPLAA010000104.1 coordinate 58,519, forward strand.
TCGCCTGGTCGTCGAGGCGTGCGTATCCCGCCTCGGCGCGGGCATAGGCCTCGAGCGCTTCGAGCCAGCGACCGGTGAGCTCGCAGCACAGGCCGCGGTTCTGCTCGGCCGCTGCCAGGAGTTCGAGCACCTCCTCCGTCGAGAGGTCTGCCGGCGGACGGGTCGACAGCACGTGCACCAGGCGATGGCAGGTGTCGAGGGCCTCGTCGTGACGGCCGGTCTCGTTCAACACGTTGATGCGGCCCAGATCGGTCCGCAGCGCGCCACCCGGCAATCCCACCTCGGCGAAGCGTCGGGCAGCGACATCGATCAGATCGAGCGCCGCCGCGAGATCGCCCGTCATCGCCGTCGCCTGGGCACGCACGTAGACCGATCGAGCGGCGACGTCGGCTGCGTCGTGGGCGACTGCGAGCTCCTCGAGCCTGGCCAGGGCGATCGCAGCGCGGCCGGGATGGTCGCCGAGGCGGCGTCCGATCTCCGCCAAGGCACCCGCGAGCGTGCGGCCGCCGGGGCGCGCACCGACCAGGTCGTCATCGGCGAGCAGGTGCTCGGCGAGCGCGAGGGCGGCGGCGTCGGACATGGGGGTCAGGCGTTGACCAGCTCGATGGGGCCGACGACGACGTCGAGGTCGTCGAGTTCGATGACGAGCGTGTAGTCGCCGCGGGGCAGGTCGCGGACCCGGAAGGTGCCCTCGTCGGTGGTGGTGATCGAGGCGACCACCTCGCCGGAACGTTCGACCCGCACCGGGTCGCGGTGATCGGCGCCGTCGGCGTGCAGCACCATGCCGTCGAGGTGGGCGGTGCCGGTGGTTCCCGGCTGGATGTGGATCGTGACGTCGACGCCGTCGGCGCTGAACAGGAGTTGGCGATCGCCGCCGGCGCCGCGGGCACCGGCGAGCACCATGCCGCCCCACGTGTCGGTCTGCAGGACGGCCTCGATGCGCCGCCGGAGACCGGTGAGGACGGCCCCGACGCCCGTGGGCTCGAGGGTTGCCCGGTGGGCCGCGTAGAGGCTGAGCAGGCGGTCGTGCACCGGTGCTGGCACGGCCGGGAGCCGAAGGGTGCCGAGCAGTCGCTCGAGGTGCTGGTCGCTCACTGCGGAGAGGTCGTCCGTCATCACGTCCAACAGTGGTGCGGGGACACCCTCGAAATACAGGGATTCGGGGATTTCTCCGGAATCCCGCCCAGCTGAGGGGTGCTTCGACCCCTGGTCAGGGGACGAGGACGGTCTTGCCCACGATCTTGCGGTCGAGTTGGTCCTGCAGCGCCTGCGCAGCCTGGTCGAGCGGATACGCGATCGGCTCGACCGGGGACAGGCGGCCGTCGCCGATCGCCGCGACGATGTCGGCCAGCATCTCGTTGTTCTCCTGCTGGTGGCGACCGACCCACGCCCCCCAGTCGACACCGGTGACCCGCCGGTTGCGCAGGAGCACCTGGTTGGCGGGCAGCTGTGGAATCGCGCCGGAGGCGAACCCGATCACGAGGAACTGCCCGTCCTCGCGCAGCGCGCGCAGCGCCTGCTCGCCCTGTGCGCCACCGATCGGGTCGTACACGACGTCGACGCCGGTGCCGTCACCGGTGAGCTCCTGGGCGAACTCCTTCGCTCGGGTCTTGACGTCCTCCGCGCTCGAGTCGATCACGGCTGCCGCCCCGCGCGCCGTGGCCGCCGCCCGCTTCTCGGCCGACGAGGCCGCGGCGATCACCGTCATGCCGAGCGACCTGCCCACGTCGACCGCGGCCAGGCCCACGCCGCTACCCGCACCCAGCACGAGCATCGACTGGCCAGCCGAGACCCGGGCCCGCTTCACGAGCGCGAACCACGCGGTCGAGTAGCTCTGCGTGAACGTCGCCGCTTGTCCGTCGGTCATCGAATCGGGGGTGGGCACGGCGCGCTTGGCCGGCACGGCGACCTCGCTGGCGTAGCCCCCCAGGCCGACGTTGGTGAACACGCGCTGGCCCACCTGGAGCGTGGTGACATCGGCGCCGATCTCGCTGACCACACCGGCGATCTCGTTGCCGGGGACGAACGGCAGCGGCGGCTTGATCTGATACAGGCCCTGCACGAACAGGGCGTCGACGAAGTTCACCCCGGCGGCCGACACCGCGATCCGCACGTCGTCGGGTCCGAGCGGCCACGGGTCGCGCTCCTCGATCGCGAGATCGGTGAGGGGACCGAAGCTGTTGCACGAAACCACCCGCATGTCGATCGACCGTAGTGCGATGCTGGAGCCCGATGCGCCTCGAACCCTTCGCCCTGCGCGGCAGGCACGTGCTGCTCGAACCGCTCGACAGGAGCCACGCCCCCGACCTGCTGACCGCTGCGGGCGACCGGTCCACGTTCGGGCACACCCTCGTCCCGCACGACATCGGCTCGATGACGAGCTACATCGACGGACTCCTGCACGACGCCGCCGCCGACACGGTCGTCCCGTTCGTCCAACGGAGGATGGCCGACGGGGCCCTGGTCGGCTGCACCCGTTTCCTCAACCTGGTGTGGTGGCCTGGCCGCGACACGCCGGTCGAGGTCGAGATCGGCGGCACGTGGCTCGCGACCGACGCCCAGCGGAGCGCGATCAACAGCGAGGCCAAGCTCCTGCTGCTCGGTCACGCCTTCGACGTGTGGCAGGCGGCGCGGGTGGCGATCTGCACCGACGCGCGCAACGAGCGCAGCCGTCGCGCGATCGAGCGGCTCGGCGCCACCTTCGAAGGTGTGATGCGCAACCACCGTGCCGCGGCAGGATCCGAATCCGTGCCGGGCGCCTCCCGCGACACCGCCGCCTACTCCGTCATCCCGGCCGAGTGGCCGACGATCCGCGAGCGTCTCCGCGCCTCGCTCGAACCCGGAGGTGCACGATGATCGAGCGTCCCGTGATGATCGTGACCGGCGCCGCCCGCGGCATCGGCGCGGCGATCGCCCGAGCCGCGGCGGCCGACTACGACCTGGTCCTCAACCACGTGACACCGGGCGACCACGTCGGTTCGCTCGCGGACGAACTGCGCGCCGCCGGCGCCACCGTGCTGGTGCAGCGGGCCGACGTCGGCGACGAGACCTCCGTCGTCGAGATGTTCCGCGCCTGCGACGAGCACTTCGGACGGCTCGACGTCCTGGTGAACAACGCCGGGATCGCCGGCGGCTACGGGTCGATCGACACCGTGAGTTCGTCGATGCTGGCCGGACTCTGGGCCGTGAACGTGACGGGTGCGTTCATCTGCGCACGCGAGGCGGTGTCGCGACTCGCGACCGACCGGGGCGGCGCCGGCGGATCGATCGTCAACGTGTCGTCGCGGGCCGCGGTCCTCGGCGGGGCCGGCGAATGGGTGCACTACGCGGCCTCGAAGGGCGCGCTCGACACGATGACCATCGGACTCGCCCGCGAGCTCGCCACCGTCGGCATCCGCGTGAACGGCGTCCGCCCGGGCCTGATCGAGAGCGACTTCCACGACCATGCCCCGCCCGGGCGGCTCGAGCGCATGGCGCCGACCGTGCCGATGGCCCGCTCCGGACACCCCGACGAGGTCGCCGGTGCCGTGCTCTGGCTCGCGTCGGCCGAGGCGAGCTACGTCACCGGCACGTTCATCGACGTGAGCGGCGGGCGCTGACCCCGACCGGCGCCCGACCGGCGCCCGACTGGCGCAGACCGGCTGTTCACCGGACAGTCACAGGGCGATGATCTCCCCCCGACGCGACGACAGGTAGGTTCGCATGCACATGCGGGCCGTCGTGATCGTCGCCAACCCCAACCCCACCAGCTTCAGCCATGCGATCGCCGCTCGGGTGCAGCTCGGTCTGGAGTCGTCGGGTCACCAGGTCACCGTGCACGACCTGTACGCCGAGGGGTTCCGTGCGGCGATGACCGCGGAGGAACGCGAGGCGTACCACGGCAACCTGCCGGTCGTCGATCCGCTGGTCGCCGAGCACATCGCCGACCTCAAGGACGCCCACACCCTGGTCTTCGTCTACCCCACCTGGTGGAGCTCCGTGCCGGCGATCCTCAAGGGGTGGTTCGAGCGGGTGATGGTGCCCGGCGTGGGGTTCGTGTTCAACGAGCAGAACAAGGTGCGCCCGGGGCTCACCAACGTGCAGCGGCTGGTGGGCATCACCACCTACGGCTCTCCGTGGCGCTACATCAAGACCATCAACGACAACGGCCGTCGCACCATCAAGCGCGCCCTCCGCCTGAGTACCGGCTGGGGCACGCGGAGCCGATGGTTGCCGCTGTACGGGATGGACACGATCAGCGTCGCGAAGCGCGATCGGTTCCTCGACAAGGTCGAGAAGATGGCGAGGTCGCTGTGAAGAGCTACGTCGTGTTCTGCCATCCCACCCACGAGTCGTTCATCGGTTCGGCGCTCCAGCGCGTGCTCGCCGGTCTCGAGCGGGCCGGTCACGAGGTCCGCGTGAGCGATCTCTACGCCGAGGGTTTCCGCCCCGAACTCGACGAGCACGACCGAGCGGTGCACCTCACCGACCACCGGCAGCGTCCCGAGTTGCGCCCCGACATCGCCGGCTACGTCGAGAACCTCCGCTGGTGCGACACCCTGATCATGGTCTACCCCACCTGGTGGGCCGGGCAGCCGGCCATGTTGAAGGGCTGGTTCGACCGCGTCTGGGTGATGGGCGTCGCCTGGGATCTGCCCGAGGGCGCCAACCGGATCCGCCCGTTGCTGCGCAACATCCACTCGCTGGTGGCGGTCACGAGCCACGGCTCGTCGAAGTGGGTCAACGCGATCGAGGGCGAGACCGGCAAGCGGACGATGACGCGAGCGCTGCGCTTCGCGTGCAACGTCCGGTGCCGCACGCACTGGATCGCCTTCTACACGATCGACCGTGCGAGCCAGGGCGCCCGGGTCGCGTTCCTCGACCGGGTCGAGCGACGCATGGCCAAGCTCTGATGCAGCGCTGATCCATTCGGATCAGCGCTGATCAGTGCTGATCAGGCAGACGCCACCGTGCCGGCGAAGGCGCCGTCGGGGTTGCCGTTCGACACCACGCCACCGGCGGGCTCGATCGTCACCACGAGCTGCGAGACGGGCTCGCCGTCCGAGCTGAACAGTTCGCTCTCCGGGTTGGTGCCGGGCACGCCGAGCGAGATGACCTGCTCACCGATCACGCCCCACAGCTGGTACGTCTGGTCGGATGCCAGTGCGGGCAGGCCCTCACCGAGGAGGAAGCCGTGACCGTCCTGGTCGATGATCACCTCGGCACCCACCACGCCGTCGGCGTTGGCGAGCTGGGCGAACTGCGAGTCGCGGTCGGCTCGGGCGTCGGACACGGCCGCGGCCAACGGCTGCTGGTCGGTCTCGTCACCGGCGATCACCGTGACCGCGACGACGGCGACGATCGCCGCCGCGGCAGACGCCGCCACCCATGACCCGGCCGTCCGCCACCGGCGAGCGGCGGCGCGCGACGCCGAGCGCTCGCGCCGGTCGTCGTCGAGGGCCATCACCGAGGCGAGCTGCCCCGTCGGACGGGGCGGCTCACCGGAGCTCTCGAGGTTCGCAGCGATGCGATCCCACAACCCGTCGGGTGCCGCCATGCCCGACCACGCCAGCATCGTGGCGACCTCGCGGTGCTCGGCCACTTCCTGCCGGGCACGGGGGCTGATGAGGAGGTACTGCTCGACGGCACGACGCTCCTCGTCGCTGACGGCATCGAGCGCGTAGGCGCCGAGCAGTTCGTCGAGTTCGAGTTCTTCAGCGCTCATGCGTCACCCACCGTCACACCCGAGGAGGCGAGCTCGGCGCGCAGACGCTTCAACCCGATCCTGATCCGACTCTTCACTGTGCCTTCGGGCTCGCCGAGCTCGAGGGCGACCTCGCGGTACGTACGACCGCCGAAGTATGCCAGCTCGACCGCAGCCCGCTCGCCGGGATGGAGCTTCTCCATCGCCGCTCGGACGTGCTCGGCGAGGGCGAGATCCCACACCGCTCGGTCGAGGTCGTAGCCGCTCTCGGCCGCCTCGCGGGCATCGCGCTCTTCGCGCTTGCGGCGCGACGACTCCGAGCGGAGCACGTCGACCGAGCGGCTGTGCGCCTGTGCCAGCAGAAAGCTGCGCAGGCTGCCGCGCTCGGGATCGAATCGTTCGGGATGGTTCCAGAGGCGGAGGAACACCTCTTGCACCACCTCTTCGGCCCTGGCCTGGTCGGAGAGGATCCGGCGTGCCAGGCCGAACACGGCCCCGGCATGCCGGCGGTACACCTCGCCGAGCGCCTCTTGTTGAAACCGCGCCAACGCGAGCACGAGGCCCGGGTCGGACGCAGCTGTCAGATCGTCACGCACGCCTTCTGTACGGAGTGGCGACGGATCCGGATCACGATTCATCCGCGGGTCCCCCGGACGTGTTCCGTTCGAACCGGCCGACGACCTCGACGTGGTGCGTCTGAGGGAACAGGTCGAGGGTCGTGGCCCGGGTCAACCGGTAGCCGGCCTCGCCGAGCAGCGCCGCGTCCCGGGCGAACGCGACCGGGTCGCACCCCACGAGCAGCACCATCGGCGCACCGGTCGCCACCAACACCGCCGTGGCATCACGGCCGAGTCCGTGCCGTGACGGATCGGCGATCACGACGTCGACCGGCGACGGTGTCCACGTCTCGACCGGGCTGCAGACCACCTCGGCGTCGAGATCGGCGAGGTTCACGGCCGCGTCGGCGCACGCCGCGGCCGACCCTTCGACGACGATGAACGTCGCATCGGGCGCGGTGGTCGCCAACGAGCCGGCGAACAGCCCGATCCCGCCGTAGGCGTCCAGCACCGTTCGGGCGCCCGCCAGCGTGTCGCCCCCCGACTCGCGGACGGTGTCGACCAGCAGTTCCGCCGCCGCCGGACCCGACTGGAAGAACGACTCGCCGCTCACCCGGTACCGGCGGCCGGCCACCACCTCGTGCACCACGGCGTCGGGCCCCACGGTGACGTCGGACCCCAGACCATCCGGCACGACCCGCTCGCCCGGCCTCGCGGTGGTCCACCAGACGCTCCGCTCGCCCGTCGCCGCGCTCACGCGGAGCGACACCTCGTCGGCTCCGACGAAGCGGGCACCGTGGACGAGCTCGTCGAGGAGCGGGTGCGCGACGAGGCAGTGGTCGAGCGGGACCGGCTCGTTGGTGCGCGGCCGTCGCAGCGACACCCGCCCCGCCCGGTCGACAGCGACGCGCATCGAGGTCCGATACGCCGATGACGGCACCGATCCGCCGACGGTGACGTCGACGTCGGGCATCCTGGCGGTCCGTCGGAGCGCCTCGCGCACGACCTCGACCTTGAGCGCCGCCTGCTGGGCCGGGTCGGCGTGCTGCCAGTCGCACCCGCCGCATCCCCGCCGGAGCGCGGCGCACGGCGGGGACACCCGTGCCGGCGCCGGGGTGAGCACCTCGACGAGCTCGCCGCGGGCGAAGTCGCGCTTGGCCGTCACGAGCCGAACGGCAACCTCCTCGCCGGGCAGCACGCCGGGCACGAACACCACTCGACCACTCGCCTCACGAGCGAGACCATCACCGCCCGCGACCACCTGTTCGATGCGCAACCGCACGTGCTGCTGGGGAACCGAGGCCACGTCTGCAGCGTAGGCACGGCTACCCTCGCTCGCGTGTCCGGCTCCACCCGTCAACCCTCCGATCCGACCTCCGATCCGAGCTCCGATCCGACCTCCGCGCCCGTGCCGGACCCGACATCCGGGCCGCGCATCGAGATCGCCCCCAGCGTGCTCCCCGTCGACTTCAGCAAGCTCGGCGAGGAGGTCGCCGCGCTCGAAGCAGCCGGGGTCGATCGCATCCAGTGGGACGTGATGGACGGCCAGTTCGTGCCGAACCTCACGTTCGGACCGTCGGTGATCGCGTCGGCCCGGCGGCACACCTCGCTGCCGTTCGAGGCGCATCTCATGGTCTACACACCCGACGTGATGGCAGCCGAGTACGTCGCTGCCGGCTGCTCCCGGCTCATCGTCCACGCCGAGGCGTGCACCCATCTCCACCGCACCCTGGCGAACATCGCATCCCTCGGTGCGACGGCCTCGGTCGCGCTCAACCCGGCCACGCCCGCGTCCGCGATCGCCCACGTGCTCGACCTCGTCGACATGGTGCTCGTGATGACCGTCAACCCGGGGTTCGGTGGCCAGGCCTACATCGGCACCATGGAGCCCAAGATCCGCGAGGTGCGCGACATGATCGAGCGCGCCGGTCTCGGTGACCGTGTCGATCTCGAGGTCGACGGCGGCATCGGACCGGCCACCATCGCCGGCGCAGCGGCCGCCGGCGCGAACATCCTCGTCGCCGGCAGCGCCCTGTTCCGCGACCCCGAGGGCCTCTCGCACGCGGTGAGCGACCTCCGCGCCACGGCCACGGCCGCCTTCCGGCGCTGACGGCGCCGACTACCTCTGACGGCGACCGGCGGCGGCAGCCGAACGATCAGCCGATCCGGTCGAGCCCCGACGTCGCCGCCTTCCGGCGCTGACGTCGCGTCGGCCGATCGGTGCGGCTCAGGTCGCGCAGCGACCGCCCGAGGGCGAAGAACAGGTGCTTCACCACGACCAGCCCGAGCAGCACCAGGAACGCGGCGCCCACCGGGGCCAGGATCGCCCTGACGATGCGCCTCTCGGCGTCCTTGAGCGGCGTCAGCACCCCGGTCTCGACGCTCGACCCGTCGAGCAGGAGGGTGCGCACCGGCGTGTCCACCCGGGGGCAGTCGACGTCGGCATCGTCGGCGCCCGCGATCTCGTTCCCGCCGAACAGCGGCGCCGGTGCGCGAACGGTGGAGGCGAGCACCCGCAGGTCGGGATCGACGGCGGCGCCGACGATGTAGCGCTGGCCGACCGACAGGAACCGCACCTCGTCGCCGTAGCGGACGTCGATCATGCCGCCGACCGAGAACCCGTCGATCGAACCCGACAGCACCTGTTCCACCTCGTACCGCCCGGTCACCGCGTCGTTGATGATCATCTTGCCGATGAACACCACCTGCTCGACCGACGGCGCCACGCAACCGGCGGGCACCGGGATGAGCCGGGAACTGTCGGCCTCCTGATCCTCGATCGGTGGCAGCGACGGCACCGGTACGGGGTCGGGCAACTCCCCCGCCATCACCGTCCCGAGTGGCCGGCCGGCGACGACGGCGAGCACCGCGAACGCGACGACCGTGCCGAACCTCAGCCATGCCGCGGGCCGCGGCGCGCGGCGAAGGCTTCGGCGGACGGACATCGGCCCGAACGCTAGTGACCCGCCCGCCTCAACGGGTGGCAGGGCACCGTCGGTCGACGGGGCCGATCAGCGACCCTCGAACTTCGGTGTCCGCTTCTCCACGAAGGCACGGATCGCCTCGACGGTGTCCTGCGTCGAGAAGTTCACCGTCTGCGCCGCACCCTCGTCGTCGAGCGCCTCTTCGAGGGTGACGTTCATCGAGTTGTTCAGCATCCGCTTGGTCATGGCCACGGCGAGCGGCGGGCCGCCGGCCAGGCGCTGCGCCCAGTCGTCGACGAACGCGTCGAGGTCGGCGTCGTCGACGACCCGGTTGACGAGACCGATGCGCTCGGCCTCCGCTGCGTCGATGATGTCGGCGAAGAACGCGAGTTCCTTGGCGCGGTGCAGGCCCACCCGTCGAGGCAGGATCCACGTGCCACCGAAGTCGACCGACAGGCCACGCTTGGCGAAGATCTCCGAGAACCGGGCGTTCGTCGACGCGACGACCAGGTCGCACCCGAGCGCCAGGTTGCACCCCGCCCCTACGGCCACGCCGCGCACCTTTGCGATGACGGGCTGGGGCAGGCGGGCGAGGGCGAGGCAGACGTCGGCCACGTGCCGCATGGCTGCCAACTGGTGCACCTGCGGGCCGTCACCGCGGGCCGTGAGGTCGGCACCGGAGCAGAACGCCCCGCCGGCGCCGGTGATCACGACCGCGCGGTCGGTGCTGCTCGCGCCGATCTCGCGGAAGGTCGCGAGCAGTTCGTCCCACATCACCCCGTTGATGGCGTTCTTCTTCGCCGGTCGGTCGAGGGTGATGGTGACGATGCCGTCGGTGCGTTGGACGTCGATGGTTTCCACGCGCGGCGACGTTACCGATCGGTCGTCGTTCCGGCGCCATTCGGGCAACGATCCGCCGGCACCTCTCCTTCGCCGGTCCGCGCAGGTTCTGCACAGGGGAGACCGAAGTAGGCTCTCGGCACCATGTCTCGTCCTGCAAAGCGGCTGGGTCTGATCGCGATCGCGATCCTCGCCTACTACGTCATCCTCGTCGGAGTGTGGGCGAGCCGTCCGTTGGAGGACTCGGTGCCCGTCGGCCTCGACTGGACGCCCACCGTGCTCGTGCCGCCCAAGGGGCAGCAGTTGGTGTCACAGCGGGTGGACTGCAACACCTTGTTCTCGGGTGATGCCCGTCCCGACGAACCGCTGCCCGCCCTCACCGAGCAGCCGAAGGGTCGCGACGCGCTGGCCTTCCAGCGCGAGCCGTGCGTGCTCGTGCACACCGATGCGCAGCGGAACTTCGCGATCAACACGATCGCCGTGGTGGCGCTGCTCGGCGGGCTCGGGTTCGTCGCCCGCCGATCCAAGCGCGACGGCGAGGGCGACCAGGTCGCCGCTGCGCGGACGGCTGTCGGCGCAGGCTGATGGGCTTCAACCCGAACCGGAGGCGAGTGGCCCGCACGACCGACTTCGTCTTCGTCGCCGCAGCGGTCATCGCCGTCATCGCCCTGGTGGTCTGGACCGCGTTCGGCTGACGGCCATCAGAACGCGTGTGGGATCCACTCCAGCCTGGTTCCCGTGATCGCGACGACGTCGAAGCGCATGTCGCCCCGTCGGTCCGGATGCTCGGCGAACCATCGCGCCGCCAGCATCCGTAGCGTCTGCTGCTTGTGCTCGCCGACCGCTGCCGAGGCGGCCCCGAATCGATCGGTCGACCGCGCCTTCACCTCGACGAACACCACCGTCTCGCCGTCGAGGACCACGAGGTCGAGCTCACCGCGGTCGCATCGCCAGTTCCGGTCGACGACGACGCACCCTCGTCGCTCGTACCACGCCGCGGCCTGCAGTTCGCCCCACCGCCCGAGGGCCTGGTTGCTGCGCCGGACCGCCGGCCGTCCCGCCGGGACGGCGTCGTTCGGTCGGTGTCGTTCGCCCATGTCGTGCCTCCGGCTCGTTCGCGATCGCGGCATCGTGCGGCGATCGACCTCGTCGGGGGACGCGGCGGCAGTCAACCCGCAACGATCGCCGATTCCTCCCACACCGTGTCGGCCCCGCCGTCCCGCTGACTAGTGTCGCCGTGCTCGCTCGAGGACGGTGAGCGAGCAGGGGGCGAGACCACATGGCCGGAGCAGGTGAGCAGTTGCGCGAGTCGCGTGAGGCGATCGCAGCGGTGTTCCGCAACCCCGGTCTGAGGCGATTGAACATCGCCCTCGTGGGCTCGGTCCTCGGCGACTGGGCGTACGCCGTGGCCGCGTCGGTGTACGCGTACACGCAGGGCGGCGCGACCGCGGTCGGCGTGCTCGGCACGGTGCGGTACGTGCTCGTCGCACTGGTGCTCCCGTTCTCGTCGATGCTCGCCGACCGCTTCGACCGTCGACGGGTGATGATCGCGTCCGACGTGTCGCGCGCGGTGCTCGTGTGCGCAGCGGCAGCCGTGATCGAGTTCGACGGGCCGCCGATCGTGGTCTACGTGCTCGCGGTCGCGATGTCGCTCGTCGGCTCCCCCTTCCGCCCGGCGCAGGCGGCGCTCATGCCCACGCTCGCCGAGCACCCGTCCGAGCTCACCGCCGCCAACGTCGCGTCGAGCACCATCGAGAGCGTCGGCTTCTTCATCGGCCCGGCGATCGCCGGTGTCCTGCTCGCGGTCACCGACGTCGCGACGGTGTACGTCTTCGACGCGCTGACGTTCGCCTGGTCAGCGGTCGTCGTCATGGGACTGCGCACGCCCGACCGGGCCGCCGAGGGCTCCACGGTCGACGGTCAGCAAGGCGACGGTGACGAGGCGGACGGTCCGACGAGCATGTTCGCGGGCGCGGGCGACGGGTACCGGGAGATCCTGCGCAGCCGCGATCTCCGCCTGCTCATCGGCCTCTACTGCGGGCAGACGGTGGTGGCCGGGGCGTCGCTCGTGTTCGGCGTCGCGATCGCGCTCGACCTGCTCGACATCGGCGAGAGCGGCGTCGGTCTCCTCGACGCGATGACGGGCATCGGCGGACTGGCCGGCGGCGTGGTGGCGCTCCTGCTCGCCCAACGGAACCGGCTCGCCCGCGACTTCGGGCTCGGCGTCATCCTGTGGTCGGCCCCGCTGTTGCTCGTGGCCGCCTGGCCGACGCTCGCCTCGGCGATCATCGCGATGGTGCTCATCGGGCTCGCCAACTCCGTGGTCGACGTCAACGCCTTCACGATCCTGCAGCGGCTCGTGCCCGATGCCGTGATGGGGCGGGTCTTCGGTGCGATGGAGAGCGCGGTCATCGGCGGCATGGCGCTCGGCTCGTTGCTGATGCCGTTGTTCATCAACACGATCGGCCTGCGCGGCGGGCTGGCCGTGATCGGCGGCACCGTCACGGTGCTGGTGCTGCTCGGCAGCGCCGGCCTCCGTCGCATCGACCGCGAGGTGCTCGCCCCCGTCGGGCTCGACCTCATCCGCGGTGTCCCGATGTTCGCCGTCCTCCCGGAGCAGGCCATCGAGCGGCTGGCGCAGGCGGCCGAGAAGGTCGCCGTGCCGTCGGGCCGCATGGTGTTCGGGGAGGGCGAACCGGGCGACCGGTTCTACGTCGTCGAGAGCGGGCGTGTCGACGTCACGATCCGCGACGAGTTCGTGCGCTCGCTCGGCCACGGCGAATCGTTCGGCGAGATCGCCCTGCTCCGCGACATCCCGCGCACGGCGACGGTGACCGCCGCAGGCGACACGGTGCTCCGGGCCATCGATCGCGACACGTTCATCGCGGTGGTCACCGGACACGGCGACGCCGCCGCGCAGGCCGACCAGGTCGTCACCTGGCGGCTCGGGATCAGCTGATCGAACGCGATCCGCCGAGGGCGATCACGGTTCGTTCGACCGCGACCTGCACCAGCGGGCCGCCCTCCACCTGGAGCTGTTCGCCCATCGCGAACACCTGGTCGTCGGTCCGCGACGGGTCGTGGTGGAACAACAGCACGCGGCCGACGTTGCAGGCCGCGCCGAGGGTGACCGAGTAGTTGGCGGCGGCGTGCCCCCAGTTGATGCGGGCGGGCAATTCGTGCGCCGTGTACTGCGCATCGTGAATGAGCAGATCGACACCCTGGGCGAGCTCGACCGCGGCCGGGTGCAGTTCACCGAGTCCGTCGGCGCCAGGGCCGATGTCGTGTGGTGAGTGATCGGACAGGTAGGCGAGCGACGAGCGGCCGTCGGAGATGCGCAGCCCCATCGTGCGCCCGCCCTTGTGCGGGATCTCGCGGGCGGTGACCGTGAAGCCCTCCGCGTCGAAGGTCGTCTCGTCGTAGGTCTCGAAGGTCCAGTCGCCGCGCAGGTCGGTCGGCAGGATCGGGAACATCGGCGGGGCCATCGCCCGGCTCAGCAACGAGAGCGCGTCCTCGCCCTGCTCGGGCACCATCACCCTCACCCGCGAGTCGGGCCGGTCGCCGGCGGCGAAGAACGGCAGGCCCATCATGTGGTCCCAGTGGAGATGGCCGAGCAGCAGGGTCCCGACGAACGCCTCACCGCCGAGCACCCTCGACAGGTGCCGCAGTCCGGTTCCGGCATCGAGCACGAGCGACGGACGTTCGTCGGGATCGTGGCCCACTGCGATGCACGACGTGTGCCCGCCCACCCGGACGAACTGTTCACCTGGCGCGGGTGTCGATCCGCGTACTCCGCACACATGCACCTGCACGGTCGGCACGCTACCGCACCCCCGCCCCATGGCCACGAACGCCCTAGGCTGCCGGTGCGGCCCTGCCGTCCGGGAACCACCAGTGCGCCTCCTCCTCGTCTCCGATCTCCACTACTCGCTCCCCCAGCTCGACTGGGTGGTGGGCGTCGCGTCCGAGTACGACCTGGTGGTGATCGCCGGCGATCACCTCGACATCGCGTCCGCGCTGCCGCTCGAGGCGCAGTCGCTGGTGATCCTGCGCTACTTCGATCTGCTGCGCGAGGCTGGCCGTGTGGTCGTCAGCTCGGGCAACCACGACCTCACCGGACCCGACGCCAACGGCGAACAGGCGGCGCTGTGGCTGGCCGCGGCGCGATCGGCCGGCATCCCCACCGACGGCGACTCGCTCGTGCTTCCGTCGGACGGATCCGAAGGCGCCGGCGACGGCGACACACTCGTGACCATCTGTCCGTGGTGGGACGGCCCGATCGGGCGCGATGCGACCGACGCCCAACTCGCCGCCGATGGCGCGCGGCGACCAGCGCGTTGGCTCTGGGTGTACCACTGGCCACCCGTCGGGTCACCGACGTGTTGGACGGGCAGCCGCCACTACGGCGACGCGGACCTGGTCGGATGGATCGATCAGCATCGCCCCGACATCGTCCTGTCCGGGCACGTCCATCAACCACCGTTCAAACCCGACGGCGCCTGGGCCGACCGCATCGGCGACACCTGGGTGTTGAACCCCGGCAAACAGTCAGGTCCGATCCCGACGCACATCGAGCTCGACATCGAACCCGGCCCGGGTCCGACGCGAGGGTTCGCCAGCTGGTGGTCGATGATGGGCCGCGAGGAGATCGACCTCAGCTCCCCCGTCACCCCGCCCCGCACCCTGTTCTGACTCACCCACGCGAGACGCCGAACGGCGGAGCGGTTCAGAGGCGCTGCAGCCGCCGGTTCATCTCGTCGAGCAGGTTCGCCGGTGTGGCAGCGACGTCGTCGAGCGCGTCGAGGAAGGCCTGCCCGGGGAGCCGCCAGAGCGTCCCGGCCGTCCGCGCGGTCACCGTGGCGGTTCGCGGCCGTTGCTGGAGCAGCCCGATCTCGCCGAACCAGTCGTCGCGGCGCAGTTCGTTCACCTGTCGCCCATCGACGGTGGCGACGAACTCCCCGTCGCGCACCACGAACAGATCGTCCGCGATCGCACCTTGCCGGATCACGATGTCACCGGCAGCGCACGGCACTTCCTGCACCACCGACGCCAACCGCTGCAGCGCTGCCGACGAAGCACCCTCGAACAACGGGAGTCCGCCGAGCGCCACGGCCACCGGCCGGACCCGGACCTGCTCGGCGGCCGAGACCTGCCGGAGCCGCCGCAACGGCGCCGCGCTGACGACCGCGACGAGGAGGGTGATCGCGGCGCACACGACGAACGCTCCCGGGACGCCCACCCACGCGACCACCACCGGTGCCAGCACCGCCCCCAGCAGCTTGCCGCCATTGCTGATCGAGCCGATCAGCCCGAAGACGAGGCCGAGCGACGAATGGTCGGCGAGGCGCAGCAGCAACACGACGGACACCACCTCGAACACCACGACACAGGCGCCCACCACCGCGAGCGCCAGGCACGCGACGATCGGCGAGCGGACGATGCCGAGCAGTGCGAACGGCACCGCCGTGAACACCAGCGATGCACCGAGCATCAGGTCGGTCCGTGGCGAGTCGGCGAGTCGCGGGGCGAGGGGCATCGCCGCCAGCGCGCCGAACCCGACCGCACCTGCGAGCACCCCGACGCCGGCACCGCCGAGTCCGAGCTGGTCCTCCGCGACGAGCGCGTACAGCACGAGCTCACTCCCACGGATGCCGTACATCACCGCCACCAGACTGCCCACGACCAGCAGCCCGGGTGTCGCCCACGGCGACGACGGTCGATCGCCGACCGAGCCGTCGCGCCGTCGCGCTCGGCTCGGCGCAGACAGTGCACGCACCGAACCGACCAGGATCGCGGAAACGGCGAACGTCGCCGCGTTCACGACGAACGCGACCTCGATCGTGGACCACTGCACGATCGCTGCGCCGACCAGCGGGCCGACGAAGGTCATCACCTGCCGGACGGTGCTGATCCTGGCGTTCGCGGTCGAGAGTCCGGACTCGCCCGCGACGGTCGCGAGACCGGCGGTGAGCGCAGGCCGATAGGGCGCGGCGAGCACGTAGGCGACGAGCACCACCAGCATGGGCAGCGCTGCGCCGGAGCCGTCGTCCGCGAGCACGGCGAGGGCGACCATGCACGCACTTCGTCCGAGGTCGAGGGCCACGAGCAGTCGCCGCCGATCGAGCCGATCGGCGATTGCCCCACCCGGGATGCCCAGCAGGGCGCGGGGCCCGAGGCGCACGGCAACGGCGACACCGAAACCGACCGCACCCACGTCGAGTCGGAACAGCAACGCCACGAACCCGACCCAGAAGACGCCGTCACCGAGGCCGGACACCACCTCCATCGACACGATGCGTCGAACGGCCGACCGGCGCGCGGCTGGATCGGGTGCTGCGGGATCCGTTCGCTCCGTCCAACTCATCGATCGATCCTCACCGTCGGTGCGCCCACCATGTCGAGTCGGGCGCGTCAGATGCTGAGGTCGGGGACCGGGAGTTCTTCGACATTGACGTCCTTGAACGTCAGGACACGCACTTTCGGCACGAACCGGCTCTTGCGGTACATGTCCCACACCCAGGCGTCGGTGAGCTCGACCTCGATCACCGGGCGGACGCTGTCGCCGGACACGGTGAGCTTCACGTCGTTGGCGAGGTAGAAACGCCGCTCGGTCTCGACGGCGAACTTGAACATGCCGGCGACGTCCTGGTACTCCTGCGCGAGCTGGAGCTCACGTTCGGCCTCGAAGTTCTCGAGGTCGTCGGAACTCACCGGGCACCCGGCACGGATGTCGTGAACTGCATCGGGAGGCGCATCACACCATCCAACACGGATCGGCCGTCGCTGACCAGAGGCCACACGGCCCCGGGGCGATCAGAAATCGCGCTTCTCGCGGATCTTCGCGGCCTTGCCCGAGCGATCGCGCAGGTAGTACAGCTTGGCGCGACGCACGTCGCCACGACGGACGACCTCGAGCTTGACGACGGTCGGGGTGTGCACCGGGAAGGTGCGCTCGACGCCGACGCCGTAGCTGACCTTGCGGACCGTGTAGGTCTCGGCCACACCACTGCCCTGACGGCGGATGACGTTGCCCTGGAAGATCTGGACGCGCTCCTTGTTGCCCTCCACGACCTTCACGTGGACCTTCACCTCGTCGCCGGGCCCGAAGGTGGGCACATCGGTGCGGAGGTACTGGTTGTCGACGAGATCGGTGGACTTCATGGCGCGAACATCCTGCAGGCCTGGAGAAATGGAACAGCTAAGGATAAGGGACTGAGGGGAACTCTTCCAACAGGCGCTGGTCGACATCCGTGAGACCACCCCTGGCCTCGATCAGATCGGGCCGGGACCGAAGCGTGCGGTGGAGCCGCTGTGCCTGGCGCCAGCGCTCGATCCGACCGTGGTCGCCGCTGCGCAGCACGTCCGGGATCGTCCACTCCCGGTACGTCGCCGGCCGTGTGAACTGGGGCTCCTCGAGCAGCCCGGCGGCACCGAAGCTCTCGGTGACCGGGCTCACCGCGTTGCCCATCGCTCCGGGCAGCAACCGCGCCACAGCCTCGATGACCAGGCACGCGGCCACCTCTCCCCCGCTCAGCACGACGTCGCCGATGCTCAGCTCGCCGTCGACGAGATGCTCGCGGACGCGGTGATCGATGCCCTCGTAACGCCCGCACAGCAGGCTGAACCCCGCGCCTGGGCCCGCCGCGGCGAGCTCGGCCAGCTCATGGGCCATCGACTGGTCGAACCGCCTGCCGCCGGGCCCCAGCAGCAACAGCGGTCGCGGTGGATCGGCGGCCTCGACCGACGCGAAGATCGGCTCGGGTTTCATCACCATGCCGGCGCCGCCACCGAAGGGCGAGTCGTCGACGGTGCGGTGCACGTCGGTCGTGTGCTCGCGCAGGTCGTGCAGCCGGAGGTCGAGCAACCCGTTGGTGCGGCACTTCCCGAGCAGGCTCTCGCCGCAGAAGTCGTCCACCAGGCCGGGGAAGATGGTGAACACGTCGATCCGCACGGTCGGCAAGCCTACGGGCCGGAGGCCATCGCGACCGGGGCGGTCCCCGACCGACGGGTGCGCCAAGACGCGTCATGGTGCGTCATGATCCTGGGGTGATCTTCCACATCGCCGACCGGGATCGGTGGCAGCGTTCGCTGGCCGCCGGCGAGTACACCGCCAGCACCATCGGGATGGAGCTGGCCGAGCAGGGCTTCATCCACCTCAGCACCGCCGAGCAGGTGCCGGGCGTGGTGGAGCGCTTCTACCAGGGGGTCGCGAACCTCGTGCTGCTGCACGTCGACGAGGACCGGCTCAGGGCCGAGCTCGTGTTCGAACAGCTCGACGGTGCCCCGGAACCGTTCCCCCACCTGTACGGCCCGCTGAACACCGACGCCGTGATCGAGGTGACCGACCCGTTCCCCGGGTGAGGACGGCGGATCAGTCGAGGAGGTCGAACAGGCCGTCGGGCGCCTCGACGGTGATCACACGGTCGGCATCGGTGCCACCGTCAGCAGGCGGGGTGTTGGACACCACGAACGTGACCGGCACGAGGTGGCCGGTGTCGAGCTCGAGCAGGTCGTTGGCCGGGTTGTCGATCACCGAGATGCACACGCCGCGGTCGACACCGGTTTGATCGATCACGTGGGCGCCGATGAGGTCGTGCACCCAGAGGGCATCGGGATCGGCGAGCGGCTCGCCCCAGAGGGTGCGCCCAGCCAGGCGCTCGGCCTCGTTGCGATCGGTGACGCCCTCGACGATCACCATCCACTTGTGCTGGGGCAGCGCTCGCCCGGACACGACGGTGAGCCACTGCTGACCGTCGAACAAGCGGGCACCCGCCTGCACCCGCTCGGTGCGATCGGACGTGAGGGTGACCACGAAGCCGCCCTTCACGCCGTGAGCGCGACCGAGCCGGCCGATCTCCAGGAGACCGTCGGGTGGGGCGATGGGTCGATCGGCTGGCAAGGCCAGCCGATCAGTCGGCGAAGTCGACGTCGACCTCGACGCCGTCGCGGGCGGCAGCCGCACGCACGAGGGTGCGGATGCTCTGCGCCGTGCGGCCACGACGGCCGATCACACGACCGAGATCGCCGGGGCCGACCTTGACCTCGAGGCGGACGCGGTTGCGTCCCTCTTGGCCCTCGACCCGAACTGCCTCGGGGTCGTCCACGATGGAGCGGACGACGTGCTCGAGCACGGCCGTGGCCGTGGGTGCCGGGACCTCGTTGCCGAGGTCGTCGGCATCGTGATCGTCGGACATGGTGCTGGTGTCGTCGCTCACCGGGCGGCCTTGGCCGCGGTGAACGCCTCCCATGCGCCTGAGGCCTCGAGCAGCTTCTTCACCCGGTCGGTCGGCTGCGCACCGTCCATCAGCCACTTGACGGCCTTGTCGCTGTCGATGTTGATCGACGACGGCTCGGTGCGCGGGTTGTAGGTACCGATGATCTGGATGAAACGGCCGTCGCGGGCCGCGCGGCTGTCTGCCGCCACCACGCGATACTGCGGCTGCTTCTTCTTGCCCACACGGGTGAGGCGAAGCTTGACTGCCATAGAAGAACTGCTCCTCGGAGAAAACGAACCGGCTGAGGTTACCTACTTCGAGCCGGGAAACCCACTCGGCAGACCCGGCATCCCGGGGATGTTCGGCATCCCGGGCATGTTGGGCAGCCCGCCGGGAATGTTCGGCATGCCCAACATGCCTCCCCCGCGCTTGCCCTTGCTGGCCTTGCCGCCCTTCTGCTTGCCCTTCTTGCCCGAGCGGCCCATGCCCATCGCGCCGCCCATGCGCTTCATCATCTTCTGCATCTCGCCGAACTGCTTCACGAGCTGGGTGACCTGGGCCACCGACGTGCCGCTGCCCACGGCGATGCGGTTGCGGCGGCTGCCGTTGATGATCTCGGGCTTGCGCCGCTCCTCGGCGGTCATCGAGCGGATGATCGCCTCGACCGGCTTGAGCTCGTCGTCGCCGATCTGGGCGCCCTTCAGCTCCTTGGGCATGCCCGGCATCATCCCGAGGATGTTGCCGAGCGGGCCCATCTTCTTCAGCTGCTGCATCTGCTCGAGGAAGTCGTCGAGGGTGAACTCGCCCTCGAGCAGCTTCTCGGCCGCCGCCTCGGCCTGATCCTTCTCGAAGGCCTGCTCGGCCTGCTCGATGAGGGTGAGCATGTCGCCCATGCCGAGGATGCGCCCGGCCATGCGGTCGGGGTGGAACTGCTCGAACTCGGTGAGCTTCTCACCGGTCGACGCGAAGGCGATCGGCCGGCCGATGACCTCCTTGACCGACAGTGCGGCGCCACCGCGGGCGTCGCCGTCGAGCTTGGACATGATGACGCCGTCGATGGCGAGCGTGGCGTGGAACGCCTCGGCGACGCCGACCGCGTCCTGACCGGTCATCGCATCGATGACGAGGAAGGTGTAGTCGGGCTCGATGTTGGCCGAGATCTGACGGACCTGCTCCATCATCTCGGCGTCGATCGACAGGCGACCGGCGGTGTCGACGATCAGCACGTCCTTGCCGAGGCGTCGGGCCTCGGCGAGACCGCGGGTGGCCGTGGCGACCGGGTCGCCGGGCTCGCTGAACACCGGGACGTCGATCTGGCGGCCGAGGGTGCGGAGTTGCTCGACGGCGGCGGGGCGCTGGAGGTCGGCGCCGACGAGGAGCGGCTGGCGGCCCTGGCTCTTGAACCAGCGGGCGAGCTTGGCCGAGTTGGTGGTCTTGCCCGAGCCCTGGAGGCCGGCCATGAGCACCACGGTGGGCGGGCGCGACGCGTAGGTGATCTTCAGGGTCTCGCCGCCGAGCATGGCGGTGAGCTCCTGGTTGACGATCTTGACGACCTGCTGGCTCGGGTCGAGCGCCTGGCTGAGCGCCACACCGATGGTCTGCTCGCGGATGCGGGCGACCACGTTGCGCACGACGCCGACGTTGACGTCGGCCTCGAGCAGCGCGGTGCGGATCTCCTTCAGGATCTCGTCGACGTCGGCCTCGGTGAGGCGCCCCTTGCCGCGGATCTTCTTGATGGCGCCTTCGAGGCGTGAGGACAGCGAATCGAACATGCGCCGCCCAGGCTACCGGCCGTCCCCGAGCCCGATTCGCGATGCAATTCGCGAGGGGATTCGCGATGAGAGGTGAGCGCCGGTGGGGCGCTCACCTCTCATCTCGCGGGTCATCTCAGGGTCGCTGCCGGCTCGCTGGCCGGCCGGGCGTCGGCTGGGCGGATCAGCCGATGCTCACGACCTCGGTGACCACGCCGGCCTCGACGGCGACGTTGAAGCGGTTGTCGCGGTAGTCCATCGTGACCGCCAGATCGACGCCGTCCTCACGGGCCACTCGCACGGTCCAGCCGCTCGCCTCGGCGAGCTTCGACGCCGCGTCGACGGTGAGGCCGACCAGGGTCGAACCGTCGAAGGCGGCGTCGACGACGGGGGCGGGCTCACCGACACCGTCGGTGCCGGGCACGGCGGTCTCGACCGGCATCGGCTCGGGCAGCGGCACGGGCTCGGGCAGCACCTCGGGCTCGGCCTGCTCGAGGTACTGGTCCTCGACGGCGAGCACGTTGGCCATCATCCCGTCGGCGCCGGTGAAGGCGTAGCCGGGCAGCAGCCACACGGTGCCGTCGGCAGCCCACACCTGCTCGAGCGACGACGTGACCTGGTTCAGGTCGATCACCATCGGCGCCAGGTCGACGGAGTCGACGGCGACACATGAGACGGCCGGGTCGGTGCAGTCGCCGACGGCGGGATCGGCGAGCACGGTGTCGGTGGGCGCCTCTGCTGTCGCAGCACCAGCGCTTCCCGCGGATGTGGCGGCCCCATCAGGGCCGAGCACACCCTCGGTCGGCTCGGTGGCAGGAGCGTCGTCCTCGCCGACGGCGGGTTCGACGGCGGGCATGACGGCCGGCTCGGTGGCCACACCGGCGTCGCGGACGGCCGGGCCGTAGCCGGTCATCCAGGCGTTGGCCTGGTCGTTGAGGCGCTCGATCGCGGCGTCCACCCCGATGCGGGGGTAGTCGGCGCCGCGCTGGGGTGCGGCCAGGAAGCCGCCGGCCCAGGTGATCGCGCCCTGCTCGCCGTAGCCCACGTTGAACGACAGGTTGGTGCGCACGCCGTCGAGGACGAGGAACGCGGTGACCGATGCGCCCCACTCGTCGGCGTAGGTCTCGAGCTCGTAGCCGGCGGGGTCACCGCCGAGCGAGGTCAGGAGTGCACGAGCGTTCGCCTCGGCTTCGTCGGCGGTCGGGATGCCGGCCGGGGGCTGCGCCGGCTCGCAGACGGGCTGTCCTGCGGTGGACGGGTCGGCCGCGGGATCGCCGGCCGGGTACAGCGCGCAGTCGTCGACGATGCCGCGTCCCTCGGTCTGCCAGGCGGGGCTGAACCACCAGCTCTGCATCGCGTCGGCGGCGACGGTGACCGACGGTGCCGAGCCGTCGTTCGGGCCGACGGTCCACCCGCCACCCATGTCGGCCGAGAGCTCGACCGCTTCGCCGGTGACGCCGAAGGCGGCGGCGAGCTGTTCGACCTGCTCGGCGGTCGGGGCAACACCGGGGGCGAAGAACCACGACGCTGCCGCCGTGGTGAGATCGGGCGTCTCGCCGCTCCAGGTGTACGAGAGCGACATCGGCATCATCTTCGACTCGGACATGGCCGCATCGGCAGCGCCGGCCGCGGACGGCGCGGCCCCGGAGGCCGAGCCGGCGATCTGGATGACGGCGGGCGCGGGGAGCGTCGATGCGCTGCCGGCACCGCTGTCGTCGGCCGAGCCACAGGCGGTGAGGCCGAGCACGACGACGGCGCCGACGAGGGCGAGGCGACGGGAGCGGGGGCCGGCGACACGGCGGACGGCGCGGCGCTGGCGGCTGGTTCGGGGCTGGATGGTCATGCGCATTGGACGTGGCTCCCGCAGTGGTCGGTTCCCGAGGGAACCGGATTTTCTTCCTCGTCGGATCCGTCCCGGAACCGACGATCTCGGCCCGATGGCTCGCGGACGTCGCCGAGCGATCACGTGGCACGGATCAGGTGGCCCGGATCAGGTCTCCCGGATCAGCTCTCGGCGAAGAGCGCACCGATGAACTGGCCCGGATCGAACGGCACGAGGTCACCGATCGTCTCGCCCAGGCCGACGAGCTTGACCGGGATGCCGAGTTCGGTCTCGATGGCGAACACGATGCCGCCCTTCGCGCTGCCGTCGAGCTTGGTGAGCACGACGCCGGTGAGGCCGACGCCGGTGTCGTCGCTGAGCAGCGCGTCGCCGAACTGCCTGGCCTGCGTGAGCCCGTTCTGGCCCGTGGTGGCATCGATGACCAGCAGCACCTCGGTGACCCGCCCGGCGCCCTTGGCGGCCACCCGACGCACCTTGCGCAGTTCGTCCATGAGGTTCGACTTGGTGTGCAGACGCCCGGCGGTGTCGGCGAGCACGAGGTCGATGTCGCGGGCGGCCGCCCGCTCGACCCCGTCGAAGATGACCGAGCTCGGGTCGCCACCCTCGGCGCCGCGCACGAACTCGGCACCGCTGCGCTCGGCCCAGGTGAGGAGTTGCTCAGCGGCAGCGGCGCGGAACGTGTCGCCGGCGGCCATCAGCACCGTGCGACCCTCGCTGCGCTGGAGGGCGCCCACCTTGCCGATCGTCGTGGTCTTTCCGACGCCGTTCACGCCGACGAACAGCCACACGTTGGGCGAACCCGGCTCGCCGGGCACCAGGTGCAGCTCGCGATCGGCGCCCTCGAGGCGGCCGGTCATCTCGACCCGGAGTGCGTCGAGCAGGGCGTCGGGGGTGGTGATCTCCTTCGACTTCACCCGAGCGCGCAGGCCGCCCAGCAGTTCGTCGGTGACGCGCACGCCGACGTCGGCCCGGAGCAGGGCCTCCTCGAGGTCGTCGAACGAGCTGTCGGTGATGCCGGCGCGCGAACGGATGCCGAGGAAGGCACCCGTGAGCGCACTGCGCGCCTTGCTCATCCTCGACGTGAACGACGGCCGCTCGTAGGTCTCTGGTTCGACCTCGGCCGCGACGGCGGGCTCCGCTTCGACCTCGGCCTCCGGCTGGATCTCGGGAGCGGCAGACTCCGGCGCCGACGGCTCGAGCACGGCGGTGCCCGTCGAGGTATCGGGACCCGACATCGGACGGGGCTCGACCGCCGGGCGGGGCGGCCGGACGATCTCCGACGTGCGCTCGTCGGTCAGTTCGGGCGAGCGACGACGGTTGAGGACGAGCACACCGATGCCGAACACCAGCACCAGCGCGACGAGGGCGAGATAGATCCACTCCATGGTGCGTCAACGCTACCCGCGGCCGGTGCTGCGGCCCCGGACGCCGCCGCCTCGATCGGGCCGCCTCGATCGGGCCGCCTCGATCGGGCCGCCTCGATCGGACCGTGTGGTCGGGCGGAGCGGATCGAGGTGCGATCAGCGGCCGGCGCCGCCGTCACCCCCGTCGCCCCCGTCGCTGAGCCGCTGGGCGAGCCAGGCGAGCGGGATCGACACGATCATCACGAACGTCGCCATCACGTTCACCAGCGGCACGTTCTGCGGACGGCTGAAGTTGGCGAGGATCCACTGGGGCAGCGTCTCGAACCCGGATCCGGCGGTGAACGTGGTGACCACGATCTCGTCGAAGCTGAGCGCGAAGGCGAGGATCCCGCCGGCCAGCATCGCCGAACGCACC
This sequence comes from Actinomycetota bacterium, assembly GCA_026393475.1. GTDB lineage: Bacteria > Actinomycetota > Acidimicrobiia > Acidimicrobiales > Ilumatobacteraceae > VFMC01. The sequence goes on from JAPLAA010000104.1 coordinate 83,111, forward strand.
AGCGGGAACGTGATGTAGCGGAAGGTCTGCGACCCGTGGGCACCGAGATCGGCGGACGCCTCGAGCAGGTTCGGCGACGACCGCCGGAGGCGGGCGACGACGTTGTTGTAGGCCACGACCACGCAGAAGGTGGCGTGGGCGATGACCAGCGAGTGGAACCCGAACCCGACCTTGAACGAGAACAGGCCGAGGTCGATGGTGCGCGAGAAGGTGTTCTGCAGGGCGATACCGGTGACGATGCCGGGCAGCGCGATCGGCAGCACGAGCAGGAACGACACGACGTCCTTGCCGAAGAAGCCGAACCTGGTCATGGCCATCGCGGCCAACGTGCCCAGCACGAGCGCGATGACGGTGGCGACGAGGGCGACCTTGCACGAGTTGAGCAGCGCCTCGCGCGGCGCGTCGCTCTCCCACGCCTTCGACCACCAGTCGGTGGTGTAGCCGCTCCAGCCCGGCCAGGCGACCGACTTCGCGGGGTTGAACGACAGGCGGGCCACCACCACGAGCGGCAGATAGAGGAACAGCAGCGTCGCGATCGTGATCAGGCACAGGGCGGCGCGGGCGGGCAGTGAGAGTCGCATGGGTCAGAGGTTCTCGAACGCGCCGAGGCGCTTCATGGCCAACAGGTACATGATGATGATCAACAGCGGCCACAGCGTGAGCGCCGCGGCGAGCGGCTGGTTCGGCGCACCGAGCACGCCGTTGATCACCGAGCCGAACAGGAACCGCTCCTCGCCCTGGTTCACGATCTGCGGGACGATGTAGTCGCCCATCGACAGCGAGAACGTGAAGATCGAACCGGCGGCGATCGATGGCAACAGCAGCGGCAGGATCACCGAACGGAAGGTGCGCAGCGGCCGCGCACCGAGGTCGCCCGACGCATCGAGCAGCGACGCCGGCAGGCGATCGAGGCCGGCGTAGATGGGCAGCACCATGTAGGGCAGCCAGAAGTAGACGAGGGTGATCACGATCGCGACCCGCCCGTAGCCGGGCGTCCAGCCGAAGGTGGACTCGAGGAAGCCGCCACCGCCGCGGCCCGCCGCCGCGAACTGGTTGCCGGCGGGCGACACCATCGCGCGCCAGGCGTACCCCTTCACGAGGTACCCGGCCCACAGCGGCAGCAGCATCGCGACGACGATGCCTCGTCGCGCCCAGCGCCACGCGACCTTCGACACGAAGAACGCGACCGGCAGCGAGATCAGGAAACAGATGACGGTCACGAGCAGCGCGACGCCGGCGGTGCGGATGACCACCCAGACGGTGTCCCACTCGGTGAACGCCGCGCTGAGGTTCGCCGTGGTGAAGGTGGATGTCGGCTTCTGGGTGACGGGGTCGAGCTCGTACAGCGCGCTGACGACCAGCATGACGAGCGACCCGAGGTAGATGACCAGCATCCAGGTGAGCGGCAGCCCGAGCAGCGAGCCGATACCCAGACGGCGCCGGCCGTGGTACGCGCGGTTGAGCGCGCGCCACGGGCGGGAGGGCCCGGAGGCCCTCCCACCCGAGGTCGCGCCCATGGCGCCTGCTGTCGCAGGAGCCGTCACTACGACCGGAGCTCGGTCCAGGCGTTCACCCACTCCGTGTAGGGCACACACGCCACGTCGGTGCGCCCGTCGAGGCACTCCTCCGTCGCGGTCTGCCAGTACCACACGTCGTTCCAGTAGTCGGTCTCCTCGGCGTGGAAGATCTCGCAGTGCTCGGCCATGCCGTCGAGCCCGCAGGACTTCGCGTTGCTCGGCGCCTCACCGAACCACACGGCCACCTGAGCGTTCGCCCACGGCGACGCGATCCAGTCCATCCACAGCTTCATGCAGTTGGGGTTGGCGGCCTGCGACGAGAGCATCCAGGTGTCCGACCAGCCGGTCGCACCCTCGACGGGCTTGACCGCGTCGATGAGGGCGCCGTTGGACTGGGCGAGGTTGACGATGACCTGCCAGGTGGTGCCGGCGAGGACGGAGCCGTCCTCGAGCGCCGCCTGCTGATCGGTGTAGAGCGCCCAGTACTGACCGGCGAGGTCGGCCTGGCTCTCGAGCAGCGCGATCGATGCGTCGAACTGCGCCTGGTCGAGCGCGTACGGGTTCTCGATGCCGAGATCGGGCTGGGTGGCCTTCAGGTACAGCGCCGCGTCGGCGATGTAGATCGGGCTGTCGTAGACCGACACGGCGCCGTCGGCGACGGTGCCGCCGTCGAACATGACGCTCCACGAGTCGAGCCCGTCGGGGAACGCCTCGGTGTTGTACACGAGCAGGTTGGCGCCACGGCCGTGCGGGATGCCCATCGGCTCACCGTCGACGGAGTTCCAGGGCTGCAGCTTGAGGCCCTCGAAGATGTCGGCGTAGCTCGAGAACTCGGCGACGTCGATCGGGGCGATCTCGCCGCCCTGGATGAGGCGGGTGGTGGCGTCGCCGGAGGCGGACACGCCGTCGTACTCGCCGCTCTGCATGAGCTGGACCATCTCGTCGCTCGAGTTGCCGAGCTTGACGTTGACCTCGCACCCGGTGAGGTCGCGGAACGGCGTCACCCAGTCGTACGCGGGATCGGTCGAGCCGTCCTCGATGTAGCCGGCCCACGCGACCACGTTGAGCTGTCCTTCGGCACCGGCCACGAGGTCGGCGTTCGGCGTCCACATGTAGTCGACGTCACCGGCGGGCTCGGTGGCGGCGGGCTCGGTGGCAGCAGGTGCCTCCGTGGCGGCGGGCGCCTCGGTCGCTGCGGGCGCTTCGGTGGCGGCGGGCGCCTCGGTCGCTGCGGGTGCCTCCGTGGCCGTGCTCGCCTCGTCGTCGTCACCGCAGGCGGTGGCCACGAGGGCCAGGGACACCATCACGGCGACCCCTGCCAGCCGACGGTGCGATCGTCTCCTGCCGGTTCCAGCTGCTGTCATTGTTCGTCTCCCCCTTGTTGGAAATCCGCGCCGAGATGGTCAGCGGAGTGTTCGTCGAGATCCGTCGCGGTGACGGTGAAGGCCGCTCGACGCGACCAGGCCAGGCGGACGGGTCCGCCCGGTGACACGCCGGCGAGCCCGTCGCTGGGCACGCTGGCGAGAAGATGGGCCGGCGAGTCGTCCAACTGGACGCGCACACGGCACTCGGCCCCGAGGTACTGCACGTCGACGACGATGCCGTCGACGCTGACCTCGCCGTCGTCGACCCGGGCGCCCGCACCGCCGACCGCCACGAGACGGATCCGCTCGGGTCGGACGGAGTGGGTCGCCTCGACCCCGAGGACACGGGCCGAGGTGGTCGGATCGAGCACGTTCGAGGTGCCGACGAACCCGGCGACGAACGACGTCTGCGGATGGTCGTAGATCTCCCGCGGGGTGCCGACCTGCTCGATCCGGCCGTGGTTGAACACGGCGATCCGGCTGCTCATCGACAGCGCCTCACCCTGATCGTGGGTGACGAAGACGAAGGTGATGCCGACCTCGCGTTGGATGGTCTTCAGCTCGACCTGCATCTCTTCGCGCAGCTTGAGATCGAGCGCGCCGAGCGGCTCGTCGAGCAGCAGCACCTTGGGCTTGTTGACCAGCGCGCGGGCGAGCGCGACACGCTGGCGCTGTCCGCCCGACATCTCGTGCGGCTTGCGCTTGCCGAAGCTGCCGAGGCGCACCGACTCCAGCATCTCGGCGGCGCGCTGACGGCGCTCGGCCCGACCGATCCCCTTCACCTTCAGGCCGTACTCGACGTTCTGCTGCACCGTGAGATGCGGGAACAACGCGTAGTCCTGGAAGACCGTGTTGACGTCGCGATCGTACGGCGCGGCGCGCGTGACGTCCTGTCCGCCCAGCAGCACGGCCCCACCGGTGGGCAGTTCGAAGCCGGCGATCATGCGCAGCACGGTGGTCTTGCCCGACCCCGACGGTCCGAGCAGGGAGAAGAATTCGCCCTCGGCGATCTCCAGATCGACGTCGTCGACCGCGACGACCTGGTGCGAATCGTGGCCGTCACGACCGAACGTCTTGCGGAGGCGCACGAGTTGGATCGCAGGCACCTGCGAGCGTTCACTTGCCACTGGTGGCGACTCTCCCCCGTTCGACACCGGCCGGAGCCGGCGGATGGCAAATCCTATGATCCCAGAGGTTTGGGGTCAATTCTCTCTGCATGACCGCAGCGTGAACGGTCCGTGCGACACCGCACGACGCCTCGTCGGATCACGCCCGACGACGTGTACAGTCGCCGCCATGTCGTCGACGGCAGCCACGGTCGCTCGCCTGTTCAGCCAGGGCTCGGGCAACGGACTGGCAGAGTCCGTCACCCAACAGCTCGCCGATGCGATCCACCTCGGCCTCCTCGCCCCCGGCGAACAACTGCCGAGCGAGAGTGCGCTGGCGGCACAGCTCGGCATCGCCACCGTGACCCTCCGCGACGCGCTCGCGAACCTGCGCGAGCTCGGCCTCGTCGAGACCCGACGCGGCCGCCACGGCGGGTCGTTCGTGTGCGGTCCCGTGGCGGCGTCGTCGGCCCGGCTCCGGTCCAGGCTCCGCGAGCTCAGTGTGGTCGAGCTCCGCGACCTCGGCGACGAGTGGACCGCGGTCACCGGCGCATCGGCCCGCCTCGCCGCTCGTCGTGCGAGCGCCGACGAGGTCAACCGACTGCGGTCGTTCGCCGAACGTCTCACCCGCGCCCGCTCGATCGGCGACCGGGCCCGGGCGAACAGCCGCTTCGCGATCGAACTCGCGCTCGCCGCGCAGTCCGAACGTCTCACGCGCGCCGAGCTACGCCTGCAGGCCGAGTCGGGCGAACTGCTCTGGCTGCCCACACGATCGCCCCTCGATCCGAAGCAGGTGGCCACAGACCTCGCGGCCATCGCCGACGCCGTCGCCGCCGAAGACGCCGAGCGAGCACGGTCGCTCGTCGAGCGGCGCACCGAGCTCAACATGCGGTGGCTCGTGGCCGCCCACATGGAACTGGTCGACGCATGACCCGCCGCATCCGCCAACTCCCGGCCCGGCTCGCCGCCGACATCGTCACGCGATGCGTACGCGAACTGGCGGCGGCGACGGCGATCGTCTTCGCGGCGCTCGACGAGATGGCTCGGCCGCTCGCGGCGGCCTGGTCGGACGGGCCGCGACCGCTCACCACCGAGCACCTCAGCTCGCTGCAGACCCACGTCTTCCGACAGATGGACGAACAGCCGACGTTCTCCGGTGCCGGCTACGTGCTCGCCGAACCGGCGCTGCACGACCGACCGCGGTACCTCGAATGGTGGAGCCGCTCCCCCGGTCACGGGTACGAGCCGTTGATCCTGAACCTCGATCCCGCCGCCCCCGACTACTACGACTACTACTCGATGGAGTGGTTCTTCGCCGCGCTCGCCGAGCAGCGGCGGTTCGTGTCGGGTCCGCTCATCGACCTGCCGTGCTCGAACTCGTGCATCCTCACGTTCTCCACGCCTGTCGTCGTCGACGGTTTCCTGGTCGGCATCGCCGGGGCCGACGTGTCGCTGGCCAAGCTCGAGGCCGCACTCCTGCCGCCCATCCGGCGCCTCGACGCCCCGGCCGTCCTGGTGAACAAGGAACGCCGCGTGATCCTGTCGAACGACGCGCGCTGGACCACGGGCGAGAAGCTCGCGCCGTTCGGCGACGGCGACGAGTGGCAGACCCAGGTCGGGGTCACCGACGACCTCGGCTGGCGGCTGGCGATCGCGGTCGACTGACGCCCGGCCGACCGGCGATCCGGCGATCCGGCGATCCGGCGGGCCGTCGGTCAGGCCGGTGTCGACACCTTCTCGGTGACGACCTTCGACGAGCCACCCGGCTGCATGGTGACGCCGAGCAGGCAGTCGCCCGCTTCCATCGTGCGCTTCTGATGGCTGACGATCAGCAGCTGCGCCTCGCGACGGAACTCCGCGATCAGGCCGAGGAACCGGTGCAGGTTGACGTCGTCGAGAGCGGCCTCGACCTCGTCCATCACGTAGAACGGCGACGGGCGGCTGCGGAACACGGCGAACAGGTAGGCCAGCGCGGTGAGGCTGCGCTCGCCGCCCGACAGCAACGACAGCTTCTTCACGTTCTTGCCGCTCGGCTTGGCCTCGACCTCGATGCCGGTGTTCAGCAGATCGTCGGGCTGGGTGAGCACGAGCTTGCCGGAGCCGCCCGGGAAGAGGTTGTTGAACAGCTGCGTGAAGTGACCGCTCACGTCGGCGAACGCGGCGGAGAACACCGTCTGGATCTCGAGGTCGACCGCCTTGATGACCCGCAGCAGCTCGCGTCGCGTCTCGCGCACGTCCTCGAGCTGCGACTCGAGGAACGTGTGACGTTCCTGCAGCTCGTTGAACTCCTCGAGCGCCAACGGGTTGATCGGCCCCATCAGGCGGAGCTCGCGCTCGAGGTCGCGCACGCGGGCGGCCGGGTTGACGCCCTCCTTGAGCGGCGGCAGCTCGGCGGCCTCGGCGATGTCGGGCTCGACGTCGTGTTCGCGACGGAGTGCCTCGACCGCGGTCTCCAACCGCAGCTTCGCCTCTGCGTCGTCGAGCTCGATGCGGCGCTGGCGCTCACGGTTCTCGTCGAGCTCGCGCTCGGCGGCGTTGCGCCGGCGGCGGGCCTCGTCGAGCCGCGCCGCGATCGCGCGCACCTCGTCGCTCTGGCGGCGGCGCACCTCGAGCAGCTCGGTGTGTCGGCCCTCGATCACGTGACGATGTGCGTCGACGAGTGCGGCGAGACGCTCGATCGCGACCAGCGAACGCTCGACGGCCACGCGTCGTTCTGCTGCCGCAGCGCGTGCGACCGCGTCGGCGGCGAGGCGACGCTCGGTCTCCTCGAGCCGGCGCTCGAGGAAGCCCTGGCGTTCGTGCAGACCGGCGTTGCGCACCTCGAGGTCCTGGCGCATCGAGGCGAGGCGCGCCGACCGGGCGTCGAGCTGGGCGCGCAGCTCGCCACGGGCCTTGGCGGCCTCGGCCTCGGCGGCCTCGTCGGCCTCGAGCGCCGGTACGAGGGCTTCGAGTTCGGTGATGCGGGCGCGCTCGCGGGCGATGCGCTCGTTCGCTTCGCCGATGCTGCGCTCGAGCGCCTCGAATTCGGAGGCGGTCTCGCGACGCTCGGCCTGCGCACGTGCGAGCTTCTCGGAACTCGCCGTGAAGGTGGCGTCGTGCTGGTCGAGTCGGCGGGTCAGCTCGGCCTCCTGCTGGCGCGCCGACTGCAGCTCGGCTCGCGCCGCCTGTGCTGCCTGGTCGCGGGTCGCCTGCTCGGCCTGCGCGAGCGAGAGACGTTCGGTCGCCTCGTCGAGCGCCGCGGCCGTCGCCCCGCCGCCCGAGGCACCGAGGCGCCAACCGGACGGCCCGAAGCGGTCGCCGTCTGCGGTGACGACGACGGCGGACGGGTTGCCCATCGCGATGTCGACCGCCTGGTCGAAGTGGTCGGCCCGGACCGCGCTCCCGAGGATCGTGTCGAGGAGCCGTTCCACTGCTGCGTTACGGCTGCGTACGTGCGGACGCACCGGCGAACCTGCCGATGGCACGGCGACCGAAGCGGCGGCGCTGCCCAGGCCGAGCGCCAGCACCGCGCCGTGCACGTTGGACGAACGCAGCGACTCGAGTGCACGACGGCCCGTCGCCGGGTCGTCGACGACGACCGCGAGCAGCGCGTCGCCGAGCGCCGCCTCGACGCTGGACTCCCAGCCCTCGTCGATCTCCACCAGGTCGAGCAGGGTGCCGAGGGCGCCGTCGACGCCTGCGAGGTGTTCGGCCCCGGCCCGCTCGCGGGCGGTCTCGAGCGCCATGCTCAACGCCTCGGCACGGGCTCGCCAGCGCGAGAGCTCCTCGGCGGCCTCCTGCCGTGCGTGCGTCGTGACCTCGGCGGCCGCTTCGGCGGCGATGCGGCGAGCCTCGGCGGCTTCGACCTCGGCCACCAGCGGCGCCTCGGACTCGTTCGCCTGCTCGCACTGGATCTTCAGCCGGACGATCTCGCCCTCGAAGCGTTCGGACTTCTGGCGCAACGACTCGAGGCGCTGTTCGAGGCGGCGGGCCTCGCTCTCGGCACGGCCGACGCCGTTCTGCATCGAGCGCAGCTCGCCGCGCACCTCTGCCGCGGCCGACGCCGCCGACGTGCTCGCGTTGATGTCGTTGATGGTCTGCAGGGTCGTGCGCCGGTGCTCGGCGAACTCCTGCTCCTGCGACGCGAGGTCTTCGGCCTCGGGGCCGAGGGCCGCCAGGTCGGCGGCGACCGCGTCGAGGTCGTCGCGCAGGCGCGCCCCGTCGGCCTCGAGATTGGCGACGACCCCGCCGTCCATGAGCTGGCCGCGGTCGCGCTCGAGCGAACGGCGCCGCTCGACCATCACCGCGGCGATGCCGCGGGCGCGCTCGCGCAGCTGCTCGACGCGCACCATCTCGTCGCCGAGATCGGTGTCGCCACGAGCGGTGAGTTCGGCCTCGGCCGCCAGCACGAGCGTGTCGAGCTGGGCGAGCTCGGCCCGAAGCGTCTGTTCCTTGGTGTCGAGCTGCAGGCGGTCGCCGGCGAAGGTGGTGAGCCGGGCCCGCAGGGCGGCGATCTCGCGGCCGGCGACGAACAGCTGCAGCGCCTTCAACTCGGCGACGAGGTCGCCGTGCCGGCGTGCGGCGTCGGCCTGGCGCTCGAGCGGGCGGAGTTGTCGGCGCACTTCGCGCAGCAGGTCCTGGACGCGGAGCAGGCTCGCCTCGGTGGCGTCGAGACGCCGCTCGCTCTTCTCCTTGCGCCGCCGGTACTTGAGCACGCCGGCGGCCTCTTCGATGATGGCGCGGCGGTCCTCGGGGCGGGCGTTGAGCACCGCGTCGATCTGTCCCTGGCTGACGATGACGTGCTGCTGGCGGCCGACGCCGGCATCGCTGAGCAGTTCCTGTACGTCGAGCAGGCGGCAGTTGACGCCGTTGATCGCGTACTCGCTCTCGCCGGTGCGGAACAGGGTGCGCGAGATGGTGACCTCGGTGAACTCGATCGGCAGGATGCCGGCGGAGTTGTCGAGGGTGAGCATCACCTCGGCGCGGCCGAGCGCGGGACGCTTCGCGGTGCCGGCGAAGATGACGTCGTCCATCTTCTGCGACCGCACCGAACTGGGCGCCTGAGCGCCGAGCACCCACGCGATCGCGTCGACCACGTTCGACTTGCCCGACCCGTTGGGGCCGACGACGACGGTGACGCCAGGTTCCAGGACCATCGTCGTCGAGTCGGCGAACGATTTGAAACCTTTGAGGGTGAGGGACTTGAGAAACACGGCTCGTCGATCCTAGCCGGGCCTCCCGGGGCGGCGAACCCGGCCCGGGCAGGTCGACCGCGACGACCTGCCTCCAACACACCGTCGGTGCGCTCCGCCCCAGGTCAACGAGGTCGTCGCTGACCTGGAGTGATGTGCGTCAGCGCTGGCAGCGGGGACAGAAGTGCGTCGTGCGGCCGGCGTTGACGACCCGCGCGATGTCGGCCCGTCCGCACGTGATGCAGCGCTGCCCGAACCGGTCGTAGACGCGGTGGGAGAGCTGGAACTGGCCGCCGTTGCCGTCGACGTCGACGTACTGGGTGTCGGCGAGGGTGGACCCGCCGGCGGCGATCGCCTCGCCGAGGATGCGATGGATCTCGCGGTGCAGCCGGGTGATCTCCTGGCCGGTGAGGGTGTTGGAGATGCGGTCGTGGCGCAGCCGCGAGGCGTGGAGGATCTCGTCGCAGTAGATGTTGCCGATCCCTGCGATCACGTGCTGGTCGAGCAGGAGCGCCTTCAGCGCTCGGGCGCGGGACCGCACGATGCGAGCGAGCGTCGTGCGGGTCATGCCGTCGGTGATCGGGTCGACGCCGAGCTTGAACAGGTCGGGGATCTCGACCTCGACGTTCGACGGATCGAACACCACCACCTCACCGAACGTGCGCGGATCGACGAACCGCAGTTCCTCCTCCGGCTCGCCCGACAGCAGCGCCGCGACGTGTGTATGTGGCGGCCGCGGCTCGTCGACCGCGTGGATGAGCACCCGGCCGCTCATGCGGAGGTGGATCATCACGTCGTCACCGGTGTCGAGACCGAGCAGGAGATACTTCCCGCGGCGACGGGTGTCGACGATCGTGGCGCCGGTGAGCCCGTCGATGACGGCCTGACGCGACGTGCGGCGCACCGTGCGTTCACGGCCCACCTCGACGGAGCGGATGGTGCGACCGACGAGGCGCACGTCGAGACCGCGTCGGACGGTCTCGACCTCGGGTAGCTCGGGCATGGTCAGTGATCCGGTCGCGTCTCTGCTGGTCTCGGGCCGTCAGGACTCGGTGGTGAGCAGCGTGTGCGCAGCCATCGCGGCCGCTTGTTCGGCGACCTTCTTCGACCGGCCCGTCCCCTCGCCGACGGGGCGGCCGGCGACCACCACGGTCGCGGTGAAGGTCTTCTGGTGATCGGGGCCCTTCTCGCTCACGACGTAGACGGGCGCCGCATCGAACATGCGGGCGGTGAGTTCCTGGAGGAGGGTCTTGAAGTCGAGCCGGTCGAGCTGCTTGGCGGCACGCTCGAGCGGCCCGGTGAACAGGTGCTCGATGAGCCGGGCCGCGGCGACCACCCCACCGTCGAGGTAGACGGCCCCGATGACCGCCTCGAGCGCATCGCTCAGGATGGACGGCTTGAGACGGCCACCCGCGGCGCTCTCGCCCTTGCCCAGCAGGAGGCACGGTCCGAGGTCGATCGTCACCGCGACCTCGGCGAGCGCCGACGCGTTGACGACGCTCTTGCGGAGATCGGTGAGCTTGCCCTCGGGCAGCTCGTGGTGCTCGCGGTAGGCGATGTCGGCGATCATCCAGCCGAGCACCGCGTCGCCGAGGAACTCCAGCCGTTCGTTCGACAGGTTGCCCGGGTGTTCGGCGCACCACGAGCGGTGCGCCATCGCACGGCGGAGCAGCCCGGCGTCCGCGAAGCGATGGCCGATGCGGTCGCTCAGACCGTCGAGCAGGTCGTCGGTGAGCGGCAGCGACACGGCGGACGTCTGGGTCACCGGATCGCTCGTCCTCAGTCGCCGGACACGCGGGCGACGACGTAGTCGACCGCGTCGCGCACGGTCTTGAGGTCCTCGAGGTCCTCGTCCTCGATGCGGAAGTCGACCGAACGCTCGGCCATCTCCTCCTCGAGCGCCTCGACGAGTTCGATCAGCGCGAGCGAATCGGCCTCGAGGTCGTCGACGAACGACTGTCCCTCGCTGATGGTCGCACCGTCGATCTCGAGGATGTCGGCCAGGCTGGCGCGGACGATCTCGAAGACGGCGGCTCGGTCGAGCGGGGCATCGGACACTGCAGGATCTCCTCGGGACGGACACGCGGGTGAGCGCGGGTCGGCGTGGACGACGATCGTAGCCCGGACGTGCGGTCAGTCGGCTGTGGTGGTGTCGCCTGGGACGGTGGCGCCGATCGCGGCGCGGAGTTCGGCGACGACGCCGCGCTCGACCATCTCCTGTGCGACCTTGATGCCGTTGAGCATCGCGGTGGCGTTGGACGAGCCGTGGCTGATGACGCACACGCCGTCGACGCCGAGCAGCACGGCGCCGCCGTAGGTGTCGGGGCTCATCTGCTCGACCAGCGGGAGCAGCGCCGGCAGCATCGCCTGGAAGTGCGGCTCGTACGCGGGATCGGACGTGAACGCCTCGAGGATCGCCTTCATGACGACCTTGACGCCACCTTCGAGGGTCTTCAGCACGACGTTGCCGGTGAAGCCGTCGGTGACGATCACGTCGGCGGTCTTGAGCAGCATGTCGCGCCCTTCGACGTTGCCGACGAAGTCGATGTTGGGGGCGACCGCGAGGAGTTCGTAGGCCTCCTTGCGCAGGGTGTCGCCCTTGCCCGGCTCCTCACCGATGGAGAGCAGGCCCACCTTGGGCCGCTCGACACCGAAGCGGTGACGGGCGTAGACCGACCCCATCTGGGCGAACTGCACCAACCACTCGGCCTGCACCTCGGCGTTGGCGCCGGCGTCGAGCAGGATGTTCGGGGTGTGGCCCGGAATGGGCAGCGGCGTCGCGATCGCCGGGCGGCTGACGCCCTTGATGCGACCCATCCGCAGCAGCGCGGACGCCATCGTGGCGCCGGTGTTGCCGGCGGAGATCATGGCGCTCGCACGACCGTCGCGCACGGCCTCTGCGGCGCGAACGAGCGTGGAATCCTTCTTGCGACGGACGCCCTGGGCGGGGTCGTCGTCCATCTCGATGACCTCGGAGGCCTCGATCAACGGCAGGTCACCGATGCCGTCGAGGCCCGCAGGGCCGACGAGCACGATGGGGATGCCCAGCGCAGCCGCCTGATGGGCTGCGGCGAGGATCTCGTCGGGAGCGCGGTCGCCCCCCATCGCATCGACGGCGATCGGGAGCACGGTGTGCACTGAGGAGGAGGTCGAGGCCGACGGGCCGTGAGCCGGCGTCAGCCGACGTCGACGGCGACGCGGTCCTTGTACCACCCGCAGGACGGGCAGACCGTGTGCGGCAGCTTGGCTGCAGCGCAGCGGGGGCACACGCTGCGAGCAGGTGCCCCGAGCTTCCACGCGCCAGCCCGATGGCTGCGCGTCTTCATCTTGGACTTCTTCTTCTTGGGAACAGCCACCGTGGATCTCCCTGGCGCGATTGGACTGCATGAGGTTAGCGGCGACGGGCCCCCTTTCCCCACCTCGCACCCGACGAGTGTCAGCCGGCGAGCGTCGCCCGTCCGGACGTCATCCCGTGGCGTCGGCCCAGGACCGCAGGGGCCGCAGGAGCTGCCGCTTCTTCGACTGGTGTTCCGCCATCCGTCGCAGGATGTCGTCGAGGGTGGTGATCGCCTGCACGATGTGCCTGCCCTTGTTGAGCATGACGCACTCCGCCCGTTCCGACATCGCCGCATCGGTGATCTCCGAACGCGACGGCCGGCCGGTCTTGGCGAGCCGGTCGAGCACCTCGGTCGCCCAGATCACCGGCAGGTGGGCGGCCTCGCACAGCCACAGGATCTCCTCCTGGAGCTCCGCGAGACGTTCGTAGCCGGCCTCGACCGCGAGGTCGCCGCGAGCGATCATCACACCGACCGATCTCGTGGCCATGGCGGCCCGGAGCAGATCGGGGAGTGCCCGAAACGCCTGCACCGTCTCGATCTTCAGCACGAGACCGAGGTGATCGGCGCCGCGACGAGCGAGTTCGTCCTGGAGCATCCGGACATCGTCGGGCGTGCGGACGAACGACAGCGCCACCATGTCCGCCAACTCGACGACCGTGTCGAGCGATCGCAGGTCGTCGGGCGACAGCGCAGGCACCGGCACATCGGTGTCGGGGAGGTTGATCCCCTTCTCGGCACGCACCTTGCCGCCGCCGGGCGGTCCGGACGTGATGCGCACCCGGGCCAGACCGGCGCCGGCGGCGTCGACGCCCACCGATTCGACTCGACCGCCGAACGACCCGTCGTCGAAGAAGACCCGATGTCCGACCTGGAGTGCATCGACGGCCTCGGGGAGCGTGCAGCCGATCGTCACGACCTCGGGGATCGGATCGTCGACAGCGTCGGCCCGTTCACCTGCGACCAACTCGACGAGCCGGCCGACGTCGAGTTCGACGTGGCCGGCCGCCGGTCGGAGCGGCCCGACCACACCGACCGAACCCGTCCGCAGATTGCGGAGTTCGATGCCCTCGACCAGGTACACCGTGCCGTGCGTGGTGACCTCGACCTGTGCGCCGACGAACCCGACACGCATGGAGCGTCGCTTGCCGCGGGCGTCGACCAGATGCAGGACGTCGTCGGGAACGAGGTCGTCGAGGACACCACCGTCGATGACGACCGAGGGAGGTCCGTCCTCGTCCGCCGAACGCTCGGACGTCGAACACAGACGCGCCGAGGCCGGCGCGACCACCTTGCCGAACGCGTCTCGCTCGGGCTTCAGCCGTACGACCGCAGGTCCGGGTGCCATCGGCGACGTCCGCAGCTTCGGGCCGGCGAGGTCCATCATCACCCGCACGTCACGACCGCGAGCGAGCGCGGCGGCTCGCACGTTGCCGGCCATCCGGCTCCAGGCCTCGGCGTCGTCGTGCGCGCAGTTGATCCGGGCGATGTCCATGCCGGCGTCGACCAGTTCGTCGACCACCACCGGATCCCCGGCGGCCTCGGACGGGAGCGTCACCATGATCCGGGTCGGCCGTCCGGGCGAGGCCGGGCCGAGCAGTTCGTCCGCCTTGCGTTCCAGCAGACCCTGCCCTTCGCCGAACCCTGGGGCGCGATGTCCGTGCTCGTCGGGAGTGGGCGGCGCGTCCCCCGCCAGCGCGGCGAGCGCTCGGCGAACGGCGTCGAGGGTCGCGAGCACGTGCGCCTCACAGCGACCCAGCGAGGACAATCCGAGCTCGGCCAGCTGATCCTGCAACGCCCGGAGGTCCTCGGTGCGCAGCGCCACGAAGTGCGCGAGGTTCGCTGCACTCGCCTCGTGGGTCGGATGCAGCGATCCGGGGCCGGCGCCGGGGACCGGGTCGGCGGCCACCACCATCGAGCGCAGCGCGTCGACCTCGGCCTGCACGCGACCCGGATCTGCGACCATCGTTCGGGACCGTACCCGTGCACCCGTCGGACCACCTGTCCGGCAGATGAGCGGAAGGCATCCGGTGGGTGACGACACGATGAACCCGGTCGCTCGGCGCGGCCAGGTGCGCCCGGTCAGTCGTCGAGAATGCCCTTGAGCTGGTCGAGCGCGCCCCAGCGCGGGTCGACCACGGTGTTGTTGCACGAGCAGGAGCCGGTGTTGCGATCGATGCCGCAGTCGGGGCACAGCCCGGCGCAGTCGTCGCGACACAGCGGCGACGACGGCGCATCGAGGATGAGCACCTCGCGCACCATCGGCTCGAGGTCGAGTTGCTCACCCTCGAGCGGGAACGCCTCGGGATCGGTGACGGTCTCCTGATAGAGCTCGTGGACTTCGCTGCGCAACGTGCCCGTCGCTGCCGTCGCGCATCGACGGCAGATGCCGTGCCACGGCGCCACCACCTCGCCGTTCACCACGATGCCGTCGGTGAGCGACTCGAGCCGCAGGTGCACCTCGACGGTGTCGGACTCGCGGAACCGCTCGTCGTGCAGGCCGATCTCGGCCACCGTGGCCTGGAGGTCGATGGTCTTCTCGGAACCGGGCCGGCGGAGCAGCTCGGCGGCGTTGACACGCAGGGGGTATGCCATGGGCCTGCCAGGCTAGCGGTGCCCCCGAGGCGGCACGCCGGGACAGCTCACCGCGACCGCTCCTCGGGACCGCTCACCGGCACGGTGCGGCGGGAGCGTCGGCGGGACTCAGCGGTCCTGGTCGAAGAAGCCGGTCGGGTCCTCGTCCTCGTCCGGCACGAGCTCTTCGCTCTGGGCGCCGATCGCGAGCCGTGACCGACCCGCGTGCACGGTCTTGTTGAGCTTGTCGAGCAGGATCTCGAAGCTCGCGAGGCGCTGGTCGAGGAAGTCCTCGGTCTCGTGGCGCAGCCGACGGGCGTCGCTCTCGGCGGCCTCGTTGAGCTGGCGGGCGCGGGCCTCGGCCGCACGCACCACCTCGGTGCGCTGCACCATCCGCTCGGCCTGCACACGGGCGGCCTCGAGCAACTCGTCGGCCTCGCGCCGGGTCTTGTCGACGAAGGACTGCCGCTCCTTGATCATCCACCGGGCCTGGCGCAGCTCCTCGGGCATGCGGTGCAGCGCTTCCTCGAGCAGCTCGATGATCTCGTCGCGATCGATGCGCGGCGACGACGACAGCGGCATGGTGGGTGCGGTGGCGATGACATCGATCGCCCGCCGCAACAGTTGCTCGGCGTCGCCGACGTAGCCGTTGGTGGTCTTGACGTACGCGTCGGAGTCGTCGAAGTCGTTCTCGAGCTCGTCGTCGAGCTCGTCGTAGTCGTCGTCGTAGGTCATGGGGATCCGGTCGGTCGAGAATCAGTCGAAGGTCGCACGCTGGAGTTGGGACAGCACGGCAGGCGGCACCATCGCGCTCACGTCCCCACCGTACTTCGCGATCTCCCTGATGAAACGGCTGCTGATGAACACCAGCGCCGGCTTGCACGGGAGGTAGACGGTGCGGACGCCGGCCGCGACATAGTTGGTCTGGGCCATCTGCTGCTCGACCTCGAAGTCGCCCCCGGTGCGGAGCCCCTTCACGATGAAGTCGGTGCCGAGCTCGCGCGACGCGTCGACGGCGAGACCGGGAAACGCCGCGACCCGCACCTCACGCCCGTCGCCGCGCAACGGGGCGACGGCCTCGTCGATCATGGCGAGCCGCTCGTCGAGGGTGAACAGACCGCTGGGCTTGGACGGGTTGTGCATCGCCGCGACGACGACGGAGCCGAACAGCTCCAAGGCCTGCTCGACGACGTCGAGGTGGCCGAGGTGGATGGGGTCGAAACTCCCTGGGTACAGCACGGTCGCCATGCGGCGCGAACGATACCCGGTGTGGCACCGCCGACGGCGGTCCCCCTGCCGCACGGCGTGCCGGCGTCAGCCGACCCGGGCGAGCACGGTGACGGTGGTACGGCCGTACTGCTTGCTGCGCATCGTCTCCCAGCCCTCCGGCGGAGCGACGGCTCGGGCGGCTTCGCAGACGACGTAGTCGACCTGCATCCACTGCAGCAGCTGCGGCCACGCGTCGAAGGTGTACGGCGGATCGACGAGGGCGACGTCGACGCCTCGCATCGCAGGAATCCACGCCATGACGTCGGAGGTGACGACCGTGGTGCGCGACTCGAGGTCGAGCGCGGCGAGGTTGGTGCGCAGCGCCTGCAGCGCGGCGCGGTCGCGCTCGACGAACACGCACCGGGCGGCGCCACGGGAGAGCGCCTCGATGCCCATCGCCCCCGAGCCGGCGAAGAGGTCGGCGACGACGGCGTCCTCGATCAGCCCCATCGAGTCGAGCGAGTTGAACACCGCCTGACGCACCTTGTCGGTGGTGGGGCGGGTGGTGTTCCCCTCGGGGGCCACCAGCTTGCGCCCACCCAGCTCTCCTGCAACGACTCGCACCCGGGCAGGCTATCGAGACCGTCCCGCCGGGTGATCGCTGGTCGCGGCCGATGAGCATCCGCTGGCGTCGAGCGACGGCACACTGGAGCCGTGCTCGAACCCGAATCCCAGATCGTCTGCGTGGACTGCGGCGGCCGCTGCTTCCTGCTCACCCATCCCCCCGAGGACGGACGGTGGGAGCCGGGCGACATCGTCGCCTACCGCTGCGAGGACTGCCGCGACCGCTGGGATCTCGTGCTCCCGGACGCCGACGACGACTGACGACGACTGATCGCGGCCGACCACGAAAACTGAAGACCCCCTCAAGTAGGGGGGGTCGGGTGCCGATCGCACTCCCGTGACGATCGACGACCGAGCCGCGCCAGACGCGCCCGCGCCCGCCGCACCCGCTGGTCAGGCGGGGCAGGTGGGGCACGCGGGGCAGGTGGCTGCGTCGGCTCGGCCGAGCCGGCGACAGGGGTTCGTCCGCCGGTGGATCGACCCGGAGGAACCCGAGTTGGTCATGGAGCTGATCGACCAGGCCAACCGGTTCAACATGCGGGCGAGCCTCGGGTCGCCCCCGACCGTCGTCCTCGTCGTGCTCACCCTCTGGGGTGTCGCCCCGAGGACCGGTCTGATGCTCTGGAGTTCGTGCGCGCTCGCGACCGCCACCTTCCACGTCTGCCTGCACGTCTGGTACCGCCGTCGCAGCACGCAACACTCCCCCGAGTCCTGGCGACGCTGGTACACGATCGCCATGTTCGCGGGCGGCTCGCTGTGGGGTTCGCTGCCCGTCCTCGCCCTCCCCGGCGCCGACCACGCGGAGTACCAGTCGATGGTCGCGCTCTACGTGATCTCGTTCATGGCCGCGAATGCGATCTTCTCCAGCCCGCTGCGCCGGCTGTTCCTCGCCTTCCAGCTCCCGCTGTCGCTCATCGCCGCCACCGGACTCCTGGCGAACAGCACGACGTTCACCTCCATGCTCGCCGCGGTCGTGCTGTACGCACTGCCGTTCTCGATGGTGCTCTACGACCAGGCCAACACCGCCGCGGTCGCCGCGGTGCGTCTCGCCCACCGCAACTCGACCCTCGTCGACGAACTCCGTGCCGAACGGCGTCGCATCGAGGAGGCGAACGACGAACTCCGCGAGATGAACGACCGGCTCGCCCATCAGGCCGCGCACGACGCGCTCACCGAACTCGCGAACCGCCCCCTGTTCCGCGAACAGCTCGAGGAGGCGCTGGTCGCAGCCCACCGGTCGGGAACCCTCGTCGGCGTCGCGTTCCTCGACCTCGACCGCTTCAAGTTGGTCAACGATTCGCTCGGCCACCTCGTCGGCGACGACCTGCTCGTGGCCGTCGCCGATCGCGTGCGCGCGTGCCTGCGCGCCGACGACGTGTTGGGCAGACAGGGCGGTGACGAGTTCACGCTCCTCATGCCGGGGGTCACCGCAGCACACGAGGTGGTGG
Source organism: Actinomycetota bacterium (assembly GCA_026393475.1). Taxonomy (GTDB): domain Bacteria; phylum Actinomycetota; class Acidimicrobiia; order Acidimicrobiales; family Ilumatobacteraceae; genus VFMC01. Next base: position 101,459 of record JAPLAA010000104.1, read on the forward strand.
CGGTCGCCGAGCGGATCCGGCTCGCGCTGCGTGAGCCGCTGACGGTGGGCGCCCGTGAGATGGTCGTCACGGCCAGCGTCGGCGTGGCCCTCAACACCGATCCGGCGGACACCGCCGACGACCTGCTCCGGCACGCGGACGCCGCGATGTACCGCGCCAAGGCGCTCGGCCGCGACTGCGTCGAGATGTTCGACGAGTCGATGCGTGACGCGCTGGCCCGCCGGGTCGACGAGGAGGCCGCCCTGCGACGGGCGTTCGGCAACGGCGAGATCGTGTCGTGGTTCCAGCCCGAAGTCGATCTCGTCACCGGTGAGATCATCGGTGCGGAGAGCCTCGCCCGGTGGCTGCATCCCGAGCGCGGGGTGCTCACCGGCGGCCAGTTCGTGCCGCTCGTGGAGGACTGCGGTCTCCTGTCCGACCTGTCGATCGTGACCGCCGCGTCGGGGACGGCTGCACGCGCAGCGCTGCGCGACGTGGTCGACCCGTCGTTCCGGATCCGGCTCAACGTCTCGGCCTCGCAGATCATGGACCTGGCCCTCCTGAACAGCTTCCTCGAACATCTCGCCGAGCACGATCTCGATCCGACGGCGGTGTCGGTCGAGGTGACCGAGACCGCCCTCATCCACGACGTCGGCGCGGCGCGGACGTGGCTCGACACGGCTCGCGGCCTCGGCATGACCGTCGCCCTCGACGACTTCGGCACGGGCTACTCGTCGCTGGCGATGCTGTCGCAGCTCCCGCTCGACGGGGTCAAGATCGACCTCGGGTTCGTCCGCGAGCTCGCGACCAGCGCAGCGGCCCGAGCGGTCGTCGCCGCCACCGTCGAGCTCGCCGCCGGGCTGGGGCTGCAGGTGGTCGCCGAAGGCGTGGAGAACGAGGAGCAGGCGGAAGCGCTGCGACGCGCGGGCGTGCGGCGGGCCCAGGGCTTCCACTACTCCCCTGCCGTGCCGATCGAGACGCTGCACCGCTGGTTGGCGGACGGCCCGCCCTGGTTGCGCACCGATCGGCGAGCACCCCTCGACGCGATCGAGGCGCGACGCACGTTCGACGCGAGCATCGGAGCGCTCGACCCGGTGACCGCGGGGTGAGCCGATGACCGCATCGCACGTTCCCCCGGCCGGGCTCGGGCGCCTGTTCTCGCCCGCGGGGCCGGTCACCGAGCGTCGGGTGTCGGCGCGGGCCCCGGTGGAGCTGCCGGCCCGCTGGCGGCCGCTCGGCTCGCCCGAAGCGCACTCGTTGGCGCTGCTGTTCGACCTGTCGCCTCGCGGCGCACGCCTCGCCGGATGGATCGCCTTCGAGTTCGACCATGGCGACGAGATCGAGCTGCTCGCCGAACCCGACCTGGCCTGGCGGGCGCGGGTCGTGCGCGTCCTGGGCGGCGGCGAGTACGGCGTGCACTTCCTCGACGTCGCCCCGGCGGTGAAGCAACGCCTCATTCACACCGTGGGCCTCGCCAGAGCGGGCCACGCGAGTTGGGCCGTCGACTGACGGAGCTGCCGCGACATGTGTCGGCGCGATGACGCTCGATGTGTCGGCCGGCCGACAGACCCGACGCGCTGACGGAGCGCATCATGTCCGGGTGATGCCACCGGGATGCTGCGTCGACCGACGCCGGCCCGCCGACGAGAGGACGAACCGATGAACGCGATCACCACCTCAGGGCGAACCTCGCGTGACGTCTCGAACGGCGGGACGCCCGAGCGGGACATGTCGCGTCGCCAGGCCGGCCTCGTCGCCGCTGCCTTGCTGCTGGCCCACCTCGCCACGCTCACCACAGCCGCGCTCGCCTTCTGATCCCCGGCGACGGAGGAGCCCATTCGTAGAGCCGGCGCGTCTCCGACCGGCACGTATCTCTAGTCCGATTGGGAGTGTCTTCGATGTATTGAGCGGGGGTGCCGGGTTGCGTGGCGGACGCGTTATCTCTAGCGCGTTCGGGGCCATCCCTGGGGGTGGGTGCGGCTGGTCGTACGGTCGGAGCGATGTTCGTCGGCTGCACGTGATCGTTCATCCGGTCGTGATGCCGGGTCGTGCGATGGTGTCGTGGACGGTGCTGGGCGACGACGGCGCGGTGATCGATCCTGTCGATGTCTACCTTGGGTATCTGGCGGCGTTGGAGCGGTCACCGAACACGCAGCGGGCGTACGCGACGAGCTTGAAGTTGTGGTTCGAGTTCCTTGCCGGGGTGAACCTCGCGTGGGACGCGGTTCGTGTCGATGATGTGGCGAGGTTCGTGTCGTGGTTGCGGTCGCCGGCCGAGAACGTGATCGTGCTCGCCGCCGGGACGGGTCTGCGGTCGCCGGCGACGGTGAATCGGCATCTGAGCGCGGTGTTCGGCTTCTACGAGCATCACGCCCGTTGCGGCGTCAGGGTCGCGTCGGAGTTGGTGGTGTGGCGTCACCTCGGTCGCGGTGCCTACAAGCCGTTCTTGCATCACGTGTCGGCCGGGAAACCGATCGCGACGCGCCCGGTGAAGTTGCGGGTCGCGAAGCGGACACCGCGGACGTTGAGCGCTGAGCAGTTGGTCACGGTGTTGGCGTCGCCGGTCCGGGCGCGTGACCGGTTCTTGTTGGCGTTGCTCGCCGAGACCGGGATGCGGATCGGCCAGGCGTTGGGGTTGCGTCACGCTGATTTCGTGAGCCGCTCGAAGGAGGTGCGGATCATGCCGCGGGCGGACAACTCGAACGGGGCGCGGGCCAAGCTGTGAGCCCGCCTCGACGCCGCCCGCGAAGAGATCCGACACCTCCGAACCGACAACGCGAACATGCGCGCACAACTCGCACGCACCCTCGGCGAACGACGCCTCGACCACTGACCACTGCGACAACGACATGTCCACCACACACCACCCCAGGCCACCCGCCGCATCTCACCATCGACTGGAGATAACGGCACGTCGGAGACGCCGGATCACTCGGCCAACGAGGTCACCAGGATCTCGGCGGTCTTCGGTTGCAGGGAACCGGAAACCGGCCGAGATACGGGCTGGATGGCGTGTGTGGCACGTGGGCTCGACGGGCTCACGGACTCGTGGACTCACGGACTCATGGTCACCTGGCACCCCGACCAACCGCGATCCAACTCGTCGATCACACGGGAAGTGGAGCGCTCGAGCCCACCGTGAGCCTCATTCGTCGAAGCCGACGAAGACGGTGGCATCAGCCACTGGCTTGCGTTCGGAGATCACCGCGTTCGCCGGGAAGGTCTCGTCCGGCCAGCCCAGAGCGACGCTCTTCATGATCACCTGGTCGTCGGCGATCCCGGCGTGCTCGCGCACCACGGGCGATTGCATGATGCCCTGGCTGTTGATCACCGCACCCAGCCCGCGAGACCAAGCGGCGTTGACCAGTGCGGTGGTCACGGCGCCGCAGTCGAATGGTGCGTCGTCGCTGCCGTCGAGCACGCGGTCATAGGTGACGATCACGCAGACCGGCGCGTCGAATTGCCGAAAGCCGCGCAACACCCAGTCCTGGCGACCCTGCTTGTCCTCGCGGGCGATCCCCATCGCGCCGAAGAGTTGCTTCGCAACAGCCACCTGTCGGTCGCGGTGCTGCCCGGTGAATGCCTCGCCGAAGCGGAACTCGCGCGACTGCGGTACGCCTGCCAGATTTCGTTCGGTGTTGCCGGCTCGGATGCGATCCAGGGGCTCGCCGGTGATGATGTAGAAGTTCCACGGCTGCGTGTTCATCGACGACGGCGCGCGCATGGCCAGCGCGATGATCTCCTCGATCAGCGCCCGAGGGACGGGGTCGGGCTTGTAGCCGCGGATGCTCCGTCGACCGAGGATGACGTCGTCATACGACATCGAGAACCCCTTCGGATTGGGCATGGATGGTCCTCTCGGATGGATGGTCGGCGTCGGCGTGCGGTCACGACCGAACGGATCGCCAAGTGTGACCGACACCGCCGCCGGACTGATCACCGGCCCATCTCCGGCGGTGCCGGCCACGCACAACTCCGGACCACCGTCGCTGATCGCTCCGTCCAGAACGGCGCATCCGTGCTGCCCCCTACCGCCGGTCGACATCACGAACGACCTCCACCACCGGAGTCCTCGCGAGCCACTCAGCTCTTGAAGAGGAACTCCTCGTCGTCGCTGCTGAACAGCAGGCGGAGCTCATCGGCGAGGACCTCGTGGTCGGCGAGTTCGGGATCGGGGTCGACCAGTTCGAACGCGGCCTCGCGCGCCTGCTCGACGAGCTCGCGGTCGCGACGCAGCGACGCCAGGCGCAGATCGCTGCGACCCTTCTGCGCCGTGTTCATGATCGTGCCCTCGCCACGCAGGTCGAGGTCGACCTCGGCCAGGTAGAAGCCGTCGGTGCTCTCGACGAGCGCCTGGATGCGCGGGTTGTCGGTGGGGTTGTCGGGATCGGGCTGGGTGACCAGCCAGCACCGCGACGCGTGCTGGCCACGACCGACCCGGCCCCGCAGCTGGTGCAGCTGGGCGATGCCGAACCGGTCGGCATCGAGGATCACCATGATCGTCGCGTTCGGCACGTCGACACCGACCTCGATCACGGTGGTCGACACGAGCACGTCGGTGAGGCCCGCCCGGAAGCGGTCCATCACGGCCTCCTTCTCGGCCGACGGCATCTTGCCGTGGAGGAGCGCGAGCCGCAGGCCGTACAGCTCGCCGCCGGAGAGCTCCTCGAACGTCTCCTGGGCGCTCGCGAGTTCGAGCTTCTCGCTCTCGCCGATGAGCGGGCACACGACGTACGCCTGCCGACCCGCCTTCACCTCCTCGCGCACGTCGGCCCACACGTTGGCCTCGTCGAGCGGTCCGTTCGCCCAGTGCGTGGTGATGGGTGTGCGTCCGGGCGGCAGCTCGTCGAGCACGCTGACGTCGAGGTCGCCGTAGACCGTCATCGCGGCCGTGCGCGGGATCGGCGTGGCCGTCATCACCAGCACGTCGGGGACCGCTCCCCCGGCAGCCTTGTCGCGCAACGCCGCGCGCTGTTCGACGCCGAACCGGTGCTGTTCGTCGACGACCACCACACCGAGGCTCTCGAACGCGACCGCGTCCTGGATGAGGGCGTGCGTGCCGATCGCGATGTCGACCCCGCCGTCGGCCAGGCCGGCCAGCACGTCCTTGCGATCGCCGCCGGTGACCCGGTTGGTGAGCAACTCGACGCGCAGCGGACGATCGCCGAACAGGTTGCCCGGATCGGGCACCGTGACGTCGGCGAGCAGTCGCCGCACACCGGCGGCGTGCTGCTCGGCGAGCACCTCGGTCGGCGCCATCAGCGCCGCCTGGTGGCCGCCCTGCACGGCCGTGAGCATGGCGCTGACGGCGACCAGGGTCTTTCCGGCACCGACGTCGCCCTGCAGCAGCCGGTGCATCGGGTGCACACCCTCGAGGTCGCGCTCGATCTCGGCGATCACCCGCTGCTGCGCACCGGTGAGCTCGTACGGCAATGCCGCACGAAGCCTCGGGACGAGCTCACCCTCGATCACGTGGCGGATGCCCTTGGCCTCGCGTTCCATCGCCCGCTTGCGCATCACGAGCACGGTCTGCACACGCAGGAGTTCGTCGAACGCGAGGCGGCGGCGGGCGCGCGCCTGGTCGGCCATCGTCTCGGGCAGGTGGATCAGCCGGAGCGCATCGGTGCGGTCGAGCAGGCCGAGGCGCTGCTGGATGCTCCACGGGACCGGGTCGGCGATGCCGCGGGCCATGCACCGTTCGAGCGCGTTCTCGACGAACCCGGCGATCTCCCAGGTGGTGATCGACGCCTTCTCGCTCTGCGGGTAGATGGGGACGATGCGGCCGGTGCGGTCACCGATGAGATCGACGATCGGGTTCGTCATCTGCAGCCCGCCGCGGAACACCTCGGGCTTGCCGAACAGCGAGATGTTGAGCCCCTCCGCGAGTTGCTTCTCGCGCCACGGCTGGTTGAAGAAGGTGATGCTCAGTCGACCGCTGCCGTCACCCACCACGGCGTTGACCATCGTCTTGCGGTTCTTCGTGACCCGCTTGGTGACGCTGCGCACGGCGACGAGGACGAGCGCCTCCTTGCCCACCTCGAGGTCGCTCACTCGCGCCTCGTTCGTGCGGTCGACCCAGCGCCGGGGGTAGAAGGTGACGAGGTCGAGCACGGTGGAGATGCCCACCTCCCGCAGCGCCGCCAGCTTGCGCTCACCGACGCCGCGGATGCGGTCGACGCCGATCGCGTCGAGGTCGCGCAACGACAACGGCCGATGCTGAGGGGTGGGCACCGCAGTCGGGTCGTCGCTCATCGCCGTGTCACCCGACCAGCACCGACTCGACGTCGCGGTGCGGGCTCATTCCACGCCGAAGAGGAACGGATAGAGCGGCTGGCCTCCGTGGTGGATCTCGACCTGCACCTGGGGCAGCTGGTCGTGCAACCACGCGGCGATCGATTCGGTGGTGGCGGCGATCGCGTCGACACCGGTGACGATCGTGACGATCTCGCGGCCGGGGCCGACCAGCTGCCCGAGCAGCTCGATCGCCACCTCGGTGACCGTGGAACCGACCGCCACGATGCCGTCGCCTCGCACCAGGCCGATCCAGTCGCCCTCGGCGATCGGGCCGGCGGGGCTCGCCGTCGCACGAACCGCCTGCGTGACCTCGCCGGTGGCGACCGACGCCGCGGCGTCGGTCATCTCCTCGGCGTTGGCGTCGACGTCGGCCTCGGGGTCGTACACCACGAGCGCGGCCAAGGCCTCGGGCATCGACCGGGTGGGCACCACCACGATGCGCTTCGAGCTCAGGGCATCGAGCTGCTCTGCCGCCGGGATGATGTTCTTGTTGTTGGGCAGGACCACCACCTGCTCAGCGTTGACCGCCTCGACCGCGGCCAGGAGCTCGGCCGTGGAGGGGTTGAGCGTCTGGCCACCGGTGACCACGCCCTGCACGCCGAGGTTGCCGAACAACTCGACCAGGCCATCGCCGCTCGCCACGGCCACCACGGCGCACGTGACGGGCGGGAGCGACGTGGCGTGCCCGGTGAAGGGTGGATGGCCACCGTGGAGGGCGGCTTCCCGGTGTGCGTGCTCCTCGGCCATCTCCTCGAACAGGTCGGTGACCCTGATCTGGCGCGGGCGCCCGTCGAGGTCGAGCGCCACTTCGATCGCGGCGCCGATGTCGTTGGTGTGCACGTGGCAGTTCCACAGCCCGTCGCCGCCCACCACCACGATCGAGTCGCCGATGGCACCCCAGCCCTGCTTGAACGCCTCGATCCGGTCGTCGGCCAGGTCGAGGAAGTACATCACCTCGTAGCGGAGCTCGGAGACGTCGACCTCACCGTCGGCGGCGGCGTGGCGGTGTGCCGCCGCCTCGAGCTGCTCGGCCGACGGGCCGGGGCCCTCGTCGGGCTCGGGCAAGGGCTCGCCGTCGACCACGTGCAACGCAGCGTCGAGCAGCAACACGAACCCGGCACCGCCCGCGTCGACCACTCCGGCGTCTTTCAGCACCGGCAGCAGGTCGGGGGTGCGGGCCAACGCCTCGCGCGCCGACGCCCGGGCCGAGTGGAGCACCGCGGCGAGCGAGCCGCCGCCGTCGGCGGTGACGCCCGCACCGTCGGCCGCGGCACGCACGACGGTGAGGATCGTGCCCTCGATCGGCTTGAGGACGGCCTGGTAGGCAGCGGTCGACGCGGCACGCAGGCCGGCGGCGACGGTGGCACCGGTCGCCTCCCCGGCGTCGCGCAGGGTGCCGGCCAGGCCGCGCAGGATCTGGCTGAGGATCACACCGCTGTTGCCCCGTGCGCCCATGAGCGAGCCGTGGCTGATCGCGTCGCACGTGGGGGCCAGCCCCGCGTCGGCCTGGTCGAGCTCGGCCACGACGGCATCGAGGGTGCGGGCCATGTTGGTGCCGGTGTCGCCGTCGGGCACCGGATACACGTTCAGCCGGTTGATGCCCGCCTGGTGGACCTTCAGGTGGTCGCGGAACGTGACGACGGTGCTGCGCAGGGCTTCGGCGGACAGGAGCTCGAGGGTCGGCACGCCCGACAGACTAGGGCCGCCCCGCCCGGGGTCGCCCTCCCTGCCGAGGGTGAGGCGACGGGCGACAGCGGAGGGATACCCCCATCACCCGCGACGATGGCCGGCAGGTCGTGAGAGACGGACCACCTTCCGGCGCACAACGCTTGGGGAACCGGCCGCGACCGCTGATATCGTTTTCTAGCCCTGTGGCGCGAGTGCTCTCGAATGTGCCGTCGCGACGAACCGGGCCGCGGAAACCGCGAGTAGAAGAACTCCATCAGGTCGGGCCCGGGTCCGATCGGTCGAAAGAAGGCGTGTCATGGCAGCAGTTTGTGAAGTGTGCGGAAAGGGCCCGAGCTGGGGCATGGCCGTGTCGCACTCGCACCGTCGTACCAAGCGGCGCTGGAGCCCGAACATCCAGCGTGTGCGTGCCATGGTCGGCGGGACGCCCAAGCGCCTCCACGTCTGCACCGGCTGCATCAAGAGCGGCAAAGTCGTCAAGGTCGGCTGAGGCACCCGTGCAGGGCGTCATCAAGTCGTACGACCCCTCCACGGGGGACGGCGTCGTGGTGCGCGACACCGACATGTCCGAACACGATCTGGCGCCCGACGCGCTGGAGGGATCGGTGTTCCGGATGCTCCGCCAGGGGCAGCGGGTCGTGTTCGACCTCGACGACAATCAGCGGGCCTCGCGCCTGCGCCTCGGCTCCGAAGTCGACATGGGAACGCCCGGCCAGTAGGCCGGGCGTTTGTTCATTCCGACCACAATCTGTTCCAACGATCGGCCATCTCCCGAACTCATCGCTCGTGGGCCGTTCGATCCATTGACATCGATGTCCGGGCCTGCGATCCCTTGACAACCGGGCCTCGTGCGCCAGCACGGTGATCCCCGCAGCCGCAGTTTCGAGCAATCTCGAGCAATCAGCAGCAATCAGCAGCACGCAACCCCTCCACCAGTTCCCAGCACACCGGCGCAGCGTCGCGTCGACGTAAGGAGTTCCCCGATGAGTGCCAGCACGACCAACGCCCGCCTCCAGCAGTGGGTCGACGACTGGGCAGCGATCCTGCAGCCCGCGAACGTCTACTGGTGCGACGGCAGCGCCGAGGAGTACGAGCGTCTCTGCGGGGAGCTCGTCGACGCAGGCATCTTCACCAAGCTCGACGAGGCCAAGCGCCCCAACAGCTACTGGGCGCACTCCGATCCGGGCGACGTCGCCCGCGTCGAGGACCGGACGTTCATCTGCAGCGAGAACGCAGCCGACGCCGGCCCGAACAACAACTGGCGCGACCCGGCCGAGATGCGCGCCGAGATGACCCGGCTGTACACCGGCGCGATGCGGGGTCGCACCATGTACGTCGTGCCGTTCAGCATGGGCCCGCTCGGTTCACCCATCGCCCACATCGGCGTGCAGCTCAGCGACTCGGCCTACGTGGCCGTCAACATGCGGATCATGACCCGCATGGGTCAGGGCGCCCTCGACGTCCTCGGCGACGGCCAGTGGGTGCCGTGCGTGCACTCCGTCGGCGCACCGCTCGAGCCCGGCCAGGCCGACTCTGCATGGCCGTGCAACCCGGACAACAAGTACATCGTCCACTTTCCCGAGACCCGCGAGATCATGAGTTTCGGGTCGGGCTACGGCGGCAACGCGCTGCTCGGCAAGAAGTGCTTCGCGCTGCGCATCGCGTCGGTCATGGCCCGCGACGACGGCTGGCTGGCCGAGCACATGCTCATCCTCAAGCTCACCAACCCGCAGGGCGAGTTCAAGTACATCGCCGCGGCGTTCCCCTCGGCCTGCGGCAAGACCAACCTGGCCATGCTCGTGCCGACGATCCCGGGCTGGAAGGCCGAGACCATCGGTGACGACATCTGCTGGATGAAGTTCGGCGCCGACGGCCGCCTGTACGCGATCAACCCCGAGGCCGGCTTCTTCGGCGTCGCCCCCGGCACCGGCTACGACACCAACGCCAACGCGATGGAGACCCTGTGGGGCAACTCGATCTACACCAACACCGCGCTCACCTCCGAAGGTGACGTGTGGTGGGAGGGCATGAGCGACACCCCGCCCGCCCGTGCGACCGACTGGCGTGGCAACCAGTGGACGCCCGAGAGCGACACCCCTGCCGCCCACCCGAACGCCCGTTTCACGGCGCCGGCGTCGCAGTGCCCGTCGATCGCCGACGAGTGGCAGGACCCGGCCGGCGTGCCGATCTCGGCCATCCTGTTCGGCGGCCGCCGCCGCACCACCGTCCCGCTGGTCACCCAGGCGACCGACTGGGAGCACGGCGTGTTCATGGGGTCGATCATGGCCAGCGAGACCACCGCCGCCCAGCAGGGCGCGGTCGGCAACCTGCGCTTCGACCCGATGGCCATGCTGCCGTTCTGCGGCTACAACATGGGCGACTACTTCGCCCACTGGCTCAGCGTCGGCAAGAACACCGATGCGGCGAACCTGCCCCAGATCTTCTTCGTCAACTGGTTCCGCCGCGACGAGGACGGCCGGTTCCTGTGGCCCGGCTACGGCGAGAACAGCCGTGTGCTGAAGTGGGTGTTCGAGCGGGTGGCGGGCACCGCGACCGCGGTCGAGACCCCCATCGGTCTCCTCCCGGCCGCCGGCGACCTCGACCTCACCGGACTCGACGTGTCCGCCGACGACCTGGCGACGCTGCTGTCGGTCGACACCGAGGGCTGGCAGGGTGCGATTCCGCAGATCCGCGCCCACTACGCACAGTTCGGCGACCGCCTGCCGGCGCGGCTGAGCCTGGCGCTCGACGAACTCGACAGCAAGCTCAGCGCCTGATCCCTCGCTCGGCCCGTTTCTGCGGGTCTCGACAGGACGAGCACGCATCGCTGGGTTAGCTTGACCCACCGTGTCGATCGGTCCGCGGGCGCTCTCGGGGTGGATCACGACGAATCCGGCGAGGGTCGTCGCTGCGCTGTTCTTCCTCGCGATCGTCGTCGGTTCGTTCCTGCTCTGGCTGCCGTTCGCCGCGGACGGACCGAGGACGACGGTCATGCAGGCCGTCTTCACCACGGTGTCGGCCGTGTGCGTCACCGGGCTGACCGTCGTCGACACGGGCTCCCACTGGAGCGCATCGGGTGAGGTGATCATCCTGGCGCTCATCCAGCTCGGCGGGCTCGGCATCATGACGCTGGCGTCGGTCATCGTGCTGGCCCTCAGCGGCCGCCTCGGTGCGAACGCACGCGACGTCGCGAACGCGGAACGTACGGCCGTGCACATCGGCGAGGTCGGCAAGATGCTGGTCGGGGTGATCCGGTTCTCGTTCGTCTTCGAGGCCGTCGGCGCGGTGCTCCTGCTCATCGGTTTCCGCGCCGCGCACGATCGGCCGTTGGCCACCGACCTGTGGCACAGCGTGTTCCACAGCGTCAGTGCCTTCAACAACGCCGGGTTCGGCCTGCTGCCCGACAACCTCTCGGGTTACGTCGGCAACTGGTGGATCAACGGGGTGATCGCGGCGCTGGTGGTGTCGGGTGGCATCGGGTTCCCGGTGCTGATGGAGATCGGTCGGCGATGGCGATCGGCCGCCAGGTCCCGTCCGAAGCTCACCCTGCACACGCGGATCACCCTGATCACGACGGCGGTGCTGTTGGCGCTCGGCACCGGCGTCATCCTCGCCGGCGAGTGGACCAACGGCGGCACGCTCGGCCCCATGTCGACGCCGCAGAAGGTCCTGGCGGCGGCGTTCCAGTCGGTACAGACCCGTACGGCGGGGTTCAACACCATCGACATCGGCGCGATGGACTCCGTCAGCTGGCTGCTCATGTCGATGCTGATGTTCGTCGGTGGCGGCAGCGCCGGCACGGCCGGCGGCATCAAGGTGACGACCTTCGCGGTCATCGCGCTGATGATCTGGTCGGAGGTGCGCGGCGACGCCGACGTGCACGCCCACCGTCGACGGCTGCCCGAGCGGACCCAGCGTCGGGCCGTCGCCATCGCCGCGATCTCCATGGGCGCGGTCGTCGCCGGGAGCATGGCCATCAAGGCGACGAGCGACACCGATCTCGATCGCTCCCTGTTCGAGGCGACCTCCGCCTTCGGCACGGTGGGGCTCTCGACCGGCATCACCGCCGGTCTCCCCCAACCCGCGCAGGCCGTGCTGATCGGCCTCATGTACCTGGGCCGCCTCGGCCCACTCACGCTCGGAACCGCGCTGGTGTTGCGCGAACGCCATCTCCGGTTCCGCTACCCGCAGGAGCAACCGATCCTTGGCTGATCAGACGTCCACCAACGCACGGCGCGGCCTGCCCGCCGGCTCCGTGCTCATCGTCGGGCTGGGCCGCTTCGGCGGATCGCTCGCCCGCACCCTCGTCGGGCTCGGCACCGAGGTGCTGGCGCTCGACCACGACGCCCGCCTCGTGCAGAGCCACGCGAACGAACTGCCACACGTGGCCCAGGCCGACGCCACCGACCTCACCGCGCTCCGCCAGCTGGGAGCCCACGAGTACGACACCGCGGTCGTCGCCATCGGAGCCGGCATCGAGTCGAGCGTGCTGGTCACCGCAGCGCTCATCGATCTCGGCATCGAACGGGTGTGGGCCAAGGCGATCACCGATCAACACGCGCGCATTCTCGAGCGGGTGGGCGCCCACCGCGTGTTCCGCCCCGAGGCGGAGATGGGTGCTCGGGTCGCGCACCTGGTGTCGGGCCGCATGCTCGAGTACCTCCCGCTCGACGACGGGTTCGTGCTGGCGGAGATGAGCGCACCCGCGGCGTTCGTGGGCAGAGCGCTCGGCGAGATCGGCCTGCGCGCAGCCCACCGTGTCACGGTGGTCTGCGTGAAGCACCCGGGCGAGACGTTCACCTACGCCGAGGCGTCGACGGTCGTTCGCGCGGGCGACCTGCTCGTGCTCGCCGGGTCACCCGACGACGTCGAGCAGGTCGTACGCCTCCGCTGAGCGAAGGCGCGGCCTCGACGCTCCTGTGTCGACGCTCGGGAGGTCGGACGCTCCGGAGGTCGTCGTCAGGTCAGCCGCTCGTGACGAGGCGGAGCAGCCGGAAACGGTCGAGGTCGCGCGCAACGACGTACCGTTCGCCGTCGACGACCGCTGCGGCGGCCAGCGACTGCGCCTCGGGCGGCATCCGGAACGCGGACACCGAGCCGTCGGGCAACAGGTCGACCCACACCAGCTGGCCGGGGGCACCTGCATCGTCGGTGAGGGCGAAGGTGGAGATCACCGAACCGTCGGCCTGTGCGTCGAAGAAGGCGTACGTGCCCTCGGCCTGACGAACACCCATCACGTCGAACACCCAGTCGAGCCCGCCCGAGGAGACGGTGGTCCGCGACGACCACAGTGCGTTCCCGAACTCGTCCGTGCCCACCCAGTCGGCGGGAATGGCAGGGCCGGATTCCTGGCGCTGTTCGGCCACGGCGGGCACCTCGAGCGTGACACCGCCGACCGCGCCGAGCGCGTCGACATAGGGCGACACCTCGGCGGCGTCGGGACCGAGATCGGTGAGCACGACGCCGTCACGGGCGAGGGTGACCTCGCCGCAGAACGACTCGACGCACGTCCATGGTGTCGGCCAGGTGGCGAGCAGCTGCCCGCCACGCTCGCCCGACGTCGCGATCGCCGCCAGCACGAAGGTGTCGTCCGCAGCCCTGTGATACGAGACGTACAGCACCTGCGCCGGTCCGAGCGCCATCGCCCAGGGCGTCGCCCCGTCGAGCTCGACCGGCAACGGCACCGACCATCTCACCGTCGCGTCGGGCCCGTAGGCGTTCACGGTGAGTGCCACGACGTCCATCACCAGCAGCGAGCCGTCGTCCGCGAACTGGATGCGCGGCTCGGTGTCGGTCGTCGCGGTGGGGTCGCCGGCACCGATCGCCAGATCGAAGGCCGCCTCGACCACCAGCCCCGGGTACGACACCTCGGGGGTGAGCAACGGCACCCCGTCCGCCGACAGCGGCGTCGCGCCTCGAGGCCGCAGCGACAGCGTGGTGGTGGGCGCCGGGGCCGAGGTCGCGACCGCAGGATCGTCGGGCAGCAGCAGGGTGTCACCGGTGGCCGGGTCGGTCGCGGCCGGGCCGACGGCCGACCCGGCTTCGCCCGTGGCGTCGACCCGCATCGGATTCGTGGGCGTGGCGTCACCGTCGTCGCCGCTGCAGGCGGGCAACAGGCCGACGACGACCATCGCCCACGCCGCGGTCCGCCGGCACCCACGAGTCACCGTCGGTCTCCGCTCGTCCCGCATGCCCCTCACGCCCGGAGTCTGGCAGGTCGCCCGACGTCGTCGGGGCATCGCTCAGCTCATGAACAGGCTGCGGAGCGCGAGCCCCATGAGGAACAGGCCGCCGCCGCCGTAGATGAGGAAGCGACGTGGCTTCATCTGCTGTGCGTACGAGTACACGATGCCGATCGCGACCAGCCCGCTGAACTCGTAGAGCATGTGCAGCTCGGGGAACTCCCAGTCGTAGCGGGCGAGCAGCACCGAGGCCATCACGACATTTGCCGTCACCACGAGTTGGGCGACGACGGTGACGACCCACAGGGCCCTGTTGCGCACGGCCGGCCACCGGTGTGCAGCCAGTGCCCACACGCCCGCGGCGGCGTTGACGCCCACCTGCACCCACAGTCCGGTCCGATAGACGTCGTAGAGCGACTGGCCGTCCACGGATCACTCGCCGCAGCGCGGGCCCGCCGACACGAACGTCACCAGTTCGTCGTCGGCCAAGCCGGTCATCCCACCGTTGATGCCGCTCGCGAGGAGGAACGACGGACCCGCGAGTTCGTCGTCGAACAGCTCGACGTTCGGGTAGGTGAAGCGGAGTTCGCCCACGGTGTTGCCGACCCCGATCCGCTCCGCCGTGGTCATGCCCGCGGGCTGCACGGTCGCACCGAACGGCGGGCCCAACACGTAGTTGAAGAAGTGCCGCCGACCCGACACGATCGGCGAGTCGTCGCTGAACAGCAGCGTGAGGTCGCCCCACGTGACGCCGCGCACCTCGGTGCCCGGGCACACGCCGAACGCCGAGAACGGGTCGGCCCAGCCACTGTCGGCCGTCGGCTTGCCGAGGTTGGCCGACACGTAGGCGATCACCTGGTCGGGGTCGGTGCCGAACAGGGCGTCGCCGAGTCCGTCGGCCCGGAGCACCAACACCGCTGCCTTCGGGATCGAGGTGGTGGTGGTCGCGGCCACGGTGGTGGACGTCGTGGTGGACGCGGCCACGGTGGTCGGTGCGACGGTGGGCGCAACCGTGGGGGCGACCGTGACCGGTGGCGTCGTGACGGGTGGTGTGGTGGCGACGGGCGCCGTCGAGGTCGTGGTGGTGAGGAGCGGTGCGATGGTCTCGTCGCTCGGCCCGTCGTCGGCGCCGCAGGCGGCGACGAGGACGGCGACCACGACCGCGACCGCGGCGAGAGCGGCAGGAGGCGTCAGGACACGACGATGCACGAGGGCAGTCTGGCAGCAGATTCGCGATTCGGCGCCGCGTCTGGTGAGCTGCCGTGCGGGCGGCTCAGCGGATGAGGGTGTCGGCCTCGTGGCCGCCCTCGACGAGCGTCAGCGCGCCGTCGGCAGCGATGTCGATCACGGTGACCGAGCAGTTGTCGAGGCTCCGGATCACCAGTCGGTCGTCGCCGAGCGCGGCGCCGATCGCGGCGTTGATGGCCACGAAGTGACTGAACAGCACCGAGTCGCCTCCGCGTGACCGCATCGCGGCCACGACGCCGTCGCGGAACGCGGTGTAACGGGGGCCGAGCGCCGTCCACGTTCCCTGCATCGCAGCCCGCAGCCACTCGACACGGTCGGCCATCGCCACGCCCTCCGGCGAGGGGATCTCGGCGATGCGCGGCTCGATCATCAGTGGGAGCCGCCACGCCGAGAGCAACGGCGCGGCCGTCTCCTGACAGCGGCGCAGGGGGCTCGTCTCCACGTGCAGCGGGCCGAGCGGCGCCAGCCGGGCGCCGACCTCGATCGACTGCTGCTTGCCCAGGTCGTCGAGGCCGGGATCGGGATCGGTGTCCCAGCCGGCCGACGCCCGACCGTGGCGGACGAGGTACAGCCGGGTCACTCGAACAGCCAGCCGGACCGCATCCCGGCCGGCGCGCCCTTCTCGATGAACCACTCCGTACCGAAGGCCATCGCGAACATCGTCTCGTCCATCGCCATGAAGAAGCTGGAATCGCTCACCTGGCTGGCGTGGCAGGCGATGGACGCCCGCTTGCGGACCACCCATGGCGTGACGTCGACCTCGAGGGTGATCTCGGCCTCGGTCGAGCCGAACGGGTTGCCGTCGTCGCTCGGACCATCCGGGTCGAAGTCGACCCCCTCGATCGGCGCCTCGGCCATCATGCGCGCGAACGCGTCGCGGTTCATCGTCGACTCGAACACCTTCGGTGTGCCGGCGAGCTCGGCGGCCCGATGGCCCACGTGGTGCACCTTGATGTGGTCGGGATGGCCGTAGCCGCCGTGCCAGTCGTAGGTGGTGAGGATGTCGGCCTGCTCGTCGCGGAGGATGGCGGCCAACCGTTCGGCGGCCTCGTCGAGCGGCGCCTGGTGGAAGGAGTGCTCGTGGTCGTTCTGCTCCCAGCCGGTCATGCCGCTGTCGGCGTAGTCGAGCCACGCCACCCGGTGGATGCCGAGCACCTCGGCAGACTTCGCCGTCTCCGCCCGGCGGCGGTCGGCCAGGGTCTCCCCCGGCGCCAGGTCGTCGGGCACCTCGCCGTGGTCGCCGTTGGTGGCGACGACGAGCACCACACGGTGCCCCTCCTCGACCGCCCGGGCCATCGAACCGCCGGTGGCGATCGCCTCGTCGTCGGGATGGGCATGGAAGCAGACCAGCGTCGCCATCAGGCGTCGACCACTGCCTTCGACTCGAGCAGCGCATCGACGCGGTCGGCGGCGATGCCCCAGTCGGTGAGGACTTCCCGGCTGTGCTGACCGGGGTGCGCCGGGGCGCTCTTCACCTCGGGCGTGGTGCGCGAGAAGCGCGGTGCCGGGGCCGGCTGGGTGACACCACCGACCTGGATGAACGTCTGGCGCTCGACGTTGTGCGGGTGCTCGGCCGCCTCGCTCATGGTGAGCACCGGGGCGAAGCACACGTCGGTCGCCTCCATCAGCTCGCACCACTCGGCGCGGGTCTTGCCCCTGAACACCTCGCGCAGCCGCTCCTTCAGGTGCGGCCACTGGCTCTGGTCCATCTGCTTGGCGAACTCGGGGTCGCCGGCGAGGCCGGTGAGCCGCATCAGCTCGGCGTAGAACTGGGGCTCGATCGACCCCAGCGAGATGTACGTGCCGTCGGCGCACTCGAACACGTCGTAGAAGTGGGCGCCGGTGTCGAGCAGGTTGGTGCCGCGGTTGTTCTCGTCGAAGATGCCGGCCGACTTGAAGGCCCAGAACATGCTCATCAGCACGGCGGCACCGTCGACCATCGCCGTGTCGACGACCTGACCCTGACCGCTTCGCTGCGCCTCGAGCAGGGCGCACACGACGCCGTAGGCGAGGAACATGCCGCCGCCGCCGAAGTCACCGACCATGTTGAGCGGCGGCACCGGGGCCTCGCCCCTGCGACCGAAGTGCGCCAGCGCACCGGCGAGCGAGATGTAGTTGATGTCGTGTCCGGCGGCCTGGGCGTACATGCCCTCCTGGCCCCAGCCGGTCATGCGACCGAAGACGAGCTTGGGGTTGCGGGCGAGGCAGACGTCGGGACCGATACCGAGGCGCTCCATCACCCCCGGCCGGAAACCTTCGACGAGGGCGTCGGCACCGGCGACGAGATCGAGCAACGTCGCCACGCCGTCGGGATGCTTGAGGTCGATCGCGATGTTGCGGCGGCCGCGCAGCATCACGTCGAAGTGCGGCGTGTCGGGCGCCGGGCCGCGCACCGATTGTGCGCGCTCGACGCGGATGACCTCGGCGCCCATGTCGGCGAGCAGCATCGCCGCGAAGGGACCGGGGCCGATGCCCGCGATCTCGATGATCCGATATCCAGTGAGCGGTCCAGCCATGCCGAGTTTCTAGTCGGCGCGCCGCCACCCTGCGGCACCGGGAGTGTGGTGGGTCAGGCGAGACGGATGTGAGTGACGACGGCGTCGACGAACCGCGGCCACAACGGCTCGGGGATGTCGTGGCCCATGTCTGCCAGGTAGAGCAGGTGGGCGCCGGGGATCGCATCGGCGGTCGCGAAGCCACCGCTGGGCGTGATCAGGGTGTCGTCGCGGCCGTGGATGACCAGCGCCGGGACGTCGAGCTGACGCAGCCGCTCGGTGCGGTCGCCGCTCGACACGATCGCGGCCATCTGGCGCGGACCGCCCTCGCCGTAGTTCGACCGGTCGTAGCCGATCGCAGCGAGCGCCTTCGTGCGCTCGGCATCGCGGTACCGCTTCGACTGCCACGCCATCCACTTCGGGGACTCCTCGATGTAGCTCTCGCGGGTCGTGGCGGGTGGCGACAGCAGGACGCCGAGCACCTCGGGCGCCGCCTGGCCCACGGTGGGATCGCCCGTGGTGCTCATCACCGAGGTGAGGCTGCGCACCCGCGTGGGGTGCTCGATCGCCATCGTCTGCACGATCATGCCGCCCATCGACGCGCCCATGATGTGGGCGCGCTCGACGCCGAGGTGGTCGAGCAGACCGATCGCGTCGGCGGCCATGTCGGACAGCGTGTACGGCACCGGCGGCAGCTCACCGCCCGAGAACGCTGCGGTCATCACGGCACCGACGTCGACGGTGACGCCGTCGAGCTTGGAGCTCAGCCCACAGTCGCGGTTGTCGAACCTGACGACGTGGAGACCGGTGTCGGCCAGCAGCTGGCAGAACTTCTCGTCCCACTGGATCATCTGTGCGGTGAAGCCCATGACGAGCAACAGCGTGGGATCGTCGGGGCTCCCGAAGGAGTCGTATTCGAGTTCCATTCCGGTGGCAACGAGAGCGCGGGGCATCGGCGCAGACTACCGTCGGCCGACATGACCGTGTTCGGAGTGCACGCCGGCCTGCAGCACACCACGGCGGACGAACTCCGCTCGGTGTGGCGCCGCATCGAAGACCTGGGGTACGGGTGGATCTCGATCTGGGACCACTTCTACGGGGCCACCGGACGGCCCGACGACGCCGCCTGCCTCGAAGCCGTGGCGATGCACGCAGCACTCGCGTGCAGCACCACCAAGGTGCGCTGCGGTTCGCTCGTGTACTCGGTGGGCTACCGCCACCCGGCGGTGTTGGCCAAGGCCATCACGGCGATCGATCAGCTGTCCGGCGGGCGCGCCGACATGGGCATCGGCGCCGGTTGGGCCCAGGTCGAGTACCAGGCCTACGGCATCCCCTTCCCCGATGTGAAGACCCGCATGGATCAGCTCGAGGAGGGCATCCAGTGCCTGCGGGGCCTCTTGCACGACGACGTCACCACCTTCGACGGGCAGCACTTCAACCTCACCGAGGCGCGCAACGAGCCCCGCCCGCTCCAGGACAAGCTGCCGATCTGGATCGGCGGTGGCGGCGAGAAGCGCACGCTGAAGATCGCCGCCCGTCATGCCGATGGCTGGAACGTGCCGTTCATCTCGCCCGACGAGTTCGCCCGCAAGAACGCCGTGCTCGACCAGCACTGTGCCGACGTCGGCCGCGACCCATCGGACATCAAGCGCGCGATCAACACCGGCCTCGCGTTCACCGAGGAGAGCCTGCAGCAGCAGTTCGGCGCGATCGCCGAGTTCGTCCGGCCCGGCGTGCTCACCGGCACCGACGAGCAGGTGCTCGACACGATCGGTCGCTACGTCGACGCCGGCGCCGACCAGGTGAACATCGCGCTGCGGGCCCCGTTCGACCTCGACGCGATCGAGCGTCTCAGCGTGGCACTGGGCCTGTCGTGACGGTGCGGATCGCCCGAGCGCCGGGCCGCGTCAACCTGATCGGCGACCACACCGACTACACCGGCGGGCTGGTGTTCCCGATGGCGGTCGACCGCTGGACCGACATCCGGTTCGAGCCCGACGATCGCATCGAGCTCACGTCGGCCGACGAGCCCGACCCGGTCTCGCTCCCCCGCCACGTCGACGACCCGACGACGGTCACGCCCGCGTGGGGCAAGTACGTCGCCGGTGTCGTGTCGGAGATGTCGCCGGCCACGGGTCTCCGTGGGCACGTCACGACCACCATCCCGATCGGCGGCGGCATGTCGAGCAGCCACGCCCTCGAGGTGGCCGTCGCGCTCGCGCTCGGGTTCGACGGCAGCGTGGTGGAACTCGCTCAGCTCACCCAGCGCGCCGAGAACCGTGCGAGTGGCGTGCCGACCGGGATCATGGACCAGTTCAGCATCGCCGGTGGCGTGGCCGGCCACGCCCTGCTGATGGACTGCGGCGCGCTGACGATCACGCCGGTCCCGGTGCCTGCCGAGGTCGACGTCGTCGTGCAGTTCATCGCCCATCGCACCCTCGTCGGGTCGGCGTACGCCGACCGTGTCGCCGAGTGCGCGGCTGCCGAAGCGCTCATCGGCCCGCTGCGCGAGGCGAGTTCGGCCGTCGCGTCGTCGATCGACGATCCGGTCGTGCGCAAGCGCGCCATGCACGTCGTCGCGGAGAACCAACGCGTGCGCGACTTCGCCGACGCCCTCCGGGCGGACGACCTCGACGGCGCGGGCGACCTCATGCTCGCCAGCCACGCCAGCCTGCGCGACCTGTACGACACCTCCACACCACAGATGGACGCGTCCGTCGCCCACGTCGCCTCGCTCCCCGGTGTCTACGGCGTGCGCATGACCGGCGGCGGTTTCGGCGGCTGCATCGTGGCGCTCACCCGCCCGGGCGCGCTCACCGACGGGTGGAAGGTCACCGCGGTCGACGGCGCTGCGCTGGTCGACCCGGACGGCATCGACGGCCCCGCACGCGGCGGCGGCTCGTGACCGGCCTCGAGGTGCTCGCCGACGGGCTCCGCTTCGGCGAGGGCCCGCGCTGGCACAGCGGGAAGCTGTGGTTCAGCGACATGTACGACCACGCCGTGAAGACGGTCGACCTCGACGGCCAGGTGCAGGTGAAGGTCGATCTCCCCGGCCAGCCGAGCGGGCTCGGCTGGTTGCCGAGCGGCGATCTGCTGGTGGTGCTGATGCGCGAACGCCAGGTGCTGCGCCTCGACCACGACCGACTCGTCGTCCACGCCGACCTGAGCGGCATCGCGACCTGGCACTGCAACGACATGGTGGTCGACGCCGAGGGTCGGGCCTACGTGGGCAACTTCGGATTCGACCTCCACGCTGCCGAGACCGCCGGCGACTTCTCGACGGCCGCGCCCGCAGCCATGGCCCTGGTGCAGCCCGACGGCTCGGTGAGCGTCGCCGCCGACGACCTCATGTTCCCGAACGGCACGGTCATCACGCCCGACGGCGCCACGCTGATCGTCGCCGAGTCGATGGGCCGACGTCTCACCGCGTTCGACCGGGCCGCCGACGGCACCCTGAGCAATCGTCGGGTGTGGGCCGACCTCGGCCGCCGCGTGCCCGACGGCATCTGCCTCGACGCCGAGGGCTGCATCTGGGTCGCCAACGCCGCGGCGCCGGAGTGCCTGCGCGTCGCCGAGGGCGGCCAGGTGCTCGAGGTGCTCGACACGGGCCGCAACGCTTACGCGTGCATGTTGGGCGGCCCCGACGGGCGGCACCTGTTCGTGCTCACCTCGCAGCACTCGCATCCCGATCGCTGCCTGGCGACCCGCGAGGCCCAGGTGCTCGTCACCCGGGCGAGCGTGGCCCACGCCGGCCGCCCCTGATCGTCAGGTCCGTCGCAGCGACGAGCCGCCGACCACCAGGTCGGGCGGGATCGACACCGGACCGGTGGCCTGGTGTCCCTCGACGATGGCGTTGAGCATCGAGACGGCGGTGTCGGCCAGCCGGTCGAAGGGCTGCACCACGCTCGAGAGCGTGACGTCGCCGTGGGTGTCGAGACCCGAACCCGTGCCGTCGAATCCGACGATCGCGACATCGCCCGGGATCGACACCCCGAGCGCGGTGCACGCCCACATGGCACCGATCGCCATCTCGTCGTTGCCGGCGACGATGCCGTCGACGCCGCGTCCGATGAGCAGTCGCGCCGCCTCCACCGCGCTGCCACGACGGAAGTCCCCCTCGACGACGAGCGTCTCGTCGACGACCCGTCCGGCGCGCTCGTGGGCGAGCCGGAAGCCGTCGAGCCGCTGCCGCGCGTCGACGCGACCGAGTGGGCCCGTGATGGTGCCGACACGCTCGCAGCCCTGATCGAACAGGTGAGCGGTGGCGGACGCGCTGGAGTCGACGTTCTCGACGTCGACCGACGCGAGGTCGGTGCGGCGTGGGTGGCGGCCGATCAGCACGGTCGGCAGCGATGAGTCGAGCAGCTCGTCGACCCACGGTCGACCCAACGCGACCGAGCTGATCACCAGGCCGTCGATGAGCCCGTCGCGCAGGATGTGGTGCACGGTGCGACCGGGCACCTCCTCCGCGAGGTGGAGCATGAGTCCGAGGTCGTGCCGGGTCGCGGCGCGGCCGACCGCGTGGGTGATCGACGCACCGTACGGGTCGACGCGCAGCTCCTCGGAGGGGATCACGAGCCCGATCACCGACGCCCGACCGCTCGCGAGGTTCTTCGCCGCGC
The DNA here is from genome assembly GCA_026393475.1 of Actinomycetota bacterium. GTDB lineage: Bacteria > Actinomycetota > Acidimicrobiia > Acidimicrobiales > Ilumatobacteraceae > VFMC01. Next base: position 123,965 of record JAPLAA010000104.1, read on the forward strand.
GGTTGGGGCGGAACCCGAGATGGTCGGCGATGCGCTGCACCCGCTCGCGCACGTCGGGTCGTACGCCCGGCTGGTCGTTGATCACGCGCGAGGCGGTCGAGCGCGAGACGCCGCTCAGCTTCGCCACGTCGTCGAGCGTGATGGTGTCCACCGGACCGGACCTTTCGATGTGTCGTCCCACCGTGTGACGGGAACAACATCCTGACACGCGCACCCCGTCGCAGCGGTGACACCGGCCCGAGCCGGGGCCATTGACTGGGAGCGCTCCCATGCTAGGGTGAGGTGACTGGAGTGTCAACGAATCGAGCTGGGTCAGCACACAGACATCCGTGTCCACCAGGTCCGATGATGCTCACCACCTCTGTTCTGCCTGCCCGGGAGAGTCTCGTCGTGTCTCGACTGTCATCCATCGCTGGAAGCGCTCCCAGCATCGGTCGGCACGCGCGTCCGCCGACGGTCCGCCCCCTCGTCGACGGTTGGACGCTGCACCAGGCCGCACGGCACGGCGACGCGCCGCACGTGGCTCCGGTCGCGGCGACCGTGCCGGGTTGTGTGCACACCGACCTGATCGATGCCGGCGTGCTCGCCGACCCGTTCATCGATGATCGTGAGGCGAGCGCCGCCTGGGTGGCAGCGTGCGATTGGCGCTACGACCTCGCCCTCGACGTGAACACCGAGCTGACGCACGACCAGGTCGAGCTCGTCGTCGACGGGCTCGACACCATCGCCCACCTGGAGCTCGACGGCGTGTCGATCGGGCACACGGCCAACATGCACCGACGCCACCGGTTCGACCTGACCGGCCGGGTGCGGCCCGGCGTCAACCTGCTGTCGGTCGAGTTCCGCTCCCCCACCAGGCATGCCGAGGCGGTGCGCGACGCCGTCGGCGACTGGCCGTCGGCATCGGGCGAGCCGTATCACTACGTCCGCAAGATGGCGAGCAGTTGGGGGTGGGACTGGGGGCCGAAGCTGACGACGTCGGGCATCTGGCGCGCGGCCCGACTCGTCGCCTGGAGCACCGCCCGGCTGGGCGACATCCGCATCGACGCCAGGGTCGACGACGACCGCGACGGCCGCGACGATCACGACCGCCACGACGGCGGGGGGAACGGGGACCGCCGCACCGACGTGGGCACCGTGCGCGTCGACGTCGACGTCGTCGCCTCGAGGACGCCCGGCAGCGACAGCGCCTGGGTCCACGTGTCGCTCAGCGATCCGGACGGCCGTGTCGTCGCGACGTCCACGGGTGCCGTGGCACTCGCCGCAGGCGACGTCCAGCACGCCCGGTTCGACCTCGACGCAGGGGTGGTCGAGCGCTGGTGGCCCCGGTCGCTCGGCCCGCAGCCCCGGTACACCCTCGACGTACGGCTGATCGATGCGGCCGGCACCGACCTCGGCCGGCACACCACGACGATCGGCTTCCGTACGATCGAACTCGACACCACGCCGGACGACGTCGGCTCCCGCTTCACGTTCGTCGTGAACGGGGTGCCGATGTTCACCCGCGGGGTCAACTGGATCCCCGACGACGTGTTCCCCAGCCGCGTCACCGCACAGCAGGTCCGCCGACGGCTCGAACAGGCATGCGCGGCCAACGTCGACCTGGTCCGCGTCTGGGGTGGCGGGGTGTACGAGTCCGACGAGTTCTACGACACCTGCGACGAGCTCGGCCTGCTCGTCTGGCAGGACTTCGCCTTCGCGTGTGCCGCCTACCCCGAGGAGCACCTCCTCGACGAGGTGCGCGCCGAGGTGCACGACAACGTCACCCGCCTCCACCACCACCCGAGCCTCGCCCTCTGGAACGGCAACAACGAGTGCCAGCAGGGCGTCGAGGACTGGGGGTGGGCCGACCGGCTGGAGGGCCGGCCGTGGGGAGCGAGCCTCTGGAACGACCACGTCCCCCTGGTCGTCGATGCGCTCGACTCCTCACGGCCGTACTGGCCGGGCAGCCCGAGCAGCGGGCCGCACGCCTCGGCCAACGCCGACCAGCACGGGTGCACCCACGTGTGGGACGTGTGGAACCGCCTCGACTACGAGCGCGTCCGCGACCACGCGTGCCGCTTCGTGGCCGAGTTCGGCTGGCAGGCACCGCCCACGTGGCGCACGTTGGAGCGGTCGATCACCGAACGGCCCCTTCCGGTGCACTCCCCCGCGATGGCCAACCACCAGAAGGCCGACGACGGTGATCGCAAGCTCGCCCGGCCCCTGCTGCGCCGCCTCGGCCACGTGCCCGACGACATCGACTCGTGGTGGTACGCAACGCAGTTGATGCAGGCACGCGCGGCCCGCACCGCGATCGAGCACTTCCGATCGCTCCGCGGCCACTGCATGGGCACCGTGTGGTGGCAGCTGAACGACTGCTGGCCGGCGACGAGTTGGTCGCTCGTCGACGGCGACGGCCTCCTCAAACCGAGCTGGTACGCGGTCAGGGACGCGTATGCCGATCGGCTGCTCACCGTCCAGCCGCGGGGACACCACCTGATCCTCGCCGCGGTGAACGACGGCCGCGACCGTTGGCGGGCGTCTGGCACCATCACCCGGATGACGCTCGACGGGACCGTTCGCCGAACGCAGGAGATCGACGTCGCGGTCGCACCGCTGTCCGCCGCGCACCTCACCATCGACGCCTGTCTCGCCTCACCGCGGGTGCCGGCCGATGAGGTCCTCGTCGTCGAGCTCGACGATCAGCGGGCCTGGTGGTGGTTCGCCGACGACCGCGAACTGCTGCTCGCCCACCCCGACTACGAGGCGACGATCGAGCACGACATCGCAACGGGCACGAGCCGACTCACCGTGGTGAGCGACGTCGTCGTGCGCGACCTGATCGTCCACCCCGACCGGCTCGTCGCCGGCGCGACGATCGATCGCCAGGTCGTCGACCTCCGCCCCGGGGTCGTCGAGACGTTCCTCGTCAGCTGGCCGAGCGGCTTCGACGCGCGCGACGTGACGGCGGCACAGCTGCTCGCATCGCCGGTCAGCTGGTCGGTGCGCGACCTGCTGCCCTGACGATCCGTCCGAGGCGCTCGATCGCGCCCGGCGTGCGCACGCCCCACCAGAACAGGTCGCGGCCGTCGACCAGCAGCGGCACCGCCCCCGGGACGGCGCCGGTGATCTCGGCGAGATGGCGCGGCGCGAACGGATAGGGCTCCGACGGAAGCACGACGAAGGTCGGGCGGCGGGCGGCGAGCTCGTCGAGGGTCACCTCGGGATAGGTGGTGTCGGCTCCCTCGAACACGTTCGCGACGCCGAGCCGCCGCAACAGCGCCGACCCGTAGGTCGCACCGGCCGTACACATCCACGGTCGCCGCCAGATGAGCACCGCCGCCGTCGCCCACGACGCCGGATCCGCCGGCGGCACGATCGGAGCTGCGAGGTGTGGGGCAGTCGTCAGGTCGAACCCGACGGCGCGGGCCAGGTCGGCGAGCATCGGTGCCACACCGTCGACGTCGACCACATGGGTCACGTGCACGGTCACGCCCGCCGCCATCAACGCCTCGGCGTCGTCGCGACGGTTCTCCTCACGATCCATGACCACCACGTCGGGCCGGAGCCCGACGATCGCGTCGAGGTCGGGATCCTTCGTGCCACCGACGTGGTCGAGGTCGGGCTGCTCGCAGAATCGGGTGCAGGCGACGACGGGAAGACCCCACGCGAGCAGCGTCTCCGTGACGGAGGGGACGAGGCTGACCACCCGCACGGGAGGTGCTGCGATCTTGCTCGAACGCTCGAACGATCGGTCGGCCGGTGAGCCGCTCAGCCGAGCAGCTTCCGCTTCTGCGAGTCGAACTCCTCCTGCGACAGCGTGCCGCGCTGGAGCATGCCTTCGAGACGTTCGAGTTCGTCGGCGACGCTCGCGGTGCCCGCTGTGCCCGCCGATCGGCTGTAGCCGCCACGGCGCTCGGCGGCGATCTCCATCTGCGAGTGGATCATGCGCTGGACCTGGTCGGGATGCTTGATGTCGGAGAACCGGCTCTGGCCGTCCTCGCCACCGGACTCGATCAGGAGGTCGCCCGCACCGAGCACCCGCTCGAACACGCTCTGGTTGAAGTTGACGTTGTTGACGCGCTCGAGCGGGATCTCGATGCCCTTCTTGGCCAGCACGCCGGTGCGGAAGATCAGCCGGTGCGACGTGATCACGAAGTTCGTGGTCATCCACTTCAGGTACCGGGCCACCACCCAGATCGCGGTGAGCACGAGCGCCGCGAGGAACACGACGCGCATCGCCTTGCCGACGTTGCTGCCGCCGTCGGTCGTGAGCGCCCAGATGCCCCCGATGATCGACACGACCAGGGCCATCACCGGACCGGAGAAGTACCACCAATGGGGATGCAGATCGAGCGCGATGGTCTCGTTGGGGTTCAGGTTCTTCTGGGAGAACGTCATGCGCGGAGCGTAGCTCTATCGTGACGAGGTGGACGCGGACGTGCCGGCCGGCGAGGCGCTCACCCCCGAGCAGCAGTCGGCGAAGCAGATGGAGGCGGTGCTGCGCGGCCTCGACCCCGAACAGTGGGTTGCGGTCACGACCGATGCGTCGCCGCTGGCGGTCGTCGCCGCTGCCGGTTCCGGCAAGACGATGGTGCTCACCCGGCGCATCGCGCGGCGACTGCTCGACGGTTCGGCCGACGCACGCCACGTCCTCGCGCTCACCTTCACCCGCGACGCGGCGGGCGAGCTGCGCCGGCGACTCCGCCGACTCGACATCCGCGAGCCGATCGAGACGGGCACGTTCCACGCCGTCGCCCTGCGCATCCTGCGCGACCGGGCGATGGCCGCCGGCGCCGCGGCACCGGTGGTCGCCAACGATCGGGGTCGCCTCATCCGCGAGGTGCTCACCGAGACGAAGGTGCGCTGCGAGCCCGGCGCAGCGCTGGCCGACATCGACTGGGCCCGCGCCCGACTCGTCGAACCGCGCGACTTCGCGTCGGCCACGCGCATGGCACGGCGGCGGGCCGCCCTGCAGGGCGACAACTACCAGCTGGTGCACGAACGATACGTGGCGCTGAAGAAGCGTCGCAGCGTCGTCGACTTCGACGACCTGCTCGCAGATCTGCTCGATCAGTTGCGGCGCGACCCCACGTTCTCCGACGTCGTGCGATGGCGGTTCCGGCACCTCTTCGTCGACGAGGCGCAGGACCTCAACCCACTGCAGCACGCGCTGCTCGAGCAGATCAGAGGTGGCCGTCCCGACATCTGCCTCGTCGGCGATCATCGCCAGGCGATCTACGGCTGGAACGGTGCCGACCCGTCCACCCTGCTCGAGGTCGAACGCCACTACCCCGGTGTCACGGTCGTCTCGCTCACCGGGAACTACCGCTGCTCACCGCAGATCGTGCGGGCCGGGTCGGCGGCACTCACCGCGGCCTCGATCGACGACGACACCGAGTCGCGACGCAACGACGCCCGGGCGATCTCGGTCGTGGGCACGGCGGACGAACGCGACGAAGCACGACGGGTCGCCGCCGTCGTGCGCGACCTCGTGCAGCGGTACGGGCTCAAGCACGTCGCCGTGCTCGCCCGCACGAACGATCAACTCGACGCGTTGGGCCGGGCGCTCGCGAGCGCCGGGATCCCGACCGCACGGGCGGTCGGGGCGAGCATCCTCGACCGCACGATCATGGAGGCCACGCGCACACCCAATCGCGAGCAGCTCGCGGCATGGGCCGAATCGGTGTGGACCTCCGACGAGGTGAACCCGATCCGCGCCCGGGTGGCCGAGGAGGTCGACCGCTTCCTCACCTCGAACGAGCCCGGCGGGTTCCGCACCTGGGTCGAGTTGCGCCAGCCGTTCGACGACCTCGAACCCGACGACGACGGCGCCGTCGCACTGCTCACCTTCCATGCCGCCAAGGGACGGGAGTGGGACGGTGTGGTCGTGACGGGCGTCGAGGTCGGCCTGGTCCCCCACGCCTCGTCGTCCACCGCGCTGCAGCGCACCGAGGAGGCCCGCCTGCTGTACGTGGCGCTCACACGGGCGGGCACCGAGCTGGTGATCACCTGGGCGGCGCAACGCCGCGACCAGCCCTCCGGGCCCAGCCCGTGGCTCGCCGCGGTCGAAGCGACGATCGACCATCAACAGCCGCAACCGCCGCCGGCCATGCTGCGGCGTCCGGCCCGGCCCGTCGATCCGCTCGACGACCTGCGCGCCTGGCGCGACGGGATCGCACGCGCCGCCGGCGTGTCGGCCCAGGCGGTGTGCAGCGATCAGCTGTTGCGCGGGCTGCTCGCCGATCCGCCCACCGACGCAGCCGCAGTGGCCAAACGCCTGGGTCTCGGGATGAGCGCCGCCGAACGGTTGGCGCCGAAGCTGCTCAGCCTGCTCGATCGGTCCGCTGCGCGCGGTCCTGCATCAGCCTGACGAACACCTCGGGCTTCACCGACACGAAGAGCCCCTCGGCCTCGGCACACAGCGTGTCGCCGTGGTGCAGCGTGGCCGAGGTGTGGATCTTGCGGCCCTCCACCCGATCGATGCGTCCGACGAACCGCAACGGCCGGTGCAGCGGGGTGGGCGATCGGTAGCTGATCTGCAGACGAGCGGTCATGCCCGGCTGGCCGCCCAGCGACTGGGCGAAGCCGAGCACCTCGTCGAAGCTCGCGGCGATGAATCCTCCGTGCACACACCCTGGCGGGCCTTCGTAGGCCGAGCCGAAGACGACATCGCCGACCACGTCGCCCCCGTCCACGTGCATCGCGATCGGCGGTGCGAGCGGGTTGAGGCCACCCACGAGCGGGCTGAAGTCGAGGAAGATCGCATCCTGGTGGTCGGACAGCGAGGCTTCGGCGCCGGAGTACAGCCGGTCGTGCCCGCGGGCGTCGAGGAGGCCTGCGGCCTGCTCGACGAGATCGCGTGCCTGCTCGAACGCGTCGTCGCTCGCCGTCGACGACGTGAGCTGTTCGATCACGCGGCGCGCCGCCTCGGCCAGCCGGAAGCGGGCGTCGGCGGGATCGTGCGATCGCTCGAAGTCGAACACGGGGACAGCTCGCCCGGCGGTCAGTCGAGCAGGTCGACGACGACGGGCGCGTGGTCGGAGGGCTGGGTGCCCTTGCGCGCATTGCGGTCGACGATCGACCAGGCGGCCCGCTCGGCCACGGCCCTGGTGCCGAGCACCAGGTCGATGCGGAGCCCACGGCCCTGGTGGAAGTCGCCGGCCCGGTAGTCCCACCAGCTGTAGAGGCGATCCTGCTCGTAGTGCTGGCGGAAGAGGTCGCTCAGCCCCCACGACTCGAGGTCGGCGAGGAGGTCGCGCTCGGCCTGGCTCGTGTGCGTGGCGTCGACGAACTTCGACGGGTCGTAGACGTCGCGGTCGTCGGGCGCGATGTTGAAGTCGCCGGTGACCACGAGCGGCTCGTCGGGGCTGCCGACCGCGTCGAGGTGTCGCTTGAGCTGGGCGAGCCAGCGCAGCTTGTACTGGTAGTGGTCGTTGTCGAGCGAGCGACCGTTGGGCACGTAGACACTGCTGCAGCGAACGCCACCGCAGCGCGCCGTGATGATCCGGGCGTCGGGGTCGGGCTCACCAGAGGCCGGAGCGAAGTTGGCGACGACGTCGTCGATGCCGACCTTGGAGAGGATCGCCACGCCGTTCCACTGTCCCTGGCCATGATGCACCGACTCGTAGCCGAGGCCCTGGAACGTGAGCGCCGGGAAGGCGTCGTCGGCGAGCTTGGTCTCCTGCATGCACACGACGTCGGGCTGCACCTCGGCGAGCCACTCCTCGACGCGGGGCAGACGGACCTTCAGCGAGTTGACGTTCCACGTGGCGATGCGCACGCCCCGACCGTAGCGGGGCGCGAGCGATCTCACGCCGCCGCGACGCCGGATCAGCGACCCTGGGTCGGCGCCACTGGATCAGCGAGCGTGGATCAGCGGTGGCGACGGGTGCGCTTGGCCGGCGCGTCGGCGGCCGGAGCCGCCTCGACCGGGGCGGCAGCAGGCGTTGCCGCCGCGGTCGCCTTCGTGGCCTTGCCGGCTTTCGTGGCCGTGGCCTTGGTGGCCTTGGAGGCCTTCGTGGCCGTGACCGTGGCCTTGGTGGCCTTCACCGGAGCGGCCGCGGCCGGGGCGTCGATCGCCTTGGTGGCCTTGGTCGCCTTGGAGGGCTTGGCCGGCGTGGCGGGCGTGGCCGGCGTGGCCGGCGTGGCGGCCTTCGCCGTCCTGGTCGTCGCCTTGCCAGCCCTGCCAGCCGTGCCAGCCCTGCCAGCCGTGCCAGCCGTGCCAGTCTTCGGTGCGACTGCTGCCGAGGTCGCCTTCGTGGCCTTCGCCGGCGTCGTGGCCTCCGCGGGCGCGGTCGCGTTGGTCGCGTTGGTCGCGTTGGTCGCCTTGGTCGTCCTGGTGGCCTTGGCCGTCTTGGTCGCCTTCGCCGGCGTGACCGGCAGCTCGACGGCGACCGGCGCGGCTGCCTGCTTCGACCCGCGCCGCCCGGTGCTGCGTGACGTGGGCGTCGCCGACGCCTCGGTCGGCGCCGCCGGCTCGAGCGCGAGCGACGGCTGCGCCGCTGCTGCGGCTGCTGCGGCGGCGGCCTTCTTGCTCGGGCGCCGTCCCTTCGTCGGGGCCGTGGCGGGAGCCTCGGCGAGCGCCGCGTCGATCGCGAGGGCGACGGTGGAGCCCGCATCCGGGGCGACCGGGGGCTTGGTGCGCTTCGACGTCCGCGACGCCTTCGCCGGCGCTTCCGCGGGCAGCTTCGCCGTCGCCATCGCCGCCATGGCCAGGTCGATGCTGCGACGAGCGGGCGCGAAGCTCTCGACCACGAGGGTGACGGCATCGCCGATCTTCATGAACTCGCGGGCGCTGCGCGGCGCGGGGTCGCTCATGAGGCGCAGCGGCACATAGCCCTTCACCTCGCCGACGCGCACGTAGGCACCGTGCGACGAGTAGTTCTCGACGACCGCGTTGACGCTGCTGCCGAGCGGATGGTGCTCGACGAACGACAGGAACGCCATCAGGTCGTTCACCGGCTGACCGGTCTTGGGTGCGGCGGTCGCGGCCGACGCAGCGGCCGGCTGGCGATCGGCGGCCGGCTGGCGATCGGCGGCCTGCTGGCGATCGGCGGGTGCGGCGGCGCCGCGGCCGCCCACACGAGCACCGGGCGGCGGCGCCTTGGGCACCGGCATCGGCTGGCTGGCCTCGGGCGAACCGATGCGGGCCGAGCCGCGCTTGTCGGGGCGCTCCGAGCCACCCGCACGGTCGGCCCGCTCGCTGCCACCGGACTTCTTGCGCTTGGCCTCCTTCATCGCGCTGCGGCTCACCGGGCCGCGCACGGGGATGCGTGGCACGAAGACCCAGCCGATGTGCGGCACTGGCTTGCCACCGATGAGGCGACCCTCGTCGAACAGCCAGTCGTACTGGCCGTGGAACTCCTGGAAGGAGTCGTTGGTGAGGATCGTCGCACCCACCTTGTTGGCGATGGAGAGGACGAAGGCGTCGCCGCGACCGACGGCGCCGGCCGGCGGAGCGACGAGTTCGTTGTTGGCGATGGCCTCGTCGAACTCCTTCACCTCCTTGTTCTCGATGCGATGCCCGAAGGTGGCGTCGACGACGACGGTGATGAGGGCGTCGGGGTGTTCCGCCATGAACGCCATCACCGCCTCGTTCAGCTGGGAGAGGCTCGGCATCGAGCGCCCCTCGGTGGCGATGTTGGATCCGTCTACGACGACGTGGTGAGGCATAACGCGTCCAGTCAACCACGCGTGCGGCCCGTCCGGCCGGATCCCGTCTCAGGTGGCGGGACGGCGCATCGCTACCATCGCCCGCATGTCAGACGCCCCCACCTCACCGAACCAGTCCACCGCCGTCGGCCTCAAGGCGGTGCTGTGGGACTTCGGAGGCGTCATCCTCTCCAGCCCCTTCGAGGCGTTCAACTCCTACGAGCGCCGGCACGGCCTGCCACCCGACTTCATCCGTGGCGTCAACGCGACGAACCCCCTCACGAACGCCTGGGCCCAGCTCGAGCGCAGCGACATCTCGCCGGCGACGTTCGACACCGAGTTCGCCGACGAGAGCGAGGCGCTCGGCCATCGCGTGCCCGGCGCCGACGTGCTCGCGCTGCTGTCCGGCCAGGTGCGCCCCGAGATGGTGCGAGCGCTCGACCGGGTGATCGAGGCGGGGTATCGCACGGCCTGCCTCACCAACAACGTCAGCGGCGAGCACTCGTCGGCCGAGCGGGCCGAGACGATCAGGGCGATCATGGCCCGGTTCGAACACGTGGTCGAGAGCAGCAAGGTCGGCTGCCGCAAGCCCGAGCCGCGGTTCTACGAGATCGCCTGCGAGCTGCTCGGGGTCACGCCGCACGAGTGCGTGTTCCTCGACGACCTCGGGATCAACCTCAAGCCCGCGGCGGCGATGGGCATGCGCACCATCAAGGTGCTCGACCCCGCCGACGCGCTCGCCTCGCTGTCGGCGATCCTCGACCTCCAGCTCGCCTGATCTCGCCCGACCTCGCCCGATCTCGCTGGCCCGGTCCGACCCGGCGAGGGCCGGAGCGGCGGTGAAGGTCAGAAGCCCTGGAAGGTCTCGTCCATGAGGTCGGCGAGCTCCTGGTCGTGGATGGCCTTCGAGCCGGTGGCCGGGCTGCCGCTCTCGACGCGTGCAACGTGGCGCAGGTCGTACCCACGCTCCTTCACGCGCCAGGTGCGGTGCTCGACGAAGCTCCACGGCCCCATGTTCTCGGGCTCTTCCTGCAGCCACACCAGGTCGTGCGCGTTCGGGTAGTGCTCGAGCACCTTGAGCATCGCCTCCTGCGGGAACGGGTAGAGCTGCTCGACACGCACGATCGCGACGGGCGCCTGACGCTTGTTGCGCTCGTTGAAGGCGTCCCACGCGACCTTGCCGGAGCAGAACACGATGCGCTGGACCGCGGCGGCATCGGTCACCCACGGATCGTCGAGGACCTCCTCGAACGAGCCCTGCGTGAAGGCGTCGACGTGGCTCATCGTCTCCTTCATGCGCAGCGGTGACTTGGGCGCGAACATCACCAGCGGCTTGCGTACCTCGCGACGCACCTGACGGCGCAGGAGGTGGAAGTACTGGGCGGCCGTCGTGGCGTTGACCACCTGGATGTTGTCCTCGGCGCACAGCGTGAGGAAGCGCTCGATGCGGGCCGAGCTGTGCTCGGGCCCCTGGCCCTCGTAGCCGTGCGGCAGGAGCAGCACGAGCCCGTTCTCCTGGCCCCACTTGTCCTCGGCCGCCACCAGGTACTGGTCGATGATGATCTGGGCACCGTTGATGAAGTCGCCGAACTGGGCCTCCCACACCACGAGCGCATCGTGGTTGGAGTGGGCGTAGCCGTACTCGTAGCCGAGGGCGGCGTATTCGCTGAGCAACGAGTCGTACACCCAGATGTCGGCCTCCTTCTCCGGCAGGTGCTGGAGCGGGATGAAGATCTGCTCGTTCTCGTAGTCGACGAGCGCGGCGTGCCGGTGGCTGAACGTGCCGCGCCGGCAGTCCTCGCCGGCGAGGCGTACCGGGTTGCCCTCGAGGACGAGCGAGCCGAGGGCGAACGCCTCGGCGGTCGCCCAGTCGACCATGCCGGTCTCCTCGTACTGCTTCGCGCGAGCGGCGAACTGGCGGCCGAGCTTGGGGTGGACGGTGAAGCCCTCCGGGTAGTTCGTCAGCTGGCCGAAGATGCGGTCGAGGGTGGGGCGGTCGACGCCGGTGGGCACGTGGGGCAGCACGCCGCGCGGCTGCGGCGGCTTGGCGGCCTTGACCTTCTCCGGGGCGTGGGCGCGGGTCTCGTCGAGCGCGACCTGGAGCTTCGACTGGAAGTCGTTGAGCACGCCCTCGGCCTCGTCGAGGGTGATGTCGCCGCGCTTGACGAGCTGCTCGACGTAGATCTTGCGCACGCTGCGTCGCTCGGCGATGGCCTTGTACATGAGCGGCTGGGTGTAGCTCGGGTCGTCGCCCTCGTTGTGGCCGTGGCGCCGGTAGCAGACCATGTCGATCACGACGTCCTTGTGGAACTGCTGGCGGTACTCGAACGCCAGGCGGGCCACGCGGGCGCACGCCTCGGGGTCGTCGCCGTTCACGTGGAAGATCGGCGCCTGCACCGTCTTCGCGACGTCGCTGCAGTACAGCGACGACCGGGCGTACTGCGGCGAGGTGGTGAAGCCGATCTGGTTGTTGATGATGAGGTGGATCGTGCCGCCGACGCGGTACCCGCTGATGTCGCTCATCGCGAGGCACTCGGCGACGATGCCCTGGCCGGCGAACGCGGCGTCGCCATGGATGAGCAGCGACAGCACGGGGAACGAGTTCGGCGGGTCGATCTGGTCCTGCTGGGCACGGACCATGCCCATCACGATCGGGTCGACCGTCTCGAGGTGACTGGGGTTCGCAGCGAGTTCGATCTTCAGGCTCGCGCCCGAGGTCGACTCGTACTTGCCCATCGCGCCGAGGTGGTACTTCACGTCGCCGGAGCCCTGCACCGACGACGGGTCGACGTGACCTTCGAACTCCTTGAAGATCTGGTCGTAGCTCTTGCCCATCACGTTGGCGAGCACGTTGAGACGGCCACGGTGGGCCATCCCGAGCACGGCACCGTCGAGGCCTGCATCGGCCGAGCGCGACAGGATCTCGTCGAGGATCGGGATCGCCGACTCGGCCCCTTCGAGGCCGAACCGCTTGGTGCCGACGTACTTGGTGGCGAGGAACTTCTCGAACGCCTCGGCGGAGTTGAGCCGCTCGAGGATGCGGTGCTTCTCCTCCTTGGTGAAGTCGAAGTGAACGCCTTCGAGCTTCGACTGGATCCAGCGCTGCTCCTCGGTGTTCTGGATGTGCATGTACTCGACACCGATGGTGCGGCAGTACGCGTCGCGCAGCACGCCCAACAGGTCGCCGAGGGTCATCCGGTCGACGCCGGCGACGCCGCCGGTGAGGAATTCGCGGTCGAGGTCCCAGATCGTGAGGCCGTAGGTGGCCGGGTCGAGCTCCTGGGGCAGCTCGGGCTGACGCCAACGCAGCGGATCGAGGTCGGCGATGAGATGCCCGCGGACGCGGTGCACGCGGATGAGGGTGGCCACCTGCATCTGCTTGTGCAGCATCGCGTCTTCGCGGTTGATCGGGTTGACGTCGGAGTGCCACTTCACGGCCTCGTACGGCACGCCGAGGCTCTGGAAGATCTGCTCGTAGAACGCGTGCTCGCCCATGAGCAGTTCGTGCACGCGCTTGAGGAACATGCCGCTCTCGGCACCCTGGATGATGCGATGGTCGTAGGTGCTGGTGACCGTGACGACCTTGCTGATGCCGAGCGATCCGAGCGCGTGCTCGTCGGCGCCCTGGAACTCGGCGGGGTAATCGATGCTGCCGACGCCGACGATGACGCCCTGGCCGGGCATCAGCCGCGGCACGGACTGGACCGTGCCGATGGTGCCCGGGTTGGTGAGCGTGACGCTCGCGCCCTGGAAGTCAGAGACGGCGAGCTTGTTGTTCTTGACCTTGCGGATGAGCTCTTCGTACGACGCGAGGAAGCCGGCGAAGTCGAGCGCCGCCGCGTCGCGCAGCACCGGGACGACGAGGGTGCGCGAGCCGTCGGCCTTGCTGACGTCGACGGCCAGGCCCATGTTGACCGCGGCATTGCGAACCAGGCGCGGCTTGCCGTCGGCGCCCTCGGCATAGGTGTTGTTCATGCCCGGCACCGCGTCGGCGATGGCGCGCACGATGGCGTAACCGATGAGGTGGGTGAAGCTGACCTTGCCCTGACCGCTCCGGCTGCGGTAGCCGTTGATGACCTTGCGGTTCACCTCGAGCAGCTTGGCGGGCACGTTGCGGAAGCTGGTCGCGGTGGGCACCGAGAGGCTGCGCTCCATGTTCGCGGCGATGGCGACGCCTGCACCGCGGATGGGCTCACCGACGTCGTCGCCGACCACGATCGTGCCGTTGCTGGGCGCGGCCGGGGCCGGGGCGGATGCGGGCGCGGCGGCTGCCGGCGCGGCGGGCGCCGGTGCGACGGGCGCCGGTGCGACGGGCGCCGGTGCCTCGTTGGCGGGAGCGGCGGGAGCGGGAGGTGCGACGGGTTCGGCCGGGGCCGCTGGTGCGGTGGACCGCGCCGCCGCGGCGGCCGGTCCTCCGAAGGTGGCGGGTGCCGCCCCGCGGTAGTCGGAGAAGAACTCTCGCCACGACTCGCTCACCGACTCGGGGTCGGCGACGAACTGGCCGTACATCTCGTCGACGAGCCACGAGTTGGTGCCGAAATCGTTCGGCACGTCGTGGGGCTGGCTCGTGTGATCCGTTGCAGTCATCACGGTCGATGGTACCCGTCGGTCATGCGTTCGACCGTGCGTTGCTGCCCCGGAATCGCCTGCAAGCACGAACATCGGATGCACCGGCGATGTGCGGCGATGCACCGGCGATGCACCGGCGATGCACCGGCGAGGTGCGGCGATGTGCCCGACGCCTCGCACGAACTTCGCGCACCATCGTGTTTTCGCAAGCCGTCACTTGTATTATTCGGCGCATGAGATTCCGAGCCGCTCTCGCACCCGTCGCCATCGCCGTCGCCTCCGCCGCCTTCCTCGCCAGTTGTGGCGGCGGCAGCGACAGCGGCAGCACGGGCACCACGATCCCCGCCGACGTGACGGTCGTCGCCGTCGAGGGCATCGCCTGGGACGCCAAGGACTACACGGCCACCGCCGGCGAGATCAGCATCGCCGCGGTCAACCGGTCGAGCCTCCCCCACAACCTGCACATCGTCGACCCGTCGGGCACACAGCTGCCACAGGTGTGGGACATCCCGAGCCGTGGCGACGCCGTCAACGACACCATCACACTCAGTGCCGGCACCTACACGCTGATCTGCACGATCCCCGGCCACGCCAACATGAAGTCGACCCTCACCGTCAGCTGACCCCACCCCGCGATGAGAGGTGAGTGGCCCGGGCGACCGCATCTCTCATCGCCAGGTCGCTCAGCTGCTTCGCGATGAGAGATGGGGGCGCCACCGCCACTCACCTCTCATCGCGACGGAGTCGGGGTCGTCAGACGGTGACGGCGCGGATCTCCACGGGAATGGCGCTCATCACGGGCATGCCGGTGATCGGGTCGTAGCCGCTGTCGACATCGATCAGCGCCGACGTGGTCGAACCGAACTCGCTCAGCGCGCCGGGCTCGTCGGGCAGACCTCCCCAGGCGTGGGCCATCGAGATCACCCCCTGGCGGATGTCCGGCGACGACTTCACGACGGCGCGGATCGCCCCGCGGGGCGAGGCGACCTCGATCGTGCCGCCATCGGCGACACCGGCGGCCGCCAGGTCGTCGGGGTGCATGTGGGCGAAGTTGGTGCCCTCGCGCGAACGCAGCACCTCGAGCTCGCGGCCCGACGAGTTGAACACGCTCTTCAGCCGTCGCGACGTGACGCGGAACGTGTGGCGCTCGGGATCGAACCCGGCGATCACCGAGCCGGAGGTCGTCTCGAGGAACACCTGGGCGAGCTCGTCGGCGATGCCGTCGGGGGCCACGTCGAGCCGTGCCGTGGTGTCCGGGTCGGCAGCGGCGACGACCGTCGCCAGCTCGGGATGGACCCTGGCCCCGTGGACACGGATGTCGTCGAGCGGCACCTTCGAGTTCGCATAGATGAGGTCGAGCACGTCGTCCGCGTCGACCGGCGCACCGGGGTCGACCGTGCCACCCGGCAGCGTGATGGTGACCCCCAGCCGTGCGGCGACCTCGCTGTACAGCTGCCACTCCTGCCACAGCTCGCCCTCGGCACGCAGCACCGCAGGCGTGTAGTTGGTGTAGGCCTGCGGGAACCAGCGGTCGATCGTCGTCGGCACGTCGGGCCGCTCGAGGCTCAGGGTGCTGGCGATCACGTAGTGCGCCGTCTTCGCGGTCGCGGACATGTTCGCGTCGACCACCACGTGGAGGTCGAGCTGCTCGAGCGCCTGCACGGTCTTGCGCTGGTCGGGCCATGCGACGACGGGGTTGCCGCCGAGTGTGAACAGGGCGTGCACCTGCCCCTCGCCTTCGAGCAGGATCTCGTCGGCCAGCGCGCTCGTGTTCGCCTCACCCCGGAACGAGTGGAGGTTGCGCACACGTGCCGCCGTGCCCTTGGTGAGGCCGGCGATGTTCGGCCCGACGGGCTGGGCGCGCACCGGCCCGGGAGGCGTCATCGACCCGCCCGGGTTCTCGACCGCATCGCCCGCCCGGTTGTAGCGGCCGAGCAGGGTGTTGATCGACATCGACAGGTGCTCGGTGAGCATGCTGTGCGGCGCCATGTTCGGCCCGGTGCCGGTGCTCACCGCACCGCGGCGGCGCCCACCGAACTGGCGTGCCGCCTCGATCACGTCGGCCGCCGGCACCCCGGCCCGCCGCTCGACGTACTCGGGGGTGAACGGATCGACCGCGAGGGCGAGCTCGTCGAGGCCGGTGACCCAGCGGTCGCAGAACTCGCGGTCGATCAGGTCGTCGACGAACAGCTGGCGGATGATGCCGGCGAGCAGCGTGGGGTCCTCGCCCGGCCGGACCTGCAGGTGGAGATCGGCGTACGCGGCCAGTTCGGTGCGCCGCGGGTCGATCACGATGAGGTACATGCCGCGCGCCTTGGTGGCTCGGAGCCGTACCAGCGGGTTGTAGCTCGGCACGCCACCCGGGTACGAGTAGGTGCTCACCAGCGTGTTGCAGCCGATCACCATCGCGGTGTCGCTCGTCTCGAAGTCGTGGACGCCGGCGAGCCACACCCCGTGGCGCATCGGGGCCACGCCCTTGGCGGGCTGGTCGATGCTGCTCGACGTGTAGAAGCTCGTCGACCCGATCGCCTGGTGGAACGCCTTGGCAACGGGGAGGCCGGTGGCGTTCTGGTACGCGGCCGTGCCGCAGTAGGTGGCGAGGCTGCGCGGGCCGTGCCGCTCGAGGATCGCGGCGACACGATCGGCGATCTGGTCGAACGCCAGCGCGCCGGCGATCGGGGTGTACCCGTCCGGCGCCCGGACGAGGCTCTGACGGAGGCGGCCCTCGTGGTGGTGCTGATCGCCGAGATGACGACCCTTCACGCATGTGTAGCCGGCATACATCGGGTCGTCCTGCACCCCGCGCACCCCGGTGACGCGCTCACGCCCGTCGGCGTCGACGGCGACCTCGACGTCGATCGCACACCCCGCATGACAGAAGCGACAGAACGATCGCCGCGTCTCGGTCTGCTGTGCACCTTCATCGGTCATCGCATCGGTCATCGCACCGGTCATCGCAACCCCCATTGCCGTCGACTCGTGCAGAACGTACCCGGTGAAACGCGAACGAGCCGCCCCGGAGGGCGGCTCGTCTGGGAGTCGACGGCACGATGACGGCCGTCAGGACCTCGGCGCTGAGGCCTTGAACACTCAGGCCTTGAACACTCAGGCCTTGAACACTCAGGCCTTGAACACTCAGGCCTTGAAGAAGATCTCCGTCATCACGAGGAAGATCGCCCAGAGGCCGAACATCCCGATGAGGAGGTTGCGGGTGCCACCGTCGTAGAGCCAGTTGAGGCCCTTGTTCGGCTGAGCCTTCCACGGCATCAACCCGAGCGCGTTCAGTTCGAGCACCACGACGATGACCATCGTGATCGCCCAGAAGATGCCGACCTCGGAGCCGGTGAGCACGTTGCCCGACGACGGTGCGTGCGCCCGGTACACCATGAAGAACAGCATCGACACGGAGAAGATCGCGTTGGCGCGGCTGGCCATCAGCGCCTTGCGGCCGGCGGCAGCGGCCGCCGGGTTCGCCTCGCCACCGGCGAGGAGCGTCGCAGCGTTCGCGAGGACGATCTTCTGGTTGCGCCAGATGACGCCCCACACGTTCAACATCATGATCGTGCCCAGGAGCATGCCGAGGCTGATGCCGACGTTGCCGGCGAAACGGCCCCAACCGATGTCGCCGCCCTCGAAGTAGTCCTTCGTGATGCCGGTGATCAAGATGCCGGTGATGAAGGTGCTGATCGCAGCCCACCGGAACCACCACAGCGCCTTGCGCGCCACCTTGTCGATGGCGATGTTGCGGGCCTTGGCCTCGTCACCGTACGCGGCGAACGCCGGCACCTGCACGAAGTTGAAGTAGTAGAGGAGGCCGATCCACATGATGCCGACGAGGATGTGCAGCCACCTGAAACCGAATGCCAGACCTGCCTGGCTGAAGAATCCGTTGTAATCCGCTGCGAGCACTTTCCGTACCCCCTCCTTGTGAAATTCCGAACGGTTGGTGAACGTAGCACCGGGGCTCGAGGCCGCGCGCCATTCGACTCGCAACTGCAACGCACGAGAACGGCCTGAGAAGCCCGGGGGTTCGCGGGAGGTGAGGGGGGCTCGGCGGGCGAGAACGACGAGCACACCACGGGCCGAAGTAGCCTCGGGCCCGCCATGGCTCACGAATTCATCTACACCTGCTACAAGCTCGCCCGCCACTACCCGCCCGACCGCACGGTGCTCGAGAACATCTCGCTGTCGTTCTACCCGGGCGCCAAGATCGGCGTGCTCGGCTCGAACGGCGCGGGCAAGTCGAGCCTGCTGCGGATCATGGCCGGCCTCGACGACGGCTATTCGGGCGAGGCCCGTCTCAACCCGGCGTTCAGCGTCGGGTACCTCGCCCAGGAACCGCAGCTCGATCCGTCGAAGGACGTGAAGGGCAACGTCATGGACGGCGTCGCCGGCGTGCAGTCGATCATCGATCGCTACAACGAGGTGATGGCCATGTGGGCCGACCCCGATGCCGACTACGAGAAGATCGGGGCCCTGCAGGCCGAGCTCGAGGACAAGATCGCCGCGACCGATGCGTGGAGCCTCGAGCGCAACGTCGAGATCGCGATGGACGCGCTCCGCTGCCCGCCCGACGACGCCGACGTCACCACGCTGTCGGGTGGTGAGCGCCGCCGTGTGGCCCTGTGCCGACTGCTGCTGAGCCATCCCGATCTGCTGCTGCTCGACGAGCCCACCAACCACCTCGATGCCGAGAGCGTCGACTGGCTCGAGCGGTTCCTGCAGGAGTACTCGGGCACCGTGGTCGCGATCACCCACGACCGCTACTTCCTCGACAACGTGGCCAAGTGGATCCTCGAGCTCGACCGTGGACGCGGCTTCCCGTTCGAGGGCAACTACTCCAGCTGGCTCGAGCAGAAGTCCGAACGGGTGGCCCGCGAGGAGAAGGGCAACGAGGCCCGGAAGCGCACCCTCGAACGCGAGCTCGAATGGGTGAAGATGTCACCCAAGGCCCGTCAGAGCAAGGGCAAGGCCCGACTGTCGGCGTACGACAAGCTGCAGCAGGAGGCCGAGGCCGCCGAGCGCGGCCCCGACAAGTTGGAGATCACGATCCCCGTGGGCAAGCGCCTCGGCGACACCGTGATCGAGGTCGAGAACCTGCGCAAGGGCTTCGGCGATCGTCTGCTGATCGAGGACTTCTCGTTCTCGCTCCCGAAGGCCGGCATCGTCGGCATCATCGGCCCGAACGGCGCCGGCAAGACCACGCTGTTCAAGATGCTCACCGGTCAGGAGGCACCCGATTCGGGGTCGGTCACGGTCGGCGAGACCGTCGAACTCGCCTATGTCGACCAGAGCCGCGACGCGCTCGACCCCGACGCCACCGTTTTCGAGGAGATCACCGGCGGCATCGAGCACATGAAGGTCGGCAACCGAGAGATCCACGGTCGGGCGTACTGCGCCAGCTTCAACTTCAAGGGCAGCGATCAGCAGAAGCGGGTGGGCGATCTCTCGGGCGGCGAGCGCAACCGCGTGCACCTGGCCAAGGTGCTGAAGACCGGCGGCAACGTGCTGCTGCTCGACGAGCCCACCAACGACCTCGACGTCGACACGCTCCGCGCCCTCGAGACCGCGCTCGAGAACTACCCGGGCTGTGCGGTCGTCATCAGCCACGACCGGTGGTTCCTCGACCGCATCGCCACCCACGTGCTCGCGTTCGAGGGCGACAGCCAGGTGCGCTGGTTCGAAGGCAACTTCAGCGAGTACGAGACGTGGCGGCACAAGGAGCTCGGCTCGTCGGCCGACCAGCCGCACCGGATCAAGTACAAGCCACTCGCCCGCTGATCCGACGCGCGATCCTCCTCGCGCGGCCGCGATCTGCGCTCGCGCGGGGCGGATCGGCGACGGAGCAGGAATCGAACCAGGTCCGTGCGGCCGCCGCGGGCCGCCGGACGATCGATGGACGATGTCCCGAAGGATCCGTCAGTTCGACGCCGCCTGGCACGTGTCGGTGCCGCGCGGGCTGAGGTCGCTGTCGGGCCGACTCGTCATGCTGCTCCTGGTGCCGCTCATCGCCGCCCAGGCCTTGACCGTGATCTCGCTGAACGATCGCCACACGGCGGCGAACGAGGCGCGCGACCTGACCCGGTCGATCGACCTGATGGCGATCGTCGGGTCGATGTACACCCCGCTGGCGCTGGAGACAGCGGCCTCGATGGGTCTCGCCGAGGTCGACCGCATGGGTGTTCCCCGGTCGGTCGTCACCGAGGTCACCGGGTTCGACTACGGCCCGTACGTCACCGAGTCACGGGTGACCATCGACGCCGCGCTGGACCACCTCGTGATGGATCACGCCGAGGTCGTGCTGCCCGACGGGCGGCGCCTGGTCGACGCGATCGCCGGGGTGCGCGTCGAGCTCGACCGCCAACGGGCCGTGCTCGACGCCGGCACCGCCGTGGCGGGCGACCTGGCGGCGGCGTTCTTCGCGGTCGACGACCTCGTGCGGTCGCTGGCGGACGTCGCCAGCGAGGTCCACGACCACGTGACGATCGATCCGGGTCTCGGTGACCTCGCTGACGAGGTCGCCCACCTGCTCACCCTGGTCGAGGCGGTCGCCACCGACACCAAGTACACGTCGCTGGTGCTCGGCGCGTCGGATCGCTCGTTCGACATCGAGGACGCACTCCTGGCCGCCGGCGCGACGGACTTCGTGATCGATCACTACGCGGCCGGCGTCGAGGGCGACGAAGCAACCGCGTGGGGCGGAGTGATGGCGACGGTCGACGCGTACCTCGCACTCCGTCCGGCGCTGGTCGGGGTGCTCGAGATCCGCTCGGCCGCACCCGAGACCGGCGGCGCGAGCAAGCTGTTGACCGACCCGGCGTTCATCCGCACGATCGCGACGGTCCTCGTTTCCTCGTTCGGCCGTCTGGAGGCCGTCGGCGCGTTCACCGAGGATCACTTCGACCGATCGAAGGTCGAGGCCGAACGGATCGCGAGCGCCTCCGACGACGAGGTGCGCGCCTGGACCGGCATCCTCATCGTGCTGACGATGGCGAGCGTCGGACTGCTGATCCTCACCGTGACGAGCACCGTCCGGCCCCTGCGTCGGCTGACGACGAGGGCGCTCCAGCTCGGTCGAGGCATCGTCGATCCGGAGCCGCTCGAGCTGAGCGGCCCGTCCGACGTGCGCGCCGTGACCGCCACGTTCAACAACGTCACGAGCGTCCTCTCCACGTTCGAGCACCAGGTGCGGCGGATGAGCGCCGGCGACGACCTCCCGCCCTCCGCAGGCGACGAGCTCCCCGGACGCCTCGGCCAGGCCGTCCGCGCACAGATCGAACACCTCGCCGACATGACGGCGCGACTGCGCGAGAGCGAGGCGCTCGCCCGCGCGATCATCGAGACGGCGGCCGACGCGATCTGGACCGTCGACGCACGCGGTCGGATCCTCTCGGCGAACGGCGCCGCAGAACGCCTGCTGGGCATCGACGCCGCGGCGCAGCTCGGACGTTCGCTGCTCCGACTCCAGGGTCGCCAGGGCTCGCTCGCCGACTTCGCCGGCGAGGTCGAACTGCAGCGGCACGACGGCACCACCGTCGACGTGCTGATCTCCCACAGCGAGGTGCCGGCCGAGCCCGAGCCGATCCATGCCGTGTTCGCTCGCGACATCTCCGATCGGAAGCGGTTCGAGCAGCAACTCGCCCACCAGGCGCGCCACGACGGGCTCACCGGCCTGCCCAACCGTCTCGCCGCGCTCGAGCACATCGACCTCGTCACCCGACGGGCCGAGCTCCACGCGTCGACCGTCACCGTGCTGTTCGTCGACCTCGACGGCTTCAAGTCGGTCAACGACAGCCGCGGCCACGCGAGCGGCGATCACCTCCTGCACGAGGTCGGCCTCCGCCTCACGCGCACGCTGCGATCGTCGGAGTTCGTCGCCCGGCTCGGCGGTGACGAGTTCCTGGTCGTCTGCGAAGGCCTGGGACTCGAGGCCGCTGAGGCGTTGGGCGAACGGATCATCCGCGAGATCGCTCAGCCATACGTGCAGGGCGACGACCTGTTCACCATCTCGGCGAGCGTCGGCGTCGCGATCGCCCGCGGCGACGAGCACATCGACGGGCTCGAACTCGTTCGAGAGGCCGACGTCGCGGTCTACCACGCGAAGGAACGCGGACGCTCCCGGGTCGTCGTCTTCGACGAGACCCTCCAGGAGGCCGTCGAGGCGACCGCGGAGATCGAACTCGCGCTCCGCCAGGCGATCGGTGACGGCGAACTCGTGCTGCACTACCAACCGGTCCTCGACCTCGCCGCCGGGATGCCGTGGGGGGTCGAAGCACTCGTGCGTTGGAACCGACCGGGTCACGGCCTGCTCGGTCCCGATCGCTTCATCCCCGTCGCCGAGCGGAGCTCGCTCGTGATCGACCTCGGCCGCTGGGTGCTGCTCGAGGGCTGCCGGACGCTCGCCGGCTGGCAGGACGACCCCGCCCGCCGGCACCTCCGCATCGCAGTGAACGTGTCCGGGCGTCACCTGGTGGAGGGGAACCTGCTCGCCGACATCGACGAGGTCCTCGCCGAGACGGGTGCCGACCCCAGCGGGTTGGAGATCGAGCTCACCGAGACGCATCTGCTGGCCGACTTCGAACGGGCCAACCTGGTGCTGACCGAGCTGCGCCACCGCGGGATCAGCGTGGCCGTCGACGACTTCGGCACCGGCTACTCGTCGATGGGGTACCTGCGACAGCTGGAGATCGACGCGCTCAAGATCGACAAGATGTTCGTCGCCCGCGTGACCGACGTCGGGTACGACCGCACCATCGTCGAGGTGCTGGTGCAACTCGGCCTGACGCTCGGCCTCGACATCGTCGCAGAAGGCGTCGAGACGGCCGAGCAGCTCGAGTTCGTGCGTACCCACCGGTGCACCCGTGCGCAGGGGTTCCACATCGCTCGCCCGATGCCCGGCGCCGATCTCGACCGATGGCTCCAGGCGCACGGCCCGCGATCGCAGCGGATCGGTCAGCCCGCCGGCACCGCCGTCAGCTGATCGCGGCACCGCCGTCGACCGGTCGAATTGACGTCGTCAGGCCCTGACACCCACCAGCGCGGGCGCAGTGGTGCAGAATGGCAGTGATGGCGACCTCCGATGCGCATGCCGATGCGCGCCTCGCTGCTCGCCTCGCCACCGAGGCAGGGCATCTCCTGCTCCAGGTGCGTGAACAGCTCACCTCCGACGGCGCTCCCTCGTGGCAGGTGATGGACACCGGCGACATGGCCAGCCATCGCTTCCTGGCGCAGGCGCTCCGAGACGCCCACCCCGACGACGCCGTCCTGTCGGAGGAGGGCACCGAGGACCCGCGACGGTTCACCGCGGACCGTGTCTGGATCGTCGATCCCCTCGACGGCACCAACGAGTTCGGCGAGCCGGGCCGCAGCGACTGGGCCGTCCATGTCGCACTCTGGGAGCGAGGCGACCTCACGGCCGCTGCCGTCAGCCTCCCGGCCCACGACGTCACCTTCGCCACCCACCCCGCTCCCCCGCTGCCGGCCATGACGCGCGAGCGGCCGCGTCTCATCACCTCCCGCAACCGCGCGCCGTACGCCGCCGTCCGCGTCGCGAACGCGCTCGACTGCGACGCGGTCCGCCTCGGGTCGGCAGGGGCGAAGGCGATGGCGGTCGTCATCGGTGAGGCCGACATCTACGTGCACGACGGCGGGATGTACCAGTGGGACTCGGCCGCGCCGGCCGCGGTGGCGATGGCCGCCGGCTTCCACGCCAGCCGGATCGACGGCACGCCGCTCGTCTACAACCAGCGCGACCCCTGGCTGCCCGACTTCCTCATCTGCCGTCCCGAACTCGCCGATCCGGTGCTCGACGCCATCTGGGGCGAACGCCGCCGCGATCGGTGACTGACCTGGTGACTGACCTGGTGACTGACCTGGTGACTGATCTGGCGGCCGTTCTGGTGACCGACGGAGCGATGACGCGATGAGCACCGTCGACGGATCCGACCTCGGCCTCGACCTCCACGCCACACGGGTCGAGATCGACGGCCATGTCGCGACCGTCTGGTTGCACCGGCCGCACCGGCACAATGCCTGGACCGGCCGCATGCACGCCGAGTACCGCCAGGTGCTGGCCCGCCTCGACGAGGAGCCGACGGTGCGAGTCGTCGTCGTCACGGGCACACCGCCGGCGTTCTGCGTCGGAGGCGACAGCGACGCACTCGCCGGCCACGCGGCGCGTGGCGCCTACGACGGCGGTCTCCCGGCCGATGCCGTCCGGCCCGGTCACGGCGTCCGCCCCGAATGGGACGCCGACTTCGCGTTCCAGTTCGCGATGCGCTTCCCGATCATCGCCGCGGTCAACGGGGCCTGCGCCGGTGTCGGACTGGCGCTCGCGCTCTTCTGCGACCTCCGCTACGGCGCCGCCGGCGCGAAGTGCACCACGGCAGCACCGAAGCTCGGCCTCCCGGCCGAGTACGGGATGAGTTGGCAGCTGCCCCGGCTCGTGGGCGTCACGCGAGCCACCGACCTGCTGCTCACCGGACGGGTCGTCACCCCTGCCGAGACCGAGCCGTGGGGGTTGTGGAACGGCGTGGGCGCCGACGGCGCCGCTGCGCTCGACCTGGCGCTGGCGACGGCGCAGCACCTGGCGACCGCCGTCGGCCCGAACGCGCTCCGGGTGACGAAGCGCCAGATCCACGACGACCTGCTCCGTCACGACCCCGCGGCGGCGATCGACGAGGCGCAACGGCTGCTGGCCGAGGCGATGACGACCGCCGAGTACCGAGAAGGCGTGGCCGCGCTGCGCGAGAAGCGCCCACCGCGGTTCTGACCGGCTTCTGACCGGCGGCGGACGGGACCCGTTCCGGGCAGGATCGACGGCGACAGCGGCCGATCCGCTGTCTAACCTGTGCCCACGACGTCGCGTCGAGCAGGGCGGGGAGTCGACGAGGGGGACGAAGTCATGACCATCGCGGTCGATCCAACCGACGGCCCGTACGAGTTCGTCGCGTCCGGCATGACGGCGTCCGCATCGGCCGCCGTGCGCGAGCCGGTGCGACGGCTCCCCGGCATCGCGATCGCCGGCATGGCCTCGATCGGCGCCGGTGCGGTCCATGCGGCCGCCATCGGCATCCACGCCGAGCACCGCGGGCTGGCCCAGATCTTCGTCGTGTGTGCCGTGCTGCAGCTCGGCACCGGCCTCCTCGCACTCCTGCGTCCGAGTCGTCCGGTCGCCGTCGCGACGGCCGCGGTGAACGCCGGTGCCGTGATCGGCTGGCTCGTCACCCGCATCGCCGGCATCTCCTGGATCGGTGGGCTGGAGACCGCCGAGGCACCCCAGTTCGCCGACTCGGCATGTGCACTCCTCGGCGCGGTGGCCGTGGGGGCCGCGCTCTCCGCGGCCATGGTCGGCTGGCACCTGGCGCGGCCGCCCCGCCTGCTCATGCCCGGACTCGCAGCCCTCGCACTCACCGTGCCGGCGATGGTGAGCGGCGGCACACACGTGCACAGCCACGACGACGGCGCCGCCCACGACCACACGGCCACCGCGGCGGCGGTCGACCCGGCCACGGGTGACACCGTCGCCGGCGCGGCGCACGACGACGGTCACGCCCACGACGAGGGCAGCCGCGCCGCCGCGCCCGCGGGTGCCGGCGCGGCCACCGACACCACCGAGCACTCGCACGCCACGGAGACCACCGTCGCGGTCGAGGAGGGCGCAGCGCCGTGGCCCCGCCCGTGGGACCCGGCAGAGCCGATCGACCTCAGCGGTGTGCAGGGCGTGACGCCCGAGCAGGAGGCGCGAGCCCTCGCTCTGGTCGAAGGATCGCTGCGCGAGCTGCCGAGGTTCGCGACCGTCGAGGCCGCCAAGGCCGCCGGCTACACCTCGATCGGCGATGCGGGCACCGGCAGCGAGCACTACATCCGTTACGACCTCGTGCAGGACGACGTGATGCTCGACCCCACCGCACCCGAGTCGCTCGTCTACACGGTGAAGGGCGACGAGCGGATCCTCGCCGGTGCGATGTACATCGCCAGTGCTCGCCCCACCGACGACCCCTCGCTCACCGACTGGGCGGGCGGCCTGATGCAGTGGCACAACCACGGCGACCTCTGCTGGGACCGCGTCAACGGCGTCAACGCCGTCGTCGGCGTCCTCCAGGCCGATGGCACGTGTGCACGGGGCATCAACACCGGCGGCGCCAACCCGATGGTGCACGTGTGGATCACGCCGCACGAGTGCGGTGTGTTCGCCGCGCTCGAAGGCATCGGTGCCGGCCAGACATCGGTGTCGGAGGAAGAACGCGTCGACAAGTGCCGGGAAGGTCACGATCACGGCGCGGCAGCACCGGTCGAGCCCAAGCCGTACGACCCGACGAAGCCGATCGACCTCAGCGGCACCCCCGGCGTCACCCCCGAGCAGCAGGCGGCCGCCGAGAACCTGATCGCCGTCACCCTCGTCCGGCTCCCCCAGTGGAGCGACCACCGCGACGCCGAGGCTGCCGGCTTCCAGAGCATCGGCGATGCGGCGACGGGTCACGAGCACTTCATCAACTGGGACTGGATCAACGACGACGTCGTGCTCGATCCCGATCAGCCCGAGAGCCTCGTGTACGAACCGCAGCCCGACGGCTCGAAGAAGCTGGTCAGCGCGATGTACATGCTGCCCGACGACGTGGCGCTCGAGGACGTGCCCGACATCGGCGGTGCGCTGATGCAGTGGCACATCCACGACAACCTGTGCTTCACCACGGGCGACGCCCCGAAGGTCGCCGGCCTCGTCGACGGCCAGGGCAACTGTCGCGCCGGCCTCCAGAAGTTCCGGCCGAGCGCGATGATCCACGTGTGGATCACCCCGCACCGCTGCGGCCCGTTCGCTGCGCTCGAGGGCGTCGGCGCCGGCTCGATCGTCGAGGGCGAAGAGCGCCTCTGCGACCACGCCCACGGCGAGGGCTTCTGACCCTCCACCGGTGACCTCCGACCCGCAGCATCTGCGGGTGCGGCTCACGGAACGATGTCAGCCGCGGTCGCGGAGCAGGGCGAGTTCGGCGATGACGTCGGCGGTGTGCTCACCGAGCGCGGGCACGGGCCCGGGCCGGAACTCGCGGCCCCCGAAGTCGACCGGTCCGTTCACCGCACGGTAGGGCGCCTCGCCGTCGCGGGGCGTCATGTCGACGAATGCACCGTTCGCCTGTGCCTGCGGGTCGGCGATCACGTCGAAGATCGAGTTGATCGGCGCCCACCACACGTCGTGCTCGTCGAACCGAGCGACCAGATCGTCGAAGCTGAACCGGGCGAACGCCTCGTCGAGCTCGGCGATCAACGCCTCGCTGTTCGCCAGCCGCTGTTTGGCGTCGGTGAACCGTTCGTCGTCGGCCAGCTCGCTCATCCCGAGCGCGGCGACGAGCTTGGGCCAGTGACGGTCCGCCTCGAGCAGCAGCAGCCAGAAACCTCGGCCGTCCGCGGAGCGGTAGGCGTTCACCAACGGGCCACGGCTCCGTTCGCGCGACCTCGTGGTCTCGCGCTTGCCGAAGCGCAGCACGATGCCGATGTCCCACCCGAGGGTGTACATGCCCGTGCGCATGAGGCTCGTCGCGACGAGCCCACCGGTGCCGGTGCGCTCGCGCTCGAGCAGCTTGGCGAGCACGCCGCTGAGCAAGGTGATGCCCGTGATGTGGTCGCCCATGCCGCTGCGCAGGCCGGGGGGCAGCTGATCGGGCGGCACGAGCGTGTGTGCCAACCCGCTGCGAGCCCAGAAGGCGCCGATGTCGTAACCGGCCCGATTGCGCTCGGGACCGTCGAGGCCGTAGCCCGTGAGGCTGGCGTAGACGAGCCGAGGATGCCTGGCGAGCACCGCGTCGTGGCCGAGGCCGAGGCGCTCGAGCGCGTCGGGCCGCACGTTGGTGACGAACACGTCGGCCGTCGAGAGGAGCTGCTCCATCTGCTCGCGCGCCTCGGGCGTCTGCAGGTCGAGCACCACCGATCGCTTGCCGCGGTTGTCGATCTCGAACGGCGGCACACCGGTCTGGTCGGCGATGCCGAGGGCGCCGAAGACGCGGCGCTGTGGATCGCCGGCGGGTGGCTCGACCTTGATCACGTCGGCGCCCCAGTCGGCGGCGAGTCCGGCCGCGGCCGGGCCGGCCACCCAGACGCCGAGTTCGACGACGCGGTATCCGCTGAGAGGTCCGTCGGTCATGTGATCGCCCCTTTCATGGTCGTGCCGGCGGCGGCGTCGGCGGTGCGCACCGATCGGCGCGCGGCCATCGTCGAGGCTGCATCGCTGTCCTTGATGAACCAAGCGGCGATCGCGGACATGAAGGTGAACGCGACCGCGACCCCGAATGCGATCCGGAATCCCGTCATCGCGTCGGCCACCTCGTCGGGCGCCGGCGGTCGACTGAGCGACATGTACGACGCCAGGATGCTGGCCAGGATGGCCACGCCGATCGAGATCGCCACCTGCCGTTGGGTGGAGAAGATCGCCGACGCCCGTCCGTTGTCGGCCGGGGCGATCGTCGCGTAGCTGGCCGCCTGCATCGGGACGAAGGCGAAGCCCATGCACAGACCGCGGAGGAACATCATCCCGCGGATCATCCACAGGCTGGTGTGCTCGTCGAGACCGATGAACATGCTGATCACGAGACCGGCGGCGAACAGACCGCCGGTCATCAGTCGACGCGGTCCGATGCGTCCGTAGAGGCGACCGGCGAACTGCGACGAGATCATCACGCCGAACGCCTGCGGGAACGTGGTGAGGCCGCTGTGGAACGGATCCTGCCCACGGAACAACTGCAGGTACAGCGGCATCACGAAGAGCACGCCCAGGAAGCTCATCGTCGACAGCATGCTGACGATGTTGCACTGCCGGAAGATGCGGTTGCCGAAGAGCCGCAGGGCGAGCATCGGATGCTCCACGTGGGTCTCGACCCACACCAGCGCGATGCCCGCCGCCAGGCCCGTGATCAGCGTGATCAGCACCGGGGCGCTCCCCCACCCGGCACGGGGACCCTCACTCAGGGCGTACACCACGAGGGCGAGCGCAGCTCCCGACAGGATGAACCCCGGCAGGTCGAACGGACCCGATGTCGACTCCTTCTGTTCTTTCAGGAACCGGAGCCCGAACCAGAGGCCGATCAGACCGATCGGCACGTTGATGAGGAAGATCCAGCGCCAGTTGGCATGGGTGACGAGCAGACCACCGAGGATGGGGCCGAGCGCCGGCGCCAACAGGGTGGGGATCATGATGTACGTGCTCGCCTTGGCCCGTTCGGCCGGCGGGAACGCCCGGAACAGCATGGTCACACCGACCGGCGTCAACATCCCACCGCCGATGCCCTGGACGACCCGGAACGCGATGAGCTGCGAGATGGACTGCGCCGATGCGCACAGCAACGAGCCGACGACGAACGACGCGAACGCGAACATGAAGACGCGCTTGGTGCCGAACCGGTCGCCGAGCCACCCTGACACCGGGATCCACACCGCGAGGCTGAGGGTGTAGCCGAGCACGATCCACTCGGCGTTCTCGGTCGCGAACTCCTGACCGAGCGCCGGGATCGCGACGTTCACGATCGTGACGTCGAGGATGTCGAGGAACAGCGCGGTGACGTAGACGATCGCCACGATGTACTTGTACGGCAACGACTTGCCGAAGACGTCGACCCGCTCGTTGCCCTGCGCGTGCAGGTCGGCGGCGGGGGCGATGGTCACAAGACGGTGACCGTACCAGCGGCCCCGTCGAGTTCTACGAGCGCACCGTTCGGGATGCGCTTCGTCGCATCGACCACGCTCACCGCGCACGGGATGCCGAGCTCGCGGCTCACGATGATGGCGTGGCTGTTCATCGCGCCGACGTCGACGACCACCCCGCCGGCGGCCACGAACAGCGGGGTCCACGCCGGATCGGTGTTGGGAGCGATCAGGATGTCGCCCGGCTCGAGCGCCGCCGGATCGGACGCATCGAGGATCACGCAGGCGCGACCGCGCACCACGCCGGCGCACCCGGGCGCTCCGGTGAGCACGTCACCGCCGACCGCCACGACGACCTGACCGTCGGCCTTCGGCGACAGGTCCTCGATCTCGGGGACGCCGATGTTCGACTGCACGAAGTAGGGCGGTTCGAGGGTCCACAGGTGCTGCCAGGCCGCCTTGCGCTCGACGACGGTGTCGGCGAGCGAGGCCGGGTCGGCGACGAAGCCGTCGAGCTCGCTGTCGAGCAGCATGAAGATGTCGCGGCGGTCGCCAAGGACGTCGAGGTGGCGGCCGGCGAGTTCGAGCATGGCCACGCGCTGTTCGTTGATCGCCTTGATGCAGTTCGACTTCGTGCGCTCGCGCCATGCGTTGAAGCGCATCGCCGAGGCCTGGGCCGCGAGCAGCATGCCGGTGGCCTCCTCGTTGCCCTCGAAGATCGCGAGCGCCTCCTTCGTGGCAGCTTCGCGGTCGGCCACCACGGCGTCGTAGCGGGCCGCGGGATCGCTGCTGTCGGGCGCTGCGCGCATCGAGTCGATGAGCGACAGCGCGAGCTGCGGCTTGGTCTCCCACACGTCGCTGTAGATGTCCCATTCGTTCGGGCCGCGGCTGCCGTACTCGCGCAGGAAGTGATCGAAGCCCTGCTGAAACTCCGCCGACGACGGATCGAGCCGCGACAGCTTCCACATCTCACCCGACGGCGCCGCCGAGTCGACGTCGCCCGCACCGGCGATGAGGCGCAACATGAGATGCGGCACGAGGCCGCCGAGGATGGTCGGGCCGATCGCCGTGTTCGACGACGAGATGACATGGTCGTCGAAGAACCGCCGGTTGAGGGCGATGAACGAACGGGCGTAGGAGACCAGCTCGGCATCGGACATCGCGGTGAGGTCGGGACGGTTCACACGGGCCGCGTCGGCGAGGCGCTTGCTCTCGTCCATCGTCGGCCAGTCGGTGGTGCTCAGCACCCAGCCCACCCGCTCGCCGATGCGGGCGCCCGCGGCCTCGTTGTGATCGTCGGGGTGGGCCACGTACGGCGGCGTGTCGGGGCGGTTGCCGAAAAAGGCCGCGTCGATGCCGGCCGCACCGGCGCCGCTGCGCTCGCCGAAGACGCGCACGACCGACGCGTTGACGTAGAAGTAGCCGCTGAAGATGCCGCAGGTGGGGATGAATCCCTCCCCCGTCAGCTCCTCCATCAGGAACGCACCGTTGTTGACGTTGCCGTCGCGCCAGCCCTCCATCACGCCGGGCACCCACGACAGGGTGGCGCCGAGCGGGCTGAGCGGCTCGGGCAGCACGTCGCTCGCGTTCGAACGCGTGTACACCGGGAAGCGCGTGCTCGCCTCGGTGTCGATGATCCACTTGGTCATGTCGGTTCCCCTTTGCCGGATGGGTTCGCGTCGGCCGACGCCCCCGTCAGCCGTCGAGGACCGTGACCGTACCAGCGCTCCCGTCGACGCTCACAAGTGCCCCGTCGGGGATGCGCTTGGTGGCATCGGTGACGCTGACCACGCACTGGATGCCGAGCTCGCGGCTGACGATGATCGCATGGCTCACCACCGCACCGACGTTGACCACCACCGCCACGGCGGGCACGAACAACGGGGTCCACGCGGGGTCGGTGATCGGAGCGATCAGGACGTCGCCGGGCTCGAGCGCCAACGGATCGCCCGGATCCAGCACGACCCGGGCACGGCCCGTTGCCACGCCGGGCGCTCCGGGCACACCGCTCAGCACGTCACCCGGCTGTGCGATCGTCACCGAGCCCTGACCCTTGCGCTGCCACGCCGACATCGGCGGCGCGCTGCCGTTGATGATGAACGGCGGCTCGTAGTCCCACAGTTCGAGGTACTGCTCCTCCCGCGCGGTCAGGCGGGGGCGGAACTCGTCGGGACCGGCGACGAACGCGTCGATCTCCTCGTCGAGCAACATGCACATCTCGCTCATCGTGTAGTCGTGACGGGCGGCGAGCTCGCGGATCGCCATGCGCACCTCGTGCAGCACGCGGATCACGTTCGTCTTCGTGCGTTCGCGGCCGGCCAGGTACGCGTGCGCCGAACCGAGGCCCATCTCGAACTGGGCGAGCAGGTCGGGCTGGCCGGCGAGGGTCTCGCGGACCTTCGCCGTCGCCTCCTCGCGCTTCACCGCGTTCTTGTCGTTGCGCACCGTCGGCGACTCGTCGTCACCGGCACCGCGCATGCGGTCGATCAGCACGGTGACGAGCTCCGGCCGCGTCTCCCACACCTCGCTGCGGATGTCCCACTCGTTCGGGCCACGGCTGCCGAACTCGCGGACGAATGCGGCGAAGCCGTCGCGGTACTCCTGCGACGACGGGTCGAGCCGCGACAGCTCCCACATCGCCCGGCTCGGCGCGGCGGAGTCGACGTCGCCGAGGCTGGTGATCAGCGTCAGCGCGAGCGACGGATCGCCGAGCGCCGCCGCGACCGCACCGAGGATGCCGGGCCCGATCGACGAGCCTGCGGTCACCGCGAGGTGGCGACGGAACAGGTGGCGCAGCTGCGGGGCGAACCCGCGGGCGTGCGCGACGAGCTGCTCGTCGGTGAGCGCACCGAGGTCGGGCCGCGAGGTCCGCGCCTGCTTGGACGCCTCGCGGTCGTCGCGCAGCTCGGGCAGGTCGGTGGCGGTCATCACGCCCTGCATCCACGCGCCCATCCGCTCGGTGATCTCGGCGTTCTCGTGCCACGGCTCGGGCACGTAGGGCGGTGTGTCGGGGTGCCCACCGAAGTACGCGGCGTCGATCGCCTCGGGTGTGAGGCCCGGCCCGCGCACGCCGAACAGTCGGGTCGACGAGCCGTTGATGAAGAGGTACCCGCCGACCTGGCCGACGACCTCGGGCGTGTCGACACTGATCTCGTCCTCGAGGACGGCGCAGTAGTCGAGCACCGCCGAGTCGCGCCAACCCGCCAGGATCGGCGTCCAGGTGAGCGTCCAGCCGAGCGGGCTGACCGGGTCCGGCAGCACCTCGCCCGCGTTGGCGCGGGTGAGGAGGGGGAAGCGCGGGTTGATGGGCCAGTCGGTGATCCAGCGGTCGGCGACCATGGTGTGCTCCAGATGAAGGGGAACGCCCGAAGCGTTCCGGCGGGCGTGTTCCGGCGGGCGTGTTCCGCCAGGGGTCAGGGCAGGGGTCAGGGCAGGGGTCAGGGCAGTTCGAGGACGGTGACGGCGCCGGTGCTGCCGTCGACCCGGATGCGGGCTCCGTCCGGGATGCGCCGAGTGGCGTCGGTCGCCGAGATCACGCAGGGGATGCCGAGCTCGCGACTCACGATGATCGCGTGGCTGAGCGCGGCCCCGACGTCGACGACCACGCCGGCCGCCGGCACGAACAGCGGCGTCCACGACGGGTCGGTGATGGGTGCCACCAGGATGTCGCCCGGCTCGAGCGCTGTCGGGTCGTTCGAGTCGAGGATCACGCGGGCGATGCCCTCTGCCTGGCCCGGGCACCCGGGCATACCGGCCAAGGAGTCGCCGGCGCCGAGCATGCCCTCGGCGGGCTCGTCGCGGCGGTGCCAGGTGTCGGGACCGTCGGTGCGGCCGTTGAAGATGAACGGCGGCACGAGCTCCTGCAGCTTCCGGTACTCGGCCCGGCGGGTGCGGATCGTCTCGGTGAACGCGTGCGGGTTGGCGATGCACTGCTCCACCTCGGCCGACCGGAGGAAGCCGTAGTCCTCGATCTCGTCGAATGCACCCTTGGCCACCATCCGGCTGCCGAACTCGCGCATCGGCATGCGCATCTCGTGGATGCAGCGGATGTTGTTGGTCTTGGTGCGCTCGCGACCCGGCAGCCACGCTGCCGAGCAGGCGATCGCCGCGGCGAGCTGGCCGTGCGTGGCGGGGTCGCCCTCCACCATCGCGAGCAGTTCGGCCGAGGCCTCGGCGCGCTGACGCGCACGCTCGGCGTTCTGCAGCGAGGGGTTCGCCGCCTCGGGTGCACCGCGCATGCGGTCGATCGCCGACAGGGCGAGGGCGGGCCGGGTCTCCCACGTGGGCGAACGCGACTCCCACTCGTTCGGGCCGCGGCTGCCGAAGTCGAGCATGAACTGCTCGAACGCGGCGGCGAACTCGGCCGAGTCGGGTGCCAGGCGGGACATGTCCCACATGGCCTGGCTGGGGGCGGCGGAGTCGACCTCGCCGATGCCGGCGAGGATCGGCAGGATCAGGTCGGGGCGGCCGACGGCGGTCGCGACGGCCGAGATGGCGCCGACCGGCACCGTGGCCATGTAGGTCGTGAACAGGTGGTGGCTGAAGTACTTGCGGTGCAGCGGCACGAGGTCGAGGTAGCGGTGCCAGAGGTCGAGCTCGGTCCACGTCGAGAAGTCGGGACGGTCGGCGCGGAGGGCGATCGTCTCCTCCCGGTCCTCGGTGAGCTCGGTGAGATCGCTCAGCGACGACTGGGCGAACACCCACCCGAACGTGGCGCCGATCTTCTCGCTCAGATCGGGGCGCACGTCGCCGTCCATCTCCTGGTAGGGCGGGATGCCGGGCATGGCACCGAAGAACGTCTCGTCCATCAGCTGCCACGACAGACCGGGCGCCCGCTCGCCGAAGATGCGGATCAGCGAAGCGTTCAGGTAGCAGTACCCACCCTGCACGCCGAGCTGACAGAACTCGCCGTCGGGGAACTCGCCGGCCTCGAACGCACCCATGCGCACCCACGCGTCACGCCAGCCGAGCTCGGCGTACCACAGCGCCGTGTCGCTCGTGAGTGGCGTGACGGGGTCGGGGAACACCTCCCCGACGTTGGCCCGCGTGTAGAGCGGGAAACGCTCCGACAGATCGGAGTCGGTCACGTAGTAACGATCACCAGCCATCGGTTCGTCCCCCAGACGTTCATCGGGCGCCGTCCCCACGGCGCTCGGGTGGGGGCATCGTAGCCACGTGACTCACGTCACCGGAATCAGGACCTCCCGACGGCCCGGGTGTGTCAGGTCTGACACCGTCCGCGCACACACAATTCACCGGACGCGTGGCCGGATGAACACGATCGCTGCGATCCTGTCCCCATGGAACTCCTGGCAGGACCCGCCGACCGCTCGTGGGGTGCGTTCACCGAGGAGCACCCGTGGGTGCTCGAGCGCGACGGCATCCGTTGGCTCCCGTTGGCCGACCGTCTGCGCAGCGCCGCGCGCGCCGAGGTGCCGGTGCTCACCAAGCCGTCGAAGGTGCCACCGGGCGCCCGCGTCGTCACCGTGGTGCGCGAGCTCGGCACGGCGGTGCTGCCGTGGATGGTGCGCAAGAAGCGCGGCCGCTTCGCGACGCCCGAGGCCAGTCGGGCCGACATCTCCCGACGCCTGCGCCTCGCCGCCGAACATCTCGGCCCCACCTACATCAAGCTGGGCCAGATCATCTCGAGCGGTGAGGGCCTGTTCCCCGCCGAGCTCGTCACCGAGTTCAAGCTGTGCCGCGACCAGGTGCCCGCCGAACCGTTCGACGTCGTCCGCACGGTGGTCGAGAGCGACCTCGGTGGCCGGCTGGAGGACCTGTTCTCCTCGTTCGACCGCACGCCGCTCGCCGCTGCCTCGATCGCTCAGGTGCATGCGGCGACGCTGCGCACGGGCGAGGAGGTCGTCGTGAAGGTGCAGCGCCCGAGCGTCTCGATGTTCGTACGCAAGGACCTGCGCGTCATGGCGTGGCTGGCGCCGCACCTCGTGGGTCGCATCCCGATCGCCGCACTCGCCAACCCGCCGGCGCTGGTCGAGCTGTTCGCCGAGACCATCGTCGAGGAGCTCGACTTCCGGATGGAAGCGGCCAACATGATCGACGTCGCCACCATGCTCCGCGAGCTCGGCCAGGACGGTTACGTCGTGCCCCGGCCGCACCCCACCCTGGTCACCCGGCGAGTGCTGGTGATGCAGCGGGTGAAGGGCTTCAACTTCGACGACGTCGTCGGCATGCAGGACGCCGGCATCGACACCGAGGAGGTCGTGCGCACCGCGATGGTCGCGCTGATGGAGGGCGCCATGGTCTACGGCGTGTTCCACGGCGACCTCCACGGCGGCAACCTGTTCGTGCTCGCCGACGGTCGCACCGCGCTGCTCGACTTCGGCATCGTCGGGCGTCTCAGCGGCGAGCGCCGCCTGGCGTTCCTGCGGATGATGCTGGCCGCCACCACCAACGACGTGCGCGGCCAGATGGCGGCGATGCGCGACCTCGGTGCTCTGCCGCCCGACACCGACCTCGAGGCGGTCATCAAGGACCTGCGCCTCGACCTGCCACCGATCGACCCCACCACGCTCACCGGCGAGGAGCTCGTCAACGAGGTGCAGCGGGTGGTGAAGGCACTGCTCGGCTACGGCGCCCGCATGCCCAAGGAGCTCATGCTCTACGTGAAGAACATGGTGTTCCTCGACGGGGCGATGGCCCGACTCGCTCCCGACCTCGACCTGATCGGCGAGATCGCGAAGATCTCGATGATGTTCGCCGAACGCCACGGCGAACGCCTGGGCCGCGAACTCGGCATCGACCACACCTCGATCGAGATGAACATGGACGGTGTGAAGGCGGGCTTCGGGGTCGACGCCGGCACCGACAGCCTCACCTACCGCGAGCTGCAGGCCCGACGCGAGCTGATCAGCAAGCGCATGCGCGACCAGGTCGGTCGCTAGACGTCACCTGGCGACGACCGGACACGCCACGTCGGTGCGGTCGGGGAACATCAGCTGCGGCGGCGAGAAGAGATCCCACCTGACCGGGCGTTCGCTCGTGGCGAAGAGGCCACCCGTCCGGGCGCAGAGCAGCAGGCTGCCGTCGGTCATCCAGATCGCATCGGTCCCCAGGAACGAGGATCCGAACGCGAGCGGCAGGCTCGCCACCGGCGTGCCGTCGAGCGCGGCGACCTCCAGCATGGTCACCTCGGTGCCGAAGCCGCCGGGGCGCGGCAGCTGACGACGGAACGCGATGTACAGCGCGCTCGGTGACAACGACAGTTGCTCGGCGGCGACCGGGAGCATGCCGACGCCTCCGAACGGCTCGCCGAACGCGTCGTACTGACGGATCTCGGGCTGCTGTCGGTCGTTCCAACGCCAGAACACCAGCGTGGTGAGGTCGCGGTCGACGCCGAGGAGATTCCCAGCAGCGTCGGGACCGGTCAGCGGGATGGTCGCCCACTCGTACGGTTCGGTCAGCTCCCAGAGCGAGAACCGATCGGGGGCCGGGTTCATCCGGACAGCGACACCGAAGTCGCCGGCGTCGTTCGCGACCGGTGTCGAGCGCTCCGTGCCGATCGGCGTCGAGGGGACGGTGGTCGACACCGAACGCACGATGCGACCGGTTCGATCGACCTCGAACAACGTGTCGCCGCCGACGAAGCGAGCGGTGCGACAGTCGGCCGAGATGTCGAGCGGCCGGGACGTGGCAGGCGTCAGGAGAGCCGAGACCGTGGCGCCCGTCGATCCGCTGTACAGATCGGTCCACGTCCATCGACCGTCGCGCGACGAGATCCCCAGGCGGCACACGGGGTCGACACCGTCGCGTGAGTCGTACAGACGCTGCGGCGAGATGGCGACGATGGAGTCCGTGCCGTTCACGTACCCGACGAGGTCGACCACCACGTGCACGGGCTGGTTCGACCGCAGACAGATCCCGATGTTGTCGAAGCCGACGATCGCCATGTTCGCGACGTCCTGACCGACACCGAAGTTGAGGTTCGAGGTCAGCGGATTCTGGACGCACGGGAAGGCAGCGATCCATCCGGGTGCGGTCCCCTCCGTCGCGGTGAGGTTGACGATGGCTGCCGTCGCGAGCGTGGGCACACCGAGCTGGCCCCTCGGGTCGATCCGGCGCCCGACAGCGGTCAACGGACCCGCAGGGCCGCCGAGGCCCGTACGGGTGTCGAGGATGCGCCGGGGAGCAGGCAGCAGCGTGACGCCCGTCGAGTCCCTCGGTACGTACCCGGCGACATCACCGACCACGTCCATGTCGACGTTGGCGAACAGGCACACCGTCCCATCGGGGCCGAGCGCGCTCATCACGAGGTTCGGCACGACCGATCCTGCCGCGGCGTTGAGGGTCGACGTGGCCGGCAGCGGCTGACCACACGGGAACACCGTCAGGTAGCCGCGTGCCGACGGCGCGACTGCCGTGGCGTTGAACACGACGGCACGCGCATCGACCGGGATGCCGCGGGTCCCGCCGATCCGCACCGACCGCACCTCCCCCGCGCGCAGTCGGGTGCCGGCACTGCTCGCCGGCTCCCTCGTGTCGAGGAAGCGCTGCGGGGCGGCCAGCATGACGAGATCGGATCCCGCCGGCACGTAGCCCGCGAGATCGACGACGACATCGGTCGTGACCATCGTGTCGATGCAGACCGAGCCGTACTCCCCCACGGCGGAGATGACGAAGTTGGGTACCGTCTGGCCGGCGACGTAGTTGAGGTTCGAGGCCAACGGTCGGGGCTGCCCACACGGGTACACCGTGAGGAAGCCGGCCGCCGTCGGCTCGGTGACGGTGACGTTGAGTGCGACGGCGGCGGCGTCGAAGGGGACCTCGAACGTGTCCCACGTCGAGATCACCAACGTGTGTGCCGGAATCAGCGCACCGCCCGACGGCGCCGCGCCCACGGTCGCGTGGGAGCCACATGCCAGGACGAGTGCGACGACGGCACCGACGAACGTGCGCACGAACCCTCCGGAGATCGATCGGGGCGACGGGACGTCGACCCGGCGTTCAGGATCGCACGCTGGTGGCCCGGCGCGCCATGGGGCATCCGGCCCCTGTGCGGCCGAACCGGACCGGTACGGCCGACGGACGGTCTTCCGTCAGAGGGCAGCGGTGACGCACGGCATCGTCGTGACCCGATTGGCCGCGAAGAGGTCGACGAACACCGTCACCCGTTCGTTCGAGCCTGGGCGGGCGTACGTGCAGGCGGCACCCCGACCGTCGGAGAGCCACCACCCCACCCCCCAGTTCGGCTCCTGCGCACCGCCGGCCGGATGCACCTCCACGGGATCGCCCGCCGAGGTGACGATCTGCTGGGGCCCGAACTGGTCGGGTCCGCTCGGAGCCCGTCGCTCGAAGTACGACATGTACACGCCGCTCGGGGAGACGTCGTATCCCTCTGCTCCGGCCGGAAGCGTGAAGATCGCGACCTCGAAGCCGTTGTAGTCGAGGACGTGGAACTCCTGTGCACCGGTGGCCGTCCGTGCGAAGAACATGAAGACCGACTCGTTCCGGGCAGCACCGGCGAAGGTCCAGCCCAGCCTGGTATCGAGTGCGTCGAAGTCGAGGAGCACCGCATTCGTCGCGACGTCGACGAGCGAGTGGGCCACCCCTGGCGTCCGGCCGCCGACCACGGCGACCGGACCCGAGTCGCTGACGAACATGAACCGCTCGAGCACCCCGGCCGGCAGCGGCGTCGCCGACACGGTCACGCCGGCCCTGTCGATGAGGTGCATCGTCCGATTGTTGACGATCACGGCGGTCGCGCAGTCGGGCGAGATGTCGACGTAACTGGTGCCCTGCAGCGGGGGCGGGGTCCGGAAGGCAGCACCGAGGGCGCCGGTGCCGAGATCGATCCACTGCCAGCCCGCGCCGATCTGCACGATCCCCAGATTGCACACCGGCGCGGCGTCCTCGCGGGTGTCGGCCACCCGCACCGGGTCGACCGGCACGATCGCCGTCGCCGACGTGAGGTAGCCCGCGATGTCGACGACCGCCTGCACGGCCGCGTTCGAGCGGAGACACATCGTGCCGTCGGCAGCGAGCTTCACGATCGCCGCGTTGGCCACGTTCTGCCCGGCGGCGAAGTTGAGGCTCGACACCAGCGGCGTCGAGCCGCACGGGAACGCCGCCACGAACCCCGCGCCGGTCGCCTCGGTCGCCGTGAGGTTCACGATCGCCGCGGTGGCGCCCGTCGGCACGCCGGCACGGCCCACGACCTGCACCGGCCGGGGCTCGGCCCCCAGCGATGCGGCCGGGCCGCCCAGGCCCGACCGGGTGTCGAAGATCCGTTCGGGCGCGGCGAGCAGGGTGATGCCCGCCCCGCCTGCGGGCACGTACGCGGCGACGTCGGCGACCAGGTCGACGTCGGCGATCGCGTAGAAGCAGACCGCTCCCCCGACGCCGACCGCCGTCGTCACCAGGTTCGGCACGACCGCGCCGCGGGTGAAGTTGAGCGTGGAGGTCGCCGGCGTCGCCCGACCGCACGGGAAGACGGTGAGGAACCCGTCGCGGTCGGGAGCGACCGCGGTCGCGTTGAACACCACCGCCGACGCGTCCGCCGGCACGCCCGGGGTGCCGGCGATCCGCACGGCGTGCGTCTCCCCGGCTCGCAGCCGGATCCCGGCCCGATCGCCGGGCACTCGCGTGTCGGCGAAACGCACCGGCGCCGGCAACATCGTCAACGGCGATCCGAACGGCACGTACCCGGCGAGGTCGACGATCACGTCGGTGGTCGCC
Source organism: Actinomycetota bacterium (assembly GCA_026393475.1). Taxonomy (GTDB): domain Bacteria; phylum Actinomycetota; class Acidimicrobiia; order Acidimicrobiales; family Ilumatobacteraceae; genus VFMC01. The sequence goes on from JAPLAA010000104.1 coordinate 164,492, forward strand.
ATGGTCTCGAGACACACGCCACCGAACTCGTCGATGCCGGACACGACGAAGTTCGGCACCGTCTGACCGGCGACGTAGTTGACGTTGCTCGCCACCGGACGACCGGAGCTGCACGGGAAGACCGTGAGATACCCGGCCGCCACGGGGTTCGTCACCGTGACGTTCAGCGCGAGGCCGATCGCATCGAGCGGCACACCGGGGAGGTCGCTCACGTCGACCCGCAGGCTCAACACCGGCGGCAGCGCACCGGGTGACGGCTGTGCCGACGCCGTCGGCACCATCACCGAACTCGCCAACGAACTCGCGACGAGCGCCGTGCACCACGCCGCCAGCCGCGGTGCCCGCCGAGCCCGTGCTGCCCGCCCTGTTCGCCTGCCGGTCCGCCACGCCATGTGTGTGCACCCTCCCAGATCGCCCGCACGACCGGCGCCCAGCTTCGCATCCACTCCCCCGCCGGAGCGGGACCTCCGGTGCCGACGCGTCCCGGTTATCGTGACCGGGTCATGCGTCTGGTCATCGCCCGGTGCTCCGTCGACTACGCCGGTCGACTCACCGCACACCTCCCCGAAGCCGTCCGTCTCATCATGGTGAAGAACGACGGATGCGTCGCCATCCATGCCGACGGCGGCGCCTACAAGCCGCTCAACTGGATGAACGCCCCGAACACGCTCGTCGACCATGGCGAGCACTGGACGGTCACCAACCCGAAGGGCGAGACCCTGACGATCAACCTCCACGAGGTGATCAGCGACGTCGCCCACGAGTTCGGCGAGGATCCGGGCCTGCAGAAGGACGGCGTCGAAGCGCACCTGCAGGAACTCCTGGCCGCATCGCCACACGCGATCGAGGACGGCCTCACGCTCGTGCGTCGCGAGTACCCCACCGCGATCGGACCGATCGACCTGGTGTGCCGCGACACCGGCGGCCAGGTCGTCGCGATCGAGGTGAAGCGCCGCGGCGAGATCGACGGCGTCGAGCAGCTCGGCCGCTACATCGAGCGGCTCCACCTCGACTCGTCGCTCGGCGCGGTGCGTGGCGTCTTCGTCGCCCAGGTGGTGAAGCCGCAGGCTCGGGTGCTGGCCGAAGCACGCGGGTTCCGCGTGGTCGAGGTCGACTACGACGAGCTGCGTGGCATGCGACCCGACGAGCTGCGCCTGTTCTGACGCCACACGGGCCAGAATGATTCCTGTGCAGTTCGTGACCGGCGTCGTCCAGCACTACGCATGGGGTGATCGGTCGTTCATCCCGTCCTTGCTCGACGTCCCGATCGACGGCACGCCGTGGGCCGAACTGTGGCTCGGCACGCATCCCGGCGCCCCGGCCACGGTCTCCGGTGGCGACAGCCTCCGCGACGTCACCGGCGAACTGCCCTACCTGCTGAAGGTGCTCGCGGCCGGTGAGGCGCTGTCGCTGCAGACCCACCCGAGTCGGGCGCAGGCCGAAGCCGGCTTCGCCCGCGAAGAGGCGGCCGGCATCGGACGCGACGCACCGAACCGCATCTACCGCGACGCGCACCCGAAGCCGGAACTCATCTGCGCGCTCACGCCGTTCGACGCGCTCTGCGGGTTCCGCCCGATCGTCGATTCGGCGCTGCTGCTCGACGAGTTGGGCCTCGGGGCGCTCGCGTCACGGCTGCGCCGCGAAGGCCTCCCGGCCATGGTCCGGGCGCTGTACCGGCAGGAGATCGAGCTGTCGCCGATCGTCGACGCCTGTCGAGCGCACGTGCTGTCCGAGGCCCGCCTCGTGTCGCAGCTGGCCGATCAGTACCCGGGCGACCCCAGCGTCGCGGTCACGCTCCTGCTGCACCGGGTGCAGCTGTCGCCCGGCGAGGCGATCTTCCTCGGGCCGGGCAACCTGCACGCCTATCTCTCGGGCGCCGGCATCGAGATCATGTCGGCGAGCGACAACGTGGTCCGCGGCGGCATGACCCACAAGCACGTCGACGTCGACGAACTGCTCGAGGTGCTCGACATCCGTTCGATCAGCGACCCGCGGGTGACGCCGCGGGAGATCGAGCCCGGCCAGTGGTGCTACGACACGCCCGACACCCCGTTCCGCCTGTGGCGCTGCGAGGTCGCCGGACCCTTCCGGCACGTCGCCACCGGCCGCGAGTTGCTCATCTGCGCCGACGGGGCCACCGATCTGATCGCCCGCGGCCAGACCGTGGTGCTGCTGCCCGGCGAGGTCGTCGAACTCTCGGGCATCGCCACGCTGTTCCGCGTCGACGAGGTCGCGCGCCGACCGCCGATCAACGACGGCTGATCCCGGTCCGCGTCAGAGGCGGATCGCGGCGTCGAGCGCCAGGTCGAGCAAGCGCTCCCGGGCGCCGTGCTGGCGGTCCCAGTGCCGATGGTCCCACTCGGCCGCACTCACGTCGTCACCCGCGTACAGCAACTGCCCGTACACCGCACCCCGGAAGGTCGCGCAGGCGAACATCGCCGACGCCTCCATCTCCACGGTGATGCAGCCCTGGTCGCGGCGACGGGCCACCTTCGCCACCGTCTCCCGGTACACCGCATCGGTGGTCCACGTCAGCCCGCGGTCGTGCGGGACGCCCGCCGCGGAGAGGACATCGTCGATCGCAGCGACAGCCCGCGGGTGCGGCAGCACTGCGGTGTCGGCCGGGGCGTAGTGGTAGCTGGTGCCCTCGTCGCGGATGGCGCCGGTCGGCACGATCACGTGCCCGAGGTCGAAGCCGGGCCGCACGATGCCCGCTCCCCCGCAGCCGATGACGTTGGTCGCCCCGAGCGCGATCAGGTCCTCGAGCGATCCGACCGCTGCCGGCGCCCCGACCGGCGGATTGGTGAGCGCGACGTCGACCCCCTCATGGCGGACGACGAAGACCGCATGGTCGCCGTGCTCGAACTTCACGTGGTGCACGGGGTCGAGGCCCTCGGTCCGACGGCGGACCACGTCACCGAACCAGCACATGACGGCGCGCTCGGGGAAACCGAGCTGCGCCCGGTACCGCCACGGGTTGATCACCGCCTCCTGCGAGGGATCGAACTCCAGCAGCGGGAGGTCGGGCGGGATGCTGGCGGGCGTCACCGGCCCATTCGATCAGCTGCCGCTGACGGTCCTGCGGATCTCGACGATCTTCTCGTTGGCATGGTTCGCGTCGGCGCCCTTGTCGTCGAGCAACTGCGCCCGATCCTTGGCCGCCTCGCGCTCGGCGATCGTGGTGTCGACGCGGGCGATCGCCGCCTCGGTGCCGTGCTCGTGGATGAACTCCGCCCATTCGACGAGGGCCTCGACCATCTCGCTCTCGGGCACCACGGCGACGTTGCGACCCTTGACGAACAGGTGCCCGCGCTTGTTGCCGGCGGCGATGCCGAGGTCGGCCTCGCGAGCCTCACCGGGACCGTTGACCACGCAGCCCATGACGGCCACCTGGAGCGGGATCTTGCGGTCGCCGAAGGCCTGCATGGCCCGGTTGGCGACGTCGATCACGTCGATCTCGGCGCGGCCGCAACTGGGGCACGCGATCAGGTCGACGTTCTTGCGCTCGCGCAGGCCCAGGGCCTCGAGCAGCTGGCGACCGGCGCGGGCCTCCTCGACCGGGTCGGCGGTGAGCGAGTAGCGGATGGTGTCGCCGATGCCCTCCATGAGCAGCGTGGCGATGCCGGCGGTGGCCTTCACCAGACCGGCGGGCGGCGGGCCCGCCTCGGTGACGCCGAGGTGCAGCGGTGCATCGGTGACCGCGCTCAGCTGGCGATACGCCTCCACCATCAGCGGCACGCTCGACGCCTTGACGCTGATCTTGTAGTCGTGGAAGCCGACCTCGTCGAAGTAGGCGATCTCCTGCAACGCGCTCTCGACCATCGCCTCGGGGCGGATGCCGCCGTACTTCTCGTACAGCGCCGGGTCGAGCGAGCCGCCGTTCACCCCGATGCGGATCGGGATGCCCCGGTCCTTGGCCTCGGCGGCCACGGCCTTGATGTGCTCGGGCCGACGGATGTTGCCCGGGTTCAGCCGCAGGCCGTGCACCCCGGCCTCCATCGCGGCGAGCGCCATCTTGTACTGGTGGTGGATGTCGGCGATCACCGGGATCGGCGACCGTGGCACGATCTGGGCGAGCCCTTCGGCGGCCTCGGCCTCGTTGCACGTACAGCGCACGATGTCGCAGCCGGCGGCCGCCAGTGCGTAGATCTGCTGCAGCGTGCCCTCGACGTCGGCGGTCTTGGTGATCGTCATCGACTGCACCGAGATGGGTGCGTCGCCGCCGACGGCGACCTTGCCGACGTGGAGTTGCCGGGTGCGGCGACGCTCGAACCCCGATGATGCGGAGTTACCGGCGGATGCGGAAGCTGCGGTCGCGTTCACGAGGTCCAGTCTGCCCTGGTTCGGGCCGGGTCGGGCGCCGTGAGGCGCGGGTCACCCGCCGATGGGATCGACGATGTCGAGGTACAGCCCGGTGAGGAACATGAACGCGAGCAGCCCCATCATCGTCATCGCCACCGGCACCATCTTGCCGACGTCGGCGCGGTACGGAGGCTGGCCCTTGCGACTGCGGATCCGCTCGTAGGTGGCGATCGCAGCGTGGCCGCCGTCGAACGGGAGCATCGGGAACAGGTTGATGAGCCCGACGAACACGTTCACGCCGGCGAGGAGGGCGACGATGCCGGCGAGCCCGTCCTGGTCACCCAGGAAGCCGCTGTAGCGCGACACCCCGACCACCGTGGTGGGCCGGCTGCTCAGGTCGTCGGACGTGCCCACGAGGTGCTCGAAGATGCTCACCGGGTTGAACACCTTCACCACGCCGCCGACGGCCTGCCACGCGGCGTCGCCGAGATCGGTGACGCTGCGGGTGACCGCGGTGCCGAGCGGAAGGTCTGTCCAGACGTACTCCGACCCGCTGCCCGTCCCCATGTAGGCCTTGCCGAACACGTCGCCGGTGTTGGGGTTGGCTCCGAGGCCGACCTCGAAGGTGAGCACCTCGCCGTTGCGCTCGACCACGACCGGCACCACGTCGCCCGGCTGTTGCGACTGCACGAGCGCCACGTACTCGTCGGAATCGACGGGCGTGACGCCGGCGAAGCTCAGGATGATGTCATCGGCGAGGAGCCCGGCCTCGGCCGCCGGGTCACCGGCGCGCACGCTGGTGATCTGCACCCGGTCGGTGCTCTCCAGCACGCCCTTGGTGGCGTACAGGCCGAACAGCAGGGAGATCGCAATGATCATGTGCATGATCGAGCCTGCGCAGATGACGAGCATGCGCCGCGGGTAGCTCTTGTTTCGGTACGCCCTCGGCTCGTCGGCCGGATCGACGTCGTCGAGGTTGTTCATGCCGATGATGCGCACGAACGCACCGAGCGGCAGCGCGCGGATGCCGTACTCGGTCTCGCCGCGCCGGAAGCTCCACAGCTTCGGCCCCATGAACAGGAAGAACTGCGTGGCCTTCATGCCTGTCCAGCGTGCCGTCACGAAGTGACCGACCTCGTGCAGGAAGATGCACACGAGCAGGCCCAGCACGAACACCAGGGCCCACGGGTTGGCGATGCCGATCAGAGCGAGCAGCGCGACGATGACCAGCAGACCGAACACCGCGCGCGGACCACCGGCGAGGTCGTCGCCCTCGGGATGCTCGCTCGCGCCACCGGCGAGGACCTCGTTGCGGAACTTGAGGTAGCCGGACTCCGCGGCCACAGGTCCCGGGAACGCGGCAGGGCGCGGCTCGGACCATCCGGTGGGTGCAGCGGGCGGCGACTCGGGGGGAGGCGGCGGCAAGGTCTGGCTCATGATGGGGGATCCTCTTGGCGGGACGGTCCGGCGATGACCCGGATGATCTCGGCAGCGACCTGCCGGGCGCGACCGTCGGCGGCGACGATGTCGTCCACCGTTGCATCGGCACCCTGCTCGTAGCGCTGGAGCGATTCGTCGCACACGTCGGCGATCTGCGGCCAGCGGAGGCGACCCTCGAGGAAGGCGTCGACGGCCACCTCGTTGGACGCGCTCAACCAGGCCGGCGCGGTGCTGCCGTGCCGGCCCGCCTGATAGGCGAGCGACAAGCAGCGGAACGTCGACGTGTCGGGCGGCTCGAAGTCGAGCCGTCCGAGCTGCGACCAGTCGATGCGGCCGAACGGTGTGCCGATGCGTGCCGGGTACGCCAGGGCGTACCCGATGGGCAGCCGCATGTCGGGCATCGACAGCTGCGCCATCGTGCAGCCGTCGGTGAACTCGACCATGGAGTGCACGACGCTCTGGGGGTGCACGACGACCTCGATCTGGTCGAACGGCGTGCCGAACAGTTCGTGGGCCTCGATGACCTCGAGGCCCTTGTTCATCAGCGTCGACGAGTCGATCGTGATCTTCGGCCCCATCTTCCACGTCGGGTGGGCGAGCGCCTGGTCGACGGTGACGTGCTCGAGCTCGGCCATCGTCCGACCGCGGAACGGGCCGCCGCTCGCCGTCAGCAGCACCCGAGCGACCTCGCGGTCGGTGTTGACCGACGAGCGCAGGCACTGGTGCACCGCGCAGTGTTCGCTGTCGACCGGCACCAGCTCGGCGCCCGGCGTGGCCCGCAACGGCTGCACCACCGGACCGGCGGCGATGAGGCTCTCCTTGTTGGCGAGCGCGAGGCGACGGCCGGCGCGCAGCGTCGCGATCGTCACCGGCAGGCCGGCGAAGCCCACGACCGCGTTGACCACCACGTCGGCCGGTTCGACCAGGGCTTCGAGCTCCCCCACCACCTCGGCGAACGGCAGCGCCGCCGCGACGCGGGCCCGTTGCGCCGGGTCGGCCACGGCCACGACCTTCGGACGGAACTCGAGGGCCTGCTCGATCAGCACGTCGACCGACGAGCCGACGCCCAGCGCTACGACCTCGTAGCTGCCGGCCTCGGCACGGACGACGTCGAGGGTCTGGGTCCCGACGCTGCCGCTGCTGCCGGCGATGGCGACACGAACGGGGCTCATGGACGTCAGTCTGGCAGCGGCGAGCGCGTCCGCCGTGTCACGCGACGTGGGAGTCACGTGTGGAGTCCGTCACCGCTCTGCCGGCCGGATGCCGACCCGCTGCTGCCAGCTGCTGGCCAGATGCCGCCAGATGCCGCCAGATGGGCGATATGGCTACTTGGTGAGCCAGGGCTGCAGCACGAGCACCAGGTAGTACACGGCGGGCAGCGTGAACAGGAAGCCGTCGAAGCGGTCGAGCACCCCGCCGTGGCCCTTCACGATGCTGCCGAAGTCCTTGATGTCGAGGTTGCGCTTGAACATGCTCTCGGTGAGATCGCCGAGCGGGGCGGTGATCGAGATGACGGCGCCGAGCAGGAGCAGGTCGCCGGTGCTGTTCCAGGTGCTGCTCGACCCGGCGACGCCCACGACGACCATCGCCAGCAGCGTCATGATCGTGCCGCCGATGAAGCCTTCGATGGTCTTGTTCGGGCTGATCCACGCCCGCAGCGGCGTGCGGCCGGCGGCAGAGCCGATGAACAGGGCGCCGACGTCGTTGGCCACCACGCCCAGGGCGAGCAGGAACAAGGTGTCGGTACCGACGGTCGTGGACGCGAAGCCCTCTGCGACCGGGATGCCGCCGGACACGTTCGACCACGACAGGATCAGCGCCGCGAACGAACCGAGGACACCGATCCACACGACACCCAGCATCGTGATCGCCGCGTTCGGCAGCGGGCTCGACTCGAGCCCCGACGAACTGACGAAGGTGAGGCAGGCAGCCGCGAAGGCGAACACGATGACCAACGGCAGCGCCTGTTCGCCCACCCAGTAGGCGGCGAGCGGAAGGCACACCGTCGCGACGATGCCCGCCACCGTGGCCGGTCGGTAGCCCTTCTCCGTGACCTTGTCGAAGAACTCGACCGAGGCGAGACCGAGGATCGCGACCACGATCGCCAGGACGGCCCACGGCTTGAACAGGAGCGCCCCGATGAACGCGGCAGCGATGATCAACCCGACCGCGACCGCCGTGGGCATGTCGCGGCTCGACGGCGGCGGTGCCGTGCGCGAGGTGGCGCCGGTGGTGGACGCCGGACGCACCGGGCGCGGCCCACGCGACGGATCGACACGGCCGGATCCGCGGCTGGCCTTCTTCGGCATCGGGCGACCCATCCGGTCGTCGGTGGGATCGGTGCCGATCGTGATGCGGCCGGGACCGCGGCGTACCGGCAGCGAGCCGTCGCCGGTCTCGTCGAAGGGATCGGCAGCTTCCTCGAACGCTGCCCGCGTCGGGATCTCGATCTCACCGGTCGGGGCAGGGTCGTCGCTCCACACCGGTGCGTCGTTGGAGAACGACGACCACACGTCGAGGTCGTCGGTGGGATCGCTGCCCGGCTGCGCCGGCTGCTGCGAGGTGAGCATCGACGGCATCTCGCCCGTGGGCGGGGCCGTCCAGTGCGGCAACGGACCGGTGTCGGCCGTCCCGAACGACAGCCCGTCGCTCGGGTCGTCCATCTCACGGGTCATGTCGGCCCGCGACGCGTCGTCGCCGAACAACGGTGGCCCGAAGTCACCGAAGTCCTCGTCATCACGGCCGTCGCGACGGCCGCGACGCCAGACATCATCGCTCATGAGGGATCCCCCGATTTCCTGCTGCTCGTCATCTGGCTGCTCGTCTTCTGGCTGCTCGTCATTGGCTGCATCCTCACGCGCCGACCCAAGGTCAGACCTCGAGCAGTTCCTGTTCCTTGCGCCCGAAGGCCTTGTCGATCGACTCGACATGGTCGTGGGTGATCTTCTCGAGTTCCTTCTCGGCCCGCTCGAGCTGATCGGCGGAGATCTCCGCCGCCTTCTCGGCCGCCTCGAGGTGCTTGCGCGCATCACGCCGGATGTTGCGCACGGCGATCCGCCCGTCCTCGGCCATGTTCTTGACGATCTTCACGTACTCCTTGCGGCGCTGCTCGGTGAGCGCCGGGAAGTTGAGTCGGATCACCACACCGTCGTTGGACGGGTTGACCCCGAGATCGCTGTCACGGATGGCCTTCTCGATCGCGGCGAGCGTGGTGCGGTCGTGCGGCTTCACCACCAGTTGCCGCGCTTCGGGCACGGCGAAGCCGGCCAGTTGTTGCAGCGGCACGTGCGAGCCGTAGTACTCGACCTGGAGCCGCTCGACCAACGCCGGCGTGGCGCGGCCGGTGCGGACGGTCGTGAACTGGCCCTGTACGTGCTCGACCGCTTTCTCCATCTTGTCGATGGCGTCGAGGAGCGTCTCTTCGGTCACCGGCACAGGTTACCGAGGCAGCGCACGCTGCGTGGTCATCCGGCTCACCCGGCGACCGTTCGGCGCATCGGGAACCCGGTAACGCAGCGGGGAACGCAGCGGATCAGGACTGCGGGTTCGCGTCGGGGAGGTCGTCGTGACGGCGACGGCGGCTCTGCGGAGCCTCACCGTGGATGATCGTGCCGACCTGCTCGCCGCCGAGGATCGACTGCAGCGCGCCGGGCGCCGACATGTCGAACACCACGATCGGGATGAGGTTGTCGCGACAGAACGCGATGGCCGTGGCGTCCATGACCTTGAGATCCTTGGTCATCACGTCCATGTAGTCGATCTCGTCGTACTTGGTGGCCGTGGCGTCCCGACGGGGGTCGGCGCTGTACACGCCGTCGACGCCCGAGTGCGTGCCCTTCAGCAACGCGTTCGCGTCCATCTCCGCCGCTCGCAGCGCGGCCGCGGTGTCGGTGGTGAAGAACGGGTTGCCGGTGCCGGCCGCGAAGATCACGACGCGGCCCTTCTCGAGATGACGCATCGCCCGCCGCCGGATGTACGGCTCGGCGATGCGCGGCATCTCGATCGCGCTCATGACCCGGGTGGACTGCCCGTTGCGCTCGAGGGAGTCCTGGAGCGCGAGGGCGTTCATCACCGTGCCGAGCATGCCGATGTGATCGCTCTGGGTGGCGTCCATGCCGGACATCGCACCCGTGCGACCACGCCAGAAGTTGCCGCCGCCGACCACCACGGAGACATCGACGCCCATCTCGCGGACGGCGATGATCTCACGTGCGGTGTGGTCGAGGGTCGCGCCGTCGAGGCCCGACCCCGAGGCGCCGGCCAATGCCTCGCCCGATGGCTTGAAGACGATCCGCTTCCACCGGGGCGAGGTCATCGGTCTCAGCCGATCTCGACCTGTGCGAAGCGGACGATGCTCGCCGAGCCGATGAACTGCTTCACCGACAGCTTGTCGTCCTTGGCGTAGGGCTGCTCGACCAGGGCGACGTCTTTGAAGAAGCCGTTGATGCGACCCTCGATGATCTTCGGCAGCGCAGCTTCGGGCTTGCCCTCGTTGCGGCTGATCGCCTCGAGCGTCTGACGTTCCTTCTCGACGACGTCGGCCGGCACGTCCTCACGGTTGAGGTACTTCGGACGGGCGAAGCCGACGTGGACGGCGACGTCGTGGGCGAGCTCCTGGCTCGCACCCGACATCTCGACGAGCACGCCGTTCACGCCGCGACCACCCTGGATGTGCAGGTAGCTGTCGATGACGTTGCCGGGTGCGGCCTCGATGCGAACGACCTCGCCGAGCTCGATCTTCTCCTTGAGGACGATCTTGAGGTCCTCGAGCTGCTCGTTGCGCTCGGCGACCGCAGCTTCGCCCTTGGCGATGACGAGACGGGCGAGCGTCTCGGCCTCGGCCTTGAACTGGTCGCTGCCGGCCACGAAGTCGGTCTCGGACTTCAGCTTCACCATCGCGCCGACGTTGCCGTCGATCACGAGGGCGACGACGCCCTGGGTGTTCTCGCGGTCGTCGCGCTTCGCGCTGGCGGCGAGGCCCTTCTCACGCAGCCACTGCTTGGCTTCTTCCATGTCGCCGTCGTTGGCCTCGAGGGCCTTCTTGGCGTCCATCATGCCGGCGCCGGTCGCTTGACGCAGCGCTTGCACGTCCTTGGCGGTGAATGACATCGGAATCAGCTCTCCGTGCTGGTCTCGTCGGCCGGCGCTGCATCGGCGGCGCCGGGGGTCTCTTCGGTCTTGGCAGCGGCGAGGCGGGCCTCGCGCTCGGCCTGGGCGGCGGCGGCCTGGCGGCGGGCCTCGGCCTGGGCAGCGGCGAAGGCGGCCTCGTCCTCGACGGTGCGCTTCGGGGCCGGTGCGGCCTGCGGGTTGCGCTTGCCCTGGATGTAGCGGCCCTCTTCGATCGCCTCGGCGATGACGCGAGCCATGAGCGCGTTGGCGCGGATGGCGTCGTCGTTGCCCGGGATCGGGAACTGGATGACGTCGGGGTCGACGTTGGTGTCGACCACGGCGATGATCGGGATGCCGAGCTTGTTGGCCTCGGTGACGCCGATGTGTTCCTTCTTGGTGTCGAGGATGAACACCGCGTCGGGACGCTTGTTCATGCCACGGATACCACCGAGGTTCTTCTGCAGCTTCTCGAGCTCACGGCTGAGGAGGAGGGCCTCCTTCTTCGGCATGGCGTCGAACTCGCCCGACACCTTCATGCGCTCGTACTCCTGCATCTTGGCGACGCGCTTGGAGATGGTCTCGAAGTTGGTGAGCATGCCACCGAGCCAACGCTCGTTCACGTAGGGCATGCCGACCTGGTTGGCGTAGTTGCGCACGGGATCCTGCGCCTGCTTCTTGGTGCCGATGAAGAGCACGGTGCCACCCTTGGCCGACAGATCGCGCACGAAGTTGTACGCGGCCTCGACGCGGGTGAGCGTCTGCTCGAGATCGATGATGTAGATGCCACCGCGCTCACCGAAGATGAAGCGCTTCATCTTGGGGTTCCAACGGCGGGTCTGGTGCCCGAAGTGGACACCTGCTTCCAGCATCTGTCGCATGGTGACGACGGCCATGATGTTCTCCTCGTCCACGGTTGGCTGCGCACGACGCCCGTGCACCGACCCGCGAGGCGGGAGCGGCGACCGTGGAATGGGCCGTGCGATCGGATTCGGCCCACCGCGCGGCGGACCGGTCGGAAATGCTATCTGCCACCACCTGCGATGCGACAGACCAGGCGCGCGGCGCCCCCGGGGCGCCCTCGGGTGCCGTCGGACGGGACGAGCCGAGGGCGCGAGCGCCAGCGGCCGAGCCGATCGGTGGGGTCGATCGGGCGGTCGCCGTCGCGCAGGCCCACGTAGAACCGATCGGTGCTCCGCCCCAGCTCCTGACCGGCGCGGACGACATCACCCCTGCTCAGCGACATCCTCGCCAACCAGCCATAGGACGCACGCAGCCCGTCGCGGTGCTCCACCACGAGCCATCGCGTGCCGGCCACCGAGCCGGCGAAGACGACGACCCCGTCGGCCATCGCGACGACGCCCTGACCCGGCCGCGGGCCGTACTCGATGCCCCGGTTGCCCGCGCAGTAGGGGCACGCCGGCATCCGGAACGGGTCGACGACGGGCGCGTCGATCGGTGGGACCAGGCACGGCCCTGCCGGAGCGACGGGTGGGGGCGACACTGCTCCGAGCGTGAGCGTGAACGCGAACAGGACAGGAACGAGCACGGACGGCATGTGGACCTCCGACGGGCACGGCGCCGGTCGCGGCGCGGGACACCTGGACGCAGCGACGGCGTCGATCGGGGCGACAGGTGCCCGGGGCCCGGTGAGCTCAGTGGCTCAGGATCTCCGTGGCTCAGGAGATGCCGGAGGCAGCGAGGCGTGCACGCAGGTGCAGCACCGCCTTGGTGTGGATCTGGGAGACGCGACTCTCGGTCACCCCGAGCACCGACCCGATCTCGGCGAGGGTGAGGCCCTCGTCGTAGTACAGCGACATCACGAGCTTCTCCCGCTCGGGCAGTCGGCGCACCTCCTGGCGGACCAGGCGGCGCACCTCGCTCTCCTCGACCACAGCGGACGGCGAATCGGGTGTTTCACCGGCGAGCGAGCGTGGCTCGGCACCGGCGACGAGCGCCCGATCGAGCGGGCCGACCGTCGTGGAGGCGATCGCGACGAGCCACTTCTGGAACTCGGTCGAGCTGATCTTGAGATGACCGGCGATCTCTTCGTCGGTGGGCGCTCGGCCGAAGCGTGCCTCCAGCTCGCTGAAGGCGGACTCGACCTCGCGGGCGCGGCTGCGCACCGATCGGGGCACCCAGTCGAGCGAGCGCAGGCCGTCGAACACGGCGCCACGGATGCGCGGCACGGCGAAGGTCTCGAACTTCACGCCCCGCTCGGGATCGAACCGCTCGACCGCGTCGATGAGGCCGAAGACCCCTGCGGACACGAGGTCGCCGGGGTCGACGCTGCTGGGCAGGCCGGCACCGACACGGCCGGCGACGAACTTCACCAACGGCGAGTAGTGCTCGATGATGCGGTCGCGAGCGATCTGGTCGCGCGACGCGAACCACTTCTCCCACCAGTGCGAGATGTCGACAGGGATGCTCATGCTCGGGGGTGTGCCTCCGCGTAGACGGAACGGAGTCGCTCGTTGCTGACATGTGTGTACCGCTGCGTCGTCGCGACGTCGGCATGTCCGAGGAACTCCTGCACCGCTCGTAAGTCTGCCCCGCCGTCGAGCAAATGCGTCGCGAAGGTGTGACGCAGCGCGTGCGGGTGGGTGGGTGACGACGATCGACGGTCGATGATCCGCCGGACGTCGCGTGGGGTGAGCCGATGGCCGCGTTCGTTGCCGAACAGCGCGTCGCCGGCGTCGGCCGGCACGACCTCGTGGCGCACGGCCAGCCAGCCACGCACGGCGTCGACGGCCATGGCCGACAGCGGGACGACACGTTCCTTCGATCCCTTGCCGAGCACGGTCATCGAGTCGCTCCCGCGCCGGACGTCGTCGACATCGAGGCCACAGAGTTCGCTCACGCGCACCCCACTGCCGTAGAGGATCTCGAGCACGGCGTCGTCGCGGAGGCGGCGCCAGTGCGGCTCGTCCTCGGTCGACGGCGCGTCGAGCAGGCGATCGAGCTCGTTCGCGGTGAGCACCCGCGGCAGGCGGGCCTCGCCCGACGGGGCGCGCAACGACGAGCTGGGGTCGGCGGCGACCACACCCGTGCGATGCAGCCAGCGGAAGTACTTGCGCACCGCGGCGACCTTGCGGGCGATGGTGCGCTTGGCGTACCGGCGCGTCGTGAGGAAGGCGACCCAGCGACGCAGGAGCAACCGGTCGACGGAGGTCGGTTCGTCGACCCCACCCCGTTCGGCCCAGGTCGCGAAGTCGCGCACGTCGATGCCGTAGGCCGTGACCGTGTGATCGGAGGAAGCCGTGAGCGAGGTCGCAAAGGCGTGCAAGCGCCACGCCGCACAAGGCTCGTCGACCAGGGTCCGCCCACCGGCCCCGTGCACTCCGGATGTCACCCGAGTCACAGTATTCGGTCACGGACATGCCAGGGGTGACCCCATCACCTCGAACCATCCGTCGACGTGCGCCAACCAGCCGGCCTGCTCGAGCCGGGCGAGCGCCATCGCCGCCTCCACCACCGACACGTCGAGCGCCGCCGCGACCTCACCGACGGTGCTCGCCTTGACGGAACACACCCGGTACGCAGGCACATCGGCAGGACGGGGGCGGACGCGGGGGTCGTCGGCCCGCGGGGTCGCCCGGGTGTGGTCGAGCCCGAGCGCGACCATGACGTCGCCCACGTCGACCGCCGGTGCCGAGCCGTCGCGGAGCAACGCATTCACCCCGATTGCGGCCCTGCTGATCGCGCTGCCGGGCACCGCCATCACGGGGATCCCGCGCTCCGCGGCCATCTGGGCCGTGATCAGCGACCCGCCGGTCTCCCGGCTCTCGACGACCACGACGATCTCGGACAACGCGGCGACGAGGCGGTTGCGCTGCGGGAAGCGATAGGCGACGGGCACCGCCCCCGGAGGCCACTCGCTCAGGAGCAGCCCCTCGGCGCCCACCCGCTCCCACAGGGTGCGGTGTTCGCGCGGGTAGACGACGTCGTGGCCCGACGCGACCACCGCGATCGGACGACCCGCCGCGCCGTCGGTGACCGCCTCGAGCACGCCGGCGTGGGCGTGCCCGTCGATGCCGCGAGCCAGGCCCGACACCACGTGCACCCCCGCACGGGCGAGGCCGTCGCCGAGCGTGCGGGCGATGTGGCGACCCGCGGCGGTGGCGTTGCGCGTGCCCACGAGCGCCACCCGACGCCCGTCGAGCGCGGCCGGATCGCCACGGGCGAACAGCACCGGGGGCGGTTGGGGATCGTGCTGCAGCAGCTCGGGATAGCCGTCTCGTCCGAGCACGAGCACCTGCAGGTCGAGCTCACGACACCGCTCCCACACCGCGGCCGGATCGCGTCGGCCGGCACTGCGCCGCCACGAGGCGCGCACGTCGTCGCGCTCGAGCACCCTGGCGACGAGCCCGTCGGTCGGCGGGAGGTCGCCGGCCGCGACATGGAACGCCTCGGCGGGCGGGTGGTGGCGGAGCAGCGCCGCCAGCCGATGCACGGTCATGAGATCGAAACCGGCGAGCGAGGCGGCATAGGCCTCCTGCGGGAGGCAGCCATCGAGATCGGTGGTCATGCCACGCGCACCCGCGACGAACCGGCGAACGGGACACGGAGCTGGAGCGCCACGGTGAGGAGGTCGACGCCGACGGTCTCCGCCGCACCGGTGAGGTCGCCGATCGTCCGCGCGACGCGCCTGACACGGTGGAGCCCGCGGGCGGTGAGCCGGTTCGCCTCGAACTCGCGACGCACCAGCGACTCGGCGGCGTGGTCGAACGGCGCATACATCTCGAGCTCGTCGGCGCTCAGCGCTGCGTTCACCTTCCCGGCGCGACCGATGGCGAGGTCTCGCGCCGCCAGGACCCGTTCGCGGACCACCGCCGTCGACTCGCCCTGCTCACGGCCGAGCAGGTCGTCGACCCGGGCGGCGCCGACGCTGACGCGGAGGTCGAAGCGGTCGAGGAACGGCCCGCTGATGCGTCGGAAGTACTTCATCCGTGCCGTGACATCGCACTCGCACTCCCCCGGCGCCCCGCCGCCGCACGGGCACGGATTGGACGCCGCCACCATCTGGAAGCGGGCCGGCAGCGTGGCGGTGGACGTCGCTCGCGACACCCGCACCACACCCTCCTCGATCGGTTGGCGCAGGGCATCGAGCACGTGGGCCGGGAACTCGCCGAGCTCGTCGAGGAAGAGGACGCCGCCGTGGGCGAGGCTCGCTTCGCCCGGCCGCAACGCCGTGGAGCCGCCGCCGACGATCGCGATCATCGAACTCGAGTGGTGTGGCGCCCGGAACATGGGCTGGCGCACCACACCGCCTCCCGGCACCGGCACCCCGGCGGCCGAGTAGACCATCGTGGCCTCGAGCGCCGCGACCGGGTCGAGCGCGGGCAGCAGGCCGGGCAGCCGCTGGGCGAGCATCGTCTTGCCGGCACCGGGCGGACCGACGAGCAGCAGGTGGTGCCCACCGGCCGCAGCCAGTTCGAGCGCGAGCCGGGCATCGGGCTGCCCCCGCACGTCGGCGAGGTCGGGCGGCGGGAGGTCGTCGCCGGCGACGGCACGCGGCGGCGGGTCGGGCCACGGCGCACCGGCGAGCGCCGACACCACCTCGACCAGGTTCGATGCGCAGCGCACGTCGACCGCACCGATCGCCGTCGCCTGCTCGAAGGCATCGCTCGGCACCACCGCGATCCGGTCGGACCGACAGGCGACCATGGGCGCGACGCCCGGCATGCCGCGCAGCGAGCCGTCGAGGCCCAGCTCGCCGACGAATGCGAAGCGCTCGACGGTCTCGGGGGGCAGCTGCTCGTCGGCGACGAGCAGGGCGATGGCGATCGCCAGGTCGAGACCGGCACCCGCCTTGCGGACGCCGCTGGGCGCGAGGTTGACGGTGATGCGGCGGTTGGGCCAGTTGAGACCGCTCGAGAGCAACGCCGCCCTCACCCGGTCGCGCGACTCGCGACATGCTGCGTCGGGTGATCCGACGATCTGGAAGCCGGGCACGCCGACCCCCGAGTGCACCTCGACCGTGACGGGTTGGCCGGTGACACCCAGCAGGGTGGCGGACGGGATGGAAGCGATCATCGGGACCTCCTGACGCTCGACACGACCGTGCGGTGCGTGGAGCTCGTGGATGGAGGACGGGACGACCGGTCCCGACGACGTGCGCCGGAACCTATCGCCCGGAACGACGACCGCAACCCGCCGCCGCGGTCCTGATGGCTCCGATCTCGGTGGTGTCGCCACCCGTCGCTACGGTGCCGCCATGTCCG
The DNA here is from genome assembly GCA_026393475.1 of Actinomycetota bacterium. Classification (GTDB taxonomy): domain Bacteria; phylum Actinomycetota; class Acidimicrobiia; order Acidimicrobiales; family Ilumatobacteraceae; genus VFMC01. The sequence continues at coordinate 181,564 of JAPLAA010000104.1, forward strand.
TGCTCGGCACCTACCCGATCTTCCAGCAGGCCTACCTCGTCAACGACATCGAGGCGTCGATCGAGCGATGGTCCGAGCTGTTCGGCGCCGGCCCGTTCGGCATCGCCGCCCACCACCGCGCGGACTGGTTCGAGTACCGGGGCACCCCGCAGGAGGCCGACGTCACCTACGCCTTCGGCTACCTCGGCGAGGTGCAGATCCAGTTCATCCAGCAACACGACGACACGCCCTCGATCTACCGCGACATGTACGCGCCGGGCGAGGAGGGCTACCACCACACCGCGTTCCTGGTCCGCGACTACGCGGCCGAACGGCAGCGTCTGCTCGACATGGGTTTCGTCGCCGCCTGCGAGCTCCGCCACGGCGACGTGGAGGCCGGCTACTTCGACACCCGCTCGGTCACCGGCGGCTTCACCGAGCTCCACACCGACACACCGCGGTCGCTGCAGTCGTTCGCGGTGCAACGGCGTGCCCACCAGATCCGCCGGCCGGGCGACTCGCCGATCCTCTACCGCCGCTGACGCGCTGACGACCGGTGCCCTGAGCCCTGCCACCACCGTCGGCAGGCGAGCTGTGACAATGGGTTCATGCCAACGCCGGATCACGGACCCCGCGCGCCCCGGTTCGTCAGGGAGACGAGGGTGCTCGCCACCACCGTCGTCGCGATCGGAGCCGGGATCGGGATCGGATCGATCGCCGCGGGATGCAGCGACACACCCGAACGCACCGTGGCCGCGTACTGCGCCGCCGTCGGGGCCGATCTCCAGGTGCTGATGAACCCGGCGATCGCGACCGGGGCCGACATCGACGCGACGATCGACCGCTACCGGTCGATCGCCGAGGTGGCACCGGCGCAGGTCGAACCGGAATGGCAGCGGGTGATCGAGGTGCTCGAGACAGCTGCCACAGTGATCCCGGGCGATCAGGCGTCGCTGGAACTGGCGAACCAGGCAGCGCTCGCAGGCGCTCCGGCCTACGTGGAAGTGCAGCAGTACACGCAGCAGCAGTGCGCGCTCGACGTGGGGACGCCACCGACGCCCACCAATCCGGTGACCGCCACGACCGTGGTGCCACCGACCACGCTGCCGACGCTCGGCGGCTGAACCGGGTGCCCCGGCTGACCCGGCCGCTGGAGCGGCCGGGGCGGAGCGACTAGCGGATCTCGCCGCGCTTCAGGATCACCTTGTCGATGAGGCCGTACTCCTTGGCCTCGTCGGCGGTGAACCAGCGGTCGCGCTCGGCGTCGGCCTGGATCTTGGTGACGTCCTGGCCGGTGTGGTGAGCGGTGAGCTCGGCCATGCGACGCTTGGTGTAGACGAGCTGCTCGGCCTGGATGGCGATGTCGGCCGCCTGGCCGCGGAGACCGGCGAGCGGCTGGTGCATCATGACCCGGGCGTTGGGCAGGCTGAACCGCTTGCCCGCGGCGCCGGCGGTGAGCAGGAACTGGCCCATGCTGGCGGCCATGCCCATGCAGACGGTGGCGACGTCGCAGCTGACGAACTGCATCGTGTCGTAGATGGCCATGCCGGCGTACACCGAGCCACCAGGGCTGTTGATGTACAGCCAGATGTCGGCGTTGGGATCTTCGCCCTCGAGGTACAGCAACTGGGCGCACAGCGAGTTGGCGATGTCGTCGTTGACGTCGGTGCCGAGCATGATCACGCGGTTCTTGAGCAGCCGGTTGAACACGTCGCTGCGCGGGTCGAAACCCGAGTCGGCAGCCTGGGGAACGAAGGGCATCTGCGCAGCTGAACTGAACGGCGAGTCGGTCGAAGACATGAAGCACACGCTACCGTGCGACCAGCGTCGCACCGCTGAACGGGGCGGCAACCACCATCATGACCGACATCCCAACGCGCCCCTCGAGTGACGATTTCGCACCCAACGTCGACGAACTGGTCGACAACAACGGGCGCTACGTCGCAGGGTTCAGCGACGGGCCGATGGACGTGCGGCCGCGCCGCAAGCTGGCGATCGTGGCCTGCATGGACAGTCGCATGAACATCTTCGAGATGCTCGGGCTGCAGCACGGCGAGGCGCACATCATCCGCAACGCGGGCGGCGTGGTCACCGACGACGTCATCCGGTCGCTCGTGCTGTCCCAGCGCCGCCTCGGCACTCGTGAGGTCATCCTCATCCACCACACGAACTGCGGGCTCGAGGGCGTCAGCGTCGACGAGTTCAAGCAGGAGCTCGAGGCCGAGGTCGGCATCCGTCCGTGGTGGGCGCTCGAGGCGTTCCTCGACCCGTACGCCGATGTGCGCCAGAGCATCAACCGGCTGAAGCTCAACCCGTTCGTGAAGTTCAAGGAGTACATCACCGGCTTCGTCTACGACGTCGCCGACGGCAAGCTCCACCCCGTCGACTGACGCGTCGCTCGTGCACCGCTGGACCGGCACCCGATCGACGATCCTCGGTGCCGTCGCGCTGGGCGCCGTCTCGCTCACGGCCGGGGTGTCCCCGATCGGCATCGGCTCGGCCGAGACGCCCTCGCTCGGGTCGCCGCTCGCCGCCGGCGCCGTGCTTGCGGTCGAGGTCGCGGGCATCCGCGGCGTACCGGCCGATGCCGACGCCGTCGCGCTCAACGTCACCGTCGCCAACCCTCGCGCCGACGGCTACCTGACGGTGTTCCCGTGCGGCGAAGCGCCGCCAGTGGCCTCGAACCTCAACTACACGCGAGCCGACCGAGCGGTGCCGAACGCCGTCGTCGCCCGGGTGGGCCGCGATCGTTCCGTCTGCGTCACCAGCTCGGCCGACGTCGACGTGATCGTCGACGTCGCCGGCTACGTACCGCCCACCTCGGCGATCGCCTCGCTCGACTCGCCGCGTCGACTGCTCGACACCCGGATCGGATCGGGTGCTCCCGTCGGACGGGTCGGGCCCGGCGTCACCGTCGTCCAGGTGGCCGGGCGTGAGGGCATCCCGAGCGGCGCCGCGGCCGCCGTGCTCAACGTCACCGTGGTCGGTCCGGCCGGGCCCGGGTTCGCGACGGTGTTCCCGTGCGACCAGCCGCAGCCGGTCGCATCGAACCTCAACTTCGTCGCCGGCGACGTCCGCCCCAACCTCGTGATGGCCGGACTCGACGGCGACGGCCGCACGTGCGTGTATGCGATGGCCTCGACACATCTGGTCATCGACGCCATCGGGTTCGTCCCGACCGGAGCCGCCGGCGTCACGAGGGTGGCGAACCCCGAACGGTTGCTCGACACCCGCAGCGGTCTGGGTGCGCCGGCGGGCCCGGTCACCGCTGCGGCATCCGCCGTCGTGCAGGTGCGCGGACGCGCCGGAGTTCCCGCTGCAGCGACGGCCGTGGTGCTGAACGTGACGGCGACCGAGGGCTCCCGGGACGGCTTCGTCACCGTGTACCCGTGCGGGCGGTTGCCCGCGACCTCGAGCCTCAACCACGCGGCCGGCCAGACGGTGGCCAACCTCGTCATCGCGACGCTCGACCCCGACGGCCGGGTGTGTCTGTTCTCCAACGTCGGCACCCATCTGATCGCCGACGTCGCCGCCTGGTTCGAGGGCGACGCCGCATACCGCTCGCTCCCTGCACCGGAGCGGGTGTACGACAGCCGGGTCGTCTCGACACCCACGACCACGAGCACCACCAGCACCACGTCGCCCGCCGCGACCTCGACGACCTCGACGACCTCGACGACCACGACCAGCACCACCACGACCGTGCCGGGCGGGCCGATCGCCACCTCGGCGCCCTGCCACTCCCTCGTCTACCCGGCCGTCGCCGGCGCGATCGTGGTCCGCGACCTCACCGACGGCACCGAGCGCACCATCACCGCAGCCGAGTTCGACCCGAACGAGCGGCCCGTGATGGCCGCCGATTGCTCGGGTGTGTTGATCGCCGGCGCGCCGGTCGGCGCGACCGGCCTCGTCATGAGGCGGTACGGCTTCGACGCCTCGGTCACCGCACTCGGCGACGTCGCCACACCGCTCGGCGGTCCCACGCTGATCGACCAGACGGGCGACGGCCGGGTGCTGGTCACCACGTCGACCGGCACCTGGAACGTGGCCAACGGCGCCCGCCTCTACACGCCCGACTCCGGCTTCTACCGGCCCGTCGGCGCGGCCCACGACGGCTCGGTGGGCGTGCTCACCAGCGCGCTGTTGTTCAACCACACGTTCACCGTCCACTCGCTCACGACGGGTCAGGTGGTGCGCACGACCACCCTGCCCGCCCACGGGCTGGATCCGATGCTGTCGCCCGACGGCCTCCGCGTCGCCGTGGGCACCACGCCGGACGGCAGCGGGTTCCCACCGACCCGCACGGTGCCGGGCGTCCGCCTGATCGACGGCACGCTCGTGGCGACCTACCCGCTCGGTGAGGTCGACGAGCCGACCCGGATGAACTGGCTGACCGACAGCCAGGTGATCGTGTGTGTCCCGGGCCGGTCCCCGACCATCTGGACCATCGGCGGCGGTGTGGTGTCGACCGGTGCGCCCGTTCGAGCCGGTTGCCCGACCGGTGGCTGACGACCTGCGATCACCAGGCGGCCAGCCGGCATCGGCAGGCGATCAGCCTGCAACGACGATCTCTGGTCAGCGGCGGATGCCGCTCGCGACGATCGCGACGCGCTCGTCGGCACCCAGCTGCTCGCGCACGGCGAGCAGACCCGCCAACCCGGCCGTGCCGGTGGGCGAGGCATCGATGCCGGTGAGGCGCGGCAGCATCTCGGCCGCCTGCACGACGTGGGCTTCCTCGGCGACGACCGGCGATCCGTGGGCATCGGCCATCGCCCGCACGATGGGGATCCAGTCGTAGGTCTCGTCGTCGAGGATGCCGTCGGCCGCCGAGTCGCCGACGTGTTCCCACGGCCACATGCACTCGGTCCAGTGGCCGGCGACGGCGCCCGGACCACCGACATCGAACGAACGCTGCCAGGCACGCTCCAACGGCGCACAGCTCCGGGTCTGCACCGCGTGCAGCGCCGGGACGATGCCGCCCTCGCGCAGGCCGGCCGCGAGGCAGGCGGCGAAGGCGCCACCGCCCACCTGGACGAAGACCCGGTCGAGCGGGGCTGCACCGCCGAGGCCCGCCCACTGGACGGACATCTCCCACCCGATCGTGCGGCCGCCGTCGAGGCACCATGCGTTCTCCGGTCCCTGCACACCGAACGGGACCGCTCCCCCGGCGACGGCCTCACGGAAGCGGTGCACGCACGGGTCGCCGGGCGGATCGGTCGCGACCCGCGGACACGTGACGACCTGTGCACCGAGCTCGCCGAGCCGGGCGAGCACCGCAGTGCTCGCCGTGGGTGGAACGAAGACCCGGATGGGCCAGCGCACCGCTGCGGCGAGCGTCGACGCGGCGAGCGCCGCGTTGCCGCACGACGCGATCGCCAGCGGCGGCCGATCGGCCACCGTCGCCCACGGCGCCCGACCGGCGACCTCGGTGGTCACCAGGTGCAGGAGGATCGTGAACAGGTGCCGGGCCTTGTGGCTGCCGGCCACGTTGTGGGTCTCGTCCTTCACCCAGACCCCACCGTCTGCGGAGAACCCGAGCGCATCGCTCAGTGCGTCGGCGCGGGCGAACGGCGTGGTCCGGAACCCCGTGCCCGCCACCGCGGCGACCTGGAGATCGAGGTCGCGCACGATCGCGTCACGGGCGGCGTCGGTGAGTCGGAGCGCCGCGGCGAAGCCGTCCCAGGCGAGGTGGCGGCGGAACGCGAGGTACGGGTTGGCGTCGTCGGTCGACCGCAGCGGTGCCGAGGCCTGGACGAGCTCGAGCGAATGATGCCGGTCGTCGCCGACCGCGTTCGGGCAGCGCCACACCAGCGGTTCGGCGATGTCGACGGAGGCACCGCAGACCGCGCACCGCCACCCGGCCGTCAGCGGGAGATCCATCGACGCTGCCCGCCGCCCGTCAGCCTGCGGCGACCCGGGCGTTGAACTCGGTGATCATCTCGTCCCACACCGGGACATAGCGGCGCAGCCCCCGCCAGAAGTCCTGGTGGCGCCGAGCCTCGAACAGCTCGAACGGCGTGCCCTGCTGCTCGACCCAGGTGTAGTAACCGAGGTTGAAGATGCGGTTGCGGTCGCGCTCGGTGCAGTCGATCGTGTCGGCGGTGTCGATGTGCCCGAGGTGCTCGCCGAAGACCTCGGCGGCGTCGACGGTGGTGAACTCGCCGCCGAAGCGGCCGGCGAGGGTCTTGGCCCGCTCGCTCGGGTACAGCGCCGCGCCGTCGGTCGCGATCGTGACGATCGCGTCGTCGGGCCCGAGGCCGAGCAGCTTCGCGGTCTTGATCGCGGCGAGCACGTTGCAGATCGCGGAGAAGCCGAAGTGCTCGAGCGTGTCGACGAGCTCGACCGACACGCCTTTGCGATCGACGAGGTAGTCGCGACCGGCCGCGGTGTTGAACAGCACGTCGAGCTCGTCGGTGGCGCGGTCGCTGATGGCGACCACGACGTCGGTGTTGGTGACGTTGTGGATGAGCGGGATGTGCTTGTCGCCGATGCCCTGGATGTTGTGCTCGCCGAAGCCGTTCTCGAGCATGGTCGGGCACTCGAGCGCCTCGACGGCGACGATCTTCGTGCCGTACTCGTCCTTCAGGCGGTCGCCCGCGGCGATCGTGCCGGCCGAACCGGTGGCGCTGGTGAACGCGGCCAAGCGCAGGTCGCGGCCCGATGCGGCGCGAACGGTCTCGAACACGTGAGCGAGCGCCCGGCCGGTGACCTCGAAGTGGCCGAGGTGGTTGCCGAACTCGCAGAACTGGTTGAGGACGAAGTTGCCGGGATCCTTGGCCAGCTCGTTGCAGGCGTCGTAGATCTCCTTGACGTTGCTCTCGGTGCCGAACGTCTTGATGACGTCCTCGGCCGGGTTCGCGCACCACGCATCGAGCCAGTCGAAGCGCTCCTGGCTCATGCCCTCGGGCAGGATCGCCACGCCGCGGCTGGCCATGATGCGGCTGATCGCGATGCCGCCGCGGGCGTAGTTGCCGGTGCTCGGCCAGATGGCCCGGTGGCGGGTGGGGTCGAACTGGCCGCTGACGACCCGAGGGGCGAGGCAGCTGTAGGCGGCGAGCACCTTGTGGGCGGTGATCATCGGGAACCGGTCGCCGAAGGCCACGATGATCGGCGAGTCGATGCCGGTGAGTTCCTTGGTGAGCACCACGTGGTCGGGGACGTCGACGCGGTTGCCGTGGATGTCGTTGTACCAGTGCACCCGCCACAGGTTCTTCGGATCGGGTGCGTTCTTGTCGATCGCTGCAGTGGCGGCCGCGACCGCAGGGTCGATGGTGCTCGGGTCGGCGAGCTGGCCGAAGGTGGGCAGCACGATTCCCTGCTCGCGGAACCGGGCCACGCTGTTGGCGAGCGATGCCTCGTCGACCACGGTGTCGGCCAGGCCGAACTGATTGACGAGGGCATCCTGCAGAGGGTCAGCGGTGAGCGTCACGCTTTACATTCTGTCAAAGCCTGGGCCGACTCCCACGCCGTTGCGAGGGCCGCGCGAGAAGTTCACACGCGCACGCGACGAACGCCTCGATCGCCACCTCGAGCGAACGTCGACGGGAGGTGCACTCCGCCGACACACGCCACCGCCGGTTGTTTACCGAAGGATCGACTTGCGGAATCGGTAGGCTCGGGGCGCATGAGCGACATGACCGACGCCAAGCGACGTCTGGTCGAACGCCTCAAGCGCGTCGACACGGCCACCGCCGGCGAACTCGCGGCCGAGTTCGAGCTCACCGACACCGCCGTCCGTCAGCACCTCGAGCAACTCCAGGAGCTCGGGCTCGTCCGCCGCACCGAGGGCAGCGCCCACGGCCGGGGCCGCCCCGCGGCACGGTGGCAACTCACCCCTGCGTCGGCGGCGATGTTCCCCGACCGCCACGTCGACCTCACCGTCGATCTCATCGAGTCGATCCGCACCGAGCTCGGCGACGACGCGCTCGAACGCGTCGTCGACAGCCGGTCGAAGCGGCAGGCCGAGCAGTACCGGTCGCTCGTCGGAGGCGGCAGCATCGCCGTGCGTGTCCGACGGCTCGCCGAACAACGCACGGCGGAGGGCTACGTCGCCGAGGTGATCGCCGACGGCGACGACCTGGTCCTCGTCGAGCACCACTGCCCCATCTGCACCGCGGCAGCGGCGTGCACGAGCCTGTGCCGCAGCGAACTGGAGGCGTTCCAGCACGCGCTCGGCACCGGCGTCACCGTCCGGCGCGAGCAGCACGTGTTGTCGGGCGACCAGCGCTGCGCCTACCGCATCAGCGCCGCCTGAGGCAGGCGGCGCTGAGGCAGGCGGCGCGGGCGGATCAGACGACTTCGCTGATCTGCATCACCGGCTGGATGTTGGTGTAGTTGGCGACGTCGGCCATCACGTCGGCCGTGCCGGGCAGCCCCATCGCGGCCTGCATCTGGTCGAGCGTCTCGAAGAAGAAGTGCACGCCGGCGACGTACGGACCGTTGACGCCCTTGTCGATCTCGGCGCCCACACCCCACGTGCCCGCGGCGAGCGGCACGTGGGTGTTCTTGTAGTAGTCGTGGTCGAAGGTGCTGTCGTCGGCGGACGGGTAGAGGACGGAGACGCGGATCATGTCGCCACCTTAGGCACGCCGGCAACGCACCCTCGGACCGAGGGGTCGGCGGGTACTGTGCGCTCGATGGCTGACTTCCTCCTCGGCGGGCAGATCGACCCCTCCACCAAGCAACGCTCCGACGCACACACCAAGGTGGCGTCCAGCGACCTCACCACCCACGGCGTGATCGTGGGCATGACCGGGTCGGGCAAGACCGGTCTCGGCATCGTGCTCATCGAAGAGGCGCTGCGCGCCGGCGTGCCCACGTTGCTGATCGATCCGAAGGGCGACCTCACCAACCTCTGTCTCACGTTCCCCGACCTCGCCCCCACCGACTTCGAGCCGTGGGTGAACGAGGGCGACGCCGCCAAGGCGGGGCAGACGGTGCCGGAGTTCGCCGCCGCCCAGGCCGACAACTGGCGCAATGGACTCGGCGGCTGGAACCTCGGCGGCCCCGACATCGGTGCGCTCCGCGCCGGCGTCGACTTCACCGTCTACACCCCCGGATCGGCCGGTGGGGTCGGCGTCAACATCGTCGGATCGCTGCAGGCGCCGGCCGACATGAGCGACACCGAGACCGTCGGCGACGAGATCGAGGGCTACGTGAGCGGCCTGCTCGGCCTGGTCGGCATCGACGCCGACCCGCTGTCGAGCCGCGAGCACATCCTGCTCAGCAACCTGATCATGAACGAATGGCAGCAGGGCCGCAGCCTCGACCTGCCCACCCTGGTCGGCATGGCCCTCACGCCGCCGATCCGCAAGCTCGGGGTGTTCGAGCTCGACGCGTTCTTCCCGCCCAAGGACCGAACCGCGTTCGCCATGCGCCTCAACGGGCTGCTCGCCTCGCCGTCGTTCGGGGCGTGGATGAGCGGCGCACCGCTCGACATCGACGCCATGTTGCGCACCGCCGACGGCCGTCCGCGCTGCGCGATCGTCACCACGGCCCACCTCTCCGACGAGGAACGCCAGTTCGTCACCACACTCGTGCTGTCGAAGCTCGTCACGTGGATGCGCCGCCAGAGCGGCACCACCGACCTGCGCGCGTTGCTGTACATGGACGAGGTCGCCGGCTACCTGCCGCCGACGGCGATGCCGCCGACGAAGAAGCCGATCATGACCCTCATGAAGCAGGCGCGAGCGTTCGGCGTCGGCGTGGTCCTCAGCACCCAGAACCCGGTCGACATCGACTACAAGGCGCTGTCGAACGCGGGCACCTGGATGATCGGCCGGCTGCAGACCGACCGCGACAAGCAGCGACTCCTCGACGGCATGAGCGCAGCCTCCGGTGGCGTCGACATCGCTGCCGTCGGCGACACGATCAGCGGCCTCGGCAAACGTGAGTTCGTGCTGAAGCGAGCCGGCAAGGACCAGCCCGAGCTGTTCACCACGCGCTGGGCGATGAGCTATCTGCGCGGGCCGCTCACCCGCGATCAGATCGCGGTGCTGATGGCCGACCGCAAGGCCGTTCCCGAGGTGCCGCCGGCACCGGCCGCGGCGGCCGCACCCGCGGCTTCCGGAGCGCCGACCGGCGCGGCGTTCCCGCCTCCGACCACCGCACCCGCTGCCGCACCCACCTCGGCGGCGTCGCCCACGGGCACCGGACCCCTGCCGGCGGCACCCTCGGTCGACGACGACGCGTCGGTGCTCGCACCCGAAGTGGCAGAGGGGATCCCCGTCCGCTGGGTCGACGTGGCGGCGCCGTGGCTCGGCGCTGCGGGCGGCGACTCGCGCGGTACCCGCCTCCAGGCCGGCGTGGTCGCCCGCGTGGCGGTCCGCTACGACGACGACAGCGCCGATCTGATCCACGACGAGGAGTACGAACTCGTGCTCACCCCGTTGCCCGAACTGCTCGACGTCGCGGCCGTGGTGAGCGTCGACCACGACGAGCGCGACCTGCGCACCGAGGCGCCCGCCGGGTCGACCTACCTGTTGCCCGACGCCAAGGTGAAGAACAAGACGTTCTGGACCAAGCTGCAGCGCGACCTCATCGACCACGTGGTCCGCTCCCGCCAACTGCGCCTGCTCGCCAACCGCGGATTGAAGCTCGTGGCCCGCCCCGGCGAGACCGACGAGGCGTTCCTCGCCCGCTGTCTCGCAGCGGCCGACGACCGGGCCGACGCCGAGATCGCCGAGCTGAAGGACACCTTCGAGACGCGCTTCAACCGCATCCGCGAACAGCTCCGCACCGCCGAGGGACGCGCCGACGTGTTGCGCGAGGAGCACGAGGGCAAGCGCAACGAGGAGCTGCTGTCGACGGTCGGCGGCGTGCTCGGCGGCATCTTCGGCGGCCGGCGCAGCCGCGGCGGTGTGTTCGGGTCGCTCGGTCGGGCTGCGGGCAAGCGCGGTCGGAGCTCGGCGGCCGGGGCGCGCCTCGACGCGGCGGAGGACAAGGTGGAGTCGCTGAGCGACCAGCTGATCGACCTCCAGGGCGATCTCGAGAACGAGGTGACGTCGATCGACGTGCGCTGGGCCGCGCTGGCCAAGGAGATCGAGCCGATCGAGGTGCCGCTCGAGAAGGGCGACGTGAAGGTCACCCAGCTCGTGTTGGCCTGGATTCCGGTCGTCTGACCCCACGTTCCGGGGGCAGCACCGCCCGGGCGGTCACCAGCGCTCGGCGTCCTCAGGCGCGAGCGTGCTCGGCCCGACGTGGGCGTCGAGCCACTCGTTGATCGGCCCGCACGCCTCCCACGCCTCACGCACCCGCTTCACCGCCGTCTTCGTGTGCATCCACGACGCGAGCGGCCACTCCTTCGTCGCCACCAAGCCCTTCCGGCGAAGGAGCGCGATGCGCGGGTGGTCCTTCGGGAAGCCACGTGGTGCCGTCTTCAGTTCACTCATCGCGCCGAGGCGCAGACCGGCCGCCGCCACCGCTGCGGCGCGGCGTTCCAGATCGCCGCCGGTCGCCTCGAGGTCGACCGCATGCCGGAACCGTTCGAGCTGATCGCTCGCGAGCCCGTAGTAGCCGCCGCCCGCGAGCATCCCCGTCGCGGACACCTGGAGGTAGAAGCCCGCCCCGCCCTCGCTCTCGCCGTAGGCGCCGATGTGGTCCTTGTACGGCGTCTTGTCCTTCGAGAAACGAACGTCCTTGTTCGGGCGGAACACGTGGAACGGTCCGAAGTCGTCGAGCTCGGCGAGCAGCTCGTCCATCGGCCCCTTCACCGACTCGAGGTAGGTCGCCTTGTTGGCGAGCCAGTAGGTGCGCGAGTTGTCGGCGCGCAGCCCTTCGTAGAACGAGAACGCGGTGTCGGGGAAGCCTCGGAATGCCACGACGGGAGTTTCGCGCCCTGCACCACTCCCGCCCGCACGCGGTCGCCTCCACCCGCGCCGGGGATGCGAGACTCACGCCATGCGCGCACCTGTCTCCCGCTCCCTGCTCGTCGGGATGCTGGCCTGCTCGGTGGTCGTCCTCCCGGCCGCCTGCAGCGGTGACGACGGTGCCGGGGGCGACAGCGGCAGCGACGGCGCCGCCACGACCGCGGCCGCCTCGACCGCGCCGCCGATCACGACCGCCGCGCCACCCGTGCCGGTGGACGGCTGCCCATCGGGAGACTGGCTCGCGACGCAGGAGGAGCTCCAGGCGTTCTACGACACCGTCGGAGCGATGACCGCGATGTCGATCATCGTCGCCGGCGACGCCGAGCTCCGGCTGGGCGCCGACGGTCGCCTGTCGTTCGTGCTCACCGGCTTCCGTTTCGCCCAGGACGCCGGCGGCTCGCGCATCGACCTGCTCGTCGACGGCTCGATCGACGGGACCTACACCGTCGACGGCGCGGCCATGACCACCGACGCGCTGGTGGCGACGGCGACAGCGAGCGCCTCGATCGATGGCACCGAGATGGACGTCGACCCGGTGCTGCAGAACTTCGTCGAGCAGTTCCCGTTCGACGGCGCCGGGTACCGGTGCGACGGTGACGTCCTCGTGCTCGACATCGCCGTCGGCAGCGCCGCCCACGTGATGACCCTTTTGGCGATCTGAGCGGGCCGTGGCCATCCTCGCGATCGATCAGGGCACCTCGGCCACCAAGGCGATCGTCGTCGACGGCTCGCGCGTGCTCGGGCTCGCGGAGGTGCCCGTCGAGGTGATCGCCACACCGGACGGCGGCGTCGAACTCGACCCCGAACGTCTGTGGGACAGCGTGCTCCACGCGGGCCGAGCGGCACTCCGTGATGCCGGCTCGCCGACGTTGGCGGGCATCGGGCTCGCCAACCAGGGCGAGACGGTGGTGGCGTGGCGCCGCTCGAACGGCGAGGCGATCGGACGTGCGATCGTCTGGCAGGACCGGCGTTCCGTCGGCGAGTGCGAGCGCCGGGCCGACGACGCCCACTGGTTGGCGGCGGCCACCGGGCTCGAACTCGACCCGTACTTCGTGGCACCGAAGATCGCCTGGTTGCGCGGCCAGGTGCCGTCCGACGCCGTGATCACCACCACCGACACCTGGCTGCTGCACCGGCTGTGCGGTGCGTTCGTGACCGACGTGGCGACGGCGGGCCGAACCCTGCTGCTCGACCTCGACGAGTGCCGGTGGCACGAGCGGGCGTGCGGCCTGTTCGGCATCGAGCCGGACTCGCTGCCGACGGTCGTGGGGAACGCGACGCCGATCGGCACCTGCTCGTGGTTCGGGGGCGACGTGCCGATCACGGGCGCCTGTGTCGATCAGCAGGCCGCGCTGTACGCCGAGCGGTGCCGCGACGCCGGCGAGGCGAAGTGCACCTACGGCACCGGCGCGTTCCTGCTCGCCTCGACCGGTTCGACCCCGACGCGGTCGACGAACGGCCTCGTCGGCTGCCCGGCCTGGCAGATCGACGGCGCGACCACCTGGTGCCTCGACGGGCAGGTGTACACCGTCGGCGCCGCGGTCACGTGGCTCATGGACGTGGGGATCATCGGGGAGCCGGCCGACCTCGACCGGCTCGGCGCCGGCGTCGCCGACAGCGGTGGCACCACGTTCGTGCCAGCGCTCGCCGGGCTGGCCGCTCCGTTCTGGCGGCCGACGGCGCGGGCCTCGTTCACCGGGATGTCGCTCGGCACGTCCCGCGGCCATCTCGTTCGCGCGGCCATCGACGGCATCGCCGCCCAGGTGACGCTCCTCGCGTCGGCCGCCGCCGCCGACCTCGGTGCGCCGCTGCAGCGGCTGCGCGTCGACGGCGGACTCACCCGGAGCGAACTGCTCCTGCAGACGCAGGCCGACCTCCTGCAGGTGCCCGTCGAGGTGTACCCGTCGCCGCACGCCACCGCGATCGGCGTCGCCGCGTTCGCCGCACTCGGTGCGGGGCTCACCGACGATCCGGCCGGATGGGTACCGGCGCGGGTGGTGGAACCGGCGATCGGCGCCGACGAGGCCGAAGGACGGCTCGACACCTGGCGCTGCGCTGCCGCGGCGACGATGGAGCTCTGATGGTCACCTCGGCTGGTCCCACCTACGACGTCGTCGTGGTCGGTGGCGGCGTCGTCGGATGCGCGGTCGCCAGGGCACTGTCGCACCACCGCGTGTCGGTGCTGCTGCTCGAGGCCCGCAACGATCTCGGGGCGGGCACGAGCAAGGCGAACACGGCGATCCTCCACACCGGCTTCGACGCCACGCCCGGCTCGGTCGCGTCGCGGCTCGTCGCTCGCGGCTGGCACCTGCTGCGTGCGTACGCCCCCACCGCCGGCATCTCGATCGAGGACACCGGCGCCGTGCTCGTCGCGTGGGACGACGAGCAGGCCGCGACCCTCCCCACCCTGCAGCACAAGGCCGAGGCGAACGGCTATCCGCACGCCAGGGTGATCGACGCGGCGGAGGTGCGCGAGCTGGAACCACATCTCGGCCCGGGGGTCACCGGCGGCATGGTCGTGCCGGACGAGCACATCATCGACCCGTGGACGACACCGCTCGCGTTCGCCCATGAGGCGCTCGCGAACGGCGCGACGATCGAGACCTCGTTCGACGTCGAGGGCATCGACGTCGGCCCGGAGATCACCGAGCTGCGAGCCACCGACGGGCGCATCCGTCGTGCCCGCTTCGTGGTGAACGCAGCGGGGCTGCAGGGCGACCGGTTGCACCGGGCGTTCGGGCTCGACGGCTTCACGATCCGTCCTCGCCGCGGCGAGCTGATCGTGTTCGACGAGCTCGCCCGGCCGTTGCTGCAGCGCACCGTCCTGCCGGTGCCCACGTCGCACACCAAGGGTGTCCTCGTCGCGCCGACGGTGTTCGGGAACGTGATGCTCGGACCGACGGCCGACGACATCGACGACCGCGAGGCCACCGGCTCGACCGCTGCCGGGCTCGCCGCGCTGCGCGAGAAGGGTCGCCGCATCCTGCCGGCCCTGCTCGACGAGGAGGTCACGGCCGTGTATGCGGGCCTTCGTGCCGCGACCGAGCACAGCGACTACCAGCTGCAGGCGCACGCCGACCTCCGCTACGTGGTCCTCGGCGGCATCCGATCCACGGGTCTGACGGCGTCGATGGCGCTCGCCGAGGAGGCGCTGTCGATGCTCGCCGGCGAAGGGCTCGCGCTCGAGCCGAGCGCCGAGGTGGTGTCGGTGCGCCGCACGCCCCTCGGTGAACGCGACGACCGCCCGTACCGTCGCGGCGGTCGCATCGTGTGCCACTGCGAGCACGTCACCGAGGCGGAGATCGTCACCGCGTGCAGCGAACCCCTGCCCGCCACCGACCTGGACGGGCTGCGCCGCCGCACCCGCGCCGTGACCGGCCGGTGCCAGGGTTTCTCGTGTTGGGCCGAGATCACCACGCTCACCGGATGGGACCCGGCCCGATGAGCGGTGCACGTCCGGTCCTGCCCGAGGCGCGGGTCGTCGTGGTCGGCGCCGGGCCGTCGGGCCTCGCGGCAGCGGCGGCGTTGCGGCACGCGGGCGTGGGGGTCGTCACGGTGCTCGAGCGGGAGCAGGCGCCCGGCGGGATCCCCCGTCACACCGACCATCTCGGCTTCGGAGTACGCGACCTGCACCGGGTGCTGCGCGGCCCGGTGTACGCCGCTCGCCTCACCGCCGCGGCGGCCGCGTCGGGCGCCGACGTGCGCTGCGGGGCGACGGTGGTCGAGGTCGGCGGCGATCACGTCGTCCTCGCCGACGGCACCCGTCTCGACGCCGACGCCGTCGTGCTCGCGACCGGCATCCGCGAGCGGCCGCGCTCCGCCCGGCTCGTACCGGGCGATCGGCCGGCAGGAGTCCTCACGACGGGCGCGGTACAACAGCTCACCGCGCTGCACCACCGCGACGTCGGGACACGCGCGGTGATCGTCGGCGCCGAGCACGTGAGCTTCTCGGCGATCTGGTCGTTGCGTCACGGAGGGTGCCGCACGGTCGCGATGGTCACCCCGCTCCCCCGGCACCAGACCTACGCACCGCTGCGCTGGCTCACCGCAGGTCTGCGACGCGTGCCCGTCCACACGGGTCGCACGGTCGTCGAGATCGTCGGACGGCCGCGGGTGCGAGCCGTGCGGCTCGACGACGGCACGGAACTCGCGTGCGACACCGTGGTGTTCACCGGCGACTGGGTGCCCGTCCACGAGCTGGTACGTCGCGCCGGCGCGACGATGGTGCCGGTGTCGAAGGCACCCGCCACCACCTCGGGCTTCCACACCTCGATCACGGGACTGTTCGCGATCGGCAACCTGGTCCATCCGGCGGAGACGGCCGACGTCTGCGCGCTCGACGGCTGCCGTGCCGCCGTGTCGGTCCTGGCGTGGCTCACCGAGCGCCGCTGGCCGCAGGCCCCCCTGCCGATGGCGATCGACGATCCCGCCGGCACCGTCGCCTGGGCAGCACACACGTCGCGAGGTGTCACGGTCCGCGCCGCGTCGTTCGGTGCGGGCACGCTCGAACTGCTCGACGGCGACGGCGAGGTGGTCGGACGGTCCCGTCGCCGGCGCCTGGTGCCGAACCGATCGATCACCGTCGGCGCTCGTGTCGGCGATGGTGTCGGGGCCGATACCGCCGTGGTCGCCGTGCGTCGCCGCGGGTAGCGTCGTCGTCGACGCGGGCGTGGCGGAACTGGCAGACGCGCAGGATTTAGGTTCCTGTTCCGGAAGGAGTGTGGGTTCGAGTCCCACCGCCCGCACCGGGTGTCCCCCTGGCCGCCAACAAGCCGACCGCCCGGCTGCCCGCCATCGCCGCGCCGGCCACGCCCAGTCCGAGCACCAGCACCAGCAGGCGCACCAGCCACAGATCGGTGCTCGACCGGTCGAGGGCTGCGGTGGCCCGCACCGCCACGTCCTCCGACAGGGTCTCGACCTCGGCGAGGGCCACCTGCGCCTCGCGGATGCTCGCCCCGAGCGACTCGAGGGTGTCGGTGATCCCCGCGAGCGAGGCGGCAGCGGCGTCGAGCTCGACCGAGCTGGCCTCCAGCTGGGTCGCGAGCGACCGGAGCTGATCGGGAACCGGCTCGAGCCCGTCGGACAGCGTGCGCAGATCCTCCGCGAGCGAGTCACGGTTGCCCGGGATGAACCGCTCGACGGCCTCGATGAACCCGGCCATGCTGTCGGCGATGCTCGAGGTGCCGGCGACCCCGTCGGCGACGTTCGTGCCGAGAGCGGTGCCGAGGTCGGATGTCACCTCCGATGCGACGAGGACGAGGTCCCGCGCCTCGTCGATCGAGGTGCTCGACGAGTCGACCAGCGCGAGCAGGTCGGTCGCGAGGTCCTCGGCCGACGTCGCCCCGAGCGCTGCCACCCGGGCACCGTCGGCGGTGATGTCGAGGCCGTCGCGGTAGGTGGTGCCGAGGCGTTGGGCCAGCAGGAGGGCGAGGATCGTCCCGACCACGGCGAGCGCCGCCACCGTCGTGAGCAGGTGCCGGGACACGGCCACCGGATCCTTCCGACGGGTGCCGGTCGACGGGTCGAGCGGGTCAGCGGACGAGGCGTGCGTCATCGGGCGTGACTGTAGGCGCGTGCGCCGACAGCGGCGACCCCTGGTCCGTCGGCCGGCGCCCGAAGAGCACGGCCTCCGTGTCGGCGATCGGCAACGGGTGCCCGAGCAGGAACCCCTGGCCCCGCGAGCACCCGTGCGCTTTGACGAACGCCAACTGAGCCTCGGTCTCGATGCCTTCGGCGACGACGTGCACGCCGAGCACCCGACCGAAGTTCACCATCGCATCGATCGCCGTGGCGTCGAAACCGTCGAGGCCGGCGCCGCTGACGAAGCTGCGGTCCACCTTGATCACGTCGACCGACAGCTGACGCAGATAGGCCATCGACGAGAAGCCGGTCCCGAAGTCGTCGACCGCGACCGTGATCCCCATCGCGCGCACGGTCTCGAGCACCTCGCGTGCAGGCTCGAGGTCGGCGAGCAGTTGGGTCTCGGTGAGCTCGAGTTCGAGCAGCCGAGGATCGGCCCCCGTCACGCTGAGCACCTCGACCAGGTCGCCGATGAGATCACCGTCGATGAGATGCCGTCCCGACAGGTTGACCGCCAGGCGCAGGGAGCAGGCCGGGTCGTCGCGCTTCCACGCGGCGATGCGATCGCAGGCGGCATAGAGCATCGACCGGGTGAGGTCGATGATGAGCGACGAGCTCTCGGCCACCGCGACGAACTCCGCAGGGCTCACGAACCCGACGCCGGGCCGGTTCCATCGGGCGAGCGCCTCGGCGCCGACCGGACGCCCGTCGACGAGATCGAAGATCGGCTGGAGGTACATCTCCACGGCGCCGGCGCCGATGGCGTCGCGCATCGCCATCTCCATCTGTGCCCGCTGCTCCACCCGGGTCTGGAACTCCTGGTCGAACACCTCCACGCGGGCCCGTCCGAGATCCTTCGCCTGGTACACGGCGGCGTCGGCGCGATGGATCACGTCGAGTGGCGCATCGCCCGGCAGCATGGTCGCGACGCCGACGCTCGCGGAGAGCCCGAACAGCGCGTCGTCGAACCGGTAGGGCTGCTCCACCCGTTCAATCAGCCGCCGACCGAGCTGCATGACGGCGTGCTCGTCCGGCAGATCGGTGGCGACGACGACGAACTCGTCGCCGCCCAGCCGCGCCACCATCGATCCGGTGCGCAGCTCGCTCTGGAGCCGGTGGGCGATGTCGACCAGCACCTGATCGCCGGTCGCGTGACCGCGCGTGTCGTTCACGCTCTTGAAGCCGTCGACGTCGATGAACAGCACGGCTGCCGACTCGCCCGACTCCGACAGCTGTGCGAGCCGCTCGAGCACCGCGAACCGGTTCGGCAGGCCGGTCAACGCGTCGGATCTCGCCTGGTGTGCGAGCCGTCGCTCGAACTCGCGCCGCTCGGTGATGTCCTCGGCGAGCACCGTGACGAGCCGGCCGCCACTGGTCTGCACCTCGGTGTGGTCGACGTCGAGCCACACGTGCGACCCGTCGGCCCGGGCCACCTCGCACTCGCCGCGCACGGTGCGCAGCCACGTGCCTAGTTCGTTGCCGAGCTGCGCCGCTGCGGGCAGCGCCAGCACACGCTCGGCCGTCGCGTTGGCCGAGGCGATCCGGCCCTGGTCGTCGACCGTCCAGATCGCCACCGTCGCGCAGGAGACGATCGCCGACGATCGCTCCTCGCTCGCCTGCAGCTCGGCGGTCATCCGGGCGAGGCGCTCCACCGAGCTGCTGATCGACGCACCGAGCTGACCCGGCGACGGCTCCGCGAGGCATGCGTCGTCGAGACGTCCGGCGGCCAGCGCCTGCGCCTGTCGGTCGACCTGCTGCAGGGTCTCGTGCATGGCGTTCATCGTGCGGGTGAGCGATCGCAGCACGCTGGGGCCGCGCACGGGGAGTGGGTCGAGGGCGAGTTCACCGCTGCCGATCGCGGCCGCCCGACGGCCGAGACGCAGCAACGGTCGGAGCATCGATCGCGCCGTCATCAGCACGAGCGCGACGACCACGATCACCATCGCCCACAGCGCGATCATCGTCTGCTCGAGCGAGCTGCGAGCGGCGGCAGCGCGTGCCTCGACCGTCGACGTGACGTCGTTGTAGTACGTGACGGCCCACGATCCGAGGTAGCCGAGATAGTCCACCTCGTCGAGGACGAGGGCAGACGCGGCGCGCGCCCGAGCCGGATCGAAGGCCACCACCCCGTCGGTGCCGTCGACGCGCGACGTCCTGAACGACGTGCTGCTGATGAACGGCAGCGCATCCGGCGCGGCCCGCGTGACGAGCCCGAGCGTGGTGCTGGTCTCCTCGGGCAGGAGTCCCGCGAACTGGGCGACCGCCTGGTCGTGGGCAGCGTTCGCCTTCGCCACCGCCAGCTCGTGCGGCCCGGGCACGATGACCGAGGAGAGCAACGCCTGCGCGCTGTCCCCGGCGGTCTGCAGCACCCAGGTGAGCGACGTCGATTCGGCGCGGAACCGTTTGAGGTCCGTCGCGACGGCGCTGGAGTCGTACACCGAGCGAGCCGACCGCAGCGCGCGGGCGAGCACCGACTCCAGGTCGATGACGAGGTGGCCCACCACGGCCGGGTCGCCGACGCGGTTCTCCGTGGCGGCACGAACGAGGGTGAGATCCGCCTCGATCCGGGCGAGTTCGGTCCCGAGCGAGCGACCGTCGTCGAGGGCCACGTCGCCGTCGGCGACCGCGAGCTCGTGGAGCACGAGGTCGAGCTCGGCCATGTTCTCGAGGTACACCCGCTCGTAGTCGATCCCCGTCAACTCGGTGGCGAGCGATCGATCGACGCCCATGCCGTCGATCGTGGCGAGCCCGATGTGCGCGAGGTACTCGATGAACACCGGGGCCGACGTCGCCGCCACGCGGTGCTCGAACCCGACGAGGTCGCGGAGCTCGTCGGCGGCCGCGACGGTGCGCTGTTCCCGCCTCATGTCGCGCCATCCGAGATGCACGGTGGCGGCCATGGGCACGAGCGCCACGAGCAACAGGCGCGCGACGACGGAACCGCCCCTCGCCCGCCGTCGCCATGCCATGACCCTTGTCATCGGCACCCCCATTCACGGGGTTGAGCACTGCTTGAGTGCTGAAGCGAGGTCCGGTGCCGCTGGCTAACGTCGCCGTGATGCCCAGCACCGACGGATCAGCTCGTCCCCGCCATCTCGGCGACCTGCCGACCCCGGCGCTGGTGATCGACGTCGACGTGCTCGACGCCAACCTCCGCACGATGGCCGCGGTCCACCCGGGCGCGGCGCTCCGTCCGCACGTCAAGGCGCACAAGTGCACCTCGCTCGCCCGGCAGCAGGCCGCTCACGGGCACACGTCGTTCACCTGTGCGACGCCCCGTGAGGTGATCGGCATGGCGCGGGCAGGTCTGGGCGCCGATCTGCTGCTCGCCAACGAGGTCGTCGACCCGCGCCGACTCGCCGCGATGGCGACTGCTGCACGCGAGACGGGAGCCGTCATCACGGTGGCGGTCGACTCGGCCGAGACGATCGCCGCCGCAGCCGACGCAGGCCTCTCGTCGGTGCTCCTCGACGTCGACGTCGGTCTGCCCCGTTGCGGCTGTGCAGTCGACGACGCCGGCCGGTTGGCCGACCTCGCCCGCGCCCGAGGGCTCGAGGTCCGCGGCGTCATGGGATACGAGGGCCACCTCATGGTTCCCGCCGACGGCGACGATCCCGACGGCCACCGGCGCCGGGTCGACGAGGCGATCGACCGGCTGCTGGTCGCCCATGCCGCCGTCGGGGGCGACGTGGTGAGCTCCGGCGGCACGGGCACCCACCACCTGCACCGTCTGCGGCCCGGCGTCACCGAGGTGCAGGCGGGCAGCTACGCGTTGATGGACAGCCACTACGGCACACACGGCCACCCCTTCGGGCAGGCGTGCCACGTCATCGGCACCGTGATCTCAGTGGGCCGCCGCCATGCGGTGGCCGACGTCGGACTGAAGGCGATGGGGATGGACCACGGCAACCCCACCACGTCGGCCGGCGCGGTCTGGTTCCTGAGCGATGAACACCTCACGTTCGCGCCTGCGTCGACGGCCGCGGTCGGCGACCGGATCGGTGTCGTGCCGGCCCACATCGACCCGACCATGGCGATGCACGAGGACGCGTGGCTCGTCCGCGGTGACGAGGTGATCGATCGTTGGCCGATCGACCTGCGCGGCTGGTGACCGCGCTGCGGCGGGCGCTCGTCCGCATCCGCGAATCGCTGCCGCTCCTCGGCTGGATCGCCACGGCATCGATCGGGTTCGTCGCGATCAGCCAGGCCTTCGGGTTCACCTGGATCCCGGCACTCTGGGTGCTCCAGGCGCTCACGCCACTGGTGCTCGGCGCCGCGGCGCCGCTGGCGGTCATCGGCGTCCTCACGCGCCGGCGGACGATGGCGGCCGTGAACCTCGGCGTGCTGATCGCGCTCGTGTGGCTCGTGTTCCCCGTCGTGTTCCACGCCGACCCCGGCGCGCGGGCACCGGACGCCCGGCCCCTCTCGGTCGTGTCGGGCAACGTGTACTACCGCACCGACCGGCCGGACGAGATCGCTGCGGCGCTGCTCGCCCTCGACGCCGACGTGATCGCGATGACGGAGTTCTCGGCACCGGTCGAGGACGCCTTCGCGCGGCTCGACGCCGACGGGCGCTATCCCTTCGTCGCGGCACGGGCCCCGGGTGATCGCAACGGGGTGGCGGTCTACAGCCGCTACCCGATCATCGACCGCACGATCGGGCCGATCGGCCAGGGCCTCGCCGTCGACGTCGTGCTCGACGTGGACGGCGTGGCGACCCGTGTGGTCGTGGTGCACCCGTTGCCTGGCACGGACGGGCCGTCGCTCGAGGCATGGAGCGGCGATCTGGCGGCGATCGGCACGATCGCCGGCCCCGATGCCGACGGTGCACGCACGTTGATCGTCGGCGACTTCAACGCCACCCGCTGGCACCCGGCGTTCCGCGATCTGCTCCGCCGGGGCTGGCGCGATGCGCACGAGGTGCTCGGCGACGGCTGGTCGAGGTCATGGCCGACCGGTGGGCCGATCCCCCCGCTGGTCCGCATCGACCACGCGCTCGTGGGCGACGCCGTGGCGGTGACCGACGTGAGCGACGTGGCGCTGCCCGGCAGCGATCACCGGGGCTTCGTGGTGACGGTCGCGATCGACCCGTGATCGACGGGCCTCGGGTCCTCGGCGGTCAGTGGCCGCCGATGGGCCAGACATGGCCGACGACACGACCCTGCACGTCGTCGACGGGCACGGAGCCGAACGAACGCGAGTCGAGCGAGGTGTCGCGGTTGTCGCCGAGGAGGAACACCTCTCCCTCGGGAACGATGACGGGACCGTGGAAGTAGCCGTCCATGTTGTCGTTGTCGATGTTGGCGTCGAACACGACCTGTCCGTTGCGCAGCAGACGACCGTCGTCGATGCCGATGCTGTCGCCGCCGACGGCCACCACGCGCTTCACGATGGTCTGGCCGGTGCGGGGATCCTCGGTGACGACGACCTCGTCGATGCGGGGATCCCGGAATCGATAGGTGATCTTGTCGACCATGACCACGTCAGCGGCCTGGTAGCTCGGCGACATGCTGTCGCTGCGGACCCGGACCGCCTCGACGAGGAACGTCTGGACGAGCAGCAGCACCACGATCACCCCGACGAACCATCCGACACGCCGCATCGTGCGGCCGTCGTCGGCATCTTCGAGCTCGTCGTCATCGTCGCGGTCGGCCGCATCGACACCCGGTCGGTCGCTCGAGGCGGCACGATGCCGGAAGACCACCGGCAGCTCCGAGGGGAGCAGGTCGGTGTCGCCGTCGCGTTGTTCGGGGCCGAGGTCGAGGCTCACGTGAGCGCTCCGAGTATCGCGAGCCCCCAGATCGACAGGCCGCACCACATCAGCCCGTTCGCCGTCCGACGGCGTGCTCGCCGGGGCAGCTGACCGAGGAGTACGACGACGAGCGCCACTTCGGCCACGAGCGTGAGCATGTCGACCGGGCCGACCTGCTTGTCGCCGTCGGGGAGCAACGGCATGCCGGGGAGCAGCTTCGCGCCGTGCACCGGCACGCCGGGGCTGAACGGGATGCCGATCGTGCGGCTGACGAGGTACAGCAGCACCACGCCGACCGTGCCCCAGATGCCGACCTGGATCAAGCGGGGCGAGGGCTCCGAGCGCAACAGAGAGAGAGCGAACGCCGCCTGCAGCAGGCCGATCACCACGAAGGTGATCCCCGATGCCGGCCACCACTGGAAGTGGTAGGGCGCCTCGACGAGGTGGGCGATCGCGGCCAGCGCTGCGAGGGCGATGGCGACGTCCATCGAGGTCGAACGCACGGCCCGCCCGGCGTGCGTCGGCCGTTCGACGACGGCGGTCATGGCACCAGCGGGCCCATCTGTGCGATCGGCTTCGCCAATGTGCCCATCGGGTCGTCACCCGCCTGCGCGGGGTCGACCACGTTGAACTGGCCCATCATGTCGTGGTCCTCGTGGACCAGGTTGTGGCAGTGCATCATGTACCGGCCGCGGCCCTCGAACTTCATGATGACGCGGACGATCTCGCCCTCACCGACGTAGACGACGTCCTTCGGCCCTCGTTCCCACGGCTGGGGCGGGGCCCCGTTGCGGTCGAGGATCTGGAAGTCGACGAGGTGGATGTGGACCGGGTGGAACCAGCCGCCCGACGGGTTCTCGAGCGACCAGATCTCCACCGAGTCCTTCAACGGGTCGGCGAGGGTGAACTGGTAGTTGCTCGACACGACGTCGGCCCAGGTGGTGCCGTTGATGGTCCACGCGCCACCAATGCGGCGGAAGCGGAACGCTCGGGTGGCCACCGCCTGCGACTCCTGGAGCGCCATGACCGGGCTGCTCGGGTTGAGCACCGGCGGCAGGTTGTTGTCGAGGGTGGTGAACGACTCGCCCGTCACCTCGAACTGCATGATGCGATCCATGTTGGGGTAGTCGCGGTTGTTCTGCGGGCTCGTGTTGAGCAGCTGCAGCTTGGTGCCGACGGTGTAGTTGGAGAAGTCGATGACCACCTCGTACCGCTCCGCGCCGGCATGGCGGATGTGGGTGACCTCGAGCGGCTCGGAGGTGAGCCCGCCGTCGGTGGCGATCACGTGGAACGGCGCGTTGTTCGACAGCCGGTAGTCGAGCGACCGGGAGATGCAGTTGTTGAGCACGCGGAAGCGGTACTTGCGCCGCTTCACCTGCATGTTCGGCCACGGCCGACCGTTCACCAGGAACACGTCGCCCCACATGCCCGACGCGTCGTCGAGGGTGAACAGCAGGTTGCCGTCGCGCTCGAACATGGCGTCGCCGATGTGCAGCGGCACGTCGTACTCACCGGACGGGAGGTTGAGGGCCTGCTCGAGCGGGTCGCTCATGATGTACATCGCGACCAGGCCCTGGTAGGCGTTCTGTGCCGTGTGGTGCACGCCGTGATCGTGGTACCAGAGCGTTCGGGCGGGCTGGAAGTTCGGGTACCGGTAGTCCTTCGACTCGCCGGGACGGGTGATGTCGCTCGCGTACCCGTCGTACTGGGGCAGCGATGCCGACCCGTGGAGGTGGACCGAGGTCCACGGCTCGTAGGCCAGGCGGTCGTGCACCTTCGGGAGCATGTTCGTGTGGCGGACGATCGCCTCACGGCCCTGGTTGACCCGGATGACCGGACCGGGTACCTGGCCGTTGTAGGCGTAGGTGACCGTCTTGTAGCCGGGCAGGATCTCGAGCTGCGTCGCCCGCATGTCGATGCGGAAGTAGTCCTTG
Organism: Actinomycetota bacterium; assembly: GCA_026393475.1. Classification (GTDB taxonomy): domain Bacteria; phylum Actinomycetota; class Acidimicrobiia; order Acidimicrobiales; family Ilumatobacteraceae; genus VFMC01. Next base: position 206,676 of record JAPLAA010000104.1, read on the forward strand.
TTCGCCGTCGACATCACCGGGGTAGCGCTCTTCGGCCTGGCGAACGGCACGCTGTACGGGGTGGGCAGCTTGCTCGCCGGCATCCGCCTCGAGAAGGCGTCGATGCCCGAGACCATGCGCTGCAAGGGCAGCGCGGTGGCGGCGCCGGCGAATGCGCCGGCCTTCAGCAGATCGCGTCGGCTCAGCTTCATGCCTGCCTCCGCCGACGCGACCCGCCGATGGTTCCCGCCAAGGAACATGTATCCGTGCCGGGGATCTCAGGGATCCCGGTGTTGGTTGAAGAACTCTGACTCCGCCAGTCGTTGCCCGCTCGATTGTGAACGCCACGTGCTGACAGGCCGCCCGACCCGTCGCTCATCTGTGCCCGCTTCCTCTCCTCATTGGCGAGGTTCACAGACGACCCGGGCGGGGGTCAAGCACCGTTCTCGCCGACCCCAGCGTGTCCGAAGGTTGCCCGAAGGTCGTCTTGACGATTCCTTGACAGGGTCACCGATCGCGGCGAGATCCGCGCGCAACGCCGAGAAATCACCCCTGAACGGGTGGGTCAGAGGTGGTACGTCTCGCTGTGTCCGTCGACGGCGATCGCCTGCCCGGAGATCATCGCCGCAGCGGGCGAGGCGAGGAACAGGCACAGATCGGCGATCTCCGCAGCCGTCGCGAAGCGTTTGATCGACTGGCCTGCCACGTACTCGTCGGCGACCGTCTGCGGGGTGACGCCGCGCAACGCGGCCTCGGCTGCGATCACCCCGGCGATGCGGTCGCCGCTCACCGAACCCGGACAGATGGCGTTGCAGCGCACGCCGTGCGGACCCAGCTCGACCGCCAACGACTTGGTCAGCCCGATGACCGCCCACTTGGCCGCCGCGTACGGCGTGCGCATGCCGTAGCCCACCTGGCCGGCCGTCGACGACATGTTGACGATCGACCCGGCCCCCTGCCGCTTCATCACCGGCGCGACCGCTCGCGCGGTGCGGTAGTGCGAGTCGAGCGTGACCGCCAGGCAGTCCCGCCACTCGTCGGGTGTCACGTCCTCCACGAACGCCGTCGGACCCTTCGTGCCGGCGTTGTTCACCAGCACGTCCACGCCGCCGAGGGCGTCGACCGCTCCGGCGATCCAGCCGTCGATCGCGTTCCCGTCCGACAGGTCGACACGTTCGGCCACGATGCCCGACAGATCGGCACGCACCGCGGCGAGTGCCGACTCGTCGACGTCGCACAGGTGCACCCGTGCACCCTGCGCCATGAAGGCCGTGGCGATCGCACGGCCGATGCCGCCCGCTGCCGCCGTGATGATCACCCGTTGCCCGTGCTCCATGCCGGTCACGCTAGGCGAGGTGTCGAGCGACGACGAGCGTGGGAAGGCGCCGACACGCGTCGACGGGCGTCCGTCAGCATCGACACGCGTCGACGCCGCAGGATCGGAACTCGCTCGCGCCCCGGGTTCACCTTGGTGTTCACTGGCGGGATGGCACGACTGTTCATCGCCGTGTGGCCGCCCGAGGAGGTGGTCGCCGACCTCATGGCCATGCGGCGCAAGGACCAGCGCGGCGTGCGCTTCCTACCACCGGAGAACTGGCACGTCACGCTCCGATTCCTCGGCGAGGCGAACGTCGACGAGGTCGCCGACGCGCTCGACCGCACCCACCTCGAGGCGTGCGCCGCACGGCTCGGCCCTGGCGTCGACGTGTTGGGCGAGCGGTCGCTCGTGTTGCCCGTGGCCGGGGTCGATGCGCTGGCCGCCGCCGTCGCGGACACGACCGCGGCGATCGGCGAACCGCCCAGGAAGCGCTTCATGGGTCACCTCACGCTCGCCAAGATCCGACCGCGCTCGCCGATGCCCGACCTCGTCGGGGCGCTCGTGCAGGCCTCGTTCGACGTCGACGAGGTCGCGCTGGTGGCGAGCACCCTTCGCCCCGAGGGCGCCCGCTACGAGACGGTCGGCACCTGGCCCACGGCGGCGGCACCTGCGCGGGACGGGGATCAGTCGTCGTCGGACGTCATGCGGTAGACCACCGTCGAGCCGTGGTGCGCCACGAGCAGCCACCGCCCGTCGGTGCGAGCGAAGACGTTCGTCGCCGCGACCGTGGCGCCGCCCTCGATCGACACCAGGTTCTCGTCGACGGTGACCCACGCGACGTCACCGTGCACGGCGATCGCCTCGTTGGTGAGGATGAACTGGTTGCGGTGCGGGCCGGCGAAGATCTGGCGCCAGGCCTCCTGCACGGTCGGCCACCCACGCAGGATCGGCCACCCCGGATGGACGCACACGACCCGATCGGAGTGCTCCCACACGACGCTCATCGCCTCGGTGCTCGCGGCCTCGTGCGCGTCGTAGAAGGCCTGGTTGGCGGCTCGCACCTCGTCGATCATCGCGGCGAGTCTGCCAGCCCGGGGCAACGCCGCTTCAACGCACCGCGCGGGAACGGCCGGGAACGGCCCTGGCAGCGCCGCTGCGTCGACTCAGCGAGCGCGGAGTGCTGCAGCGAGCGCGGCGAAGGCCCGCCCGCGGTGCGAGATCGCGTTCTTCTCGTCGTCGGTCATCTGGCTGAAGGTGCGGCCGTCGGCGAACGGATGCTCGTCGTCGGGCACGAACAGCGGGTCGTACCCCCATCCGCGGCCGTCGCGCTCGGCCTCGGCGATGTGCCCGGCGCACACGCCCCGCACCAGCAACTCCTCGCCGTCGGGCCACACGACGAGCGCGACCGTGACGAACTCGGCGCGCCGATCGGTGATGCCGGCGAGCACGTCGAGCATCTTGTCGCGGTTCTCCGCGTAGGTGGCCGTGGGCCCGGCGAAGTACGCGGTCTCGACACCGGGACCGCCGTCGAGCGCGGCGACGAACAGACCGGTGTCGTCGGCGACGGCCGGCAACCCCGTGGCGTCGCAGATGGCGCGGGCCTTGAGCCGGGCATTGCCCTCGAGCGTGCCCGCGTCCTCGACGACGTCGGGCACGTCGGCCGGGCGCGGCAGCAGCTCGACGAGGTCACCGAGCACCGCGGCGATCTCGTCGACCTTGTGCGCGTTCGCCGTGGCACAGACCAGCTGCATCCGGCCCCCCATCGACGGCATCGACGGCATCGACGGCATCGGGTTCAGCGACCGAGCGGCCGCGGCGTGGGGGCGTCGGCGATCATCTGCGCCTGGTAGCCCATGATGTCGGCGATGCCGGCCGAGGCGAGCTCGAGCAGCGCGTCGAGTTCGCTGCGGCTGAACGCCACGCCTTCGGCGGTGCCCTGCACCTCGACGAAGCTGGGCTCGGCGCCCTCGCGGCCGAGCATCACCACGTTCATGTCGACCTCGGCGGTGGAGTCCTCGACGTAGGGCAGGTCGAGCACGGGCGTGCCCTTGACGATGCCGACGCTGATCGCGGCGCAGTACGAGTGCAGCGGGTGCTGCTTGATCGCGCCGTTCTGCTGCAGCCGGGTGAGGGCGTCGTGCAGGGCGAGGTAGCCACCGCAGATGCTCGCGGTGCGGGTGCCGCCGTCGGCCTGGAGGACGTCGCAGTCGACGATCACCTGGCGCTCGCCGAGCAACTTCATGTCGCAGGCGGCGCGCAGCGAGCGGCCGATCAGCCGCTGGATCTCGACGGTGCGGCCGCTCTGCTTGCCCTTGGCGGCCTCGCGGTCGATCCGCTCGGGCGACGCGCCGGGGAGCATCGAGTACTCGGCCGTCACCCATCCCTTGCCGGTGCCCTTCATCCAGCGCGGCACGCTCTCGTCGATCGAGGCGGTGCACAGCACGCGGGTCTTGCCGAACGACACGAGGACGCTGCCGGCGGCCATCTCGGTGTAGTCGCGCTCGAACGTGATCGGGCGCAGGTGGTCGGCGGCGCGTCCGTCGAATCGGGTCATGTCGGTCTCCAGTGTTCTGGCGGGTTGGTGGGTGAGGACTGCTGGCGTGGCTCGTGCGGCCGGATGCATGGTGACCGATCGGGCGGGGCCGGGACGGGATCGTTCAGGGATCGGGGAACGAGACCGGCAGGGCTTCGGTGAGCTCGGGGCCGAGGAGGCGGCGCCCGAGGGCGCGGAACCAGTCGACGTCGCCCGATGAGAGGAAGGTGTGCCGACCCGTCCGGGCGGTGGAGCGGCACGCGAGGCCGGTGTCGTCGAGCAGGGTGCGGAGCGCGAACGCGGTCTCGTCTGCCGACGACACGAGCACCACCTCGCTGCCCATCACCTCGCCGATCACGCGGGCGAGGTACGGGTAGTGGGTGCACCCGAGGAGCAGGGTGTCGACCTTGGCTTCGCGCACGGGGGCGAGCAGCCGTTCGGCCAGCACGGTGATCTCGTCGCCGGTGACCACACCTCGTTCGACGAACTCGACGAAGCCGGGACACGCCGCGCAGGCGAGCTCGATATCGGCCGCGCCGAGGTGGTCGGCGGCCGCGGCCACGGCACGTTGGTACGAGCCCGAACCGACGGTGCCCACGGTGCCGATGACCCCCACGTGGCCCGAACGGGTGGCCGACACCAGGGCGCGAGCACCCGGCTCGATCACGCCGACGACGGGGACCGGGAGTTCGCTGGCGAGGTCGACCGCCGAGGCGGCCGTGTTGCACGCGACGACGATCACCTTGGCGTCGTGTTCGTCGATGAGGAACCGGGCGATCTGCCGGGCGTAGGCGGCGACGTCGGCCTGGGGCTTCGAGCCGTAGGGGTATCGACCGGTGTCGCCCACGTAGACGATGTCCTCCGCGGGCAGGAGGTCGATGACGGCGCGGGCCACCGTGAGCCCGCCGAAGCCGCTGTCGAACATCCCGATCGGACGCTGGTCCATCGCCCGCCGAGGCTATCTGCGGCCGCTGTCGCCGAACCGCCGCTCGCTCGCGTCCTCGAGCGCCAGTCGGCGGATCGCGCTCATCGCCGCCTCGACCACGAGGGTGCCGACGACGGTGTACTCGACCATCTCCGAGCGGTCACCGTCGGGCACGAACGCGATCTCGTGGTCGGCCCACTGCTTGAAGAGTTCGGCATAGGCGTCGAACTGCGCGGAACCGTCGGCGGCCGGTGACGCGAGGTCGACCAATCCGAACTCGGCCATGTGGACCAGCGCGTCGGCCAGCATGTTGCGCGCCTCGGCATCGGGACGCACCCGCAGGTCGTGGCGCGCCACGAGGGCGTCGACCAGCGATCGCGCCGACGCGTGTCGATCGTCGTCGCGGGGCCGATCGGGCACCATCGCGTCCTGGGCGATGCCGAACGCGTCGTGGATGGGGACGTCGACGTCGTCGACGGCGGCGACCACCGAGGCGACCTCGGCGATGCTGAGGTGCCCGAGGTCGACGAGCGCGCGCACCAGCCGAACACGGCGGACGTGGGAGTCGTCGTAGTCGGCCTGGTTGACGGCGGTGGCCACACCGGGGTGCAGCAACCCCTCGCGGAGGTAGTACTTCAGCGTGGCGACGCTGGCCCCGGTGGCGCTGCTGAGCGCGGCGATCTTCATCGGGCCCGAGTGTACGCGCTTGACACGGCGAATGGTGAGTGCCACTATCCATCAACGGATAGTTTCACTCTCCATTCCGCCACCCCGTCACCCGGTCACCCCGTCACCCCGCAGGAGTCCCCATGTCACGCTTCACGGTCCAGCCCGGCCGCTTCTCGGCCTCGATCGACGACGACTTCGTCGTGTTCGTCATCGGCATGCGCGTCAACAAGCTCTGGAAGCTGCACAAGTGGATCCCGGTGTCGCGCGCCATGGGCCCGATGATCGCCGAGCTGATGTCCCATCCCGAGAAGGGCCTGCTCGGGGTCCGCACCATGTGGGCCGGCCGCACGATCACGCTCATCCAGTACTGGCGCTCGTTCGAACAGCTCGAGCACTTCGCACGCGACAAGGACGATCCGCACCTGCAGGCGTGGCGCGACTTCAACGCCAAGGTCGGCACGAGCGGCGACGTCGGCGTGTACCACGAGACCTACAAGGTGCCCGCCGGTGCCTACGAGTGCGTCTACAGCAACATGCCGGTGATGGGCCTCGCCGCGGCGAACGGCGCCGAGCACGTGCCCGTCGCCCGCCGTGGCGAGGCCGCACGCGAACGGCTCGCAGCCGTCAACGCGTGACAGCGAACGCGAGCAGGTAGCCGATCGTGTTCGTCGCGGTGTGCGCCATGACCGTGGCCAGGATGCTGCGCGACCGATAGCGGATCCAGCACCACCACAGGCCGGCGAACGTGGTGCCGATCACGCCGAACGCCACCGTGAGCGCCGTGCCTGCGACGCCGGAGCCGAAGACGTCGCCCGCCACCTGGTTGGCCTCGTTCAGATTCCAGGCCGGCAGCACGTGCCACAGACCGAACAGCACCGACGCGATGAGGCTGCCGCGCAGCACCCCTCGGCGTTCGGCCGCCAACGCCGGCACCACCGAACGGAACGCCACCTCCTCGAGCAGCACGGTGCCGAACGGCACGCGGACGAGCGCCTGGTAGAGCACCGTCACGAGGTCGTCGTCGACACGACGGTCGTCGTAGAGCTGTCGGAACACCGGCATCGCGAGGGCGACCAGCATCACGACGAGCGTGGCGACCGCGAGCACCGCGCCGAACGCCGCACCGCGACGCCACTCCCCCAGGCCGAGGGCGACGTCGTCGACCCGGCGGCGGGCGAGGACGAGCAGGATCGCGGCGACGGCCAGGTTCCACGGGACGTACAGCGGTGCCGGGATCACCCGGTTCGAGACGACGTTCGCCACCACCAGCACCGCGAGGACCGCAGCGAACGTCGCTGTCGCCGACGATGGCCCAGCGGTCTGCCCAGCGGACTGCCCAGCCTCGGGCCGCGGCCTACGATCGACCATCGATGACCGAGGGTACCGCCGCCACGCCCGCCGCCGAAGGGGGTGACCCGGCACCGGGGACCGCACCGGGCACCGGCCACGGCGATGGACAGCGGAGGAACGCGTACGTCGACTTCCTCCGTGCGTTCAGCCTCCTGGTCGTGGTGCTGTGGCACTGGGTCTTCACGATCGTGATCTGGAGCGACGACGGTCCGCACGCGACCAATCCGATCGGCTTCACTACCGGGCTGTGGCTCGCGACGTGGCTGCTGCAGGTGATGCCGCTGTTCTTCTACATCGGGGGCTACGCACACCTCACGGCCTGGACCGCGGCGCGAGCGCGAGGCGTGAGCATCTGGGCCTTCGTCGGCCGTCGGCTGCAGCGCCTGGCCGTGCCGGCGCTGTCGTTGCTGATCGTCTGGCTCGTGCTCGGTTCGGTGCTCGGCGCGGTGTTCGACCTCACGTGGATCGGGCGGGCGGTGTTCCTGGTCGTCAGCCCGCTGTGGTTCATCGGCATCTATCTCGTGCTGGTCGCGCTGCTGCCGATCTTCCTCTGGCTGCACGAACGGTTCGACTCGATCGTCATCGTGTTCCTCGCCGGCGCCGCGGCGGGCATCGACATCGCCCGCTTCCGCTACGACCTCGAGTGGCTCGGCATGGTGAACATGCTGATCGTGTGGGGCCTGTGCCACCAGCTCGGCTTCTTCTACCAACGCATCGTCCACGCCACCCGACGGATCGACTGGACGCTCATGTGGGGCGGCATGTTCGCGCTGGCCGGGCTCGTGTTCAGCGGGCTCTACCCCGGGTCGATGGTGGGCGTGCCCGGTGAACGTTCGAACATGGCCCCGCCGTCGCTGTGCATCGTGGCGCTCGTGGCCTTCCAGGCCGGCGTAGCCGAGATCCTCCGTCCGTCGATGGAACGTCGTCTCGAACGAACGGGATGGCAACGGGCGAACGACACGATCAACCGCTTCTCGATGCCGCTGTTCCTGTTCCACACGACGGGCATGGCGCTGCACCGCGCGGTGAAGTACGCGATCGCCGGCGAGCGCAACGAGCCGACCTCACCCGATCTGTGGTGGTGGCTCTCCCGGCCGCTCGCGATCGTCGGTCCGTTGCTGTTCACCCTGCCGGTGATCTACCTGTTCGGTCGGCAGTGGGTGAAGGGTGGCGGCCGCCGACGAGGTCAGCCCGACACGCCGATCAGCCGCCCGCTCACCGCGAGGCGATAGCGGATCGACCCCGGCGGGTGGCACGCGACGAGCGTCACCGTGATCGGGCCCGCCGCATTGACGACCTTCAACAACTCGGCCGGCTTGGGCAGGATCACGTCCTGGCGGGTGACGAGGTACTGGTACGTGCGGCCGTCGGCGCCGACCATCGAGAACGTCGATCCGATCGTGAGCCGGTCGAGCGTGCGGAACGGGCCGCCGTGGCTCGTGCGGTGCGCGAAGTAGACGTTGTGTTCGGCCAGACCCAGCTGGCCCGACCCCATCCAGAGGCCGGCGCGGCCGCTGTCGATGTTGGCGTTGATGTTGCGGTTGGTGCCGATCGACGTGCCGATGCCGGCACCCGGCGCGGCGATCCCGACCGCGGCCGTGGGGGTCGTCGGCGCCGTGTACGGCTCGGGCAGCGTGCTCGGTTCGGGCGTGCCCAGGTACCACCCGGCGACGTCGGCGACGAGGTGCGTCCCCGACTGGGTGAACACCGACAGCCCGCGGCTGCCCGCCCGGACGATCGCGTGGTTCGCCACGATCTGGTCGAGCGAGGTCACGTTGAGGTTCGACGACCCGGGGCGCTGGACGCCGGCCGGGTGCACCGTGACGTACCCGAGGTACCACGGGTCGGTCGCCGTGACGTTGAGCGCGACCGCCGCGGTCGTGAACGGGAACGGTGAGCCGGTGCCGAACTCCAACGTGGTGCCGCCCCACGGCGCGAGCGAGAACGTGGCGCGGGTGTCGAGCACGCGGGTCGGGCTGGTCGGCACGAACAGTCCGTCGGTGCTGACGGGCGCGGTCGGTCCGGTGAACCATCCGGCCACGTCGACCACGAGGTGGCCGCCCGTCTGGGAGAAGACCTGGAACGTCCTCGTGCCCGGCGCGAGGCTGATGATGGCCTGGGCACTGCGTGTCTGGCCGGGCGTGTCGACGTTCATCGAGCTCGCCAACGGTCGGGCCTGACCCGTCGGGAAGGCGGTCCAGTAGCCGACCTCCGCCTCGGTCGCGACGAGGCTCACGACGACCGCGCTCGCTCCGGCGGGCACGCCCACCGCGCCGACGTCGACCGTGCGGGCCTCGCCGGCCGCGAGCGGCCACAGCTGCTGGCGGGTGTCGAGCGCCCGCACCGCACCCTGCTTCAGGGTCTCGAGCCGTCCCGCGGCCACGGCCGCCGGACGAGGTGCGTAGGCGCCGACGACGTCGACGACGAGGTGCATCGCCGAGCTGGTTGCGATGTCGATCTCGCCGCTCGGCCCCAGCCGGACGGTGGCCAGGTTGGAGATGACGCGACCGGCCCGGTCGACGTTCAGCGACGACGCCTCGGGCATCGCCTCACCCGCCGGGAACGCGGCCACCCAGCCGGATGCCTGCGTATCGACGGCGGTGATGTTGACGACGGCGGCGCTCGCCGTCGACGGTACGCCGGCGCGGCCGGCGACCTGCACCCGCACGAGCCGGTCGGAGACCTGCGTGAAACCACCCACGCCGCTGTCGGGACGGGTGTCGGCCAGACGTGTGGGCGCGATCGCGACGAACGCCGACGGACCGGCATTGGACGCCGGCTCGGCGCCGACGGTCGCGACGGCGACACCGGGGACGAGCGGCGATGCCGAGGCCAGCAGCGAGGTGAGCGCGATGACGGCGCTGACCAGGGCCGACGGGCGGCGGTGGGACGGGCGGGGCGCGAAGGAGCGCATGGACGTGTCGGCGAGCACCTCCGGATATCGGCATGCGGCGATCAAGACTTGACCCGTTCTCATCACCGTCGGTGGGTGTATCCGCCGGTTCCGGTGGCTCCGGGCGACCACGGTCAGAAATAGATGATCTGCTCGGCCTTGAGCTCGGCCTCGTCGAGATCGTCGGTGTAGGCGCCGGTGGAGAGGTACTTCCAGCCGCCGTCGCACACGATGAACACGATCGTGCCCTCCTCGATCTCGCTCGCGACCTTGGCCGCGCCGGCGAGCGCTGCGCCGCTGGAGATGCCCGCGAAGATGCCGCACTCGTTCACCAGGCGGCGGGTCCACTCGAGCGACTCACGAGGGCGGACGACCCGCTTGCGATCGAGGACCTCCATCCCCTGCCACATCTCGAACACCGGCGGGATGTAGCCGTCCTCCAGGTTGCGCAAACCCTCGACGCGCTCGCCGAGCGGCGGCTCGACCGCGACGATCTTCACGTCGGGCTTGTGCTCCTTGAGGTAGGTGCCGGTGCCCATGAGCGTGCCGCTGGTGCCGAGGCCCGCCACGAAGTGCGTGATCTCGGGGACGTCGCGCAGGATCTCGGGGCCCGTGCCCTCGTAGTGGGCCGACGGGTTCGCGTCGTTGCCGTACTGGTACAGGAAGCACCACTCGGGATGCTCGGCCGCCATCTCCTGGGCGCGGCGCACGGCACCGTTGCTGCCCTCTTCACCAGGGGTGAGGATCACCTCGGCGCCGAACACCTCGAGCATCTGGCGACGCTCGATCGACACGCTGGCCGGCATGAGGATCTTGATCGGGTAGCCCTTGATCCGGGCGATCGCGGCGAGGGCGATGCCGGTGTTGCCCGAGGACGGCTCGACGATGGTCTGGCCGGGTTGCAGGCGCCCGTCCTTCTCGGCCTGCTCGATCATGTTCTTGGCGATGCGGTCCTTGACCGACCCGAACGGGTTCTGCATCTCCAGCTTGGCGATGATGCGGACGCGAGGGTTCGGCGACAGGTTGCTGACGTCCACCGTGGGCGTGTTGCCGATGAGATCGAGCACGCTGTGTGCGGGAATCATGTGCCGTCCTCCTGAGGAACTGTCCATCTGTCCTGTTGCCGACCGTCGCCGACCGCTTCCGATTACTGCCGACCGTTGCACATCACTGCCGACCGGGACCGATCGACGGCTGCCTGCATCTCAACAACGGAAATGCCGATCGGATTCCTCAGGAATCGTATCTCAGGCGACGGAGATGGGCTCTTCCGAGATCGCGCCGTCGACGATGCGGTAGCTGCGGCTCTCCGGCGCGCCCCGTTTCAGGCTCACGATCACGTAGTGCCAGCCCGGGTCGGGCGCCTGGGCGACGTCGGTGGGGCTCGGGTACGGCTCGCTGTGGGTGTGGCTGTGGACGACCCCGATCACCTCGAGGCCGGCGTCGTCGGCAGCACGTTCGGCCCGCAGGTGCTCGCGCGGGTCGATGCTGTACACCCGGGCCGACGCAGCGACGTTCGTGCACGGCACGAAGGTCTGCACCGTGTTGCCCCGGCCGATCAGGAGCCCGCACGCCTCGAGCGGGTAGCCGTCGTACATGTGGCCGATCATCCTGGCGAACGCGGCGGACGGGAAGGTGAGCGGCGCCGGCGGAGGGTTGCGGTTCACGGGGGCGGCCACGGCGAGGAGGGTAGCGTCGTCGCGCCGTGCTGCTCGCCACCGTTCTCGCCCTCACCGCCGCGGTCCTGCACGCCGGGTGGAACCTCGCGATCAAGCAGGGCGGCGACCGATTCCTGGCGCTGTGGGGCCAGTTCACCCTGGCGGGAGCGATCGGGCTGGTCGTCATCCTCGCCGTCGGTGGCTTCCCGGCCAACGGCTGGTGGTGGGCGTTCCTGTCGGGCACGATCCATGTGCCGTACTGCGTGTACCTGGCCCGCGCCTACGACCACGGCGACTTCTCGCTCGTCTATCCGATGGCCCGAGGTGGTGGCGCGCTGCTCGCCGCGATCGGCGGGCTGCTGCTGCTCGACGACCATCTCAGCCCGCTGGGTATCGGGGCGATCGCTGTCGTGGCCGCCGGCCTGTTCCTCCTCGCGGGCAAGGCGAGGGGACCCGAACTGTGGGCCGCGCTGGTCGTGGCCGTCACCATCGGGGCCTACTCGGTGAGCGACGCGAAAGGCATCCGCTCCACCGACAACGCGCTGTACGCCCTCGCCACGTTCGTCGGCACCGGCACGATGACCACCGCCTACGGGCTGGTCACCGGACGGGCGTCGGCGATGAGCCAGGCCATGCGGGTGAACTGGCGCCGGTTCCTCGTGCTCGGCATCGCGTCGTCGTTCACCTACGGCCTGGTGCAGTTCGCGTTCCGTCGAGCACCCGTCGGGTACGTGACCGCGCTGCGCGAGTCGAGCGTGGTGATCGCCGCGTTCGCCGGTTCGCGGGTGTTGGGCGAGGCCGCCGGTCGTCGGCGCATGGTGGCGTCGGGGGTGGTGGTCGCCGGCCTGATCACCCTGGTGGTGGCCCGGTAGCCTGACGTTCCCCTATGGCAGCGTCGAGCGATCGTTCCGGAACCCAGCGCCAGAACAAGGTCATCGCCTCCAACCGTCGCGCCCGTCACGACTACGCCATCGAGGACACGCTCGAGGTCGGCATCGTGCTGCAGGGCAGCGAGGTGAAGGCCTGTCGAGAGGGCGCCGTCCGGCTGGCCGACTCGTACGCCCGCGTGATCCGCGGTCAGGTGTGGCTCGACGGGGTGCACATCCCGCAGTACCAGTTCGCCCACGGCATCGGCGCCCACGACCCCAATCGGGCCCGCAAGTTGCTGATGCACCGACGCGAGATCGACAAGCTCGATGCGTTGGTGTCGCAGCAGCACGTGTCGCTGGTGCCGCTGTCGCTGTACTTCAAGGACGGCCGGGTGAAGGTCGAACTCGGCGTGGGCAAGGGCCGCAAGCAGGCCGACAAGCGCCAGGCGATCGCGGAGCGCGACACCATGCGCGAGGTGCAACGCGAGATGGGCCGTCAGGCCAAGGGCCAGGCCCGCAGGGGCTGACCTCGAAGCCGGGCTCAGGTCGGGTTCAGGTCGGGCGCAGGCGCCGCCGCATCGCTGCGAACGGGCGCTCCACCAGCCAGAACGACGCCTCGGCCGCGAGCAGCGACAGGGGCAGCTGGATCGCCGCGGCCTGCAGCACCGACAGGTCGTCGAGGTAGTGGTAGACGAGCTGGAAGATCGGCACGTGCCACAGGTAGATCGCATAACTGCGGCGCCCCACCCAGGTCGCGACCGATGAGCCCATCCATCGCGTGCCGGGAGCGACGACACCCTCGGCCAGTAGACCCGCGATGCCGGCCGACACGATCGCCAGGCCGAACGACACGCCCGAGGTGAGGTTGTGCTCGGTCCATCCCGGCGTGCACGCGGCGACGACGATGAACGCGAACCCGACGGCCATCGCGACGCGAGCTGCGGTGGCATGGCGCTGCACCCGATCGCGGACGTGGAACGCGTCGGTCATCACGACGACCGCGACGGCCGCTCCGGCGAGGAACTCCCACCCCCGAACGAACGGGTTGGTGAGGATGCGGACGTTGCCCTGATCGAGCTGTGCGGCGAGCACCGCGGTGATCACGCCACCCGCCAGTGTGAACGCGACGGTGGCACGGGCGAACGACGTCATCCGCCAACGCTGCCTGAGTGCGACGACGACGACGATGGGGAGCACGAAGTAGAACTGCTCCTCGCCCGACAGCGACCAGGTGTGATCGGTCGCCGGGCTCGGGTAGCCGCTGGTGGCGACGATGCCGAAGTCGGTGGTGTAGGTGGCGGCGAGGATCAGCCCCACCCACGACAGGTTCGGGAAGCCGGGCGCCACGAGGTGCACCACCGCCATGACGGCGAGCATGAGGTAGAGCGGTGGCAGCAGGCGCAGGAAGCGCCGCTTGTAGAACAGTGGCAGCGAGATCCGGGCGTGGTCGCGGTGTTCCTCGAGCAGCAACCTGGTGATGAGGTAGCCGCTGAGCGCGAAGAAGATCGTCACACCGATCTCACCCGCTCGGAACGCGTCGACGTGCAGGTGCGACGCCATGACCATCACCACGGCCAGTGCGCGCAGTCCGTCGAGTTCGCCGATGTAGCCCATGCGCGAACCGGCGATGTCGGTCGGCTCGATCCGCCGGCGGCCGGTCGTCGAGAGGTTCTGCGCGGTCCTCAAGCCCTGGATCGTACGCAGCGTGGTCGTGTGCCGCCCGCCGCGTCCGTGTCGACTTCGTCAAGATCCGCCGCGGGCGGTGCGGACCGGAGGGCGCCGTCGACGGTCACTAGTGTCGCCGCACGTGAGCGACGACCGACGCGGCGAGATCGTGTGGACACCCGAACCCGGCGCGGTGGCCGGGTGCAGGCTGGCATCGTTCTCGCGTGAGGCGTCGGCCCGGACCGGCCTCGATCTGCACGAGTACTCGTCGCTGTTGCGCTGGTCGATCGACGAGCCGGGGTCGTTCTGGGGCACGTTCGCCGACTGGGTGGGTGTGCAGTGGCACGACCGTCCGACCGACGCGCTCGCGTCGGCCACGATGCCGGGCGCCACCTGGTTCCCGAGCGGCACCCTGAACTACGCGGAGCACGCCGTGCGCTCGACGGGCGCAGCGCCCGCGATGGTGTCGTTGTCGCAGACGCGCGACCGGGTCGAGTGGTCGTGGGACGATCTGCGCGATGCGGTCGCTCGGTGTCGGGCGGGGCTCGTCCGGCTCGGCGTGCAGCGAGGCGATCGGGTCGCCGCGTTCCTCCCGAACATCGGTGAGACCATCGTCGCGTTCCTGGCGACCGCGAGCCTCGGTGCGGTGTGGAGCTCGTGCGCGCCCGAGTTCGGCGTGCGGGCCGTGATCGACCGCTGGTCGCAGCTCGAACCGACGGTGCTGATCGCCGTCGACGGCTACCGCTACGGTGCGAAGGACGTCGACCGCCGCGCCGAGCTCGCCGAGATCGTCGGCGCGCTGCCCTCGCTCGAGCACGTCGTGCACCTGCCGTACCTCCACGCCCACCTCCACGCCCACCTCCACGCCGAGGCCGACGACGTGGCGACGACCACCTGGGTCGATCTCTGTGCCGAGGTGGGCCCGCTCGAGTTCGAGCCCGTGCCGTTCGACCACCCGCTGTACGTGCTGTTCTCGTCGGGCACCACGGGGCTGCCGAAGCCGATCGTCCACGGCCACGGTGGCATCACCCTCGAGCACCTGAAGGTGCTGGCGCTGCACCACGACCTCGACCGTGGCGATCGGTTCATGTGGTTCACCACGACCGGCTGGATGATGTGGAACTACCTCGTGTCGGGCCTGTTGGTGGGCGCGACGATCGTGCTGTTCGACGGCGACCCGGCGGCGCCCGACCTGTCGGTCCTGTGGCGGATCGCGGCGGACGAGCACCTCGACGTGTTCGGCGTGAGCGCGCCGTTCCTGATGGCCTGTCGCAAGGCGGGCCTCGAACCCGGCACGACGTTCGACCTGTCGCGCCTCGCCCAGGTCGGCTCGACCGGTGCGCCACTGCCCGCCGACGGCTTCCGGTGGGTGCGCGACCATGTCGGCGCGTCGGTGCAGACCTGTTCGGTGAGCGGCGGCACCGACGTGTGCACCGCCTTCGTCGGCGGCGCTCCCACGCTCGCGGTGCGTGCGGGCGAGATCACGGCCCGGATGCTCGGCTGCGACGTGCGCGCGGTCGATCCCGACGGGGTCGACTGCCCTCCGGGGGTGACCGGCGAGTTGGTGATCTCGACCCCGTTGCCGTCGATGCCCGTCGGTCTGTGGGGCGACCCCACCGGCGAGCGGTATCGCGCCACCTACTTCGAGACGTTCCCGGGTCGCTGGCACCACGGCGACTGGATCACGTTCCACGACGACGGCGCCTGCGAGATCACCGGCCGGTCCGACGCCACGCTCAACCGGGGCGGCGTGCGGCTCGGCACGAGCGACTTCTACCGCGTGATCGAGTCGATGCCCGAGGTGGCCGACAGCGTGGTCGTGCACCTCGAGGACACCGACGGCGGACCCGGGACCCTGATCCTGCTCGTCGTGTGCAGCCCGGGCGCCCACCTCGACGACGACCTCCGCCGTCGCATCACGGTCGCGTTGCGCACCGAACTCTCGCCCCGTCACGTCCCGGACGTGATCGATCAGCTGCGCGCGATCCCGCGGACCCTCTCCGGCAAGAAGCTCGAGGTGCCGATCAAGCGCCTCCTCGCCGGCCAACCGGCCGAACGCGTGGCGAGCCGCGGCTCGCTGAGCGACCCGACCGCCCTCGACGACGTGGTGGCATGGGCCGCTGCGCACCGAACGAACGGAGCTACCGCATGACCAAGCCGACGGCACGCCACGCTCTCGCCGGCGACCTGCCCGCTCTCGAGACCGCGCTGGCGATGGCCTTCGCCGACGATCCGATGATCCTGTGGGTGACCGGACTGGCCGACCGCGAGCGACGCATCGAGGCGTCAGCACCCGGCTTCTTCCGCCCGGCGCTCGCCGCAGGGATCCAGCGAGGTCACCTCTACACGGTGGACGGCTGCGGTGGCGGGGCGCTGTGGACCCCGCCCGACGTCCGCCCGTTCCGCGAGGACGAGGGCGCGGCGTTCGGGGCGGCGATCCACGAGCACCTGGGCGAGGCAGCGACGGGCCGGCTCGTGACACTCGGCGAGTTCGTCGCGTCGCACCATCCGCACGACGTGGCCCACTTCTACCTGTTCCTCCTGGGAGCCGCCGCGCAGGGCCGCGGGATCGGCGCAACCGTCATCCGGCCGGTCCTCGACCGCTGCGACGCCGACGGCCTCCCGGCGTACCTCGAGTCATCGAGCGAGCAGAACCTGTCCTTCTACGCCCGCCACGGCTTCCGTCAGCTGTGGGAGGACCGCCCGGCCCCGGACGGCCCCACGTTCCGTGGCATGTGGCGCGATCCGCAACGATGATCGATCTGGCGGTCAGAGCCAACCGCTGCGCTTGAAGCCGCGGCGCATGACGAGCGCGATCGCCGCCATGCCCACGAGAACCATCGGATACCCGTACCGCCAGTGGGTCTCCGGGAAGTGGTCGAAGTTCATGCCGTAGATCCCGGCGATCAGGGTGGGCACTGCCGCCATCGCCACCCAGGCGCTGATCTTGCGCATGTCGTCGTTCTGTTGGACCGAGATCTGGGCGAGGCTGGCGGTCAGTGCCGCATCGAGCAGGTTCTGGAGCGACTGCGTTCGGGTGACGGTGCGATCGAGTTGATCCGCTGCCTCAGCTCCGCGAGCACGTCGTCGTCGAGCCGCTGTCCACGCTGGCGCATGAGCCGATTCAGCGGATCCTGGAGCGCATCGATCGCGACCAGGAGCTCGCGAACCTGGCGCTTGAGCGCGTACAGACGACGAACGGGTTGGTGCCGAGTCTCGGAGAAGACGTCCCGCTCCACCTCGACGGCGTCCTTCTCGAAGCCGTCGATCGCCGGTTGGTAGTCGTTGATGACCCGACCGACGACCGCAGCGAGGACGCCCATCGGCCCGCCGTGCAGTCGATCAGGATCGGACTCGAGCGTGGCGCGGAGTTTGGCGAGGGGACTCGCCTGGCCGTGTCGGACCGTGATGACCGCGCGCGGCCCGGCGATCACGGTCATCTCGCCGAGGACGATCGTCTCGGACGCGTCGTCGTAGCGAGCGGTCCGCAACACGAGTTGCGTGATCGGCCCGTCGAGCGACAGCACCGGACGTTCGTGAGGCGCCAGGAGCTCTGCAGCCTCGATCTCGTCCAGACCGAGCGCCTCGCACGCTTCGCCGAGTTCGCTCGCGTTCGGCATCCGGAAGCCGAGCCACGCGAAGCCCGAGCCCGAGGACACCCATGACGACAGCGACGGAGCGTCGGCGCCGAGGTCGACACGGCGACCCTCGACGTAGGCAGCACAGTCGACGAGCATTCGCACAGTGTGGCCCAGACCCGATGCTCCGGCGGAGCTGTCGGCACGGGCCGCGCCCCCGGTACTACGACCAACGTTCACTATCAGCCCACCTGCCGCGACCGTCAGATTGGCAAGGTGCTCCGACGACACCCCGACCGCTCCGCCTCCCGTCGTGCGATGCGGGGCTTCATCCGCCCGTACCGGCGGGTGTTGGCGGTCGGCGGCCTGCTCGCGGCGCTCGAGGTCGTGGTCGGCCTCGCCCAGCCGTGGCCGCTGAAGTGGGTGGTCGACGAGTTGCTCGCCGACGACGCGACGGCCAGCGACCACCCGAAGACGCTGCTGGCGATGGCCTGCCTCGGCCTCGTCGCGATCGTCGCCACCACGGCCGTGCTCGGCTATTGGGCCACACGCATCCTGTCGTCGGCCGGGCTGCACCTCGCCAACGGGATCCGGGAGACCGTGTTCGCTCATCTCAACCGGCTGTCGCTGCGCTATCACGGCGCGAACCGGGTCGGTGACCTGTCGGCCCGCGTGACGGGCGACGTCGACCGCACCCAGGACATGATCGTCCAGCTCCTGTCGGTGCTGGTGCCGAACGTGATGATGCTCGTCGGCATGGTGGTCGTGCTGTTCGTCCTCGACCCGATGTTCGCCCTGCTGGCCCTCGCGGTCACGCCGGTGCTCGCGATCACGGTCCGCTCGCTGACCTCCCGGTTGAAGGATGCCGAGCGCCGGTCGCGCAAGGCAGACGGCCAGGTGGCGGCCGCCACCTCGGAGACCCTCGGCGCGATCCACTTCGTGCAGGCGTACTCGCTCGAGCCGCACCAGCAGGACCGCTTCGACCGGTTGTCACGGACGAGCCTCGACGCGGGCCTCGAGGCCGTTCGGCTCCAGGCGCGGTTCAGTCCGGTGGTCGACATCACCAGCGTCCTGTCCACCGTCGCGATCATGTGGTTCGGTGCGATCCGGGTGATGGACGGCAAGCTCTCGGTCGGCGAACTGTTGGTGTTCCTCAGCTACGTCGGGTCGGTGTACAAGCCGATCCGTGCGCTGGCGAAGCTGGGCCGCACGCGGTCCAAGGGCCTCGCTGCCGCCGAGCGGGTGATGGCCGTCCTGGCCGAGGAGCCCCAGATCGTCGACGCCCCGAACGCGGTGCTCGCTCCGCGTCTGAGCGGCGCGATCGACCTCCACGAGGTCTCGTTCTCCTACGGCCGAGAGCCCGTGTTGAGCGCCGTCGATCTGCACATCGAGTCGGGCGAGACAGTCGCCCTCGTCGGTCCCACCGGTGCCGGCAAGAGCACGATCGCCTCGCTCGTGCCGCGGCTGATCGACCCGACCACCGGCTGGGTCGCGCTCGACGGCATCGACGTGCGGTCGATGACGCTGGCCTCGCTGCGCAGCCAGGTGTCGACGGTGCTGCAGGACTGCGTGCTGCTGCACGGCACGCTGCGCGACAACATCGCCGCAGGGCGTCCGTGGGCGTCCGCCTCGGACATCGACCGGGCCGCGAAGCTCGCCCTCGTCGACGAGTTCGCCTGCCGGCTGCCGGACGGTCTCGACACGATGATCACCGAACGCGGCGCGAACCTCTCCGGTGGCCAGCGACAGCGCATCTCGATCGCACGGGCCATCCTGCGCGACGCCCCGATCCTGATCCTCGACGAGCCGACCAGCGCGCTCGACACCGAGTCCGAAGAGCTCATCGTCCAGGCGCTCTCGAACCTGCCGAACCATCGCACGACCCTGGTGATCGCCCACCGGCTCTCGACGGTCCGCTCGGCCGATCGCATCGTCGTGCTCGAAGGCGGCGTCATCGTGCAGCAGGGCACGCATCACGACCTGCTCGGTGTCGAGGGCCGCTACCGCCGCCTACACGCCAAGGGCCTGGCGCTGAGCGCGCCTGCCGCCGCCTCCTGACGCTCGGTTCCGTGAGGACGACCCGCTGCCGGTGCGGGTGCGGCGCACGGAAGGCGACCGATCAGTCCGACGGTTGGCCGAGCGTGCGGGCCGTGCCCGACAGCGGCACCGCACCGGCGCTCGCCGGGTAGGTGCGCAGCAACCGGTCGCCGAGGTTCGAGGTGACACCGAGCCAGTGGCCCTCGTTGCGGTAGTGGTGTCGCCGGTGGTTGCGGGCCAGCCGCGCGTAGTAGCGCGAGCGCGGCCGGTATCGGGTGTGCACGAGCAGGTGTGTCCACTCGTAGTGGCCCAACCCGGCGGCAGTCACGGTGAACGCGGTGAGCAACGACGGCCACACGTCGCCGCCGACCAGCAGCGTCAGCAGCGGCGCCCAGACCAGCGTGACGAGTCCGAGGAGCACGAGGAACACGGCTGCGTCGATGCCGCGGAGCAACAGCCACCGCAACTCCGGCGGATCGAGATGATGTTCCCGGTGGCCCGAGCCCGTGCCGAGACGACGTGAGGTCCACGCCTCGGGTGCGGCGTGCAGGAGGTACTTGTGGATGAACCACTCGACCGGCCCCGTGGCCACGGCGACCGCGGCGACGACGGCGAGGTCGCCGCGCCCCCACTCCCCCACGAGCACCCTGGCGCACACCGACGCCGCCACGACGGGCAGGATCACCCGACCCGACGGCGACGCGCGGAACCCACGCCAGGTGGCGCGCTTGGTGGCGAGCTCGTCGGACCGCGTGACGGCTGCCGACGGCGCGCCGACAGGAGCATCAGCCATCGGCGGTCACGCCGTGTGTCCGGTCGTCGGTGCCCCGGTCGTCGGTGCCCCGGTCGTCGGAAGGACGGTTGGGCAGGCTGACGACGAAGCGCGACCCGCCGCGAGTGCTCGGCTCCCACCACACCTCGCCGCCGTGGAGGCGCACGAACGTGCGCACGAGGAACAGGCCGACGCCCGACCCGGAGGTCGCCGAGGTGGCGAGCCCGCGCACGTACGGTTCGAACACCGTCTCCTCCATGCCCTCGGCGAGCCCGGGGCCGTCGTCGTCGACCCACACGAGCGACGCCCCGACCGGCTCGTCCGGCCCGTCCGGCTCGTCCACGATGAGACAACCGATGTCGATCCGGCTGCGCGACGGCGTGTACTTGACCGCGTTGCCGACGAGGTTGTCGAGGATGCGTTCGAGCAGCGCGGGGTCGGCCCAGAGCCACGACTCCGGCGGCACCTCGCTGCGGATCTGCTGCTCGGCGCCAGCCGGTTCGCGCAGGCGCGCGACCACGACGCTCACGATGTCGTGGAGATCGACCTGGGTGCGACTGGCCTCGATGTCGGTCTCCGACAGTCGCTGGGTCGAGGTGAGGTCGCGCAGCACGACGATCGCGTCGTGCACCTGGGTGTGGATCCGCCGGGCGAGCTCGGGATGGCGTTCGGCCGGGAGGGCGTCGTGGCGATCGGCGAGCATCTCGGCGGTCAGCATCGCCGCGCCGAGCGGCGACCCCAGGTCGTGACCGACGGCGGCGATCAGCGCGGCACGTTCGTCGAGCAGCAACGTCTGTTGCGCCGTCGCGAACTGCAGCCGCTCGTTCATGGCGCGCAGGTCGGTCTGACGCACCTCGAGCTGGTCGACGAGGGTCTGGTTGCGCAACGCCAGATCGAAGCCGTCCCCCAGCGTGCGGTTGGCGGTGACGAAGATCGCGAACGAATACGGCAGCGCGAGCAACGCCAGCCAGCCGAGCCGATCGGGTCCGTCGCCGTTCATCACCAGCAGGCCGGTGACCCCGAGCGCGAACGCCGGGACGGCGGCGGCGAGATAGATCCTTCGATCGGCGGCGCAGGTGATCGTGACGATCGCCAGGTTGGCGATGATCGCGAACATCGCGACCGCCTGGGCGTCGATGTCCGAGGTGTCGACGAGGATCGGCAGCAGCCCCCAGCCGACGCTGCCGATCACCATCACGACGGTGAGCTGGTTGAGGCTGCGCGTCGGGTCGGCGAGCCCGTCGCCCATGCGCACCACTGCGGCGAAGAGCACCGCCGAGAGGCAGAGGCGCAACACGACCCACGTCGTGGCGCCGTCGGCGTCGGCGGACCAGAGCAGGATGCCGAGCACCACGATGGGCACGGCGCTGATGAGGAACCCGCGCCGGATGCCGGGCAGCAGGAACCCGACACGGGCCCGGTCGAGCTCGACCGCTCGTGCCGCCTCGATCGCCCCCGCGTCGGCGGCTCGGGTGTTCATGGCGCCAGATGGTACGACGCGATGGCTCTCAGTACCGAACACTCCTTCGGGACACGGCCTGCCCCGGCCGTCGCACCCCGCCGGTAGCATGGGCGATGCAAGACCCACCACGGGGCTGACAGGTTTCGACGTCAGTTTCATCGGTCGGACGTGCGACCCGAGTTGCTCAGACTCGCTAAACGGGGCAAAAAACAGAATTGCCAACGAGCAGTTCGCTCTCGCCGCCTGATTCATCAGGTAGTGAAGAGACATCGTGACCAGAAATGGCGCACGGGGCCGATCCACCGCAGCCTGGCACCAGAAGCGGGGGATGACAGCGGGAAAGACAGCTGACGTCGGGAAAGACCGATGACGATTCGGAAAGACGATTCGTGGGCCGCCATCTTCGGATGACGGCCAGCTGACCCGTCAGCCGCCCTGCGTCAGGGCGAAGGTCGGGAATGGTCGTAGCACGGGCGCTCGGTGCCTGATGGACGGGGGTTCGATTCCCCCCAGCTCCACAACCGAAGTGATGTCGCGAGACATCGGCAAGTCCCGGACCCTCATCAGGGTCCGGGTTTGTCGTTCACGCGACGCGCTTTCGTGCCCCGGGCCACCGTCGCGCCGACCGGCGATGAAGTTCGATCAGTGGACGATGTCCACCGACGATCCGATCCAGGGTCGTGGAGCGATGTCGTCGAATGCCGTCAGGGTGCAGCGGCCGCAGGCATGGAGGACCGGCCGACTTCGTCGGTGCGGACGATCTTCTTACCGAATGGTGCCAGCGCGAGCAGAGCCAACTGAAACGCCTGGATCCCGAATGGAATCCCGATGATCGTCAGGCACAGGACCGCTCCGGAGATGACGTACCCGATCGCCATGATGAGGCCCGGGATGAACCAGAGAATGGCACCAAGGACGCCGAGCCGGGTGGCGGTCGGGTCGTTGACCGCGACACGTCCGAACGGCCACAGCGAGAAGCTGGCGAGCTTCAGGCACTGTCGGGCGAAGGGAATGCCGATGATCGTGATGGCCAGCAGGACGGCCCACAGCAACCACCCGAACGCGAGGGCCAGCCCACCGAGGAGCAGCCAGAGAATGTTGCCGATGGTCTTCATGGGAGCGCGCGAGCCGACATCGGCGGCACAGTAGCCGTCCTCCGGACGCAGCGAGTCGGACGTCGACCACGACCCGTTCGAGGTTCGGCCGACACGAACCGCGGGGGGGATCGCTGGCAGACTCGTTCGCATGAGCGCACGACTGACAGGAACCGGCATCTGGAGCGGCATGTTGCGCTACGGCGACATGGCGGCGGTGGCACCGGCGGCGACCGAACTCGAGTCGCTCGGCTACTCGGCACTGTGGATCCCCGACGTCGGCGGCGACCTCTTCACCCCGCTCGCCACCCTGCTCGGCGCCACGACCACGGCGACCATCGCGACCGGCATCCTCAACGTCTGGATGCACACGCCGGAGGAGGCCGCGGCACAGCATGCGCAGCTCACCGCCGAGCACGGTCCCCGCTACCTGTGCGGCATCGGCATCAGCCACCGCCCGTTCATCGACCACGTGAACGAACCGGGCACCTACACGAAGCCGGTCGAGACGATGGCGACCTATCTCGACGGTCTCGACGCCGCCCCCACTCCCCTCGCGGTGAACGATCGCGTGATCGCTGCGCTCGGCCCGAAGATGCTCGAGCTCGCCCGCACGCGCACCGCCGGCACGCACCCGTACCTCGTGACGCCCGAGCTCACGGCCAAGGCCCGCGAGGGCATCGGCGCCGACGGCCTGGTGGCGAGCGAGCAGGGCGTCGTGCTCGAGACCGACCCGACCAAGGCCCGCGAGATCGCCCGCATGCACCTCGCCACCTACCTCGGTCTGCCGAACTACTCCAACAACTGGAAGCGTCAGGGCTTCACCGACGACGACATCGCCAACGGTGGCAGCGACCGCCTGGTCGACGCGCTCGTCGTGTGGGGCGACGAAGCGACCATCGCCGCTCGCGTGCAACAGCACCGCGACGCCGGCGCCGACCACGTGTGCATCCAGGTGCTCAC
Organism: Actinomycetota bacterium; assembly: GCA_026393475.1. GTDB lineage: Bacteria > Actinomycetota > Acidimicrobiia > Acidimicrobiales > Ilumatobacteraceae > VFMC01. The sequence goes on from JAPLAA010000104.1 coordinate 230,441, forward strand.
CAGCGACCCGCGCGCCCTGCCGGTCGACGAGTGGCGCACCCTCGCGCCGGCGCTCGTCTGATCCACCGACCCCGTCGACCGGGTGTGACCCGCCGGACGATCGCTGCGGCGATCGCCCTGGCGTCGGTGACCATCGCCTCCTGCGCCTCCGACACCGAGGTGCTCGTCGAGTTCCACGAGACCGAAGTGGCGGCCGCCCTCGATGCGTCCGGTCTGGTGTTCGAGACCCCGGAGGAACGGACGCAGGCGATCGCGAGCTTCCGCACGATCTGCGTCGACACGCCACCCAACTCGATCAACGAGTTCTCGGTGTACGACATGCTCGTCAACCCGGCCGGCTACCCGCCGGGTTTCGTCGAGACCGCGGAGATCGGGTGCCCGGAGAAGTTCGCCACGGCACGGGAGAAGCTCGCGAACGACGACTGCTTCGGCGGTGTCGTCTCCGAGTGCGACGACTGACGCCGGCCACCGACGAGCGTGCCACGGCACATCGATGCGCAACGGGGCTGTGCCAGGATCGACGCCCATGAAGCGTCTCGTCTTGGCTCTCACGGTCCTGCTCGGCCTGGCTGGGGCCGGTGTCGCACGACGCCGACCGAAGCTCGCACACGTGGCGCCGGAGCTGCGCAGTCCGGTGCTCTACGTGCCGATGTCGCTGAGGAGCGACCGGTCGGTGACCATCGGCCGGAAGCTCCTGTCGGCACAGCAACCCGACGCCATGGCCGCAGGCGTCGACCGCCGCACCGACGTGGTACCGGCATCGGGCGATCAACTCGCGGTTCCGGTCGTGATCTACGACCGACCTGGCCGTGTACGGCCGAGCGGTGCGTTGTTGTGGATCCACGGAGGTGGCCTCGTGATGGGCACACCGGTGGACGGTGACGGTCTCTGCAGCCGATTCGCCTCCGAGCTCGACATCGTCGTCGTCAGCGTCGACTACCGCCTCGCCCCCGAGCACCCGTTCCCCGCCGGCCTGCACGACTGCAACGCCGCACTCGAGTGGCTGCACGCCAACGCTGGATCGCTCGGGGTCGACCCCGCGCGTGTGGTGGTCGGCGGCGACAGCGCGGGCGGCGGGCTGGCCGCGTGCCTGGCGCAGCTCGCCCACGACCGCGGCGGGCCGCCGATCTGCTTCCAGCTCCTCCAGTACCCGATGCTCGACGACCGGACTGCTCTGCGCACCGATGCCGACGCACTCACGTGGACCAACACCTCGAACCGCTATGCGTGGTCGGCATACCTCGGCCATCCCGTGCGTGAGGACGAACCACGCCCGTACGCATCGGCTGCGCGCCGGACCGACCTCGGCGGCCTGCCGCCGGCGTGGATCGGTATCGGCACCATCGACCTGTTCCACACCGAGTCGATCGAGTACGCCACCCGCTTGGAGGCGGCGGGCGTGCCGTGCGACGTGCACGTGGTGCCGGGCATGTACCACGCCGCCGAACGCATGGTGCCGAAGGCGCCCTCGATGATCGCCCTGATCGATGCGATGACCGCCGCGTTGGGCGCCGCCGTCGCACCGACGGAACTCGCCCGATGAGCGGCGACAGCGCGGCGGTCGATCACGTCCTGCGCACCACCCGATCGGTGCGCACCCGGCTCGACCTCACGCGGCCGATCTCCGACGAGTCGCTGTTCGAGTGCATCGACCTCGCCGAGCAGGCACCCACCGGCGGCAACATCTCCAGCCGCCGATGGATGGTGGTGCGCGACCCGGCGACGAAGGCGGCACTGGCCGACCTCTACCGGCAGGCCGGCGGGCAGGGGATCATCGAACTCGCCGACCGGCTCGAGGGCACCGGCCACGGCAGCGAGCGCGTGATGGCCTCGGGCGCGTACCTCGCCCGCCACCTCGAGGAGGTGCCGGCGATCGTCATCGCGTGCATCTGGGGCAGCCACGACGGTTCGGGTCGTCCGGGTCTGTTCGACTCGGTCCTGCAGGCGGCGTGGAGCTTCTGCCTCGCCGCTCGGGCCCGCGGCCTCGGCACCGCGTGGACCACCATCCATCTCAACCGCGCCCAGGAAGTGGCAGACCTGCTCGGCATCCCCGACGGCGTGACGCAGGTGGTGCTGCTGCCCGTGGCCCACACGGTCGGCACGGAGTTCCAGCCCGCCCGCCGTCGACCGGCGCAGGACATCACCTACTTCGATCGGTGGGGCTACACCCGCCAGGCGCCGTCGGCCGACGGGCTCGCCCATCTCGACGACCTCGTCGGCGTCACCGTCGAGATCGACATCGCCGCGAAGCCGTCCGCCGTCTGGGCCCTCGTCAGCGACGTCGCCACCCCGGCCCGCTTCGGTGGCGAACTGCAGCGGGTGGAGTGGCTCGACCCCGAACCGGCCGTCGGCGCGCGATTCGTCGGCCACAACCGACTCGATGGCGTCGGTGAGTGGACCACGACGTGCTGGGTGAGCCGGCTCGAGCCAGAGCGGGTGTTCGCGTGGAACGTCGTCGATCCCGATCAGCCGGGCGCCCAGTGGTCGTTCGAGCTCGAGCCGATCGGTCGCACCGTCCGCCTCCGCCAGCGCGTGGTGATGGGCCCGGGCGTGTCGGGCACGTCGGCGATGATCCGCAAGCGGCCCGAGCGCGAGCAGCCGATCCTCGAGCGGCGGCTCGCCCAGTTGAAGGCAGCGATGGAGGCCACCGTGGCCGGCATCCGGGACCTGGCCGAAGGACGCCCCGGTCACTACAGTTGACGAAGTGACCACACACTCGACGGACATCTTCATCCTCGGCGGGTTCCAGACCGACTTCGCCCGCAACTACGGCAAGCAGGGTCTCGAGATCAGCGATCTCGTCGCCGACGTGGTGGCGGGCACGCTCGCCGACGCCGCCGTCGAGCCGACCGAGATCGAGACGATCCACGTCGGCAACGCGTTCGGTCAGCTGTTCAACGGGCAGGGCCAGCTCGGCGGCATGCCCGCGACGGTCGAGCCCGGCCTGTGGGGTGTGCCGGCGGCCCGGCACGAGGCCGCGTGCGCCTCGGGCGGCATCGCGATCCTGGCCGCGATGGCCGAGATCGAGGCCGGCCGCTACGACTGTGCGCTCGTCGTGGGCGCCGAGCAGGAGCGGAACGTGCCCGGCGACCAGGCCGCCCGCAACCTCGGTGCCGCCGCGTGGATCGGCCACGAGGGGCAGGAGGCCACGCACATGTGGCCGTACATGTTCAGCCTCCTCGCCGATGAGTACGACCGCCGCTTCGGCATCGATGAGCGGCACCTCTCGGCGATCGCCGAGCTCAACTTCCGCAACGCGAAGGACAACCCGAACGCCCAGACCCGTGCCTGGGCGCACACGCCCGAGAGCTTCATGGCCGACGACGTCGCCAACCCGGTGATCGACGGGCGCATCCGGCGGTCCGACTGCAGCCAGGTCACCGACGGCGGCGCCGGACTGGTGCTCGCCGGCCGGCGCACCGCCGAGGCGTGGGCCGCCGCCCGCGGCCGCCCGCTCGACACCGTGCCGCGCATCGTCGGCTGGGGCCACCGCACCGTCGGCCTGCCGCTCGCCGGCAAGCTGCAGCGCTCGGCCGACGACGAGTACGTCATGCCGCACGTGCGTCGGGCCATCACCGACGCCTTCGGCCGGGCCGGCATCGCCGATGTGTCGGCGATCGACGGCATCGAGACCCACGACTGCTTCACGCCGTCGGAGTACATGGCGATCGACCACTTCGGCATCACCGCCCCGGGCGAGAGCTGGAAGGCCGTCGAGGAGGGCGTGCTCGAACGCGACGGCAGCACACCGGTGAACCCGTCGGGCGGCCTGATCGGCGGCGGTCACCCGGTGGGCGCCACCGGTATCCGGATGGTCGTCGACGCGTCCCATCAGGTCACCGGCACGGCCGGCGACACCCAGGTCGAGGGCGCGCGCACCTTCGCCACCCTCAACATCGGTGGCTCGACCACCACCACCGTCTCGTTCGTCGTCAGCGCCTGAGCGCGACCCGATCCCCCCTGCTCGTATGTAGCGAAAGGCCGACCGTGAGCCAGAAGAGCCCCACCCTCGTCAACACCGTCCCGACCACGCTGCCCGTCGACGACGACCACCCGTACCGCACCGGCGCCTGGCGGCCCAACACCCGTGAATGGGATGCCGACGACCTCGAGGTCGTGGCCGGCGAGATCCCGGCCGATCTCGAGGGCGTGTACCTGCGCAACACCGAGAACCCACTGCACCCGTCGATCGGGATGTACCACCCCTTCGATGGCGACGGGATGATCCATCAGATCTCCTTCGCCGGCGGCCGGGCGAGCTACCACAACCGGTTCGTGCGCACCGACGGCTTCCTGGCCGAGCAGGACGCCGGCGAGTCGCTCTGGACCGGCTTCTACGACCTCGCCGGGAACTCCAAGCGCGAGGACGGTTGGGGTGCACGCGGCCGGATGAAGGACTCGTCGAGCACCGACGTCATCGTCCACAACGGTGTCGCCCTCACCAGCTTCTGGCAGTGCGGCGAGGTGTACCAGCTCGACCCGATCACACTCGCCGATCGGGGCAAGGCCCCGTGGGTGCGTGACTTCCCGTCGCCCACCGGCATCTCCGCGCACACCAAGCTCGACGAGCACACCGGCGAACTGCTCGTGTTCGGCTACAGCACCGAGGCCCCGTTCATGCACTACGGCGTCGTGAGCCCCGAGGGCGAACTCGTGCACTCGATCGACGTGCCGCTGCCCGGACCGCGTCTCCCGCACGACATGGCCTTCAGCGAGAACTACGCGATCCTCAACGACCTGCCGATGTTCTGGGATCCCGACCTGATCCCGCTCGGCGCCCACGTGCCGAAGTTCCACCGCGATCTCCCGACCCGGTTCGCCGTCGTGCCCCGGCGCGGCAGCACCGAGGACATCCGCTGGTTCGAGGGTGCCCCCACCTACGTCCTGCACTGGATCAACGCGTTCGAGGACGGCGACGAACTCGTGCTCGACGGCTTCTTCCAACACGACCCGGCACCGGCCAAGCAGGAGGGCACCCCGAAGGGGATGTCGCTCTACCGCACGATCGACGTCAACCGCCTCCAGGCCCGCCCGCACCGCTGGCGGTTCAACCTCGTCACCGGCGAGACCAAGGAGGAGTCGCTCTCCGACCGGGTGATGGAGTTCGGGATGATCAACCCGAACATCGCGGGCAAGGACTACCGGTACACGTACAACATGACCGGCCGCCCCGGCTGGTTCCTGTTCGACGGGTTGGTGAAGCAGGACGTGCAGTCGGGCCGCGAGGAGCGCTACGCGTTCGGCGAGGGCGTGTTCGGCAGCGAGACACCGTTCGCGCCGCGACCGAACGCCACGGCCGAGGACGACGGCTACCTCATCACGTTCACCACCGACATGGTGAACGACTGCTCGGAGTGCCTGATCTTCGACGCGACGTCGCTCACCGACGGTCCGATCGCTCGCGTCCGGCTGCCCGAGCGGATCTCGTCGGGCACCCACTCGTGCTGGACGCCGGCATCGCAGCTCGGCCGGTCGCGCTGAGCCGAGCGAGGGCGATCGAGCGGTCGGCCACGCCGGCGGCGACGAGCGCGGCCGCATACCCGGCCGCGGACTCGGCACCCGACGCAGGCCCGAACGCGGGCCCGAATGCGATGGGGGCCGCGCTCGGCCTGCTCGGCGACGAGTGGTCGCTGCTGATCATCCGCCACGCCTTCATCGGCGCGCGACGGTTCGTCGACTTCAAGCAGCGCCTCGCCATCTCCGACGCGGTGTTGTCGGCCCGCCTGGCCGCCCTCGTCGACGGTGGGGTGCTGCGACGCGTGCCCTCCCCCGTCGCCGGCCGTCACGAGTACGCGCTGACGCGCTCCGGCCTCGATCTGTGGCAACTGCTGCTCGCCATCTGGGCGTGGGAACAGGAGCACGTCGAGGGGCAGGCGGGTCGGCTGCCGCACATGCTGCACGCCACCTGCGGGCAGCGATTCCGTCCGCTGTTGCGCTGCAGCGCATGTTCGACCCCAGCATCCGTGGACGACGTCGACGCGACGTTCGGGCCGAGCGGCACGTTCGCCCGCTCACTCCCGGCCGGCAGCAACCGCCGTCGTCCGTCCGGCGCGCGCTCGGCGACGGCGGAGGGTCCCGACATGTTCCCCGAGACGATGGCCATCATCGGCAGCCGCTGGTCGTCGGCGACCGTCGGCGCGGCGTTCATGGGCGCGACCCGCTTCGGCGAATTCGAGCGGCTGCTCGGTGCACCCCCGACCGTCGTGTCCGATCGGCTGCGCAGCTTCGTCGACCTCGGCGTGCTGGAACACGTCCGCGATCCGGAGGGTCCCGACCGCTCGAGCTACCGCCTGTCGGCCAAGGGGCGAGCCTTGTTCGGCGTGGTCGCCACGCTGCTCTCGTGGGGCGAGCGATGGCTGCGCGCCGACGACGGTCCGGCGGTGGTCGCGGTCCATCGGGCGTGCGGGCACGGGTTCCGCCCCGAGCTGGCCTGCAGCGCGTGCCGGCAGACCCTGCAGCGCGACGACGTCACCATCGACTGAGCGCCCCATGAGGTCTGCTCATGCCGGGACGGCGTAGCGCTGGCCGGCGACGAGTTGGATGAGGCGCGGCGGCTCGTCGCACGCGTCCCGCACGTCGAGCGAGCCACCGCGTCGTTCCAACTCGTGTCGGGCAGCGACCAGCGAGCCGTATCCGGCGCAGTCCATGAACCGCAGGGCCGACAGATCGACCACGACATCGCGGTGGTCGGGCCGGGTGCACGCATCGAACATCGACGTCCGCGACGCCAGATCGAGTTCGCCGATGGGCTGCACCAGGTGGCCGTCGACATCGGTCATGACGGTGACGGCGAAGCAGCGAGCGTCCGGACCGTCGGTGGTCGCTGGAGCGTTCGGCACGTACACGTTGCACCTCCACAGGACGGCGCGACCAGGGTCCGGAGCAACGCAGGTGAGCGGCGGAACCGCTCACCTGCAACGTACACCCATCGCACCTCGGAACGGCAAGGAACGGCCACGGACGGCCATGGGCGGCCATGAACATCGGACGTCACGTCTCGGGATCGCGGTAGCTCGATCACTCGGCCCAGCCGAAGGCCCCGTCACCCGGCCTCTCGATGGGCATGTCTGACGGCAGCACCTGGTCGAGACGCGGCGACCAGTACCCACCGAGTGCCGGCTCGCTCGCCTCGAGCAGTTCGAGCAGACGATCGGCCGCCCCGGTCGCATTGCGCACCGCGAGCGATGCCCCGCGCATCGCGATCACCGCGCGAGCGGTGACGAGACCACCGAATCCGGCCGCGTCCATGAACGACACGGCGCTGAGATCGACGACGACCGGCCGGGCGCCACCTTCGAGGCATGCCAGGACGAGCAGACCCCTGGTCGACTGGTCGAGCTCGCCGCGCACCGTGACGTGCCACTCGTCGCGGAACGGCGCACCGTGCGCTGTGAACTCGTCCTGGGTCGGGTCTCCCGACACGCGGCACCTCCCGAAGAACTCGGGCGCAGCCGGGGTCCGGGGCGAACGCAGGAACGGATCTCGGCGACCCGCCTGTCGTGAACCTAGCTCGCCGGCCCGGGTGGGACCGTGCGTGGTCGACGTGGTCCCGCGACCGACTCGATCACGAGCTCCCCCGTGGCGAGGGACTGCGCGACCTCGGTGAGGCCACGGTTGTGATTCCTGGCGAACTGGCGCAGGCGGGCGAACGCCTGGTCCATGTCGACCCTGGCGTACTCCGCGACCATGCCCTTCGCCTGTTCGATCGAGATCCGACTCGTGAGTGCGTGCTGCAGGTTGCCCTCGCGGACCGCGGCGAGGCGGGTCGCCTGGTCCTGCACGACGGCGATGCTCGCGACATCGGCGAGCGCCTGGGCGAGCGCCACGTCGGTCGGCGGCAGCGCGACGGGTCGGGAGATGAACAGGTTGAGGCAGCCGAGCACGCGTTCCTTGAACCGCATCGGGATCGCACACACCGAGGGATATCCGGACGCCACCGACTCGGCAGCGAAGCGCGGCCACGGCGAGTCGGGGCCGAGCGTGGGGTGGGCGACGACGGTGCCGGTCCGGTACGAGTCGAGGCACGGGCCCTCGTCGTTCTGCAGTTGGAACAGCTCGAGCAGCTGGATCTTCTCGCTCGACGCCGCCATCACGCGGAGGTGACCGTGCTCGTCGGCGAGGAGGATCCCGGCAGCGGAGGCGGCGAGCAGCTCCACGGTGCGGGCGGTGAGCACCGTGAGCACCTCGATCACGTCGAAGTCGTCGACGAGTGTGTCGACGATCTCGACGAACGTGATCGCGGTGAGCTCCTCACGGCGCAGCGCGCGCTCCTCGACACTCGGCTGTCGGCCGGTATCACCGATGGTCCTGTCGTCGTTCATGAACGTCCTCCTCCATCGGGCGTTGGAAAGCCAGGCGTTGGAAAGCCGGGCGCTGGAAAGCCGAGCGGTGGAAAGCCGGGCGGTGGAACGCCGGGCGCCGGCTCGTCGAGCCGGAGTCGTCGGTCGACGATCGCAGATGCGACGGCATCGAGTGTCTGGTCGGCAGCGAAGGCGTGGGCACGCATGCGCAGCAGCGCTTCGGCCGCCGGCACACCGAGCTGGACGGCCACGATCCCCGAAGCCTGATACACCTCGGCGCGATAGGCGACCGCGTCGTCGAGCTCGCGAGCGAGCTCGCCCGGCGGCGCCGTGTCCTGCAGGCTGAGCATCGTCTCGGTGATCACCTCCACCAAGGTCAGGCAGTCGGCGTGCTGGCCGTCGGTGAGCGAGCCGGCCGATCGCTGGTACACCGAGAGCACGCCGACGTTGGCGCCCGCTGACGCGAGCGGGTAGGCGAAGACCGCGCCCATCCCGTTCGCCACCGCGAGCGGTGCGAAGCTCGGCCAGCGGCGGGCGGTCTCCTGCCCGAACGACGCGGCCGACACGGGTACCCCCGACAGGAATGCCTCCGGGCAAGGCCCCTCTCCCACGGTGAACTGGGCGTCCTCGAGGATCGCGACCGACGGGTCCGAGACGCACAACGGCCCGGCCGCACCGCCGCCCATCACCGTGATCCCGACACCCGACACCACCAGGAACTCGACACCGACGCCGCACCACCCGGTCGCAGGAGTGCGCGACATGCCGCGGGCGAACGCCACCGCGAGCCTGATCGACCGCTCACCGGACACGGGCATCACCCTTCGGTTCGAGCACGGGCGGGCCCGACACCGGGGAGCTCACCCGGCGACCACGGCCACCCGAACGGGCGACACTCGGACTGTACCCCTTCGACGTCTCGACGAACCCTGCCCAGCTGGTGGCACATCGACCACGGCGCCTCACAGTCCTCGGGAACCGCTCGTACGACCCGGTTCACCACATGGACGACACCACCCTCAGCACAGCGCCTGGCGGCAGCAGCCCGGCGCGGCGACCGACCCGCGCCACACGCGCGCGGGCCGAGCGCGGGGCCGACGTCGGGTTCACCCTGGTGGAGATCGTCATGGCGATCGTGCTCAGCTCGCTCGTCGGCGGCGTCCTCGTGGCCTCGCTGATGACCTCGCTCAACGCGGCCGACACCACCTCGTCGACGGTGGCGAGCTCGATCGACACCCAGCTGATCTCGGCCTTCCTCGCCGTCGACGCCCAGGCGGCGGGCGGTATCGACCCGAGCACCGCCGAACAGGCGGTCGACCTCGGCGTCTCCACCGTGTCCGACCTCGCCGGCTGGGCCGGGTGCGAGCAGGCGGGATCGCTCGTCGTGCGTTTCGCGTGGATCGACCGCGGCGCCGCCTCGTCCGACCGCGTGGTCGTCACCTACGGGCTGTCGCCGGACGGCTCGTTCGTCCGCCGGGCGTGCGAAACGGGAGCGACCACCGAGGCGATCCTCGGTCACCACGTCGACACGGCGACCGTCGAGTGCGACCCCGTGCGGTCGTGCGTCGGCCTGCCCGATCGGGTCACCCTCACCCTCGCGGGCGGCGACGAACGTGCCCCGTTCGACGTGACCCTGAGCGCCAGCCTCCGAGCTGAACTGCAGGGCGCACCGACCACGCTCAACTCGTCGCAGGTGCCGCTGCTCGCGATCGGTGACGCGACCTGTCCGGTGCTCGGCGTGATCGGGCGGGGGACGACGTACGTGTTGGGCGATGCCATCGTGAGCTCGGCATGCGGTGCCTCACCGATCACCGGCGATCCGACCCTGCTCGCCGTGACCGGCACCACCTCGCTGTTGTCGGGCGTGAACGACCCGATGGCCGATCTGCCGACACCTGCGGTGTGTCGCGCGGGCACGAACCCGGTGATCGGTTCCAGCGCCGGGCCCGAGACCGTGACGATGTACCCGACGGCGGTGACGATCTCCGACTCGGTGACGTTCCGTCCGGGCCGCCACGTCTTCTGTGCCGGCCTCACGATCGCGAGCGGTGCCCGGGTGACGGGCGACGGCGTCTTGCTGCACGTCGCCGACCGCGGCGTGTCGATCTCGCCGAACGCGACGGTGACGCTGACCCCGGCGACGTCGGGCGAGTATGCCGGTCTCGTGCTGTGGTCGGCGGGCTCGAGCGACGTGACCATCGAGAGCGGCGCCTCGGTCGAGGATCTCGCCGGCGTCGTGTATGCCCCTGACGCCCTGCTGCGGATCTCGAGCACCTCGGGGGTCCGCATCGGTGCGGTCGTCGCGGACCGGGTGTCGATCGACGGCACGGGCCCCACCCGGCTCGGTCAGCCCAGCCCCGTGCTCACGGTGTCGTCGGCGACCCTGCCCGCTGCGCAGACCCTCCAGAGCTACACCGCGACGGCCCCCACGGTGAGCGGCGGCACGGCCCCCTACACCTACCGAGCCACCGGTCTCCCGGTCGGCCTCACGATGTCGTCGAGCGGCGCGATCACCGGCATCCCCACCGGGAGCGGCACGGCCACCGTGTCGTTCCTCACGATCGACGCCACGGGCGCTTCGGTCGTCTACACACGCACGATCGATGTGAGCGGCACACCCGCCACGCCGACGAGCGTGCGCGCGACGCCGGGCGACACGACGGCTGCGGTCTCGTGGAGCGCCGGCACCTCCCCCGGCGCCCCGGCGACGACGGGATACCAGGTGACCGCTACGGCCACCGGTCAGCCCACTCGAACGTGCACCAGCACGGCGCCGGCGACGACGTGCACGCTCACCGGGCTCGTCAACGGCGTCACCTATACGGTCACCGTCGTGGCGACGAACGCGTCCGGTGCCGGCACCGGCGCGACCGCGACGGTCGTCCCCATCCCTGCCGTGCTCACCGGTTCGAACGACCGTCTGTGGCTCGACGCCGCGGACCCCGACGCCGACGGCACGGTGGAGGGCTCCGCCGAACTGTGTGGCGCCGGCACGACATGTGCCACTGCGGCGAACGTCCTGACCCGATGGGAGGACAAGAGCGGCAGCAACAACGACGCCGTCCAGTCGACGCCGTCGATGGCCGGCAGGTTCGTGCCCACCATGCCCGCGGTCGACTTCGACGCCAACGGCTCGTACAGCGCGACGGTCACATCCGGTCCGGCGCTCACGGCCTTCGCGGTGGCGCAGAGCGACACCTCGACGTGGAACACCTATGGCTGGATCCTGTCGTCGCGCCGACCGAGCGGTGCGCTCATCCACCCCTGGCCGGGGGGTGGACTCGTCGGCTGGTACCCGACGAACTCCGGTGGCAGCTATCTGTTCGCCGCGGAGACGACGCCGACCTCGTCGATCATGACGCCCCACATCTACGACATCACCCAAGCGGGCTCGAACCCGATCGTCGCCGGCGGCGCCCTCGACGGCCACAGCCTGTTCGAGGCGATGTCGTTCTCCGGCCAGACGCGCACGGCGACGTCGGTGACGATCCTGCTCGGGGCCGACGACTGCTGCGGCAGCCGGCTCGGCAACGGCAAGTACCGCGAGGTCATCGTGTTCGACCGCGCGCTCACCGTCGCCGAACGGCGCAGTGTGCAGGAGTACCTCGCCCGCCGGTGGGGCGTCGCGATCACCCCGAGTGCACCGACCGGTGTCACGACGCTGGCCGCCGATCGCGGCGCGTGGGTGTCGTGGACCGCGCCCGCCTGGAACGGCGGATCGGCCATCACCGGCTATCGCGTCACGGCACAGCCCGGCGGGGCGACCTGCACCGCGGCCGCGTCGACCACCAACTGCACGGTGACGGGCCTCACCAACGGCACCGCCTACCGCTTCGTCGTGAGCGCCCTGAACGCCGTCGGCACTGGGGACCCCTCCGCCGCCACGTCCGACACCACGCCCGGTCCGCCGCCGCCGCCCGCGAGCCCGACGGCCGTCGCTGCCGACAGCAGCGCAGCCGTGTCGTGGACCGCCCCCGTGCTGACCGGTCACGCCCCGTTGACCTCGTACACCGTCACGGCGACGGCGAGCGGCCGACCGACCGTCGCCTGCACGGCATCGGCGCCGGCGACCTCGTGCACGCTGTCGGGGCTCGTCAACGACGTCACGTACTCGGTGGCCGTCACCGCGGCGAACGCCCACGGCAGCAGCTCGGCTGTCACCACCTCCGTCACCCCGACCTGGACACCGCGTTCGCTGGGCTCGTCGCTCACGTGGTGGTTCGACGCCGCCGACTCGACGTCGCTCACCGGTGCGTGGGCCACGCGGAGCGGCGTGACCGTGAGCGGGGCGACCGGCGGCACGCGACTGACGGTGTCGTCGGGCGTGGTCGAGCGGATCGACGTGACCACCGGAGGCACGGGATACACGACCGCACCGACGATCACGATCACCGGCGGTGGCGGCTCGGGCGCCGCGGTCTCCGACCAGGTCGTGTCGGGCGGCGCGGTCACCTCGGTGATGGTGCCGACGCGAGGATCGGGCTACACCTCCGAGCCCACCGTCGTCGTGGGTGGACCCGGAACGGGCGCCCAGCTGCGGGCGCGCATCATGGCTCCCGTCGCCGTCGGCGCGACGATCCGCATCGCCGGCCAGACGTACACGGTCACCGATCGCGACGGCCTGATCATCACCGTGTCACCCGCGCTCACCGCCGCGGCGAGCGCAGCGTCGTTCGACGAGTGGCAGATCTCGGCCTGGGCGAACCGGGCGACCGCCGGCGCGCCGAACGCGCAGCAGACGAGCGCGGCGAACCGACCCGAGCTCGGCACCATGTCAGGCCGCCAGGCCGTCGTGTTCGACGGGATCGACAGCTGGATGTGGTTGCTCGCCGATTCGGGCGCATCGACGTTCGACCATGGCCCGAACTGGACGATCCTCGTGGCGTACCAGGCCGAACGGCAGGTCGGCTCGGGGGCGGTGGGCCAGACCGGCTCAGGGTTCAACACGCGCATCGTGGCCACCTCCGGCGGCGGCACCAGCGACTGGCGGACGAGCGAGAACATCGAGGTCAACCCGTCCGCCGGCAGCGACGCGCTCGACGGTGGACCGGTGCGCGTCGGCGGCGACTCGGGGACGGGCGCGGACACCTTCAACTGGAACCGCGCGTTCCTCGGCGCGACCGCTGGACCGAACTATTCGGGCGGCTGGAGCTTCGCCGGACGGGTCGGCGAGATCCTGTTCGTCGACGGCGGACTCGACTCGGCGACGGTCGCCAAGGCGCAGGCCTACCTCACCGCCAAGTGGACACAGGCGGCTTCGGCACCGTCGGCGCCGATCGCCCTGACCCCTTCCGCCGGCGATGCGCAGGCGACGTTGTCGTGGCGCGGCGCCAACCAGTACCTGTCGTCGATCACCGCATACACGGCGACCGCCACGGCGACCGGCCAGACCACCCGCACGTGCACCACCACCACGCTCACGTGCACGATCGCCGGGCTCACCAACGGCGTCGTGTATTCGGTGACGGTGGCCGCGACCAACGCGACCGGCACGGGACCCGCATCGGTACCGACGACGGTCGTGCCACGTCCGGCGCTGCTCACGAGCTCGTCGGCCCGATTCTGGGTCGACGGTGCCGACATCGACGGCGACGGCCGCCCCGAGACCGTCGTCGACGAGACCGGCAGCTCCACCGGCGCCGTGCAGACCTGGGTCGACAAGTCGGGCCGCGCCAACCACACGTCGGCACCGTCGGTCGCGACCCGCCCGACCGCAGCGACGCAGACGATGAACGGGTGGCCCGTCATCACGTTCAACGGCGCGAACATCCTGCAGGGCACACCGGCGGCGAACCCGTACGGCATCACGGGCGACCGCACCATGTTCGTCGTCACGCGCCGCCGCTCGGGAGCGCCGAGCCGCCTCGTCGATCGCGTGCCGGAGGACTGGCCGTTGTTCAACCTGACCGCGAACAACACCCTGGAGGTACGCGACGACGCCAACGGCCAGTACCAGTCGTCGATCGGATCGAACACCTCGGTCGCCAACGTCGGCTACGTGATCACCACCTCGCGCAGCGGCACCGCACTCGGGATCTCGTCGAACGGCGCGGTGACAGGATCGTCGTCGATCACCGGCGCCCAGACGATGCGCACGATGACGCTCGGCAGGCACGGCGCGTACGGCGGCACGGCCGACGTCGACATCGCCGAGGTGGCCCTGTTCGACCGGGCGCTCACCACCGCCGAACGCCGTCAGATCGAGGAGTACCTCCGCCGCAAGTGGGGGCTCCAACTCGTGCCCGACATCCCGACCGCCGTGACCGCGACGCAGTCGAACGCCGTGGTGACCGTCCGCTGGACGGCGCCGGCCTCCGACGGCGGCTCGGCCATCACGAGCTACACGGCCACGGCGTCCCCCGGTGGCGCGACCTGCACGAGTTCGACGACGTCGTGCACGATCAGCTCGCTGACCTCCGGCACCTCCTACACGTTCACCGTCACCGCGACCAACGCCGTCGGCGCCGGCACGGCGAGCGCGCCGTCGTCGTCGCTCGCATACGTCGGCATCGGCGCGGCGGCCACGGTCGCCGTGCCGGGCGCGTACGGCGGTGTGAGCGACGGCACGAGCGTCTGGGTGACGTCGTGGACGTCGGCGTCGATCCGCAGGATCGACATCGTGACCAACGCGTCCACCACCATCGCGGTCGGCACGAATCCAGCAGCCATCGCCTGGGACGGATCGTCGATCTGGGTGGCCAACAACGGCTCGGACACCGTGTCGAGGGTGAACCCGGCGACCAACGCCGTCCTCGCGACCGTGGCGGTCGCCTCGCAACCGCGCGGCATCACCTTCGACGGCACCAGCGTCTGGGTGGCGAGCACGTCGGGCACGGTGAGCCGCATCGATCCGTCGACGAACGCGGTGATCGCCACGATCGCCGTCACCGGCAACCCCAGCATGATCAGCTCCGGTGCCGGTGCGGTGTGGGTGAGCCGGCTCAGCGGCGTCGTCTCTCGCATCGACCCCGCCACCAACACCGTGGTCGCGAACATCACGGTGGGCTCGCAGCCGTACGGGAGCTTCTACGACGGCACGACCCTGTGGGTCGCGAACAACGGCGCCAACACCCTCAGCAGGATCAACCCGGCCACCAACACCGTCGTCGGCACCGTCACGGTGGGCAACGGCCCGTTCGGCCTGGCCTCCGACGGCACCCGGCTGTGGGTGACACTGTCGTCGGCGAACCAAGTGGTTCCCGTCAACATCTCCACGCTGGCGGTCGGGACGCCGGTGACGGTGGGCACCAACCCGTCCGGCGTCGTGTTCACCGGCAACCTGTGGGTGATGAACCAGAGCTCGAGCACGGTCTCCAAGCTCGTCGTCTGATCACACATGCGCCGCCGGCGACACACCCGGGTCTGGCATCCTCGTCACCATGCGCAGCGCCGTCGACGTGATCGTGGTGGGTCTCGGACCGATCGGCGCCGGCGCGTTGCGACGAGTGGCGGCAGCGGGCGCGTCGTGCGTCGGGATCGGCCAGGCCGAGCCGCCGTCCCTCCCCGACCACACCGGCGTGTTCGCGAGCCACTACGACTCGGGCCGGGTCACGCGCCACGTCGACGCACGGTTCGAATGGGCAGAGCTCGCCCGCCGGGCGATCGCCGACTACCCGCACCTCGAGGCGACGAGTGGCATCGCCTTCCATCACCCGTCGTCGGTGCTGTACTCGACCGACGACCCGGCGACGATCGAGGCCATCGAGCTGGTCGCACGCGGACTGGCGATGCACGGGATCGCGATCGAGCGGCTGACCGCCGCCGGCGACGACCGCATCGCGCTCCCCGATGGGGTCGCCGTCTTCGCGGAGGGGCCACCCGCAGGACACGTCGACCCGCGACGCTTGATCGCCGCACAGCTGGCGACCGCCGAGCGGGCGGGTGCCGAGGTCGTCCGGGCGATCGTGACGCATCTCGCCCATGACGGCCGCGGCTGGCACGTGTCGCTCGACGACGGTCGGTCGATGACGGCGGAACGGGTCGTGCTGGCCGGAGGTCCGCACACCGACGAACTCGTCGGAGCGCTCCGACCCCCGCCCTCCGGCGTGCCGGAGCTGTCGGTGCGCGGCGAGACCGTCGTGACGGCTGTGCTCGACGAGGACGAACTGGCCCGACTCGAAGGTCTCCCGGCCGTCCTGAGCCCGGTCGACCACCCGGCCTTCGCCGACGTCTACGCCGTGCCGCCGACCGCCTATCCGGACGGCACGGTCCGGCTCAAGCTCGGCGCCACACGCCATGCACCGTTCCGGCTCGACGATCGGGAAGCACGGACGGCGTGGATGCGGGGCGACCGGCACACCCGGGAACTCGACGACCTCCGACGTTTGACCGAGGCGCTCGTGCCCGGGCTGCGGGCGCTTCGCTGGGAGACGAAGCCCTGCCTCCTCACCGACACGCCCACCGATCTGCCCTACGTCGACCACCTGGCCGACGGACTGGTGATCGCTGCGGGCTGCAACGGCTACGCAGCCAAGAGCGGTGACGCCATCGGCGCCGTCGCAGCCGAACTGCTGCTGACGGGCCGATGGGTCGACACCGTGCTCGAGGCCCGCGCGTTCAGGCTCGGCGGCTGAACATGCTGTAGCCACCGGGGCCGACGAGGCAGGCGGCGATGATCAGCACCACGCCGAGGATCACCTGTCCCTGCAGGAGTTGCACGATGCCGACGACCACGAGGATGGCGGCGAGGACCCAGAGGATGGTTGCGTTCATGTCCTGGAGTGCCCCGACCCAGGAATCGCCAAACGTGGCGGCGAGCGAGCGCGGCGATCGGCAGGCACGAAACGCACTTCGTCGCATTCGGTCTGCCCTCCTACCCTGAGCCGGTGTCCACCCCCGGCTTCCGATCGTTCAGCCCCGCGCTGCAACGCTTCTTCGTCGCCACGGTCGTGAACATGATCGGGTCCGCCGCCCTGTTCGGCTTCGTCCTCATCTACTTCCACGAGATCCGCGGCATCCCCCTCGACCGCGCCGGTCTGGCGGTCGGCGCGATGAGCTTCACGATGGTGCTGTGCACGCCGACGGCCGGGTGGCTCTCGGACCGCTTCGGCGCGCGTCGGGCCCTGACCGCGGGATGCCTGGTGTCGATCGTCGCCGGGTCGTTGTACGCCGTCGTCGACAGCTTTCCCGAAGCGATCGGGGTCTCCACGCTGCTCGGCATCGGCAACGCGCTGTGGTTCCCGTCGCAGGCGGCCCTGCTGTCGCTCATCGTGAAGCCGGAGGAGCGGCCGGCCGTGTCGGCGTTCCAACGTGCCTCGCTCAACCTCGGCGCCGCGCTCGGCGGTGTGCTCGGCGGCTTCCTCGTGAGCGGCGAGACGTTGCGCTCGTTCCAATGGCTGTTCGCGGTGAACGTCGCCACGTACCTGGTGTTCCTCGGCGTCCTCCCGGGTCTGCCCGCCGGCCGCGTGCACTCCGACGTCCCACGCGCCGACCGACCGGGTTTCGTCGAGGTGCTGCGCGACCGGTTCTTCGTCCGGCTGCTCGGGACCGACGTCGCGATCGCCCTCGGGTTCGGGTTCCTGTTCGCGTTCATGCCCGCCTATGCCTCGCAGCTCGGGATCGGCAAGGCCACGATCGGTGTGCTGTTCATGTTCGGCGCAGCCAGCGTCGTGCTCACCCAGATCCCGACGCTGCGATGGGTGAGCGGTCGCCATCGGATGACCTCGCTCGCGATCATGAACGTCTGGTTCGTCGCCGCGTTCGCGCTGATGCTGATCACGCCGCACGTCGGTCTGTGGATCGCCATCGTCGCGATCGCCGTCGCCCAGGTGCTCGGCGGCTTCGGCGAGGCGGTGCTCGGCGCGGTCCGTCAACCGCTCACGTCCGACCTGGCGCCTCCCGAGCTGGTCGGCCGCTACTTCGGACTGTCGGTCATGGTGTTCCAGGGCTGCATGGGGCTCGCCAACACCGTCGGCGGGATCGTGATGGACCGTTCGCTCAGCGCCGTGTGGCTCATCCCGTTCGCCGCGTCGCTGTGCGGCGTCGCCGGCACGCTCACACTCCGCACGCGGATCCCTGCCCACGTGGCGATCAGCGCCTGACCCCGCCAGACTGGTGCGATGTCGAGCGTCTCGAGGCCCGTCCGTCTGATCCTGCAGGCCGTCATCGGCGGGGCGATCGTCGTCGCCGCGTGTTCATCCCAGCCGTCCGACGAATCCTCGACGGCTGCGACGCCGTCGCCGGAGACGACCGGCACGGCAGCGCCCGCCACGACGTCGACCGATCCGACCACCACGGTGGCCGCCACCACCACCGGAGCGCCATCGACCACCGACGGGGTGCGCACCGTCGCCTTCGCCGCGGATGTCGCCCCGATCCTGGCGGCGAACTGCGCGTCGTGTCACACCGGGGCAGGCCCGGGTGCCGCCCACCTGCCGCTCGACACGGCCGGCGACGCTCAGGAGGTCTCGTTCGAGATCGACGCCTCGACCCGCGTCGGCTACATGCCGCCCTGGCCGGCAGGCGACGGCGACGTCGCCTTCCACGGCGACCGACGGCTGTCGGCCGAGCAGCTCGAGATCATCTCCACCTGGGCCGCTGGTGGTGGAGAGATCGACGTCGACCCGTCGACGGCGATCGAGCCGACCGCGATCGCAGCGGCCCCGATCGAGCGCGACGTGGTGATGGTCGGACAGCCGTACAAGGGCTCGACCGAGCGGCGCGACGACTACCGGTGCCAGATCTACGACCCGGGCCTCACCGAGCCGGCGTTCCTCCAGGGCTACGGCCTCGAGGCCGACCGGACCGAGGTGGTCCACCACGCGTTGCTGTTCTACGCCGAGGCCTCGACGAGATCGATGGCCGAACAGGCCGACGCCGCCGACCCGTCGATCGGTTGGGAGTGCGGCGGCCTCGCCGGCTTCGCAGGTGACTCGGGCGAGACCCGCCAGATCATGAGCTGGGGGCCCGGCCAGGATCCCACCGTCCTCCCGGCCGACACGGGCATCCCGCTCCAGGCGGGCGACTTCTTCGTCACCCAGATCCACTACCACTACGAGTCGAAGTGGAACGACCTGCCGCCCGACGAGTCGGCGATCGTGATCGACCTGGCGAGCGACGAGGTGATCGAGGCGGCCGGCGGTGCCCTCGATCCGATCGAGCTCACCCTCTACCTCGGCCCGGCCGAGATCCCCTGCGCCACCGACGAGGTCGGCCCGCTGTGCGATCGCAGCGCCGCCTCCGCACAGCTCATCGAGACGTGGGGGCCGATGGCCGGCCGGATCGCCGACTTCCTGATGTTGCAGTGTGGCGCCTCGGTCGAGGACTTCGCCGGCATGACCGACGGCATCGCGAGCTCCACGTGCGATCTCCCGGCCGAGCCGGGCCAGATCGTGTCGGTGTGGGGGCACATGCACGAGATCGGGGCGTCGTTCCGGATGACGCTCAACCCCGACACCCCTGACGAGATGGTCCTGCTCGACATCCCGACATGGGTCTTCGACTGGCAGCTCGACTACCGACCGATCGAGACGATCGTGCTCGACGACGACGACGTCATCCGCGTCGAGTGCAGCTGGGATCGGTCGCTCCTGCCCGACGACGCCGAGCCGCGATACGTCATGTGGGCGGAGGGGACGGCCGACGAGATGTGCTACTCCCAGATCGTCACGCGCTCCGCAGCGTGATCACCACCAGGTCGGTCGGCTCGGCCAGCTCGGGTTCGGGCACCACGTCGATCTCCTGACGGACGCCGACCACCTGCACCAGCACGAGCCCGAGATCGCTGGTGAGTGCCAGCCCCTTGGCACGCACGAGTCGGCCGCCGCCGGCCTCGCGCCTCACGCGCAGTTCCCATAGCCACGCGTCGAGTGCCGCGCCCGTGAGCCCTGTCGGCATCGATTCGAGCGACACCTCGTGTGCGTCGAACAGCGTCGACGGGGACACGTCGGTCACGCCACCCGGCCGGCGGCCGCCGAGGGCCAGGAAGCGACCGAGTGCGCCCACCGCATCGGGCCCGTGCTCACGCACGATCACCGGGGTACCGGGTGCCAGTTCGGTCAACCGGTCGTGGGCGGCGGCGACACCGGCGGCGTCGACGAGGTCGGTCTTGGTGAGCACGAGCAGGTCGGCCGCACGGATCTGGCTGTCGAGATGGACGTGCACCCATTCGGGCAGCCGGCCCGGTTCGAGCTGATCGGCGGCCACCACGACCACGAGGCCGTCGAGCACGAAGCCCGCCGATCGCCCCCACGGCAGCATCCGCTCGGGCTCGGCGACGCCGCTCAGCTCGACGATGACGTGGTCGGGCGGCGTCGGCCTGGCACGGATCTGGTCGAACGCGGCGCCGAGGCCGTCGATCGAACTGCAGCACACGCACCCGTCGGTGAGCTCGATCGTGTCGCCGTGGCGCCGACGGACGAGCGCCGCGTCGATGTTGATCGAGCCGACGTCGTTCACGATCACGGCGATCGGTCGGTCGGCGTGTCGGAGCACCTCGTTGATCACCGACGTCTTGCCCGCGCCGAGGTAGCCCCCGACGAAGGTGAGTGGCACGCGCCTGCCGTCCCACGGCAGGAACATCGGCTCCTGGTACGACATGGCTCGATCCTGCCCCACGGTCGCCGCCGACCACACATCGGTGGGCCAGACTCCAGGCTCGTGTCGTCCGAAACGCCGCAGCCGTCCCGAGATCGGCTCCTCGACCACCGACGAGGATGGGCCCGCCGGCGTGCCGTCGTCGTCTGTCTCGCCGGCATCGGGGTGATCGCTGTCTCGACGACGGCCGTCGCGCTCATCGTGGTGGCCGGCGTCGCTCGCTGTTGGACGTGGATCCGGGGCCGGTCGATCGAGTCGGCGGGCGTGTGGGGCGTGGCGGGCGAGACCGCGCTCGCCGCCGGCGTCGTCGGCGTGGTCCTCTCGTTCGGGATCGGGTTCGTCTGGTTCTGGCGCGGCGCCGTGGACGCCGTGCTCGGCGAGGTCGGCGCCATCAGGGTGGACGCCGACGGCGTGATCGCCCACCGGTCGGGCAAGCCCACGCCCAGTCGCGCCGAGGTCGATGCCCGTCGGCGAACGGCGAACCTCGTCGAGGAGCTCTCGATCGGGCTCGGTCGACCCGCGCCCGAGTTGTGGGTCACCGACGATCCGACGCCGAACGCACTGTCCATGCGATCGTCGAGACGTCGAGCGATCTGTGTCACCAGCGGCGTCGCCTCACTGCCGCGCGATGAACTCGAGGCGATGCTCGCCCACGAGATGGGGCACCTGTGGGCGCTCGACGCGCACTGGGTGGGGTCGGGCATGGTCGCGCTCGCCCGCGGCCGCCGGGCCGGTCTCGTGCTCATGACCGCCGGCGCGGTGCTGCTGTTCCTGCTGGTCGCCGGTGCCGTCAACGGCGGGAGGGTCCTGTGGAGCACCGGCCTGTTCGCGATCGCGCTGACGGTGCTCGGTGCGAGCTGCACCCCGATCCTGCGCCGGCTGGAGCTCTCGATGCGCCGCCACGCCGACGAGATCGCCGACGTGGCCGCCGTACGTCTGGCCAGGAACCCGGGGGCGCTCGCCGACCTGTGCGCCCGCCTCGCCGAGGACGACACGCCCGTGCGCACCGCCGGTTGGCGCTCGGAGCTGATGTGGTTCGAGATGGTGGAAGCGGCCGACCTCGCCGGCGAGGTCGATCCGACCGCGCCGGTGCGCACACGGCGGGAGCTCGTCGAACGAGCGATCGCCGCGTATGCCACCGCGGGTGCAGCGGTGCCGGAGGCCTCCCGCGACCGCTTCACCGAGTGGCTGGAGGGCCACCGCTGAGGTGATCGCGGCGCGACGGCGGGCTCACCCGCCGGGCTGGCACGACGTTGCGGCGGGAGGTGGTCAGTGGATGGTGACGGTGCCCGCGGCGCCGTCGACGGTGACCATCGCACCGTCGGGGATCGCGTGCGTGGCGTCGGCCACCGAGACCACGCAGGGGATGCCGAGCTCGCGGGACACGATCATCGCGTGGCTACCCATCGCACCGACGTTGACGATCACCGCGGCGGCGGGCACGAACAACGGCACCCACGACGGGTCGGTCTGGGGTGCGATCAGCACGTCGCCCGGCTCGAGCCCCATCGGATCGGCCGCGTCGAGCACGACGCGAGCGCGGCCCGTGGCCGTGCCGCCCGACCCGGCGGCACCCTGCAGGACGGTGCCGCTGGTCGCGACCGCGACCTGCTTGGCATCGCGGCGGGTCATCTCCGACAGCCCCGGCACGCGACCGTTCACGACGAACACCGGCTCGTAGGCGAACAGGCCCTGGAACTGCTCCCAGCGAGGGACGACCACGTCGCGGAGGCGCTCCGGACGGTGGCGCATCTGCTCGAGCTCGATGCCGGTGAGCATGAACATGTGCTCGAGCTGGTCGAGGTGACCGGCCGCCACCCACCGGCGCCCGAGTTCGCGCAATGCCATGCGGATCTCGCCGATCGCCATGATCGCGTTCGTCTTCGCCCGCTCGCGGCCGGCGAGGAACAGGCCGGCCGACTGGAACGCGGCCTCGAACATCCCGGCCGTCTCGGCGTCGCCGGCGATCTTCTCGCGGACGATCGCGAGCACCCGGTCGCGCTCGGCGACCGAGGCCTCGTGACGCACCGACGGTGCCTGCGCGTCGTCGGACTTGCGCATCAGGTCGATCGCAGCGAGGGCGATGCGCGGCCTGACCTCCCACGTGGCCGACAGGATGTCGTACTCGTTCTGCCCGCGCGACCCGTAGGTGCGCAGGAACTCGCGGACCTCGCCGAGGAATGCCGTCGAGGTCGCCGTGCCGGCCGCCTCGAGTCGATCGAGCAGGTCGTCGATGCCGGCCTCGAACGCGGCGGTGAGCTCGGCCGACGCCCGGGCCGTCCGCGACAGCTCCCACATCGCGTGCGACGGAGCGGCGGAGTCGACGTCGATGCCCGCCAGCAGCTTGATGCCGAGTTCGGGCTCGCCGATCCCCTCGCAGATCGCGGCGAGCGCACCGGGCCCCATCGATGCGAGCGACGACACGCGCATGGCGTTCTCGAACAGACGCTGCACGACCGGCAGCATCTCCTTCGCACGCGAGATCAGCGCCGAATCGGTGAGCGCCGAGAGGTCGGGGCGCCCGTCGCGGAGCTGCTCGGCGAACTCCTTGTCGGCGAGCAGCTCGGGCAGCGACTCGGTGGACATCGCCCACCCCATCGATGCACCGAGGCGTGCCTCGTGGTCGGGCGACTGGTGCCACGGCTCCTCCACGTATGCGGGCACCTCGTCGCGGTCGTCGAAGAACGCCTTGTCGATCGCCTCGGGCGACGCGCCCGGCATGCGCGCACCGAGGAGGCGGGTGAGCGACAGCGGGTTGTAGAGGTAACCGCCGTACATGTGGAACAGGTCGGGCGCCTCCGGGTGCTCGAACTCCTCCCAGTCGAGCGCGCCGAGGCTGATGTACGCGTCGCGCAGGCCGAGGCACATGGCCTGGCGGATCACCATGGTCTGGCCGAGCGGGCTGAACGGATCGGGGAACACGTCCGCGGCGTTGCCCCGGGTCCAGGCGGGGAACCGCTCCCCCGGCGTCGAGTCGAGGAACCAGCTGTTGGCTGCAGATGCGCTCATGGGGCGACATCATGCACGACCACGGATGCCCGGGCGAACACGTGACAAGCTCGCTGCGTGGCCGAACGTGACGCGACGACCGACGGGATCCTCGACGAGGTCCTCGACGAGATCCTCGCGAAGGCCGACCTGCGCCTCGTGCTGATGTGCCTGGTGCACCTCACCGGCGACCTCGCTTGGCTCGAGCCGCCGTTCCGGCCGACGCGGGACGTGCGGTTGGTACCGGATCCGCGTGCAGGCCTGCCCGACGAGGTGCAGGACCGCATCCGCACCGCGGTGCGGCGACTCCTGCAGGACGGCGTTCCCGACGCCGCGATCGTCGATCCGGGTGACGAACTGATGCAGCGGATGATGTCGGTGTGCCTGGGCGAGGAGGTGCCCGCCGAGTACGCGCCGATGATGCGTGGCGAACTCGGCCTCGTCGCAACCGATCCCGCGCCGAGCACCCCGCTCGACGCGGACCACGAACCGCATGTGCTCGTCGTGGGCGCCGGCATCAGCGGCATCGCGATGGGTGCCGCGCTCGGCCGGGTGGGCGTCGGGTACACGATCGTCGAGCAGCGCGAGGAGGTCGGCGGCACCTGGTGGGACAACCGGTACCCCGGCTGCGGCGTCGACACGCCGAACCACGCGTATTCGTACAGCCACTCGTACGGCAGCGGTGAACCGTTCGCGTGGAGCCGCTACTTCTCCAAGCGCGACGAGATCGAGCAGTACCTGCAGCGGTGCGCCGACGAGTTCGAGGTGCGCCCGAACGTGCGCTTCGGCACCGAGGTGTGCGGCGCCTCGTGGGACGAGGCGGCCCAGCAGTGGCACGTGAGCGTCCGCGACGACCGTGGCGAGCACACGCTCGTCGCCGACGTGCTGGTCTCGGCGATCGGACTCCTGCACGTCCCCCGGATGCCACAGGTGCCGGGCATGGAGTCGTTCGAGGGGCTGATCGTCCACCCGTCGCGCTGGCCCGACGACCTCGACCTCCGCGGCAAGCGGGTGGCGGTGGTGGGCACCGGCGCCACCGCGATGCAGCTCGTGCCGACGA
Source organism: Actinomycetota bacterium (assembly GCA_026393475.1). Taxonomy (GTDB): domain Bacteria; phylum Actinomycetota; class Acidimicrobiia; order Acidimicrobiales; family Ilumatobacteraceae; genus VFMC01. The sequence goes on from JAPLAA010000104.1 coordinate 255,323, forward strand.
TCGCCGACGAGGTCGCGGCGCTCACCGTGTACCAGCGCTCACCGCAGTGGGCGCGCGACATCGGCGGCTACCGCGACACGATCCCGACCGCCGACCAGTGGTTGTTCGAGCACCTGCCCTTCTACGCGCGCTGGTTCCGCTTCGCCATGTTCTGGCGGTACGGCGACGGCCTGCTGGTGACGTTGCGCAAGGATCCCGACTGGCCGTACCCCGAACGGTCGATGAACCGGCGCAACGAACGGCACCGCGTGGAGATGGCCGAGTTCATCGAGCGCGAGCTCGCCGGGCGGCCCGATCTGCTCGAGCAGTGCTTGCCCGACTACCCGCCCTACGGCAAGCGGATCCTCATCGACAACGGGTGGTTCCGCACGCTCACCCGTCCCCACGTCGAACTCGTGACCGACGCGATCGACCATCTCGACGCCGGTGCGGTCGTCACCGCCGATGGCACGCGGCGCGAGGCCGACGTGGTGGTGTTCGCCACCGGCTTCCACGTGATGGAGATGGCCGCGCGTCTCGGCCTCCGCGGCCGCGACGGCATCGACCTGGCCGACGTGTGGGCCGACGAGAACGCGTCGGCACACCTCGGCATCACGGTGCCCGGATTCCCCAACCTGTTCTGCATGGGCGGACCGAACACCGGTCTCGGACACGGCGGGAGCGGCATGTTCGTCGCCGAGTGCCAGACGCGCTACATCGTCGACGCGGTCGAGCAGATGCGTCGGCGCGGGCTGCGCTCGCTGGAGGTGCGCCGCGAGGTGCACGACGAGTACGTGGCCCGGGTCGATGCCGAGCACGAGCAGCTCATCTGGACCCACCCCGGCATGACCAACTGGTACCGCAACCGGGCCGGGCGCATCGTCGCGATCATGCCGTGGCGGCTGGTCGACTACTGGCAGATGACCCGAGAGGTCAGGCTCGACGACTTCGTGTGACGTCCATCGAGAGGTTGAGGGCCAGGTCGAGCGCGAGGCCGACCGCGCCCGTCACGGGTGGCACGGTCAACGGCACCATCACCGCGCGCGGGCATCGGTCGAGCACGTGCGCGACGAAGGCCTCGACGAACCGCCCGCCGGCGGTGTGCACGCCGCCCGCGGTCACCAGTTCGAACTCGGCGTCGCACAACTCGAGTTGGTCGGCGATGCCGACGACCATCGCCGCGTGCTCCACCGCGCTGTGGTCGAGCACGTCGGTCGCCACCCGGTCGCCGGCGTCGACGGCCCGCTGCACCAGCGGGGCGTGACGCCCGTCGACGCGTCGGCGACCGCGGCTGAGGTCCTCGAACAGGGTCGCGACGTCCGCCGCACCGAACGCCTCCAGCAGGAGTTCGGTGAGCGCCGTCGGCGACCCCGTGCGATGGTGCGCCGCGGCGACCGCATGGAGCGCATCGGCGACGAGCGACGACGCGCCGCACGGTTCTCCCCACCCGACCGACATCGTACGGCAGCTGCGTCCGTCCGGAGCGACGCCGGCGGTGACCGCACCCGTGCCGATGCTCGACACGATGCCCCACCCTCGGCCGCTCCCGGCCCGCAACGCGATCATCGAGTCGTTGACGAGGATCCGTTCGCCGGCGAGCCCGAACCCGTCGAGCGCGGCGCCGATCGCGAGTTCGTCGCTGTGCCAGTCGAGGCCGGCCAGCCCGAACGCGGCCACGACCACGGCGTCGGCGGTGGCGCCGGCACCCGTCAGCGCATCGTGAACCCCGCGCGTCAACTCGGACATGGCCGCCTCGAGGCCGACGGTCTCGTGGTTGGTGCAGCCGACGCGCACCGTGCCGAGCACACGGCCGTCGAGGTCGGCGACGATCACGTCGGTCTTGGTACCGCCCCCGTCCACCCCGAGCAGCACGCCATGTGGCTCCCCAGGCCCCGCGCCGTCCGACATCAGCCGAGCCGTCCGAGCATGCCGGTGTTCATCTCGAGCAGACGAGCCCAGACGGCGGCCGCCGCCGACATCGACGGCCCGAGCGGGTTCGTCACGAGCGCGCGGAGCGCGGCGTCGGCATCGCCGTGCACGGCTGCCTCCACGGTGAGCAGCTCGACGTCCTTCATCGTGCGCAGCAGCGCGTCCATGTCGGCCCGCAGCGGCGGTACGGCGAGCGGCTCCGGACCGTTCGGCCCGATCCGCGCGGCGACCTCGACGACCACGTCGGCGTCGAGCCCCGGGATCGCGCCTCGGTTCGGCGTGTTCACGACGTGCACCGCGCCCGTGCCGGCCACGAGGTCGGCCATCAGGGCCGCCGCGGCCTCGGAGTAGTACGCCCCGCCGCGCGAGTCGAGCTCGACCGGCTTCTCCGTCAACTCGGGGTCGGCATACCGGCGCAGCAGTGCGGCCTCGATCTCCTGCACCGCGGACGCACGCGTGGGATGCGCCGCCTGGAAGCGGACCCAGGCGTCGGTCTCGTAGTAGTAGAGCAGGTAGTAGTTCGGGATGGCGCCGAGCAGGCGGATGGCCGCCGGCGTCCACTCCGGTTCACCGTCGGCATGGGCGGAGGACATCACCCTGCTCGTGCGCTCCTCCAGGCCACGGAGCACCTCGGGCGTCCGGTCGGTCCCGGCGACGCTCACGCGCCGCACCCAGCTGAGGTGGTTGAGGCCGACGTAGTCGACGTCGACATCCTCGGCCGTCACCCCCAACGACGCGGCCACCCGGGCCTTCACCGTCCAGGGCACGTTGCAGAGCCCGATGGTGGGCACGTCGGTGTGTCGGCAGAGCGCCTCGGTCACCAGGCCGGCGGGGTTGGTGAAGTTCAGCACGGTCGCGCCCGGCGCCCACCGGGCCACGTCGGCCGCGATGTCGAGTGCGACCGGGATGGTGCGCAGTGCGTTGGCGAATCCACCGACGCCGACGGTCTCCTGGCCGATCAGGCCGAACTCGCGGCCGAGCTGTTCGTCGCGCTCGCGTGCGGCCATCCCGCCGACGCGGATCTGGCTCACGACGAAGCGCGACCCGGCGATGCCGACCGAGCGATCGGTGGTCCACCGCACCGCCACCCCACCGCCGTCACGAGCGGCCATCCGGGCGGCCAGCGGCCCGAGGACGGCGAGTCGGGCGTCGTCGTGGTCGACGAGATGGATCTCGTGCAGATCGAGCACCTCACGCCGACGGAGCAGGCCGTCGACCAACTCGGGCGTGTAGGTGGACCCCCCGCCGATCACGCACACCTTCACATGCGTCACAGTACCGGCCGCCCGGGGCCGCCCCCGTGCGTCGGGTCCGGGGGTAAGGTGAGGTCTCACCGGACGAGTCGCCTCGCTTGGGCAGGACGGCCGTTGCGCTGTCGCCCCGTGCAGGTTCGACGCCTCGCCACCACGTCGAGGAGGCCTCCATGCCTTGTGACTCGCCGGAGCCGTGGGGCTCCATCCACCAGCTGCCGCTGTCGAGCGACCAGCACGAGTCTGGCCGCGCGCGCCGTGTCGGTCTCCTGAGCACCTATCCGCCGGCCCTGTGCGGCCTGGCGACGTTCACCAGCGCGCTCGAGCGTGAGCTCGTGCGCGGCGGCGACCTGGTCGAGGTCGTCGCCATCGACGACGGCAGCGAGCACGGACCGTCCCGACCTGGTGTCCACGTACTCACCAACGGTGTACCGGCGAGCATCGCGGCAGCGTGCGAGGTGCTGTCGAGTTGTGACGTCGCGATCATCCAGCACGAGTACGGCATCTACGGTGGCCCCGACGGCGACGAGGTGCTCGACGTGCTCCGAGCGATCGAGGTGCCCACCGTCGTCGTGCTGCACACCGTGCCGGCCGAACCGACCGAACACCAGCGGATCGTGCTCGAGCGGGTCTGCGAGCTCGCGTCGCGGATCGTCGTGATGACGGTCTCCGCCGGCGAACGCCTGCTCAGCGGGTACGACGTCGACGAGTCGTCGATGCGGGTGATCCCGCACGGTGCCACCCCGCCCAAGCCGGCGCCGCACGGCAGCGCCGACCGCGTCACCGATCATCGACCCACGATGCTCACGTGGGGACTGCTCGGCCCCGGCAAGGGCATCGAGCACGTGATCCGGGCGATGTCGTTGCTCACCAACCTCCGTCCGGCCGTGCAGTACACCGTGGCCGGGGCGACGCACCCCAAGGTGTTCGCACGCGACGGCGACGACTACCGACGGTCGCTCATCCGCGAGACGTGGTCAGCGGGTGTCGCCGCGAGCGTCCACTTCGACGACACCTACCGCGACGTCCCCGATCTGATGCGGCTGGTCGCGTCGTCCACCGTCGTCGTGCTGCCGTACGACTCGAAGGACCAGGCCACCTCCGGCGTGCTCGTCGACGCCATCGCCGCCGGCCGACCCGTCATCGCGACGGCGTTCCCGCACGCGATCGAACTGCTCTCGGGTGGGGCCGGCATCGTCGTGCCGCACGCGAACCCGGTCGCGATGGCATCGGCCATCCGGTCGGTGGTGAGCGATCCCGCCCACCTCGCGTCGCTGACCGCCAGGGCGAGGGCGCTGGCGCCGTCGCTCACCTGGCACGCGGTCGCGGCGAGGTATCGCGACGTGTTCGACGAGTTGGTCCCGACCGGCGCGGGCGCGCACCGCTCGTGATCGCCCGCGTCCGCACGTTCGACCACCTCGACCAGCTCTCGGATCCGCAGGGTCTGTTCGAACACGCCGACGGCACGGTCCGCCGGCTCGAACACGGCTACTGCACCGACGACAACGCCCGCCTCCTGGTGGTGGCCTCCCGCGAGCCCGATGAGGGCGCCCCGGGTCGACTCGGCCGCCAGGCCCTGGCGTTCTGCCTGGCAGCGCAGGCGACGGACGGCCGCATCAGGAACCGGCTCGACCACGACGGTCGATGGACCGACGAGCCGGGCACCGAGGACTGGTGGGGCCGTGCTCTGTGGGGCTTCGGCGCAGCCGCATCGCACCACGACGACCCGGAGGTCCGCGCCATCGCGCTGCGGGCGTTCGAGACGAGTGCCACGTGCCGTTCGCCGTGGCGGCGATCCATGGCGTTCGCCGCGCTCGGCGCGGCCGACGTGCTGTCGGTGCACCGGCACCACGCCGGCGCACATCGCCTGATGGTGGACGCCGTCGAGCGGATCGGCCTCCCCGATCCGACCGACGCGACCGATGCGACGACGTGGGCGTGGCCCGAACCGCGCCTCGCCTATGCGAATGCCGCGCTGCCCGAGGCGTTGATCGCCGCCGGTGCCGCGCTCGGCGACCCCCGTGTGCTCGATGCAGGTCTGGCGATGCTCACCTGGCTCGTCGATCTGCAGACCCGTGACGGTCACCTGTCGGTGGTGGGCGTCGGTGGCCGCGGGCCGACCGACACCTCGCCACAGTTCGACCAGCAGCCGATCGAGGTGGCGGCGATCGCCGACGCGTGCTGGCGAGCGTTCACCCTCACCGGCGACCCCGACTGGTCGGCTCGTGTGGTGCTCGCGCTCGACTGGTTCGAGGGCCGCAACGACAGCGCCGCCGTGATGTGGGACAGCCACTCGGGCGGCGGGTACGACGGCCTGCGCGCCGACGGCCCCAACACGAACGAGGGCGCCGAGTCGACGCTCGCGTTCGTGTCGACCGTGCAACGGGCCCGTGCCGCTCGGATGGTGGCGGCATGAGCGGGCACACATCGGTCGATCTCCGGCTCACCGACATCGCCCTGGTCAACGACCCGTCTCGCGTGGTGCTCCGCTTCTTCGTGCCCGGCCGCGAAGACGTCGGACCCGGCGATTCCCGCGCCGGCTCGGTGATCGACCGCGTCCTGGCGCTCGACGAGTCCGAGGTGGCGGCGGAGCTCGCCGACGTGATGGCCCGTTTCGACCATCGACACCGTCACCTGCTGGCCTCGTTCGAGCTGCACGCCGCCGGCATCGATCAACGGCTCGACGACGCGAGTGCGTTGAGCACCGCTCGTCGACGCCTGCTGGGGGCGGTGTTCTCCCACGAGTACGCGATCGAGGGCGCTGCGCTGTGCAACCCGTCGATCGTCGCCCACCCGCAGCAACCGACCGACGGCACCACGTCGTTCGTGTTGAGCACCCGGTGCATCGGCGAGGGGCACCGTTCCTCGATCGGCTTCCGCACCGGCTCGGTCTCCGCCGATGGTGACGTGCAGCTCGACCGACCGGGTGGATTCGCCCAGATCGGCACGCTCGGGTCGGGCACACACCACAAGGCGGTGCTGCACCGCAAGCTCGCCGAACTCCACGACGACCACGAGAACGCGGCGTTCGTCCTCGATCCCCTCCCCGACCGCTTCGGTGACGTCCAGCTCAGCGAGCGGCTCACGGTGCTCACCAACGATGCCGCGACGCGGCGTCACGCCACGGAGACCGTCGCCCACCTGCAGGTGCTCGGCTGCAGCTCGTACATCGCCACGTTCCCGGCGGACACCGACCTCGCCGAGCGGGTGCTGTGGCCGACGTCCCCGATCGAGCTCCACGGCATGGAGGACGCCCGCTTCGTCGAGATCGTCGACGGCAGCGCTCCCCGCTACTGCGCCACCTACACGGCCTTCGACGGCACGAACATCGGCCAGAACCTGCTGACCACCGAGGACTTCCGCTCGTTCGAGGTGACGCCCATGGCCGGCATCGCCGCCCGCGGCAAGGGGCTCGCCCTCTTCCCCCGGCAGATCGGTGGACGGTTCGTCGCGCTGTCGAGGGCCGATCGCGAGACGAACTCGGTCGCCTGGTCCGACGACCTCCTGTGCTGGGACAGCTCGACGGTGATCCAGACCTCCGAGCAGCCGTGGGAGCTCGTGCAGCTCGGCAACTGCGGCTCGCCGATCGAGACCGAGGAGGGGTGGTTGGTGCTCACGCACGGGGTCGGTGCGGTGCGCACCTACTCGATCGGGGCACTGCTGCTCGATCTCGACGACCCGTCCCGTGTGATCGCTGCCGGAAGCCAACCGATCCTGCGTCCGATGCCGGACGGCCGGGACGGATACGTGCCCAACGTGGTCTACACGTGCGGTGCGCTGGCGATCGGCGACCGGCTCGTGCTCCCCTACGGGATCGGCGACCAGCGCATCGCGGTGGCCACGCTGTCGATCCGCGATCTCATCGGCTCGATGAACCGACGCTGAAGCCGTTCTGAGAGACTGGAGGCCGTGACGGCTGGGGGGTCGTCCGACCGAAGGGGGTTCTCATGGCCGAGCAGGCTCGATCGACCGATCCGGCAGATGGTGCGGCTGCACCGACCGGCGAGGTGGACGTCGTCATCGTCGGGGCCGGCTTCTCGGGGCTCTACCTGCTGAAGCGCATGCGCGACCTCGGCATGTCCACCCGGGTGCTCGAGGCGGGCGACGACGTCGGCGGCACCTGGTACTGGAACCGGTACCCGGGTGCCCGCTGCGACATCCCCACCACCGACTACACGCTCAGCTTCGACCCTGCGCTCGAGACCGAGTGGACGTGGTCGGAGAAGTACGCGACCCAGCCCGAGATCCTCCGTTACGCCCAGTTCATCGCGACGAAGTACGACCTGTACTCGGGCATCGACTTCGTCACCCGGGTCGAGCAGGCCACGTGGGACGCCGACGCCAAGCGGTGGCACGTTCGCACCGACCGCGGCGAGACGATCGCCTGCCGCTACTACGTGATGGCGACCGGCTGTCTCTCGCTGCCCAAGATCCCCGACATCGAGGGCCACGACCGCTTCCGCGGCGAGGTGTACTTCACGAGCCGCTGGCCGCACGAGGGCGTCGACTTCACCGGCAAGCGCGTCGCGGTGATCGGCACCGGCTCGTCGGCGATCCAGTCGATCCCCCTGATGGCCGCCCAGGCCGATGCGATGACGGTGTTCCAGCGCACGCCGAACTTCTCGATCCCTGCGTACAACGGACCCGCGAACGAGGAGCGCCTGGCCAAAATCGCCGCCGACGCGGCGGCGTACCGTTCCGAGGCCAAGCTCTCCGGCGGCGGCGTTCCGGGCGAACCGACGCTGCTGTCGGCACGGGCCCTCACCGACGAGGAACGGCGCGCCCGCTTCGAGGAGGTGTGGGCGGTCGGCGGCCTCGAGATGCTCGGCGTGTTCAACGACATCATGGTGAACGAGGAGGCCAACGCCCTCCTCTGCGAGCTCATCCGCGAGAAGATCCGCTCGATCGTGCACGACCCGGTGACCGCCGAGGCGCTCTGCCCGAAGGACCATCCCTTCGGCACCAAGCGGCCGTGCGTCGACACGAACTACTACTCGACGTTCAACCTGCCCCACGTGCGCCTGGTCGACCTGCGCTCCGACCCGATCACCACGATCACCGACACCGGCATCGAGACCGCCGGCGAGTCGTTCGAATTCGATGCGATCGTGTTCGCCACCGGCTTCGACGCCATGACCGGCGCGCTCGTCGGCGTCGACATCGTCGGCCGCGACGGACGCACGCTGAAGGACCAGTGGGCACACGGCCCCGCCACCTACCTCGGCCTCACCTCGGTCGGCTTCCCCAACCTGTTCATGATCACCGGGCCGGGAAGCCCGTCGGTGCTGTCGAACATGGCCGTGTCGATCGAACAGCACGTCGACTGGGTCACCGGCGCCATCGCACACCTGCGCGACGTCTCGGTGGCGGGCGGTGCCGACGCCGCTGAAGGCTGGGCCACGATCGAGCCGACCGAGACCGCGCAGGAGACGTGGGGCGTCCACGTCAACGACTGCGCCAACATCACCCTCTACCCGATCGCGAACTCGTGGTACATGGGCGCCAACGTGCCCGGCAAGCCGCGGATGTTCCTCCCGTACGTCGGCGGGGTCGGCCCGTACCGCCTCATCTGCGACGAGGTCGTCGACAAGGGTTGGCTCGGCTTCCGCATCGACGGTCCCGGCGGCACCCAGTGCAACGACGGCAAGATCCGCGAGCTCATGCCCGACGTGGGCATGGTGCTCACGATGATGGCCACCCTCGAACTGCCGCCCATCGAGTCGATGTCGGCCGAGCAGGCCCGCGAGTTCATGGCCGCGTCGTCGGCGATGCGACCGGCGGGACCCGCCGTCGGCGAGATCGTCGACGGCACCTTCCCGGCCGCCGACGGCAGCCCGCTCACCTACCGCCTCTACCGGCCGGCGACCGAGGGCCCGCACCCGGTGGTCGTCTACTTCCACGGTGGCGGCTGGGTGCTCGGCGACCACGAGAGCGATGATCCGTTCTGCCGCGACCTGTGCGTCCGTTCGAACGCGTTGATCGTCTCCTGCAACCACCGTCACGGCCCCGAGGCCCGGTTCCCAGCAGCGGTGCACGACGGCATGGCCGCGCTCGGTTGGGTCGCCGAGCACGCCGAGGAGCTCGGTGGCATCCCGAGTCGCCTCGCGGTGGCGGGCTGGAGCGCCGGGGCGAACATCGCCGCCGTCGCGGCACAGCTCGCCCGTGACGCCGGCGGTCCCGCACTGGTGGGGCAACTGCTGCTCACGCCGGTCACCGATCTGCGCATGGGCACCCAGTCGTACGTCGACAACGGCGACGGCTACGTGCTCACCGCGGCGCTCATGCGCTGGTTCGCCGACCACTACATCGACGTGGCCGACCGCACCGATCCGCTCGCGTCGCCGTTGCTGGCCGACGACCTGTCCGGCCTGCCGCCGGCCACGATCATCACGTGCCAGTTCGACCCGCTCCGCGACGAGGGCACCGCGTACGCACGGGCGCTCGCCGAGGCCGGCAACGAGGTGCGCCACATCAGCGCCCGCGGCCACACGCACACGTCGCTGACGATGGTCGACATGATCATCTCCGGTGCGCCCTACCGCGAGCAGATGGGCGAGGCGCTGCGCGGCTTCTTCGACGCGATGGTCAGCCGCTGACTGGCTCGCGGGTCGGGTCGAAGAACGGTCGGTCGCCGGCCACCGTCACGCGCTCCATCACCCGCACGGCCGGGAAGTAGTCGCTGGCCGCGTAGTGCTGGCATGCCCGGTTGTCCCAGAACGCGATCGAGTTCGGCTGCCACCGGAACCGGCACTGGTACTCGGGCAGCGTCGCCTGCGAGTAGAGGTGGGCGAGCAGCCAGTCGCTCTCCTTCGGCGACAGCCCGTCGATGTGCGTGGTGAACCCGGTGTTCACGTAGAGCGTGCGCCGGCCCGTCTCCGGATGGGTGCGCACCACCGGGTGGTGCTGCGGCGGGTACTGCTCGTGCAGCTCCTCTGCGGTCTTGCCGAGCCGCTTGGCGAAGACGCGGGCGATGTCGTGGGTCGCGGTGAGCGTGCACACCCAGTCCTTCATCGCGGGCGACAGACTCTCGTACGCGAGCTCCATGTCGGCGAACAGCGTGTCGCCGCCCACGTCGGGCAGCTCGATGGCACGCAGGACCGAGCCGAGCGACGGGGCTTCCCGCCAGGTGACGTCGGAGTGCCAGTTGTTCTCCCGGCCGCGCGAGTTCGGTCCGTGCGAGATGCGGAGCACCTCGGGGTGCGCTTGGCCGGCCGGCGTCGCCGGATGGATCTCGAGCTCGCCGAAACGGCGGGCGAACGCGATGTGCTGCTCGGCGGTGATGTCCTGATCGCGGAAGAAGATCACCTTCCACCGCAGCAGCGCGGCCCGGATCTCGGCGATGGTGTCGTCGCCGAGCCCGTCGCGCAGATCGACGCCCTCGATCTCGGCGCCGATGGTGGGTGACAGGGGCCGCTCCACGATGGTCCGTGGCGCCGTGCTGATCGTCGTCATGGCCGAACGGTAGCGCTACCGGCCAGGTGGGATGTTCAGTACTGCTCGAGCTGACGCAGGTAGGCGCCGATCATCAGCTCCAGCTCACGCCGCATCGCTGCCGCCCGCCGCGGATGCTCACCCGCGTGGTCGAGCATCGTCCGGACCGTCTCGTTCACGGTGCGCCCGACGAGCGTCGCTCGTCGCGGGGGGACGTTCGGGTACCGGCTCCGGATCATCTTGCCGAGGAGAACGGCGAGCTGATCGTTGACCGCTTCCTCGGCCGCGATGAGTTCCGGCACCGCACGGCACGCGCGTCGCAGCGCGAGGGTCGCCGGTTGGCGGCGGCGGAAGTTCGCCAGTGCGGCCAGCACGTCGTGCACCCACTGTTCGAGATCGGTCACCTCGGAGAACTCCCCGACATGGGCCCGGACGTACTCGGTGCGCACCGCCTGGTCACGTTCGGACAGCACCCGGAGCAGATCGTTCTTGTCCCGGAAGTGGTGGTACAAGGTGCCGACCGTGAGCCCGGCCGCCTCGGCGACCGCGTTGGTGTTGAACCCCTGCAAACCCTTGTCCACCAGCACCTGCGTGGCGGCGTCGAGGATCCGATCCGATGTCACGACCGAGCGCGCCTGTGACGGCCCTGCCCGACGAGTCGACGACTCGCGCTCTCCCATGGCCGAGCAGCATGGCAGATCACGCCGTGCGATGCCCTGCTCCGGGGCGGTACCCGCGCCGGCGTCGGAGTACCTTCGTCGACATGAGCGTCGCCGTGAAGGAAGCACAGGAATTCCTGGCCGATCACTGGTCGCCGGGCGTGAACCGGCGCGAGTGGATGGAGCGCGTGATCGACGAGGGGTGGGCCGCACTGCGGTGGCCGACCGAGTGGTACGGCCGCGGACTCGACGACGACGAGGCCAAGGAGGTCGAGGCCGTCTTCGCCGCTGCCGGCGCCCCGGGTCCGGGACAGGACATCTACAACCTCTGGGCCGGCACGATGATCGCCGCCGGCACCGACGAGTTGAAGCGCCAGTTCCTCCGTCCGCTGCTCCTCGACCAGGTGGCGATGTGCCTGCTGTACAGCGAGCCCGGTGCCGGCTCCGATCTCGCCGGCATCCGCACCACGGCCGTACGTGACGGCGACGAGTGGGTGGTCAACGGACAGAAGGTGTGGACCTCCGGCGCGCGCGACGCCGACTACGGGATGCTCATCGCCCGCACCGACTGGGACCAGCCCAAGCACCGCGGCATCAGCTTCTTCTGGTTCCCGATGAAGCAGGCCGGGGTCGAGGTGCGCCCGCTGCGCCAGATGACCGGTGACGCCCGGTTCAACGAGGTGTTCATCACCGACGGCCGGGTGCCCGAGGCCAACCGGCTCGGCGACCTCAACAAGGGATGGTGGGTGCTCCAGACCGCGCTCGCCTACGAGCGGGCCGTCATGGGCGTGTCGCGTCGCGGGCCCGGCAGCGGCGGCGAGGGTGCCACGGCGAAGTCGCACGGCCGCATCCCCACGCCCGACCTGTCGCTGGTGGAGCTGGCCCGCAGCATGGGCCGCGCCGACGACCACACCGTCCGCCAGGCGCTGATGAAGCTGCACATCCGGCGCACGGTGAACGACTGGAACGCGGAACGGTCGAAGGCCGTCATGAAGGCCGGCGGCTCGTCGCCGCTCGCGTCGCTCGGCAAGCTGTCGCTGGCGCAGATCCTGCACTTCGCGGGCCGCGTGGAGGCGACCATCCTCGGCATGGACGCGACGCTCGACGGCGACGAGTTCCCACGGTCGCGTGACGCCAACTACTCGCAGCAGAACGCGTACTTCTTCTCGATCGGCGGCGGCACCGACCAGATCCAGCGCAACATCATCGGCGAGCGACTGTTGGGTCTGCCGAAGGAGCCCGAGGTCGACCGCGACATGCCGTTCCGGCAGGTGCCGGTCAGCGGTCGCCCGTCGGCCGGCTGAGCAGCGCGTCGAGGAAGCGCAGCGCGGCATTCGCCGACTCGCGCCGCCACAGCGCCACCACGTCGGCCGGATCCGCACCGGAGCGTGACGCGGCGATCACCGAGATCTGTTCGCGCTGTCGGACGAGGAGTTCGTGCGTGTCGACCGAGTTCAGCTCGGCGAGCACGAGCTTCAGCAGCAGCTCGCTGCGCACGTCCCTGAGGTGCTGGGTGGGCGTCGTCAACCAGCGACGCAGCTGGGCGCGGCCGCTCCTGGTGGGCGCGAGCAGGGTCCGGTTGCCGCCGGCCGTGCCGGGTTCCTCCCCCACCGCGGCGAGATAGCCACGGGTGACGAGCTGGTCGATCGCCCGGTACGTGAGCGCCCGCGACAACGACCACACCCGGCCGACGTCGCCCTCGGGAGCGAGCCGCTTGGCGACGGCGAACCCGTGTGCCGGGGCGACGGCGAGGATGCCGAGACATGCCCACTCCCCCAGCAGCAGCTCGTCGTCGGAAGTCCTCGCCATGTGCGACATGGTGGCACGCGATGCGCTGCGCGAACCGCGCCGCGCGACCCGCCGGGCTCAGACCGGTGAGACGTCGATGTCGGTGGCCTTCACGGCGGCGTGGACGGGATCGCCAGGGCGGAGGTGCAGTGCATCGAGCGCGGCCGCGGTGATCTCGGCGGTGAGCGGGATCGGACCGTCGATCACCACGCGCACTCGATCGCCGAGGCGGTCGATGTCGACGATCGTCCCCGGCCAGACGTTGCGGGCGCTCGACGTCGGGGCGTCGGTGGTGAGCACCACGGAATGAGGCCGGATGACGGCGATGCTGTCGCCGGGTGCTGCGTCGGCGATCACCACCGTGGCGCCGTCGACGGTGCGCAGCACCCCGTCGCTCACGACGCCGCGCACGAGGTTCACGCCGACGAGGTCGGCGACGTAGCGCGACCTCGGCCGGGCGGTCACCTCCGCCAGCGTGCCCGTCTGCACGATGCGGCCCGCTTCGAGGATCGCCACGCGGTCGGCGAGCGCATAGGCGTCGACCGGGTCGTGGGTGACCAGCAGCCGCATGCCGTCGAACGACGCGAGGTACTGGCGCAGATCGCGGCGAACCGATGCTCGGGTGCCGACGTCGAGCGCAGCCAACGGCTCGTCGAGCAGCAGCAGACGAGGATCCGCGGCGAGCGCCCGGGCCAACGCGACGCGCTGTGCCTGCCCACCCGACAGCGCCCGCGGTCGCTCCGATGCGTACTCGCCCAGCCTGACACGGTCGAGCCACTGCCCCGCCGTGCGTCGGGCATCGGCCTTGGCCGTCCCCCGTGCGCGCAAACCGAACGCCACGTTCTCGAGCACCGACATGTGCTCGAACAGCAGGTACTGCTGGAACACCACGCCGATCGGGCGTCGCTCCGGTTCGACGAACACCGCGTCGCCGTCGTCGACGACGGTCTCGTCGATCGTGATCCGGCCCGCATCGATGGGCTGCAGCCCGGCCAGCGCTCGGAGGAGCGTGCTCTTGCCGGCTCCGTTGGGTCCGAGGACGGCGACGAGCTCGCCGGGTGAGATGTCGATCGCGGCGTCGAGGTCGAGCGAGCCGAGCTGCACCCGCACCTGTGCGGCAACGCTCACGCCGCCACCGCCGTGCGTGCCCCGAACCAGCGGTCGCGCAGGCCGACGAGCACGGCGAACGAGATCGCGATCAGCACGAGCGCGAGCACGATCGCCTCTTCCGGATTCGTCTCGAGCGAGAGGTACACGGCGAGCGGCATCGTCTGGGTGGTGCCCGGGAAGTTGCCGGCGAAGGTGATCGTCGCGCCGAACTCGCCGAGCGCTCGCGCCCACGACAGCACGGCGCCGGCCACGAGCGCGGGTCGCACCGCGGGCAGCGTCACGCGCCGGAACGTGTACCACCGCGAGGCACCGAGCGTGCGTGCTGCGTCCTCCACCCGCTGGTCGAGTTGCCGGAGCGCCGCCTCGACGGTGATCACCAGGAACGGCATGGCGACGAAGGTCTGGGCGACCACCACGCCGGCCGTGGTGAACGGCAGCCGGATGTCGAACCAACGGTCGAGGTATTGGCCGACGAGGCCTCGCCGGCCCAGTGCGAAGAACAGGGCCACGCCGCCGACCACCGGCGGCAGCACCATCGACAGCGTGCACAGCGCCCGCACCACGGTCCGCCCGGGGAACTCGACCCGGGCGAGCACCCATGCGAGCGGCACGCCGAAGACGACCGAGAGCGCCGTCGCCCACAGCGAGCAGACGATCGACAATCGGAGCGCGGTGAGCGCGTCGTGATCGGTGAGGTAGCCCCATGCGTTCGACCACGGTGCCCGCCACAGCAGGCCGACGAGCGGAAGGGCGAAGAAGGCGATCGCAATGCCGGCCAGTGCCAGCACCGGGACGGGAAGTCGTGCCCGGCCGCCCCGGCGCCGGCCTGGACTCACGGCGCGAGGAACCCGTACGAGTCGAGGATCTTCCGGCCCTGCTCGGACAGCACGAAGTCGATGAATGCCTGCGCGCCGTCGGCGTTCGGGGCGTCCTTGGTGACCGCGACCGGGTACTCGGCCACGACGTTGATGTCCTCGGGGATCTCGACGCCGGCTGCATCGGAGCCCGCTGCGATCACGTCGGTCCGGTAGACGATGCCGGCGTCGGCCTCGCCGAGGGTCACCTTCGACACGACCGCCTTGACGTTCTCCTCGAGCGACTTCGGCGTCACGGTCACGCCGGCGTTGGCGAAGATCTCGGCCGCGTACTTTCCGCAGGGAACCTCGGGGGCGCACGTCACCACGATCAGATCTTCATCGGCCAGATCGGCCACGCCGGTGATCCCCGTCGGATTGCCGGGGCCGACGATGATCTGCAGCAGGTTGCGGGCGAACAGGGCGGGCTCGGTCGCGCTGCCGCCGGCATCGGTGAGCTTGGTCATGTTGTTCTGGTCGGCCGAGGCGAACACGTCGGCCGGCGCGCCCTCGCCGATCTGGGTGACCAGTTCGGACGACGCGGCGAAGTTGAACACGACCTCGGCGTCGGGGTACTCGGTCATGAACGCATCGCCGATCTCGGTGAACGCGGCCGTGAGCGACGCAGCGGCGAACACGGTGACCGTGCCAGCGCTCGTCTTCGGTGCGTCGTCGTCGCCGCAGGCGCCGAGTGCGAGCGAGGCGATGACGAGCGTCGAGGCGAGCAGGCGAGTGCGGGATCGCATTCGGCGCACGATAGTCAACAGCTGACTATTCGTCGAATCGCGGCATCTCACCGACCGACGCACGGCGAAGCCGCCGATGTCGCATGGTCGAGCGCTCACTCCGTCGAAGTGGCCGCCCGCGCACTCCTCTCCGGGCCGCTCACGGCCTGATCAGGTCGGCACGAACGCGCCGACGACGGCCGTGGTGCGGCGCCACGACTCGTCGAGGTCCCGGCCCACGCGGGCGTGCAGTTCGGGCTCCGACCGAGCGCTGAAGACGTCGCGCACCACCCAGCCCGCATCACGGTCCACCCAGATCGGCCTCGCCACGATCGCCAGCACGTGCGGCGAGGGGTCGACGTCGTCGCCGCCGAACGTCACCTCCAACACGATCCCGTCGCGGCTCGCCTCGCCGGAGAACTCGCTGTCGGCGATCGGCATGTTCGACACGAAGTTGCCCAGGCCGTAGGCGACCCACATGTCGCCGACCTGCTCGATCGGTTGCACGACGTGCGCGTGATGGCCGACGACGAGGTCGATCAGCCCCGATGCGGCGAGCGCCTCGGCGACCTCGCGTTGCTGCGAGGACACCTGGTGCGACATCGACGAGCCCCAGTGCAACGACACCACCACGACATCGGCTCCCCGGGACCGCGCGAGCTGGGCATCGGCGATCAGTCGGTCGGCGTCGATGAGGTTCGACCGCCACGGCTCACCCGGCGGCGGGTCGCCCTCGTCGTAGCCGTAGGTGGCCGAGACGTGCCCGATCACCAGGTCGCCGACGGGCAGCAGGATCGGTTCGATCCCCGACGGCGCCACGGCCATGCCGTGCTGGGTGATGCCGGCCGCGGCGAAACGGGCGACGGTGGCCTCCACCCCCGGCACGCCACGATCGAACGTGTGGTTGCTGGCGGTGGAGCAGTGGTCGAAGCCGACCGCCGCCAGGCCGTCGACGACCTCGGCGGGAACGCCGTAGCGCGGGCTCGTCGAGTACGCCTCGGACGGCGGGGCGA
Source organism: Actinomycetota bacterium (assembly GCA_026393475.1). Lineage (GTDB taxonomy): Bacteria > Actinomycetota > Acidimicrobiia > Acidimicrobiales > Ilumatobacteraceae > VFMC01. Next base: position 272,061 of record JAPLAA010000104.1, read on the forward strand.
TCGGTGTCTCGAAGTGGCACACCGCGAGGTCGACCTCCTCGATGAGCGGTCGCAGATGGGCGAACATCGGGGTGAAGTCGAGGGCGCCGCCGCCGTTGCGCTCGGCCTGGCGCCACAGCGGCGAGTGCATCAACACGTCGCCGGTGAACAGCAGCCGGACGGGCGGTGCGAGCACGGGTGGCGGCGCAGGTGCTGGCGACGTCGTGACCAGCGACGTGGTCGAAGGCACGGTCGAGGTCGAAGGCGAAGGCAGGACGGTCGAGGTCGAAGGCACGGTCGAGGTCACCGACGCAGCGATCGCAGTCGTCGATGGTCCGGGCCCGGCGTCGGCGGCCGGTGGGCTCGTCGACTCGGGCGACTCGGGCGACTCGGACGACTCGGACAACTCGGGCGACTCGGACAACTGGGACGAGGTGGACGCACAGGCGGCGGCCAGCAGCCCGGCGGCGAGCACTCGCACGAAGCGGCCCCCAGCCGCACCCGCGTCCACTCGCGGGACCGTACTGCGCGCGTGCGATGCTCTCGGACCATGGGGACTGCACCGAAGGACGCCACCGCCCACACCCGAGCCGCCAACGCGCCGCGATCGTTCGACTTCGACGAGGCCGACTTCGAACGCGCCGAGCGAGGACTGCTCGCCACCCACCCCACGGGGGTGATCGACGGCCCGTTCGGCCCCGTGTTCGACGTGAACCGCCACGCGTTCATCGAGCGCGGCAGCGTCAACCCCGACACGGTGAACCCGAGCCTGTGGCGCCAGGCCCAGCTCAACGGGGTCCACGGCCTGTTCGAGGTGGCGCCCGGCGTGTGGCAGGCGCGCGGCTACGACATCTCCAACGTCACCTTCATCGCCGGTGACACCGGCTGGATCGTGATCGATCCGCTCACGGTGGAGCCCTGCGCCAAGGCGTGCCTCGACCTGGCCAACGCCCACCTCGGTGAGCGCCCGGTCGTGGCGGTCATCTACACCCACTCGCACGCCGACCACTTCGGTGGCGTGCTCGGCGTGACCACCCAGGCCGACGTCGATGCCGGTCGCTGTCAGATCATCGCCCCCGAGCACTTCCTGCGCGAGACCGTCGGCGAGAATGTGATCGCCGGCTACGCGATGGCGCGGCGTGCGCTCTACCAGTTCGGCCCGCTGCTGCCGGCCGGTCCGCGCCAGCACGTCGACTGTGGGCTCGGCAAGGCCATCCCGCTCTGGGTGTCGGGCCTGATCGCCCCCACCGTCGACATCACCGCGACGGGCCAGGAGCTCGTCGTCGACGGCGTGCGCGTGATCTTCCAGTTGACGCCCGAGACCGAGGCGCCGGCGGAGATGAACTTCTTCTTCCCCGACCACGGCTGGCTGTGCACCGCGGAGAACTGCACGCACACGATGCACAACCTGGTGCCGATCCGCGGCGCGCTCATCCGTGACTCGCTCAAGTGGTCGAAGTACATCGGCGAGATGATCGAGCTGTTCGGTGCCGACACCGAGCTGATGTTCGCCTCGCACCACTGGCCGCGCTGGGGCAACGCCGACGTGCTGCAGTACCTCGTGCGCCAGCGCGACCTGTACCGCTGGATGCACGACCAGACGATGCGCTTCGCCAACCACGGCTACAACGCCACCGAGATCGCCGAACTGCTCTCGCTGCCGCCCGAGTTCGCCGCCGAGGGCCACACCACCGGCTACTACGGCGACCTGGTGCACAACGTGAAGGCGGTGTTCCAGCGCTACCTCAGTTGGTACGACGGCAACCCGGCCAACCTCTGGAAGCTGCCGCCGGTCGACGCCGGCAAGCGCTACGTCGAGCTCGCCGGCGGCGCCGATGCGCTGCTGGCCGCCGCCCGCGCGGCCTTCGACGCGGGCGACTACCGCTGGGCGACCGAGCTGTTGAACCACCTGGTGTTCGCCGACCCGACGAACGTCGACGCACGCGAATTGCAGGCCGACACGTTCGAACAGCTCGGCTACCAGGCGCAGTCGGCGACGTTCCGCAACGCGTTCCTGATGGGCGCGCAGGAGCTGCGCAACGGCACGCCCGACCCGAAGCCCGCCACGCGCAACAGCTACCTCGACGCGATGACGATCGAGCAGATCGTCGACAGCCTCGCGGTGAAGGTGAAGAGCGAGGAGGTGGGTGGTCTGGCCGTGTCGGTGAACCTGACGTTCACCGACCTCGGCGAGGACTGGGTGCTGCGGCTCTCGAACCGCACGCTGCACGGCGTGCGCGGCCGCCACGACGCGGACGCTGCCGTCACGTTCACGCTCGCCAAGCGCGTCTTCCAACAGGTGATCGAGGGTGGCACGACGTTCGCCGGCGCGGTCGCTGCCGGCGACGCCACCGCCGTCGGCGACGTCGCGGCTGCGGGCACGATCTTCGACCACCTCGACGTGTTCATGAACTTCTTCAAGCTCGTGGAGCCCTGAACCAGCACGTCCTACGATGCCGGACATGTCGTTGTCCCGACGTCTCGCCGACGCCACCGGGGTCTACTTCGGCGCCGGTGACGGCGCGGAGAGCGGCCCGTTCCTGGCACGCATCGCCATCGCCCATCTGCCCGGAGGTGGCGTCGCCATCGACTACGAGGCGACGTCGCGAGAGCAGGGCGTGCAACACGTCGAGCACTCGCTGCTGGTCGCCGGCCCGGACGGGGCGGACCAACTGTTCATCGCCCATTCGGAGTCGCCATACGTGACGGTGATGGCCGAGCGCATCGCCGGGTCCGGCCGGTTCGAACAGGTCGCCGCCGGCGGCCCGTTCACGATGGAGGTCCGGATCGACGTGCCCTCACCCGGCGAGCTCGTCTACGCGTGGTGGTGGGCGATGGCCGGCGACACGCCGATGGAGCAGTCGAGGGCCACCGTCACGCTCGCCCGACCGCTTGAGTGATTCGCACGCGATGAGTTCCGGGGCATCGTGACGTCGACCGGGTATGAGCGAACACACCACCCCCACGACCGTCACGAACCTCGGCGTCGCCATGTTCACCGTCAGCGACCAGGACGCCGCCCTCGCCTTCTACGTCGGCGCGCTCGGTTGGGAACTGCGCGGCGACGTCCGCTTCGGCGAGCAGGGTGAGCACCGCTGGCTCGAGGTCGCGCCTCCCGGATCGACGGCACGCCTCGCGCTCAACCCGCCGATGGGCGGCGAGCCAGGCGGTGGCGGCATCGGCGTGGAGACGACCGACGTGCTGGCCGAGCACCGCCGGCTGAGTGCGATCGGCGGGATCGATCTCGACCCGGCACCGATGTCCAGCCCCGGTGCCCCGTTCCTGTTCATGATGCGCGACCCCGACGGCAACCACATCGCCGTCGTCGAGGTCCCGGCTGCGTAACGCCGACGGCGAGCCCGTCAGCGCCAGAGGGCGCGGAACTGCTCGATCACGGCAGGGTTGGCGCCGACATCGATTTGACCGTTCAGCCCTCTCGCTTCCCCGTCGATCGAGACGTCGGCGACGATGAAGTCCTCGCACAGTGGTTCAGCCGAGGCGACGACGGTGCCGTGAGCGTCGATGATCGCCGTGGTGCCGTGGCAGACGCGTTCGCCCTGCCAACCGCCGACGTCCGCGGCGACGAGGGGGATGCAGTTGTCGACCGCTCTGGCGATCAGCACGTTCGACCCTCGAGCCCGCCACGCATCCTCCTTGGCCGGACGGTGGCCGCCATGAACCGGGACGACCAAGAGCTGAGCGCCCTTGGCAGCAAGGACCGCGGCGGGTTCGATGGCATGGGCGTCGTTGCAGATGAGCACTCCGAAGGGCACCCCGTCGTGGTGGAAGATCGGGAGTTCTGTTCCGGCAGTGCACGCCGATCGGCCCGGATAGGTCTTGCGGTAGATCCCGCTGACCATCGAGTCCGAGATCACCGCAGCCGCGTTGTAGAGCCGGCTGTCGGTACCTCGTTCGGTGAAGCCGACGACGATCGTCATCCCCCAACCGAGCAGCGGAGCGATCGCCGCTTCGAGCTCACCATCCGCGACCGACAGCGCAACGGTCGATGGTGAATCGCCGTCGGTCTCGTTGGCGAGTTCGCCGATGAGCGCCTCGGGACAGCACACCACCTCGACACCGTCCGATCGCGCCCGATCGAGGAAGGCCAGCACCAGCTCGGCTCCGCCGCTGGCTGGGTACGGCCGGTACGGGGCCTGGTAGGCGGCGACTCGCATCGCTCCAGCATGCACCACCAACCTGGCGCAGCCGGACCGACGAACCGGCGGGCGCTGCCTCTTCGACCGAGACCAGGTGACCGCGTGATCGCGTGATCGCGTGATCGCGTGATCGTCCGAAGGCGACCTGATGGCGATCTCATCGTGTGACACCCCGTTGGCATGATCGTGGTGTCGGTTCGTCGGGTGTGGCCGGGTTTCTGTGTCACACCCGTTTTCTAGGATCGTCTTCAGTCGTTCCGTGTTCCCCCGGGACGTGATCGGGACCCTTCGGGGTCCCTCGTATCACCGATGCAACCGCACCCTTTTGTTGGGTGTGCGGGGGAAGGAGCGTGTGCATGTCCACGGTCGTCGACGATCCCGTCGTGGATCCACCGGAGATCTCCGACGAGGAGATCCTTCAACGCTGCCGCGAGATCGAAGCGCAGCGACGGGCGATGCTCGCCGAGCACGTCCGGCTTCTTCGTGAGCTCGAGGTGCGCAAGCTGTACTACGCGGACGGGCACCGCGATCTGGCCGGGTACGGGCGTGCGGAGTTCCGGTGGGCGGACCGCGACGCGAAAGCACACCGTGATCTCGAACGGCTGTGTCGTTCGTGTCCGCAGGTGCTCGACGCGTTGACGATCGGACGTGTCGGTGGCGCGCAGGTGTTCCTGCTGGCTCGTCTCGCCCGGGCGCCGCGTGTGGGGATCTATGTGGCCGAACAGATCGACGACTTCCTCGACCACGCGGCCAAGCTGTCGTTCCTCGCGTTCGAGCAGTACGTCATCGCCTGGAAGTGCTTGATGGATCAGGACGGGCCCGATCCCGACCGCGCCCACCGGAACCGGAAGGCCAGCCTCGGACAGACCGGGTTGACCGGCAAGTTCGACGTCGAGGGACCGGCGACGGATCACGTCAGGTTGAAGGCCATGCTCGCTCACTTCGAGGAGATCGAGTTCCACCGCGACTGGGACGCAGCCAAGGCCATCCACGGCGACGACGTCAGCGCCGACAAGCTGCTGCGCACCGCCACACAACGCCGCTACGACGCCTTCCAGGAAAGGACAGCGAGGCGACCGATGGCGCCGATGAGAGTCCGGAGCCGGACGGTCCGGTGCAGACGGTGCTCAACATCGTGATCGATGCCGAATCGGCCGTGCACGGGTTGGAGCAGCTGTTGGGCATCAGTTCGATGGCACCGGTCAGGTCGCCGTTCGGGCCGGATCGAGCGTTCTGCCAGACCTTCGACGGCGACCCCATCGCCCTGCGGGATGCAGTGTTGGCTGGCCTCGCCGGCAAGATCCGCATCGTCGTGCGGGGCAAGGACGGTTTGCCGGTCGCGATGTCGTCGGCACAACGGTTGTTCACCGGAGCGATCAGGGATGCGGTGTTGATGACGGCGACGCACTGCACGAGCGACGGGTGCATCGTCCCCGCCACGAAATGCCAGACCGACCACCTCGTCCCCGCCTCTCAAGGCGGTGAGACCTGCGTCTGCAACGGCGGCCTCGCCTGCGGGCATCACAACCGATGGCGCTACCTCGCCAAGGTGAAGGTCCGACGACTCGCCGACGGGATCATCGCCACGTTCCGGCCCGACGGCAGCCGCATCGCACCGCCGATGTGACCTGACCGTGAACCGAACTCGATGCGAACGAGGCCCGGCAGGGCCCACCCCGTCGCGCCCATGATCTGGTGGCCAAGCGCGGAGTCGAACCGCCAAGACGCCTGTGAAGGTCGCCTGCTCCTCGCCGTACCCCGGTGGCCGTCGAGCAGTCTCGCACCGGCCGTCGCACATTCCTCCCACGGATCTCCACGGGTCGGAGCTCGGCTCGCCGCCCTGACGACCGGGCGGGGGCAGCGCAGTAGCGTTCGCGCATGGCCACTGCCCTCGCCGATGCCGTCCTGCCGCTCGTGTCGCTGGAGCGCGAATCGAGCGGGCCCCTGCCCATCATCCAGGTCTCGAACAAGCTCCGCGAACAGGCGGCACTGGCCCGCAGCCCGTTCGTCGTCTACGTCCTCCGGCGCGGCGACGTGGCCCGGCTGCTGCACGACCCTCGGCTGCGTGGCCCCGGCCTCGACATCCTCCGCCTCCAGGGCATCACCGACGGCCCCCTCTACGACTCGACCGCCGAGGTGCTGTTGTTCATGGAGGGCGAGGACCATCACCGCCTCCGCGGGCTCGTCGCCCGCACGTTCACGCCGAAGGCGATCGACCGGCTGCGGCCGATGATGCGTGCCTCGTTCGCCGAGCGGATCGACGAGGTCGCCGCCGCCGGCCGATGCGATGCGGTGCCCGACCTGTGCGAGCGCTACCCGATCGACGTCATCTGCGCACTCCTCGGCGCTCCGGCCGACGACTGGCCGCTGTTCTCCCGCTGGGCCGAGGGCATCCTGCGCAGCTTGGCGTTCGACATCGGCGACCACCGCCCCTACATCGAACAGTGCCTGGCCGAGATCAACGACTACATCGACGAGCTCGTCGAGCGGAAGCGCCGTGAGCCGGGTGCCGACATCCTCAGCGATCTCATCGCCGTCGAGGAGCAGGGCGACCGCCTCACCCCGAGCGAGCTGCGCGCCGTCGCCCGCGTGATCCTCGTCGCCGGCTCCGACACGACTCGCAACCAACTCGCCCTGTCGCTGCACACCTTCGCCACCCACCCCGACCAGTGGCAGCTGCTGCAGGCCGACCCGTCGCTCGCTCCCCGCGCCGTCGAGGAGACCATGCGCTACATCGCCGCCACCGGCGGGCTCGCCCGCGTCGCGCTCGAGGACGTGGAGGTGGCGGGGGTGGTGATCCCCGCCGGCACCATGGTCGTGCTCGACACCGTCTCGGCCAACCACGATCCGAGCGCGATCGACCGTCCCGACATCGTCGACCTCACCCGCGACGTGCCGCCCGGCTACCACCACCTCACCTTCGGCGGCGGCGTGCACTACTGCCTCGGCGCATCGCTCGCCCGGGCCGAACTGCAGGAGGCGCTGGCGATCTGCGCCGAACGCATGCCGGACCTCGCCCTCGACGGCGAACCGACGTGGAAGCCGAACCTCGGCATCTTCGGCCCCGCGTCGCTCCCACTGCGCTGGAGCGTCCGATGAGCACCGAGCACGGGCCGGAGCGCTTGCGAGGACAGGGCCTCGACCAGCATCAGGAGGAGTCGGGCAACCGGGCGATCCTCGCCCTGCTCACCGATCCGGTGGCCGGCGAACAGATCGACCTCGTGCTCACCTGGCGCGACACCGACGCCGACGGCGACCGGCCGGCGGCGTACGAGGTGTGGTCGCGCCGGGGCATGACGCGATTCCGTCGGGTGATCGCCGACGACGGCTCGCTCGGCTTCGAGACCCTCGAGGTCGTCGGCGTCGATCCGATCGCAAACCTCGATCCGCTCGCGCTCAGCACGCTCGCCGACGAACGCGGCGCGGCGGCCGCCAGCGGCTTCGACCCCGACGACCCCGATCGACGCTTCATCGCCCCCGAGCACCAGAGCTACCCGTTCGCCCCCGAACGCATCGCCCAGCTGTTCGACTCGCCCAACGCACCCGACCTCGCGGTCAGCCCGCTCGACTGGTGTTCGGGATCGCAGCCCGGTACCCATGGCGGCCTCCACGTCCGCCAGGCCCGTGCACCGCTGTGGTTCAGCGGACCCGGCGTCGTGCCCGGCCGACACCAGCTCGCCGTGCGGTCGATCGACATCGCGCCCACGTGCCTGGCGGCGCTGCGCTTCCCGCTCATCGACGGCGCCGACGCCAGTGGCCGCACCAGCAGCGAGCGCGGCGTCGGACCCGACGTGCTCCTCGCCCGCCAGGACGGCAGGGTGGTCGACGAGGTCCTCGACCCGACGACACCAGCGCCGACCCGGCTGTACGTGTTCCTGCTCGACGGGATGCACCAGACCGAGCTCGAGCACCGACTCGCCTCCGAGCCCGACGCGCTCCCCCACCTCCGGCGCCTGCACGAGCGCGCCGCCGTGCTGGCCGGCGGGTCGATCGTCAACTTCCCGTCGATCACCTGGCCGAGCCACACGGCGATCGGCACCGGCAGCTGGTGCGGCCACCACGACGTGGTGAACCCCAGCTACTACCTCCGCGACCGCCGCGAGACCATCTCGCCCCAGGGTCTGCAGATCGGCACCGAGCGGTTCTCGAACACGGCGGTCGAGAGCATCTACGAAGCGTTCCACCGGGTGCACCCCGACGACCTCACCGCGGCCATCCACGCGCCCTTCGGGCGATCGGCCCGCCATGCGGTGCTGGAGGGCCGCAACCTCTGCGACCGGGCGACGGTGAAGGAGCTCACCGCAGCGCTCGCCCCCGGCATGAACCCCCGCTGGGCGCTCGAGCACGGATCGGTTGCCAGCGAGGCGCTGCTCGACGTGCGCGGCCTCGCGCAGGTGCTCGAGCTGTTCGGCCGCGACGACCAGGCGCCGCCGCGGTTCGTGTACCACGAGCTCGCGCTCACCGACGGCGCCGGCCACGAGTACGGCCCGCACGGCGACGGCCTGCGCGACGCACTCGACGAGACCGATCGGCGGATCGGCAGGGTGTTGGCCGCCCTCGACGCGCGCGGTCTGTTCGACGAGACGCTGTTCGTCGTGAGCGCCGACCACGGCATGGCGCCGCAGGACACCGCGCTCGCCGCCAACCCCACCGCGCATGTGCTCGAGGCCGGGCTCGCCGCCGTCGTCGCCGAACCGATGATCTGGCTGCTCGACGTGGCCGTGGAGGCCGAGCGCGCCGCCGATGGGCGCACCGGGCGAATCGGGGTGTTCGAACTCGATCTCGATCCCAGCGACGAACGCCCACCGGTCCAAGGGGCACACGTCCTCGTCGAGGCTCACGTGCCGGGCCACGTCGCCCGCCTCGTCGCGAAGGGCACCACCGATCACCACGGCCTCTACGGCTTCGCGACCCCCAGCGACATCCCCACCGCACACCTCGTCGTGTCGGTGCGGGCCGAGGGCTTCAACCCTCGCCACCTGCGCCTCGACGGCACGAACCTCGTGCTCGACCTGGTCCACGAGCTGTACGGGAGCAGCGGGACGAACGTCGGGTCGAGCCGCTCGGCTTGATCCAGAAAAGACCTCCACTTCAGCCGTTCATGGTGCTGGTGGATCAACATGCCTGCATGACCGCAGCCCTCGCCGCCGGAGCCGAACTCACCCTCATCGGCGCCACCCGCCTCGGTGCACGCCGGTATCGGGCGGTCGTCACCGACATCCTGCACGACCACATCGTGCTCGACACGGTCGTTGACCAGGTGCCTGCCGACAACGACTCGCTGTGGGGATCTGCGGCGTCGTTCCTCCACGACGGCCGCGTGTTCGACGTCTCCGTGATGGCGGGTGGCGGCTCGCGGTTGACGGTCAGCAAGCCCGACGGCCTCGACACCGACGACCGCCGCAGTGGTCGCCGGGTGGTCACCTCGCTCCCCGCGACGGCGCGCAAGGCGAACCTCGGCGGCGCCGTGCAGGCGGCCTACGTCGTCGACCTCAGCCTCGGCGGCGTGCGCCTGCTGCTCGAGATGGACGACGACACCTTCGGCATCGATCACGAGGTCGATCTGGTGATGGGCCACATCAACGTGCGTGCGTGGGTCCGCCACATCGCTGCCCACGACAACCCGCGACTGCGGTACGTCGGCCTCGAGTTCGCTCCGCTCTCGGCCGATGCCCGCCGGCACCTGATCGACACCATCGGCAGCCTCCGCGCCGGCATGCACCGCTGGCGCTGAGACCGGGATCCGTCAGCCCCGTCGACCTCGAAGCAGCGGCCTCGTCATGCAGGTCGGGCCACCCTCGCACGGGATCGCGAGCGACCGGCCGTCGAACACCGACACCTCGCACCCGGCGTCGCGCATCGCCGCGAGGGTCCCGGGTGATCCATCGACCGCGATGCACCGGCGCGGTGCGACGGCGAGCACGTTGAGGTTCAGGCCACCGCTCGGCTCGAACTCCTCGGGCGGCGCGGCCACCAGCCGATAGCCGCGATCGACGAGCAACCGGTGGAACGCCACCGGCAGCAGCGGCAGGTGGACGAGCGCCAGGTCGTGGTCGAGCGCGCTGATGAGCGACATCAGATGCAGGCACGCCGCCGGGCCGAGGTACCACGGCAGGTCGAAGGCCACGACGTCGATCCCCTGGGGATCGAGGATCGCACACAGTTGGCGGATGCCGTCGTCGTTGCTCCGGAACCCTCGGCCCACGGCGAGCGTGTGGTCG
>JAPLAA010000001.1 GCA_026393475.1 Actinomycetota bacterium
CACGTAGATGTCGTCGGCGAGGATCACGGCGCTCACTTCTTCTTCTTCTCCGCGCCGGCCTCGAGCTCGGGCGCCTCGGGCACCGTCTCCATCCACTCGCCGAGCTTGGTCTTGTCGTGCAAGAGGTCGGCGATGTGGGGCTCGCTGTACTCGTACTCCGGGCTCCAGAAGAGCGCGTCGAACGGGCACACCTCGACGCAGATGCCGCAGTACATGCACAGCGCGTAGTCGATGTCGAAACGGTCGAGCTTGTTCACCTTGCGCGGTGCACCACCGGCGCGGCGCGGCGGCGCGAGCTCCTTGTGACCCTCGATGTAGATGCACCAGTCGGGGCAGCTGCGGGCGCAGAGCATGCACGACGTGCAGTTGTCCTCGCGGAGAGCGATGACGCCACGGGCCCGGATGGGCGGCGCCTCCTTCTCGTGCGGGTACTGCACGGTGGCGGCACCGCCGCCCATCTTCTTCGGCTTCACGGTCTGCACGAAGGTGTTGAGCGTGACCGACATGCCCTTGCCGTACTCGTTGTAGCGATCCTTCAAGAACCCCATCAGAAGGCCACCTTCAAGATCGCGGTCAGCATGATGTTCACCAGTGACACGGGGATGAGCACCTTCCAGGCGAAGCGCTGCAGCTGATCCTCACGAAGGCGGGGATAGCTGAAACGGACCCACATGATCAGGAACGACAGGGCGAGCATCTTGCCGATCATGATCAGCGGACCGACGATGTTCATCCAGTCGTCGACCGCATCCATCGAGTCCCAGCCGAACCAGCTGAACGGGACGCCCCAACCACCGAGGAACAACACGCTCGCGATGAGGGCGAAGATGCCGACGTTGGCGAACTCGGCGATGAAGAAGATGAGGAAACGGAAGCCCGAGTATTCGGTCATGTAACCGGACACGAGCTCGCTCTCGGCGATCGGCATGTCGAACGGCGTCTGGGTGAGCTCGGCCTGCACGGCGATCATGAACACGCCGAAGCCGACGAACTGGGTGAGGACGTACGGGTTGCCGAGGCCGTCCCAACCGAAGATCGACCCGTGGTTCTGGGCGAACACGATCTGCTGCATGTTCATCGAGCCGGCCTGGATGACCACGCCGACGACGGCGAGCACCATCGGGAGTTCGTAGGCGATGAGCTGACCGGCGGCGCGGAGACCACCGAGGAGCGAGTACTTGTTGGCGCTCGACCAGCCGGCGATCAGGATGCCGAGCACGCTGACCGAGCTGACGGCCAAGAAGTAGAACACGCCCGCCTCGAAGTCGGTGAAGAAGGCGTCGGGGCCGAACGGCACCACCGCCACGAGGATGAAGGTGCTCACCAGCACGATCAGCGGGGCGATCTTGAAGATCTTCTTGTCCGCCCGTTCGGGCTGGATGTCCTCTTTCTGCAGCCACTTGCCGACCTCGGCGAACAGCTGCATGGAGCCGTACGGACCGGCTTCCATGGGTCCGAGACGACTCTGCATGAAGCTCATCATCTTGAACAGGAACAGGTACACGATCGTGCCGGCGGGGAGCAGGACGGCGACCGTGCCGCCGAGCACCCGCAGCAACGACTGCGCCCAGTAGGGAAGGTCGACGGCGATCACTTGTCGATGTCTCCGAGGATGAAGTACAGCGAGGCGAGGATGGTGATGACGTCGGGGACGTACACGCCACGGAGCACCCACGGCACGATCGAGATGTTGTTGAAGCTCGCGGTGCGGATCTTCACGCGGAACGGGCCGAGGTCGCCCTGGCTCACCACGTAGTAGCCCATCTCGCCCAGCGGGTTCTCGGTGCTCACCCAGGCTTCGCCCTCGGGCACCTTGATGATGCGCGGCACCTTGGCCATGACCGGACCCGACGGGATCCCGTCGAGCAGCTGGTCGACGATCTTGGTGGCCTCGCGGGTCTCCTGGAGACGGATCCAGCAGCGGGCGAAGCTGTCGCCGTCCGGGTGGGTCCACACCTTGAAGTCGACCTTGTCGTAGGCGAGCGCGATCTTCTGGTCGCGACGCAGGTCCCAATCGACGCCACTGGCGCGCAGGTTGGCGCCCGAGAGGCCGTACTGCTGGGCGACGGCCGGCGGGATGACGCCGATGCCGCGGGTGCGGTCCTGGAAGATCTTGTTGCCGAAGAGCAGGTTCTCGATCTCGTCGCAGAAGTTGCGGAGCTTCTTCATGACCTGACGGGTCTCGTCGATCCAGCCCTTCGGCAGGTCGTCCTTGAGGCCGCCGATGCGGTCGAAGTTGGGGTGGAACCGGCCACCGGTGGCACCCTCGATGAGGTTCAGCACGTACTCGCGGTCGCGGAACGCCATGAACACCGGGGTGATGGCGCCGAGCTGCACGCCGAGGTCGCCGAGGAACAACGACACGTTGGCGATGCGGCTGAGCTCGAACAGGATCGTGCGGATCCACTGGGCTCGCGGCGGGGCCTCGATGTCCATGAGCTGCTCGGCCGCGAGGATGAACGGCACCTCGTTGGCGAAGCTGCCGAGCCAGTCGATGCGGTTGATCAGCGTGGTGACCTGCGGGAAGGTACGGACCTCGGTGAGCTTCTCGTAGCCGCGGTGCATGTAGCCGGCCGACGGGTCGGCCCACACGACCTGCTCGCCGTCGAGGCGGACGATGATGCGCAGGGTGCCGTGGGTGGCGGGGTGCTGTGGTCCGATGTTGAGGGTCATGCCCTCGGTCTCGAGCTCGACGTTCAGGCGGGCATCGGCGGCCTGGGCCGCGATGTAGCTGAGCTTCTGACGATCGATCAGGTCGGTCATTCGGAGGCTCCTTCGCCTGCGGCAGCTTCGGCAGATTCGTCTCCCTCGCCGGGGAGGGGCTCCACGTCGACGATGCCCGGCCACGGCTTCACGTGCCGGGCGAGCAACGGGAAGTCCTTGCGCAGTGGGTAGCCCTCGAATTCGGTGGGCAGGTACATGTTCCGCAGGTCGGGATGGCCGGCGAAGCGGATGCCGAACATCTCGTGGCACTCGCGCTCGTGCCAGTTCGCACCCGCGTAGTTCGTGACCCAGCTGTCGATGACGGGCGACTCGCCGGCGGCGACTTCGGGCACGTCGGCCTTCACCGTGACGCCGACGTGGCGCTCGATGTCGGTGACCCGGGCGAACACCTGGAAGCGGGTCTCGCCGCCGGTGTATCCGTGCACGATCTCGGTCGACCGCTCGGGGGCGGGTTCCGTCGGATCGTCCTCGCCGCGGCCGTACGGGCTGGGCAGCCAGTCGATCGCCGAGAGGAAGCAGAAGTAGTGGAAGCCCTGGTCGCGCAGTGCGAGACCGGTGTCGCGCCAGGCCTCGGTGGCGACGCGCGCCCACAGGTCGGTGCCCGGTACGAGCTTGACGTCGAGCAGCTGGTCGCCGATCGCGGCGCGCAGCTTGTCGACGATGTCCTCGCGCAGCGTGTCGCTCGCGAGTGCCGGCATCTCGTCGGACGTGTTGGACGTCGAGGTGTCACTCAATCGGACCACCGCCGACCACGATCGGATCGCGATGCAGGGCGACGGTGCCCTCGCCGCGCCAGCGCGCGCCCATGTCCTCGTTCTTGATCCGCTGCTGGAGCAGGACGACGCCTTCGAGCAGGGCCTCGGGCCGCGGCGGGCAGCCGGGCACGTAGATGTCGACCGGGATGATCTGGTCGACACCCTTGGTGACGGAGTAGCTGTCCCAGTACGGGCCGCCGCAGTTGGCGCAGGAACCCATCGAGATGACGTACTTGGGCTCGGGCATCTGCTCGTAGAGACGCTTGATGGCCGGGGCCATCTTGTCGGTGACCGTGCCCGAGATGACCACCAGGTCGGCCTGACGCGGGCTGGCGGGCAGCGGGATGACGCCGAGGCGCATCACGTCGTAGCGCGGCGAGCCGAAGGCGGCGCCCATCTCGATGGCGCAGCACGCAAGACCCCACTGGTACACCCAGAGGCTGTAGGAACGCCCGAGGTTGAACAGGGACGTCAGTGGTTTGGGCATCCGCCCCTTGTCGACAAGACCCATTGTGGTTACACCCAGCGGAGGACGCCCTTGCGCCACGCGTACACGAGGCCAAGGAGCAGGACGAAGACGAAGATACCCATCTCGACGAGACCGAACGTGCCGTACCGTTCGAGCTGGGTGGCCCACGGGAAGAGGAACACGGCCTCCACGTCGAACACCACGAAGAGCAGGGCGAAGATGTAGTAGCGGATCTGGCTCTGTGACCAGCCGTCGCCCACCGGATCGACACCGCTCTCATAGGCGATGAGCTTCTGGGCGTTGGGCTTGTTCGGGCGGACCAGTGCTGCGATCCCCAGCAGCAGCCCGGCCAGCACGAGGGCGATCGCCCCGAACCAGACCACGGTGAGGTAGTCGCGAAGAAACTCAGACATCGCGCAGGACGCTACTACGCGGCATGAATCCTCCTACAACTTCACTCGGCGGCGCGCGCCGGTGCGACCGGCGGAAGTGCCTGGGTGGCGTCGAGCCAGCCGGAGATGCCCGCCGCCACCTTCTCGCGCGGGATGCTCGCCCCGCCCGCACCGTAGGTGGCGCCCGAGCGCGGCTGGGTGCCGCGGCGCTCGCGGGCGTAGCCGACTGCTTCGTGGAGATCGGCTGCGAAGCGGTCCATCACACCGGGGAGGGTGTTGGGGCGGGTGATGCAGAAGTGCACGGCGGGCGGGTGCTGCAACCCGTTCATCCGCCATTGCTTCGCGGCGAGCGCGTCGTTGACGTGGAAGATGTCGATCGGGTCGTCGCCGAGCGCCTCGGCGGTGGAGGCGGCGAAGGCGACGTTGAACTTCGGGTCGCCGAGCACGCGGAGCTCGGGGTGCTCGCCGATGATCTCGCGCAGTCGAGCGGCGGTGCGGAAGATGTCGGCGGCGATGGCGAGGTAGCCCTCGCGGCCCAGGGTCACCATCGCGGCCCAGGCGGCGGCGATGATGCCACCGGAGCGGGAGCCGCTCATGCCGGGTGACGTGTAGTTGCCACCTTCCCAGTCGGGCATGATGAAGTACTGCTTCCGCCGCAGCTCGGGGGTGCGGTAGAGCAGGACGCTCGAGCCCTTCAGGCCGAAGCCGTACTTGTGGGTGTCGGCGCTGATCGACGTGACGCCCGGATGGCGGAAGTCGAAGACCGGCACGCCGGCGCCGAGCTCCTCGCCCCAGCACAGGATGAACCCGCCGAGGCAGCCGTCGACGTGCAGATTGGTGCCGCGTTCCAGCGCGAGGTCGCTGAGCTCACCGATCGGGTCGATCAGGCCGTGCGGGTAGCTGCCGGCCGAACCGGCGAGCGCGACGGTGTTCTCGTCGACCAACGAACGCACCGACTCCATGTCGGCGACGAACTGGTCGGTCACCGAGGCCACGCGCACCTCGATGCCGAAGTAGTGCGCGCCCTTGTGGAGCGCCGGGTGCGCCGTGGAGGGCAGCACCAGGTTGGGCTGGGTGATGCCGCGTTCGCGGCCCCATTCCCGGTACACCAACAGCGGGTTCATGAGGCTCTCGGTTCCGCCGCTCGTGAGCACGCCGCAGGGTTCGGGGGCGTGCATCAACGCAGCGGTCATCGCGATGATCTCGCCCTCGAAGCGCGTGGCGCTCGGGTACATGTCGCGCTGGATGACGTTGGCGTGGCTGTAGTGGCCGAACACCTCGTTCAAGAAGGCGTAGTGCGCCTCGTCGCCGGAGTAGATCGAGCCGCTGATCTTGCCCTCGTGGGCGACCGCGTCCTCTGCCGTCGACATCTCCTCGATCTCGGCGAGGATCTCGGCCCTCGGGCGTCCCGTGGCGGGGAGCTCGCGGTTGACGGGATAGCGGTCGGCGTACGGAAACAGGCCCATGGCCTCACACTACGACCGGCCCCACGACGGTGCGGCGGTCGGGCCCTCCGGCGGGGCGGGTTCAGGCGTCGTCGGGTTCAGGCGTCGGGCAGCAGCGACAACGCGGGGTGCAGGGCCTGCAGCCGCCGCAATGCGGCGGCGACCGGCTCGCGCTGTGTGGGATCGGGATCGCGCACCGCCCGCACGCGCAGCAGCGACGGCACGTCGTCGAGGGTGATGGTGCCGAGTTCGGCGAACGCGAGGAAGGCGGCACCGCGTGCGTTCGTCGCGCGGGGTTGGTCGAGTTGGTGCACGGGCCGATCGAGCGCGTTCGCGAGCAGCTGGGCCCAGAGGTCGCTCTGGGCCCCTCCCCCGCCGAACGCGACATGGGGCCACGTGCAGCCGACGAAGTCCTCCATCGGTGGACGGAGCCAGCCGAGGTTGAGGGCCACACCGTCGAGCACCGCTCGGGTGAGGTGGCGCCGATCGTGCCGGAGGTGCAGACCGGTGAAGGCGGCCCGGACGTCGTCGTTCGGCCGGGGTGCGATCGAGCCGAGGAGCCAGGGCGCGAACTCCACGCCGTCGGCACCGTCGACGAGCGCGGCCGCATCGTCGACCGCTCCGGCGATGTCGTCGCCGTAGCCGAACAGGCGGACCGCCCATTCGAGGGCGCGGCCACCGACGCCGTTCTCGGCCATCACGTACCACCGCCCCGGCACCGGGCTCGGCACGGCGAGGAGACCGGACCCGAGGTCGCCCCGCTGCTCGCCGATGTGGGTGACCATCACCGACGTGGTGCCGATGATGACCGAGCCGCGATCGGCCGTCAGCGCGCCGGTGCCGACCGCGGACGTGATCGAGTCGATCGTGCCGGGCACGACCGGGATGCCTGCTGCGATCCCCAGTTCGGCGGCCGCCGTCGACGTGATCTCGCCGATCACGCCGTGCATCGGCACGAGCGGGGCCAACTTGTCGGGTCGCAGCCGCGTGGCGGCCACGAGCTCGGGGTCGTACTCCGTGGCGCCCCAGGTGCGGTTGTCGCAGACGAGTTGGCCGAAGGCGGTGGACTGTGTGGCGCACACGCGTCCGGTGAGCCGGGCGTTCAGGTAGTCCATCGGCTCGACGAGCGCGACCGCGGCCGCGTACGCCTCCGGGTGGAACGTCTCGACCACGTGGGCGTGGGCGATGTTGTCGCTGCCGCTCGGGAGCGGGATCAGTCCGTGCCGGACGACGAACAGCATGAACGATTCGTCGGACAGCAACGACAGGTTGTGGTCCGCGCCCCTGCTGTCCATCCAGAGGATGCACGGCCCGGTGGGGCGGCCGTCCGCGGCGACGGGGATCGTGCTCATGTACTGGCTGGTGACCGCCACGGCGACGATCGGTGGCAGCGGCGTGCACGCAGCAAGGGTGGTGCGGGTCGCGGTCACCACGGCTCGCCACATCTGCTCCGGATCCTGTTCGGCGCCGCCGTCGTCGAGGAAGACCGTCGCCACCGGCTGCGACGACCACGCGAGCGTCGTGCCGGTCTCGTCCACCAGCGCCACCTTCGGCCCACCCGTCCCGAGATCGATCGCCAGCACGCATCCGCTCATGGCGCCGATCGTACGTTCGCCACCGATGACGGCCGCGACCGGTGGCGCACGAATCGATCCACGGGCATCCCGTCGGAACGAGCCGGTGGAACGACCCCACGGACCCGCCGTCGTGCTACACCGTCGGACCATGTCCGCGACCGATCCGCACCTGCCGCCCGTCGCGGCCGTCGGACGGCCAACCGCCGACCGCGCACTCCAGTTCCTCGGCCCCTCGACGGGCGGCATCCGCGTGCACGTCGGCGAGCTCGCCCGCCGCCTCGGCGAACGCGGCTGGCAGGTCGACGTGGCCGGACCGCACGGGGTGATGGACGGCATCGGCGACCAGACGGCCGACGTCGACGTGCCGACGTCGTGGCACCCCGGCGGCATCCTGCGGGCGCGACGCCAGCTCGTCCCGCTCGTCACCGGCCCCGCCGCGCCCGCGGTGGTGCACGTGCACGGGCTCAAGGCGGCGCTCGTGACGTTGACGGTCCGACGATCGCGGCGGCCGCCCCTGGTCCTCACGATCCACAACCTCGTCGCCGGCACGCAGCACGGACTCGCCCGGCGAGTCCTCGCCTCGGTGGAACGATCGATCGTCCGTCGTGTCGATCACGTGATCGTGATCAGTCCCGAGATCGGCGAACGGGTCGAGCACCTCCAACCGGCCGACCGCCGCCACGACGTGCTGCCCGTGTCACCGCGTCGCCGACCGACGACATCGGCCCGCGAGGTTCGCGAGTCGTACGGCATCGACCAGGCTGCGCCGCTCGTGGTGATCGTGGCACGGCACCACACGCAGAAGGACCTCCCGATGTTCCTGGCGGCGATGGCACTCGTCCGTCGCCAACTGCCCGATGCACGGGCGGTGATGGTGGGCGACGGTCCCGAGCGAGCTGCGGTGGAGGCCGAACGCCACCGGCTCGGCCTCGACGACGCGGTGGTGATCGCCGGTCATCGCCCGAACCCGATCGACGAGATGAGCGCCGCCGAGGTCGTCGCGCTGTCGTCGATCTGGGAGGGTTCGCCGCTGGCCGTCGCCGAGTGCCTCTCGATCGGGGCGCCGCTCGTGACGACGGCGGTGGGCACGGTCACCCGCCACCTCGTCGACGGCGAGTCCGCCCGGATCGTGCCGGTCGGCGACGCGTCGGCCTTCGCGGATGCACTCGTCGAACTCCTCCGTTCGCCCGAGCGGCGGGCCGCGATCGGTGCGGCGGGACGAGCGGTGGCGGCGCGAACGTTCGATCCGGATGCCCTCACCGACGCGGTCGTCAGGGTCTATCGAGCGGCGATCACGGCACCGACGATGCCTCGCTGATCGGCTGCCCGCGCGCCGGCCGAACCCCTCGCGCCGCAGGTCGCGACCACACTCGTCCGACGCGAACCCGCCGGAGGTGCTACACCTACATGCTCATGAGGTCGGACGGAGTGGAGTCTCTCGTCGCGCGTGTCCCGGCATGGGCCGGTCAGGTGCCGGACATCCGCCCACTGCACGGCGGCATCACGAACCGGAACTACGTGGTCACCGTCGACGGCATCGACTGGGTGGCGCGGGTTCCCGGCGAACGCACCGAGCTGCTCGGCATCGACCGCGCCAACGAGATGGAGGCGGCCATGCGCGCCGCCGACCTCGGCATCGGACCGCCGGTGCTCGGCGAACTCCCCGGCGTCCACACCCTGATCACCCAACTGGTGCCCGGCGGCCACCTCGAGGGACCGGCGTTCGCCGAGCGCCTGTCCGACGTCGTCCCGCTGCTCAAGCGCTTCCACGGCAGCGGGCCGCTGCAGGGCGCGTTCCCGATCCACCGGGTCGTCGAATGGCACGCCCGCGATGCGGCCACCCACGAGGTGATGCCGCCGTCCGCGTACGAGCGACTGCACCAACAGAGCCGCCGGATCGAGAAGGCGTTCTCCGCAGCGCCCACCGTGCTCGTCCCGTGCCACAACGACCTGCTGCCCGGCAACGTGCTGTTCGGCGACGACCGCGTCTGGCTGCTCGACTTCGAGTACGCGGGGATGAACGACGTGTTCTTCGATCTCGGCAACCTCAGCGTCAACGCCGGCCTCACGGAGGCCGCCGAACAGGAACTGCTGCAGCTCTACTTCGGCTCGGTCACTCCGGCGCGATGGGCGCGGCTGCAGTTGATGAAGGTGATGAGCGAGTTCCGCGAAGGCATGTGGGCCGTCGTGCAGCAGGCGATCAGCACCCTCGACACCGACTTCGTCGCCTACGCCGACGAGCGACTCGGCAACTGCGAGCGTCTCGTGGCCCGGCCCGAGTTCTCGGTGTGGCTCGACGACGCGGCCCACCCGGTGGTCTGACGACGCGGGCTGCGTCTCACGAATCCTCACGGCGCGTGACCGCTCGCGCCAGCAGGTGAGCCCCCACCGGGGCCGTCACGAGTTGCAGGACCACGGCGACCACGACCTTGGCCACGAGGCTCAGGTCACCGAACTGCAGCGCGGCACCGACCGCGCAGCACACGACGCCGAGGGTCGCCGGCTTGGTGGCGGCCTGCATCCGCGACCGGGTGTCGCCGAGACGGTGCAAGCCGATCGACGCCACGAGCGCGAGCACCGCGCCGAGCACGACCAGCACCGTCGTCGCGACGTCGAGCACCACGCTCACGAGCCGGTCCGTTCCAGGAAGCGGGCGACGGTGACCGACGTGAGGAACCCGAGCAGGCCGAGCACGAGCGCGAGGTCGATCAGGATCCCGTCACCGGCGATGACCGCACCGACGAACAGGCCGCACTGGATGATCGACGTCAGCATGTCGAGCGCCACCGCCCGATCGCCGAGCGCGCCGCGCCGCACCGCCCGCCACGTGCTCAACGCGGCAGCGAGGACCAACAGCACGAGCGCCACCCAGGACCCTGCGATCACGTCGATCCCTCCGTCCCGTCGATGTTGCCCGGTGGAACGTCGGACACCGGCTGGACCGAGCCGACGGGCGACACCGCGGCGACGACGCGTCGCTCCAACGCGCTCACCTGGTCGCGGAACCCGTCCGGGTCGATGCGCCCGAGCACGTGCACTGCGAGCCGATGCCCGACCGGGGTCGGTTCGATCTCGACGGTCATCGTGCCCGGGGTGAGCGTGATCGCGTTCGCCACGAGCGATGCCACGAGCGACGACCGCGTCTCGATGTCGACGGAGATCACCTCGGTGTGGATCCGGTCGGCATCGGGCCGCACGACCGCGACGGCCACCTGCCAACTCGACACCACGAGGTCCCGTGCCAGCGCGGCCGCGAAGCGGGCGGCACCCCAGGGATGGAACCGGTGCTCGGCGCGACGCCCCATCGGGAACAGCGCCTCGATGCACCCGACGACGACGATGCCGCCGACGACGTTGCCCACCGTCACCTCGCCCTGCAGGGCGACCCACATCGCGACGAGCGCCGCGGCACGCCCCGCGCTCGGCATGATCGCCCGGGCCGTCAGACGCGACGTCACGGTCCCACCACCGCCCGCACGTAGGTGGATGCGTCGACGAGTTGTTCGCCCGCGGCTCGGCAGTAGTCGAACAGCGGACCCGCCAGCGCGGCGATCGCGAGGGTCGCCAGCACGAGCACGATCGTGGAACCGCTCATCAGGCGATGGTGCCGGAGGATGCCGACCCGACCGGCGGGCACCTCGGGGTACACCTCGCCCCAGAACACCCCGATCCAGATCTTCGTCATCGACACCAGCGTCAGCAGACTGCCGACGAGCGCGACCGTGACGATCACCCAGCGGCCGTCCTCGAACCCGGCGCGCACGAGCGCGTACTTGCCGAGGAAGCCGGAGAACGGCGGGAGCCCGGCAAGGCTGAGCGCCGGGATGAGGAACAGGGCGGCGAGGAACCCCGATCGGCGGGCGAGTCCACCCACGTCGTCGAAGGCGGTCGTGCCCGTCTCGCGCTCGACGATGCCCTGCACCAGGAACAGCGCCGTCTTCACCGGGATCTGGTGGAGGAGGAAGAACACCGTTGCAGCGAGCGCCGCCTCGGTGCCGATCGCGATCCCCATCACCATGTACCCGATCTGGCTGACGATGTGGAAGCTCAGGATGCGCTTCATCTCCACGTGCGACATGGCCCCGAGCACGCCGATGATCATCGTGAAACCTGCGATCCACAACAGCAGCGTCGACTCGCCTCCGGGGAACAGCAGCGTCTCGGTTCGGATCATGGCGTAGATGCCGACCTTGGTGAGCAGACCTGCGAACACCGCCGTCACCGAGCTCGGCGCGGTCGGGTACGCGTCGGGGAGCCAGAAGAACAGCGGGAAGACGGCTGCCTTGATCCCGAACGACACGAGCAGCAACAGGTTCAGCCCCGTCCGCACACCATCGGGCAACTCGGCGAGACGCGCCGGCAGGTCGGCCATGCTGACGGTGCCGGTGGCGGCGAACACGAGACCGACCGCGGTGAGGAGCACGGTCGACTCGACGACGTTGAGCACGACGTAGGTCGTCCCCGACCTGATCTGTGCATCGGTGCCCTCGAGCGTCAAGAGGACGTAGCTCGACATCAGCAACAGTTCGAACGCCACGAACAGGTTGAAGAGATCGCCGGCGAGGAACGCCTGCGCGATGCCGGCCGACAGCACCAGGTACACGGGGTGGTAGAAGGGCGACCGCTCGTCGGACGCACGCTGACCGATCGCGAAGACGAGCACCACGCACAGGAGCGCGACTGCGATCACGAGCATCATCGCGGAGAGGCGATCGCCCACCAGGGTGATCGCCACCGGCGCCGGCCATCCGCCCAGGCTGGACACGGCGATCTCGTCGGTCACCGCGACGTGCGCGAGCACGGCGATCGCACTGCCGAGCGAGACGGCGAGCGCGACGAAACTGATCACCCGCTGGGCCGTCCGCGCCCGGACGATCATCGTCAGCGCTGCCCCGAGCAGCGGCACGGCCAGCGGCATGGCGAGCAGCGCGTTCACAGCTCGACGTCCTCTGCGCTCGGTACGTCCGCCACTCGTCGTTCCTCGGCCCGGGCGACGCGGCGGTCCTCGACGTCGTCCTCGACCTCGTCGTTGCCGCCGATCGTCCAGTTCCGCCACGCGAGCGCGAGCAGGAACGCCGTGATCGCGAACCCGATCACGATGGCGGTGAGCACCAACGCCTGCGGGACGGAGTCGGTCGCACCGTCGCGCCCCACGATCGGCGCGTCGCCGGGCGGGCCGGAGGTCGCGACGATGAGCACGTTCACGCCATTGGCCAGCATGCCGACGCCGAGCACGATGCGCGTGAGCGTCCGGTGCAGCAGCAGATACGTGCCGCTGCCGAACAGGACGGCGATGAGGACGACCATGGCGAGGCTCACGACGACGCCTCCGTCTGCGCGACCGTGTCGTCCTCGCCCCGGTGGATCGGGTCGGCGCCGAGCGCGAGCAGGACGGCGAGCACGACGCCGATCACCAGCAGGTACACCCCGATGTCGAACAACGCCGACGAGACGATCTTGACCGTGCCGATCAGTGGCACGTCGACCTTCCAGATCGTGGACTCCAAGAGCGAGTCACCGACGACCAACGGTGCGATCGCCGTCGCCGCCGCGACGAACAGACCCGCGCCGATCAGCGACGTGGACCGGGCGATCGTGGAACGCCGAACCGACAGCGAACCGCCCGCGAGGAAGCGCAGCACGAACGCCGCCCCGGCGATGAGCCCGCCCGCGAACCCGCCGCCCGGCGCGTTGTGCCCGCGGAGGGCGATGTACACCGAGACGAGGAGGATGACGGGGAACAGCCAGCGATCCGCCTCGTCGAGGATCTCCGA
>JAPLAA010000087.1 GCA_026393475.1 Actinomycetota bacterium
GCGCAGCCGCGGCCGGAGCGGCCTTCGCTGCAGGGGCCGGAGCGGGAGCAGGCTCAGGGGCAGGGGCCGGTGCAGGCGCAGGGGCCGGAGCGGGCTCGGCGACGGGCGCCGGCGCGGCCGGGGCCGCGGCAGGCGCCGCATCGGCACTGCCGACGACGGCGATCACGGCGCCCACAGGCACGGTGTCGCCCTCTTGGGCCAGGATCTGGGTGAGGGTGCCGCTGATGGGCGACGGCACCTCGGTGTCGACCTTGTCGGTGCTCACCTCGAACAACGGCTCGTCGGCGGCGACCTGGTCACCCACCTTCTTGAACCAGCGGGTGATCGTGCCCTCGGTCACGGTCTCGCCCAGCTGCGGAAGGGTCACATCGGCCATGTCGGCATCTCCGTTTCGTTCTTCAACGAGTTCTTCAGACAGTTCGTCAACGAGTAGTGCAAGGAAGGGGTGCGAACGTCAGGCGTTCAGGCTGCGGCCGGTGAGCGACAACACGGTCTCGCCGAACAATTCGCTCAGGCTCGGGTGTGGCTGGATGAACTCGGCGACCTCGGCCACCGTGGCCTCCCAGTTGACGGCAAGGTAGCCGCCGCTGAGCTGCTCGGTGACCCACGGGCCCACCATGTGCACACCGAGGATCTGACCGGCCGTGCCGTCGGGGTTCTTCTTCGCGATCACCTTCACGAGACCGTCGAGCTCGCCGAGGATCTGCGCCCGGCTGTTGGAGCGGAACTGGTGCTTGGCGACGACGACGTCGTACCCGGCAGCCTTCGCGGCCTCCTCGCCAGGGCCCGCCCAGGCGACCTCGGGATGGCAGTAGATCGCCCACGGCACCCGGTCGTAGTTCACCGGAGCGGGACCCTCGCCGAGGATGTCCTTGGTGACGAGGATCGCCTCGGCATAGGCGACGTGCGCCAACTGCGGGGTGTTGATGAGGTCGCCGATCGCGTACACGCCCGGCTCGCCGGTGCGGCAGTAGGCGTCGACCTCGACGAAGCCGCGGTCGGTGACCGTGACGCCGGTGCCCTGCAGGCCCAGGTGATCGGCGAAGGGACGACGACCGACGCTGACCACCACGGCGTCGACGTCGAGCGACTCGCCGTCGTCGCCGAAGTGCACCCGGGTGCCGCCGAAGCCGTTGGGCGTGTGACCCGAGACCTTGACGCCGGTCTTGATGTCGATGCCCTTCTTCTTGAACGAGCGCACCACGACGTTGGCGAGGTCGGCATCGAGGCCGGGCAGGATCTTGGGCAGGCCCTCGAGGATGGTGACCTGTGAGCCGAGATCGGCGAAGGTGCTGGCGAACTCGCATCCGATGGCGCCGCCACCGATGACGATGAGGCGCTTGGGCACCTCGTTCAGCATCAGCACCTCGTCGCTCGTCATGATCGGCCCACCGACGTCGAAGCCGGGGATGGTGCGGGGCACGCTGCCGGCGGCGAGGAGCACGTTGGTGCCGGTGATGGTGGTGGTGCCACCGTCGTTGAGGGCGACCGTGACCGTCTTGTTCGGGCCGAGGATGCCCGTGCCGTTCAGGATCGTGATCTTCTTCGACTTCATGAAGCCGGTGAGGCTCTTGACGATGCCGTCGACGATCTTCTGCTTGCGCGCCTGGGAGGTGACGAAGTTGACCACCGGGGCGCTCGACTCGATGCCGAAGTCGCCGGCGTGGGCGACGTGGCGCTGGACCGCGGCGGTCTCGAGGTACGCCTTCGCGGGGATGCAGCCACGGTTGAGGCAGGTGCCGCCGATCTCGCCCTTTTCGACGACGGCGACGTTGAGGCCGGCGGACGTGGCGTACAGCGCGGCGCCGTAGCCACCGGGGCCGCCGCCGATGACCACCAGATCGAACTGATCGGACGTCGTTGCGGCAGAGTCCATTGCGTTGCTCCTCGAGTGGCGCGCTGGGGCGGAGATGGAGGGCAAACGGTAGCGCCCGATTCGTCGGGTCACGTCCTTACCGTCGGGTAAGAACGTCGGCACCGGGCGGCGGGCGACCGGGCGAGCAACCGTGCGGTCAGGGCCGACGGGCGCGCAGGTGGGTGGGCCGGTGCTCGCCGGTGGCGAGGACGGCCAGCATCGCCGACCAGATCTCGATGTTGTGGTCGACGAACTCGCGACCGAAGCGGTCGACGGCCGGCGCGTACCACGGACCCGACATCTGCTCGAGCTCGTGACGGGCGACGTCGAGGTACCACTCGTGGCGGCTCGTGACCGTGATGTCGACGAACCCGGCGGCCTCGAGCGCCTCCCGATACCTGGTGGGCGAGGCCATGCCGAAGTCGAGCCCTTCCGCGGCGAGGTAGGCCTGCATGGCCGGCGACGGCGTGCCGTCGTGGCCGATCAGCCAGTCGGAGGCGGCGAACCAGCCGCCCGGGCGGAGCACACGGAACACGTCGGTGGCCAGGGCGTGCTTGTCGGGGATGTGCACGATCGAGTCCTTCGAGAACACCACGTCGAACGAGCCGTCGTCGAACGCCAGCGGTCCGGGGCTCACCTGCACGAAGGTGATGCGGTCGCCGAGGCCCTCTCGATCGGCGCGCTCGCGGGCCGTGCGGACCACGGTGGCCTCGACGTCGATCCCCGTGACGTGGGCGACGCCGTGTGCCCGCACCAGATGCCGGTCGACCCCGCCGACGCCGCAGCCGATGTCGAGCAGGCGTGCACCCTCGAGCGCGAGCCCGGCCACGACCCGGTCGACCTCGTCGGGACCGCCCGGAGAGAGGAAACCCTCACCCCACACCAGCTCGAGCATGCCGATGAGATCGTCGTGGTAGAGCTCGTCACCCGCCGATCCGTGCGGGTCGTGCGAGCCGAGCGCGCCGCCGTCGACCTCGGGGCCGCTCATCGCAACGCCCAGCGGTGCCGATCCTCCCCGCGGCGCACCAACAGCACGCGGATGTCGTTGTCGACCTGGGCCGTGCCGAACACGAGATCACAGGTCTGTTCGGCCACGGTGAACGCGGCGCATGCCCCCGTCACGGTGTCGCCGGCCTGGTCGGCGGTGAGCGGTTCGATGAGGTCCTCGGCGACGATCAGACGGAAGTCGTCGATCCCGGCCGGGTCGTCCACCCCGGACAGCCGCACGGTGACGCGCAGCAGGCCGTCGGCCTCCTCGGCGGCGAGCACCGTCACGTCGAGATCGCCGGCGCTGGCCGACGCACCGATCGGGAGGTCGTCCTCGGTGCCCTCGGACTCGCCGGCGAACCGCCACAGCTGGATCCCGCCGGCGACGAGGATGACGAGGCCGCACGCGACGGCGAGCAGGAGCAGGGTGCGTGTCCGCATGGCGTGCTCAGACTAGGGCCGGTACGCTCCGCACATGGCCTCCCGCCGGCGACTCCCAGGCTCGTTCGCATCCATCGCGGTCGTCGCGATGGCATTGCTGGCCACCTCGTGCGGCGCTGACGGCACCGACGCCTCGCCCGCCTCCCCCATCGCCTCTGCGGCCGAGGGTGCGCAACCATCCACGCCCGCCACTGCCGCCACCGCCGCAACCGCGGCAACCGAAGCGGACGGGACGACAGCCGGGACGACCGGGCAGAGCGCCACGTCGGCGGCCGCCACCGACCAGGCCACCAGCGATCAGGCCGGTGTCGCACCGGCTGCGCTGCAGTTCCAGGCGCCGCTCGTCGGCGGCGGCAACTTCGAGGGCAGCGAGTACGGCGCACGGCCGGTGGCGTTCTGGTTCTGGGCGCCCACTTGAAGCACCTGCAACCGTGAAGCCCCCTCGGTCGAGGCGGCCAGCAAGGCCTGGAGCGGCAAGGTCGACTTCGTCGGCGTCGCGTGGTTCGGTGACGACGACTCGTTCCAGGGGTTCATCGACGAGCACGGGCTCACCTTCCCGCAGATCAGCGACGACCCGGGCGACGTGTTCACGAGGTTCGAGGTGCCGGGCCAGCCGGCGCTCGTGGTGGTCGACACCGACGGTCAGGTGCAACAGCTCCTCGGCGCGGTCGACGAAGCGCTGCTCGACGACATCCTCGGCGATGTGACGAGCTGAGCCGACCCGGGGCCGCCGTGCCCCGGATCGCGAGCCCAGATTGTGCCCTGATCGTGCACTGATCGTGCCCTGATCGTGGGCGGATCGATCCGCTCGTCGACCCCTCAGAGCGAGTCGACGACCTTCGCGGTGCACTCGTAGAAGCGGTTGTTGTAGTCCTCTTCGTTGGTCGTGTACCAGTTCTTGCCCTCGAGGCACTGTGGCGCGAGCAGCTCGCTCGCCACCTCCCAGGCCTCGGCCCGACCCGACGCCACGATGTCGAGGAAGCACGGCGACGCAGCCTCCACGAGCGCCACGAACTCGGCGTCGCTCATCGAGTAGACGTCGCTCCAGTACGCCTCGGCCACACCGCACTCGGGGAACCGGAACTGCGGCTGCACGAACATCGGGTCGATCGTGCCGGCAGCGACGCCGGCATTGAGGCACGCCACGCCCGCAGCCGCGTCGAGCTCACCGAAGCACGCCGAGTAGGCGTCCATCGACCCGTCGTCCGTGGAGTCCTCTGTCGCGTCGGGCATCGGGTCGGCCGACTCGTCGAACGGCAGGTCGAGCGACTCGGAGAACGGGTCGCCGAAGTCGTCGACCAAGCTGTCGAAGAAATCGCTGCCGGCGGCGACGATGTCGCGCAGTTCGTCGGCGTCGAGCGCGGCGAGGAGGTCGTTGAAGACGTCGAAGTACGACCGGATCGGGCTGACATACCAGGCGCCGTCCACCTCGTGCACGGCCACACCGCCGGGCTCGTAGTCGGCGAGCGCCTCGTCGAGCACCTCGAACAGACGGGTGGCCGCCTCGTCGTCACCGATGCCCATGCCCTCGAACACCGAGTCGGTGGCGTCGTCGGTGCACCACGAGACTTCTTCCGTCTGGCCGTCGAGATCGGCCGTGGCGGTGACGCATCCGTCGGCCAGTTCGGCGCGGACCGTGCCGAGGTCGGCGATCGTCGCGTCGAAGGTGAGTGCATCGACCGACACCGAGCGGCGGCTGCCCTCACCCGTGACGGTGTACGCGGTGTCACTGATCGACCAGTCGATCCCGAGGTCGTCGAGCTCGGCCTGTGCCTCGTCGAGGAACAGCGGTGCGTAGCGCTGCAGCGCCTCGGCCTCGCTCGGGTCGAGGGTCGCGATCATGCCTTCGAGATCGAGCGAACTCACCGCCTCGAAGAGCTGGTCGAGCGCGCCCTCGGGGCTGTCTGCCCCCGCCGCCTCGACGCCCGTCTCGGGGATGTCGCTGTCCGTCTCGGTCCGCGCCTGCTCGCCGACCGAGTAGAACGCGCTCAGGTACCAGCGGCCGTCACGCTCGACCACGGTGAGTCGGGTGTCCTCGAACTCGGCGCTCTCCGGCTCGGCGTCCATGTCGGGCCGCTCGCCGTCGAACACCTCGTCGATGAGCAGATCGCCGAGCGGGATGGCATCGCCGTCGACGGAGATCGTGGACGAACCGCTGAGGTAGATGTTGCTGATGTCGTCGACGTTGGTCGGCTCTTCGCGAACGCTCACGTCGGTGAACTGGATGTCGAGGCCGCCGATCTTCGACAGGTCGGCGTCGGCGGACAGGATCTCGAGCCTGCTGAGGTGATCGACGTACTCGATCATCGGCTCGCGGAACGTGTCGCGCTCGCCGGGCAGCAACAGATCGATCACGCCGAGGAAGTCCTCGTTGTCGAGCGCCGTCGTGAGCGAGGTGCCGACGTCGGTGGGCGAGGCCGCGCCACCGTCGGTCTCGCTGCCGGTGATCTTCACGATCGCGAACGCGCCGGCGGCGACGAGGGCAGTGACGCCGACGATCGCGCCGATCATGGTCGCCTTGCCGCGAGTGCGACCCTCGCTCGGACCGTCACTGCCGCCCACGGTCACCTCGGCGGCAGGCACATCGGGACCGGGCAGGCGCGTCGGCGTCCCCAACGGCATGGTGGGCGCGCCGAGCGGCGCAGCCGGCATCGGTGCGGTCGGGGCAGCCGGTGCGAACGGAGTCGCGGCGGGAACCGCGGACGGCGAACCGGCCGGCGGCAGCGTCGGACGGATGGCCGGCGGCTCCATCGGCTGGGGTGCACTGGCGGGCGCGGCGGGCGCAGCGGGAGCACCGGCCGGGGCGGTGGGCGGCGCCCAGGGGTTGGCCGGCTGGTCCGGCTGGTCCGGCTGGTCCGGCTGGTCCTTCTGGTCCTGCGGTCCGTTCATGTGCTGACACTACTTTCCGGCTCAGCTCGGCCTCACACACTCATGGCCGCACCGGCCTCGTGCGAGGGGTGACGGTCAGGTATCGGCCGATCGACCGTCCCACCTGAGCGCGAGTCTCGATCCCGGCCTGATCCGACCACGGCTTCGACCGGGGCGTCGACCGGAGCTCCGACCAGGCCGCCGACCAGGGCCGGCCTGTGACCGGGGTTGCACGGGACGATCGTGCGTGTGTTCGGAAGCGGCCCTAGCGTCGTCGGTATGCGCATCGTCGTCTCTGGATCATCCGGCCTGATCGGGACGACGCTCGTGGCGTCGTTGCGGTCGCACGGTCACACCGTCGTCAGGCTCGTGCGGCGCCCGGCGAGCGGTCCCGACGAGATCACGTGGAACCCGGCGGCCGGTTCGCTGGCGGCCGGCAGCCTCGACGGCGTCGACGCCGTGGTGAACCTCTCCGGGGCCGGCATCGGCGACAAGCGCTGGACCGACGACTACAAGCGCGAGCTGCTCGACAGCCGGCTGCAGACCACCGATCTCCTGGCCCGCTCGATCGCTGCGGCCGAGCAGCGTCCGACGGTGTTCCTGTCGGGTTCGGCCATCGGGTGGTACGGGCCCCGCGGCGACGAGGAGCTGTCGGAGACCTCGGCGCCCGGCGACAGCTTCCTCGCGGAGATCTGCCGTCGCTGGGAGGACGCGACCGGGGCGGCCGAAGCGGCGGGCGTGCGCACCGCACACCTGCGCACCGGCATCGTCCTCACCCCGAAGGGCGGGGCACTCAAGAAGCAGCTGCCGCTGTTCAAGTTCGGCCTCGGCGGTCGCTTCGGCAATGGCCGGCAGTGGCAGAGCTGGATCTCTCTCGACGACGAGGTCGCCGCGATCGAGCACCTCCTCACCGCCGATGTCGCCGGCGCCGTCAACCTCACCGCACCTCATCCGGTCACCAACCAGGAGTTCACCAAGGTGCTCGGTGCGGTCCTGCGGCGGCCCACGCTGGTGCCCATCCCGTCGTTCGGTCCGAAGCTCCTCCTCGGCGGCGAGCTCGCCGACGCCTTGCTGTTCACCGGTCAGCGCGTGCTGCCGGCCAAGCTCGCCGGGTCGGGCTTCTCGTTCGCGCATCCCACGCTCGAGGTCGCGCTCCGGGCGCTGCTGGGACGATGACGTCGGCCGGGTCGAGCACGCCGGTCGACGCGGTCGACGCGGTCGACGCGGTCGACGCGGTCGTCGTCGGCGCCGGTCTCGCCGGGCTCTGCGCCGCGCGCCACCTGCAGCGGGCCGGCCGATCGGTGACGGTGATCGAGGCGTCCGACGGTGTCGGCGGGCGGGTGCGATCCGATCTGGTCGACGGCTTCACGCTCGATCGCGGCTTCCAGGTGTTGCTCACGGCCTACCCGGAGGCCAAGCGCCAACTCGACCTCGGCGCACTCCAGCTGCAGGCGTTCGACCCCGGAGCCGCGGTGCGCATCGGCTCACGGTTCCACGTCGTCGGCGATCCGCTGCGCCAACCCACCACCCTGTGGTCGACCGGCCTCGCCCCGATCGGCTCGCCGCTCGACAAGCTGCGGTTGCTGGCCCTGCGTCGGCGCGTCCGGCGCACCGAGCCCGCCCAGTTGTTGCGCGGCCCCGATGAGGCGACGATCGACCATCTCCGATCGGCAGGCTTCTCACCGCGGATGATCGATCGGTTCTTCCGTCCGCTGTTCGGCGGGATCCAGCTCGATCCGTCGTTGTCGGGGTCGGCGCGCATGTTCGACGTGATCTTCCGCATGCTCTCCGACGGCGACTCCGCGGTCCCGGCGGCGGGCATGGGTGCGATCCCCGCGCAGATCGCCGCCGGCCTCGCGCCGGGCACGGTCCGCTTCGGCACCCGTGCGGTCGCCGTCGAGTCGTCGGTCGACGGCCGGTCGGTCCGCCTGGCATCGGGCGACGTGCTCACCGGCCGTTCGGTCGTGGTGGCCACCGAGGGCACGGCCGCCTCGTCCCTGCTCGGTCTGCCGACGGTCGGCTCGAAGCGGGTGGCGTGCGTCTACTTCGACGCCCCGTCAGCACCGGTGTCGCACAAGTACGTCGTGCTCGACGGCACGCGCAGCGGCCCGGTGCTCAACGTCGCGATCATGAGCAACGTCGCGCCGTCGTACGCCCCGGCCGGTCGGCACCTCGTCGCCGCGGCGATCACCGATCCGGCCGACGACCTCGACCTCGAGACGGCGGCGCGCACGCAGCTCCGCGGTTGGTGGGGTGCACAGGTCGACGCCTGGCGGCACCTGCGCACGTATCGCATCGAGCACGGTCAGCCCGACCAGACGCCGCCGTTCCATCCGCGTCAACGAGTGGCGCTCGGCGACGGTCTGTTCGTCTGCGGCGACCACCGCGACACCGCGTCGATCCAGGGCGCGTTGTTCAGCGGCCGGAGATGCGCCGAGGCGGTGGCCGTGGCCACCGCCTCGTGAGCGCTTCGCTCGGTTCGATCCTGTCGTTGTCTGCCCGGCCTGCGCGGGCGGTCGATCACTGGTCGGCGGTGTCGAGCCCCGGCCAGCGAGCGAGTGAACCGGCGAGGTCGAGCCGCGCGGTGCGCGCATCGGTCGGCCACGACTCGCGCGGCGTGGCCCACATCACCTCGAACTCGATCCCATCGGGATCCTTCGCGTAGAGGCTGTTGCTCACCCCGTGGTCGCTCTCACCGACGAGTGAGCCGGCCTCGAGCAGCTTGGCCCGCACGGCCACGAGATCCTCGAGCGTGTGTACCTGCCAGGCGAGGTGGTAGAGGCCGATCGACTGCCCCGGCGCCGGTCGGGCGCCGACGCTGAACAGAGCGAGGTCGTGATCGTTGTCGGACCCATCGGCCCGGAGGAACACCGCCTGATCGCCCATCCGCTGCGTGACGCGGAAGCCCAGCACGCTCTCGTAGAAGCGGGCGGAGACGGCAGCGTCTCGCACGTAGAGCACGGCGTGGTTGAGACGTCGGATGGTCATGACGGTGTTCCTCTCGGGACGTTGGGGGACGTGATCGGGATGCTGGCCGGGATGCTGGCCGGGCAGGTGCCCGGCGGATGGGTCAGGCCTTGACGGCCTGGATGTCGAGCTGGATCTTCACCTTGTCACCGACGAGCACGCCACCGGTCTCG
Organism: Actinomycetota bacterium; assembly: GCA_026393475.1. GTDB lineage: Bacteria > Actinomycetota > Acidimicrobiia > Acidimicrobiales > Ilumatobacteraceae > VFMC01. Next base: position 9,292 of record JAPLAA010000087.1, read on the forward strand.
AGGGCGACGTTCCACTCGAGGCCGAACTCCTTGCGGCTGATCTCGGTCTCGGCGGTGAAGCCGGCCTTGGTGTTGCCCCACGGGTCGGTGGCGACGCCGTCGAACTCGAGATCGAACGCGACGGACTTGGTGATGCCCTTGATCGACAGGTCGGCGTTCAGCGTGTAGTGGGTGCCGCCCTTGGCGACGATGCCCGTGCTGACGAGGGTCCAGGTGGGGTGATTCTCGACGTCGAAGAAGTCGGCGGACTTCAGGTGGCCGTCGCGGCTCTCGTCGGCGGTGTCGATCGAGGCGGCGTCGACGGAGGCCTCGACCTTCGACTGCAGCGGATCGTCGCCGACGGTGATGGCGCCGCTGAAGCTGCCGAAGGAGCCGCGGACCTTGGTGACCATGAGGTGGCGGGCGACGAAGCCGACGTTGGAGTGGCTGGCGTCGACGTTCCAGGTGCCGGCGGTGAGTGCGGCGAGACCGGTGGGGGCTGAGGTGGTGGACATGGGTGGTGCTCCTCGGGGTGGGGCCGATGCGATGACCGCATCGGGGTTACTTGCGATGACAACTATTGTAGGAGCAATCACTTGCGATCGCAACCTTTGCCCACGACAACCGTTATCGTGCAGGTCATGGCACCAGAACGACGCCCTGCGACCACCGCCACGCGCTGGCTCGACCCCGTGGAAGCGAAGGCGTGGCGCAACTTCATCGACAGCACCAACGCCCTGCAGCACGTCCTCGAGGAGGACGTCGTCCCCTTCGGTCTCACGATGGGCGACTACGAGGTGCTGGTGCGTCTGTCCGAGCGGCCCGAGCGGCGCCAGCGGATGTGCGACCTCGCCGGCGAGCTCCGCCTCTCCCCCAGCGGCCTCACCCGCCGCCTCGACGGACTCGTGCGCAGCGGGCTCGTGAGCCGCGAACCGTCGAACGACGACCGGCGGGTGATGCTCGCCGTGCTCACCGACGCCGGCTACGCCCTCCTCGTCGAGGCCGCGCCGCATCACGTCGAGGGCGTTCGCAAGCACTTCATCGACCGGATGACACCGGCGGAAGTTGCGGCGCTGGCCACCGCGTTCGAGAAGGTCCGCCTCGGCCTGCTCGAGTACCAGGAGCAGCAGCAGCAGTGACCGATCTCCCGCTCTCCTCGCCCCTGCCGCTGCCCCTCGGATTCCGCTGCCACGTCGCCAACGTCGGCATCAAGGACGACACCGACGACTTCGTCGTCGTCGTGGCCGACGCACCCTGCAGCGCGAGCGGGTTGTTCACCCGCAGCAGCTTCGCCGGCCCCAGTGTGCTGGTGAGCCGCCGCCACGTCGCCGATCATCGGGCGCAGGCGGTGGTCGTCATCTCCAAGAACGCAAATGTCGCGACCGGCCCGCAGGGGCTCGCGAACGCGGAGGAGGTCGCCGCCGGGGTCGCCGGTCGGCTCGGCCTCGCGCCGACCGACGTGCTCATCGCATCGACGGGCGTGATCGGTCGCCAGTACCCGATGGACCGGGTGCGCGCCGGGCTGGCTGCGCTGCCGGCATCGCCGTCGGGCACCGACGCCCGTACCGTCGCCACGGGCATCATGACCACCGACACCGTGATGAAGACGGCCGAGGCCACCGTCGCCGGTTCGAACGCCCGGGTGGTGGGCGTCGCCAAGGGCGTCGGGATGATCGAGCCCGACATGGCCACGCTGATCACGCTGCTGTTCACCGATGCCGAGGTCGATGCCCAGTCGCTCGATGCGATGTTCCGGAGCGTCATCGGGCACACGTTCAACTGCGTGTCGGTCGACACCGACACGTCGACCAGCGACACGGCGATCGTGCTCGCCAGCGGCGCCGCCGGTCCCGTCGACCTCACCGCGCTCTCCGCCGCGATGTTCGAAGTGGCCCTGTCGCTCACCAAGCAGGTGGCCCGCGACGGCGAGGGCGCAGAGACGCTCATCGAGGTGCACGTCGACAGCGCGGCCGATCCCATTCAGGCCAAGCGTGTCGCGAAGGCGATCGTCAACTCACCGTTGGTGAAGACGGCCGTACACGGTGCCGATCCGAACTGGGGTCGCGTCGCCATGGCCGTCGGCAAGTCGACCAGCGACGACGAGGTCGACCAGTCGAAGGTCGTCATCCGCTTCGGCGACCAGGAGGTGTACCCGGCGCCGGTCGACGACAGCGGCCTCGACGCCCTCGCCGCCTACATGCGCGGTGACGAGGTGCGCATCCACGTGTCGCTGCAGGTCGGCTCGGCCGAGGCCACCGTGTGGGGCTGCGACCTCACCGATGGCTACGTCCGCATCAACGCCGACTACACCACCTGAACCCGCGCTGACCGGGCTGACCTGGCTGGGTGCAGCGACCGGGCCTCAGCTGCTGACCTGCACGCCCTTCCAGAAGGCGATGCGATCGGTGATCTCCTTCGCCGCGTCCTTGGGCGTCGGGTAGTACCAGGCCGCGTCGACGTTCTGCTGACCGTTCACGTCGAGCGTGTAGTAGCTCGCCGTGCCCTTCCACGGGCACACGCTGGTCTTGGTCGAGTCGGTGAAGTACTCGCAGGCGATGCTCTCCTTCGGGAAGTAGTGGTTGCCCTCCACCACCACCGTGTCGTCGCTCTCCGCGATCACCACACCGTTCCAGCTGGCCTTCATGCCGACTCCTCTCATCGCATTCGTCGCATTCGTCGTCGAGGGCCATCTTCGCAGGACGCGAACGAGGCGTCCTGTCGAGCTCCGAGGAACTCGCCAGGACGCCTCGCGTCGACGTGATCATGATCGGCGCCCGGGGCGCCGTCTGTCACTTGGGCTGCATGCGGATGCCGCCGTCGACGCGGATCGTCTCGGCGTTCATGTAGCTGTTGGTGACGCACTCGACGACCATCGAGGCGAGCTCCTCCTGGAAGCCGAGGCGCTGCGGGAACAGCACGCCCTTCTGCAGGTTCTGCTTGAACAGTTCGCTGTTCTCGCCCTGGCCGTAGATCGGGGTGTCGATGAGGCCCGGGGCCACGGTGTTCACGCGCACGCCGACGGCGGCGAGGTCGCGGGCGATCGGCAGGGTCATGCCGACGACGCCACCCTTCGACGCCGAGTACGACGCCTGGCCGATCTGGCCGTCGAACGCCGCGACCGAGGCGATGTTCACGATCGCACCGCGCTCGCCGTACTCGAGCGGCTCGCTGGTGCTCATCGCGGTGGCGGCGATGCGGATGCAGTCGAAGGTACCGATCAGGTTGATCGCGATGACCTTCTTGAACGCGTCGAGGTTGGCGGCCGACTCGTACTGGCCGTCCTTGCCGACGGTGCGCTGCGCCCAGCCGATGCCGGCCGAGTTCACCAGTACGCGCACCGGGCCCATGCTCTTGGCCATCTCCACGGCGTTCACGATGTCATCGGTGTTCGTGACGTCGACCTTGCAGAAGGCACCTCCGATCTCGTCCGCGAGGGCCGTGCCCTTGTCCTCCTGGAGGTCGGCGATGACGACCTTCGCACCCTTCGCGGCGAGGAGACGTGCGGTGGCGGCACCGATGCCGGAGGCCCCACCCGTGACGATTGCGCTTGCACCATTGATGTCCATGAGCAGCGACGTTACGCCAGCCCCCGCGAGCGTCACCAACTCGACCCTCACCCGACCGGCACCCGCCTGATCCGCGCTCCACAGGGCCCGAACTACGGTGCGGCCATGCCAGGTCCGATGGATGGTTTCACGGTCGTCGAAGCGTGTCAGATGGTGGCGGGCCCGCTGGCCGGTTCGGTGCTCGCCGACCTCGGCGCCGAGGTGATCAAGGTCGAGACACCGGACGGCGGCGACCGCATGCGCTACATGGGACACCGAGTCGACGACATCGGTGCGTTCTGGGCCAACGTCAACCGGGGCAAACGCTCGCTCGTGCTCGACCTGCGCCAGGCCGAGGCCCTGCAGGTCTTCCGCGACCTGATCGCGCGCACCGACGTGTTCATCCAGAACTTCCGTCCGGGCGTCGTCGACCGGCTCGGGATCGACGAGGCCTCGTTGCGGGCCGTGCGCCCCGACCTCGTCTACGTGTCGGTGAGCGGGTTCGGCGAGACCGGGCCGTACATCGACCAGAAGAGCTACGACTACGTGATCCAGGCGTTGTCGGGCATGGCCTCGCTGCAGCGCGACAGCAGCGGTGAACCGGCACTGATCCGCAACGTCGTCATCGACAAGGTCACCGCGATGACCGCGGTCCAGAGCGTGCTCGCCGCCGTCGTCGCCCGTCTCCGCGGACAGGGCGGTCAACACATCCGCATCTCGATGATCGACGTGGCACTGGCGTTCTTCTGGCCCGACGGGATGATGCAGCACACCCTCCTCGACACCGAACGCGTGACCCCCGGTCCGCACATGGCCGACAACTACCTCGTGCGTCGAACGGTCGACGGCCATCTCGCGCTGATGGCGACGTCGAACTCGCAGTTCCCGGGGCTGTGCGCGGCGCTCGGCACCGAGGCCTGGCTCACCGATGCGCGCTTCGTCACCCTCGAGGCGCGCGAGGCGAACGCCGCCGAACTGAACGAGCTCATCACCGCCGAGGTGGCCAAGCACACCGCTGCCGACCTCGTCGCGCGCCTCCATGCCCGCGACGTGCCGTGCGCCGCGGTCAATCCGCTCGAACGGGTGCACCTCGACCCGCAGGTGGTGCACAACGACACGCTCGTCGTGCACGAGCGGCCGTGGCTGGGCACCGTGCGCGAACCCCGGCCGCCCGCCCGGTACTCCGCGACGCCCACCTCGCTCGGCCGTCACGCACCGCGCCTCGACGAACACACCGACGAGGTGCTCGCCGAACTCGGCCTCGACGCCGACCGGATCACCGACCTCCGCGCCCGTGGCGTGATCGGCCGGCGCAGCTGACGACCTGGTGACGACCAGCTGACGACGCGGTGTGCGTGAGCCGGACCCGCAACGGGTGCGGGCGGGGCTCACCGATCGGATCGTGACGACGTCGGTTCAGCGACCGACGACGTCGCCGGCAGCCACCACCGTCGACACACGGGTGACGGAGGAGATGTCGTCGAGCGGATCGTCGGGCACGACGATGACGTCGGCGTGAGCACCGACGTCGAGGTGGCCCAGGTCGTCCTGGCGCAGCAGACGGGCGGCGTGGAGCGTCGCCGATCGGATGCTCTCGAGCGGCGACAGCCCCACCATCTCGGTCATGAACACGCACTCCCAGGCGTTCATCCCGTGGTGGTTGCCGGGCGTGCCCGCATCGGTGCCCATCACGAGGGTGACACCGAGCTCGTGCGCCCGGCGCAGCGTCGCGACGTGCAGATCGTTGAACGACTGCATCCGTTCGAGCAGATGTGGCGGCATCGACGCGACGGCGGCCGCATCGCGGAACAGCAGCTCGCTCGCGCACACGGTCGGGACGAGCACGGTGCCGGCCGCCGCCATCTTCCGCAGCGCGTCGTCGTCGGCGAACGTGCCGTGCTCGATGCTGTCGACGCCGGCGTCGACGGCGTTGTGGATGCCGCGGCCGGCGTGGCAGTGCGCGGCGACGTGCTTGAAGTTGTCGTGCGCGATCTCGACCGCGGCGCGCAGTTCGTCGAGGGTGAACTGGATGGCACGCGAGTCCTCGGTCTCCGACGACAGCATCGCCCCGGTCGCCATCACCTTGATGAGGTCGGCGCCGCGGGCCAACTGACGTCGCGCAGCGGCCCGCACGGCGTCGGCGCCGTCGGCCACCTCGTACATGCCCGGGTAGTAGTCGACCGTCGCGGTGGTGATCGACAACAGCCTGCCGGCGAGGAACATCCGCGGGCCGCGGGCCAGGCCCTGGCGGATCGCGTCGCGCACCGCCATCTCCACGTAGTTCCAGCCGCCGACGTCGCGCACGGTCGTGATGCCGGCGCGCAGCGTCCGCTCGGCCGCCGCAGCGGCGTAGAGCGCCACCGCGGCATCGCTGCGCGAGGAAGCGGCGACCGGATCGCCCGCGTCGGTGGGCAGCGTGAGGTGCACGTGGCAGTCGATCAGGCCGGGCAGCAACCACGAACCGGACACGTCGACCACGTCGTCGTCGGGGTCGCGGCGAGCACCCGTGCCGATCGTCGCGATGCGTCCGTCGGCGATGCCGACGTCGGCACGGCGCACCTCGCCGGTCACCACGTCGAGCACCCGTCCACCCATCAGCCAGCGCATGGCGACCCAGCGTAGGTGCCTCCCGCCACCGCCGGATGCGCCCGCAGCCCGGCGCGTTCGATCACGTCGTGGCGGTCGTGCGGCCCACGAGTTGCTTGAGTCGTTCGGCGCCGTGCACCGAACGGAACTCGTCGACGGTGCGACCGATCACCACGGCGGGTGTGACCGCGCGGGCCGTTGCCGAGCGAGGGAGCCCGAACAACGGAGCCATCTCACCGAAGCAGTCGCCTGCGCTCACGATGGCCACCGATCGAGCGTCGTCACCATCGTCACCGTGGTCACCGTCGACGAATCGACGGGTGAGCTCGATCTCGCCGGACTGCACCTCGAAGATCAAGTCCCCGGTCGAGCCTTCGACGAACAACACCTCGCCGGCGGCGAGATCGACCGTGCGGTGCCGATCGGGCGTCGGCCCGAGCGAACCGGAGCCGAGATCGACCACCCGATCGGCCAGGGGCAGGAGCCGATGGTCGTGGGTGGAGACCACCACCGTTCGGCCCCGGCTCGTCAGGCTGCGCAGGATCCGCAGCACCGCCTCGACCTGCACATGATCGAGGTTGGCGGTGGGTTCGTCGGCGAGGATCACCGGCGGGTCGAGCGCCAACGACCGGGCGATCGCGACGCGCTGCTGCTGTCCCCCGGACAGGTCTCCTGGCCGGTGATGCAGTCGTTCGCCCAGCCCCACCGACTCGAGCAGATCCGCGGCCACACGCCGGGCGTCGTGCGCCCGGTGACCCGCGGCGCGCATCACGACCGCGACGTTGTCGAGCGCGGTGAGCGACGGGATCAGGTTGAACGCCTGGAAGACGATGCCCACGGTGTTCCGGCGGTACTCGGTCAGCCGCCGATCATCTGCGGCAGTGACGTCGATGCCGTCCACTTCGACGGTGCCACTGGTGGGGCGCAGGATTCCCGCCATGCACGACAGCAAGGTGGTCTTGCCACAGCCGGACGGACCCAGCAGCAGCACCAGCGACCCTCGTTCCACGTCGAGGTCGAAGTGGTCGATCGGGGTGACCACGGTGTCGCCCTTGGTGTAGCTGACGACCACATCGGCCAGCCGGACGGCAGGGGCAGCAGGGACAGCAGGGACAGCAGGGACAGCGCTCATGCCGCTGCTCCGAATGCCAACGCGGGCGGCACGCTGACCGCTCGTCGCAGTCCGATGAGGCTCGACAGCACGCCGGCCACCACCGCCAGCACCGGCAGCAGCGCCATCGCCGATGTCGGGATCTCGACCGGCATCGGGAAGACCGGGGCCAGCACCATCGCCAGCACCACCGCCACCGCCGACGCGAACACCGCGATCACGACCGCTTGCGCGATCAGGCCGATGCCGATCGAGATCGTGGAGGCTCCGGTGGCCTTGAACACGGCGAAGTCCCGGGTGCGCTCGAGCGCCGACAGGAACACGACCGAGCCGATGATGCACGCAGCGACGATCCACAGCAGGATCCCGATGAACGCGATCGAGCCGGTCGCGCCTTCGAGCGGACGAAGGAGATCGTCCTTCGCGGTGGCGCGATCGAACACGGCCAACGACGTCGACCGGTCGTCGGTGGCCGGACCCACGAAGAACGACGCCACGTCCTGACCATCGGCGACGAGGATCTGCGCGTCGGAGAGCGGGAGGAACACCGTGCCCTGCCCGCCGAACAGGGTGAGGTCGTCGATCACCCCCACCACCTCCAGGTCGATCGAGCCGAGCACGATCGTGTCGCCGGGACGCTTCACGAGCGATGACGCGACCACCAGTTCTCCGGATGCCGCCAGGGATCGGCCACTCGACACCTCGGGATTGGCGGTGCCGGTGGGGTCGACCCCGAACAACGACACCTGTTTCAGATCGCCGTCGAGCCGGACCGTGGCCACGGAGTACAACACCGCAGCCGAGCCTGCCGGTGCCGAGTCGGCGGTCACGACCCCACCGGCGGAGAACGGCCCGTTCGAACCCGCTTTGGCGTAGTAGAGCTCGCCGCCGAGGCGATCGAGCAAGCGGCCGATCTCGTTCGGGAAGGCAGCCGAGAGGCCGGCCATCACCAACGTCATCGAGAACACGAGTGACGTGGCCGTGAGCGCGATGACGAAACGCTTCTTCCTCCACAGCAGGTCCTGCAATGCCGCAGCCAACATGGTGCCTCCCCGGGCGCACCCTACGGCCCTCGGAACGGTCGCCGATCACCACGCCACGAGCCGGATCAGCGGATCTCGCCCAACCCGGGCTCGAGCCGGGCGAGATCGGCGGCGCTGCGACCGGCGTACCAGCCGCCGGCGTCGACCGACCGTGAACGCATCGGGATGGTGTCGGGGAACCACTCGTCGGCGCGCTGTTGCACCGCGGCGCGCCTCGCCGCCTGCACCGGCACGAGCGAGCCGCCGTAGTGCTCGGTCGCCTCGTCGGTGGCGCGGCGCCGAGCCTCCTCCAACCGCTCCTGGATGCGTTGGGCGAAGCTGAGCACGAACGCACGCCGGAATGCCGGCGACCGGGTACGGCCGCCCGAGGCGCCGGCCGTCGCCATCGCCCGGGTCATCTGCACGAGCAGCGACGTGAACGTGAGCTCGACCAGGTCGAGTTCGACCGGGAAACCCACGACGGTGGCGAACCCCCACCCGCCGTGCCAGACCACGCGTCCACCGTTGACCGATGCGACCGCGCCCAGCAGCTGCGCCTTCTCCTTCGCGTACGGATCGTCGAGGTGCAGACGGCGCGCCTGGACCCCGGCAGCGAGCCGGCCGATCCCGGCATCGGCGGAGGCGGCCGCGACCATCGCCGCGTCGATCGCGTAGCGGGCCATCAGCTCCTGGGCCTTGCCCATGAACGCCTCGGCCTCCGCTTCGAACGTGGTGGACTCGGCC
>JAPLAA010000124.1:0-14061 GCA_026393475.1 Actinomycetota bacterium
CCACCACGTACTGCTTCGGCTGCACGTTGCCGCCGCTCGGCGCCTGCTGCGCCGCCCGGAGGCACGTCTCGATGTCAGCCTGCTCCACCGGTCGGTCGCTGTAGCGCCGCATCGCCCGCGTCGTCATGATCGTCTCGATCGCGTCCATCGTGATCCCCTCTCCTCGTGCTCCAACGACTCGACGACGGCCGGTGGCCGACGGCGCCGGACCCGTCATCGACCCTCGAACTTGGGCGCCCGCTGCTCCTTGATCGCATCGACCGCCTCCGCATGATCGTGCGACAGGAAGCACGCGATTTCGAGCGACGTCGACAGATCGAAGCTGTCGAGCAACGCCCGCTTCAGCTGCTGGTTCACCGAGATCTTCGTGCCGCGCACGGCGAGCGGGGGCTGGGCCGCGATCCGCTCGGCCCACGCGAGCGCCCGCGCCTCCACCTCATCGGGCGCGCACGCCTCGACGGCGACCCCGAGCCGGACGGCCTCGTCCGCACGCAGCGGATCGCCGAGCAACAGATGCCGCTTCGCCGCCAGCGGCCCGAGCAGCAACGGCCAGATGGCCGCACCACCGTCGCCCGCCACCAATCCGACGTTCACGTGCGGGTCGACGATCACCGCACGTTCGCTCATCACGATCAGATCGCACATCAGCGCGATCGACGCGCCCAACCCGGCGGCCGACCCGTTCAGCCCGCACACGATCGGCACCTCGATGTCGAGCAGGTCCCAGATGATCTGCTTGGCGTCGCGGCGCAGCGAGTCGAGCTTGGTCTGGTCACGCAGCTGCGGGAACCAGTCGAAGTCACCGCCGGCGCTGAAGGCCCGCTTCGCCCCGCCGGTCAGCACGATCGCCCGCGCATCGCCTTCACGCTTGAGCATCGCGAACAGCTCGCGGAACTCGTCGTGGAGCAGTTGGTCGACCGCGTTCATCGCCGACGTCGGGTGATCGATCGTGGCGATCAGGAGATGGTCACGTCGCTCGAGTCGGATCGCCTGCACGCTCCGACCGTAGCGGTCGCCACTAGGGTCGGTTCATGCCCGAGCACGAAGCGGCGGACGAGCGCGTCCCGTCACCGCCGACCGTCACCGGTCGCAGGACCGGGCTGTTCGCCACGGCAGCGCTGGCCGTGGCCGGTGTGGTCGGCGCCCTCGGTTTCGCCGCCACTCGCGGCACGTGGGAACGCAGTGGCCCACCCATCCGGGTGGCGAGCTGGGCGCCGTACTGGCAGCCCGAGACCGCGCTGGCCTCGTACCAGGCCAACAGCGAACTGTTCGCCGACGTGTCGATCGTCGCGTTCTCGGCCACCGACGCCACCACCATCAGCACCTACGACGGGCTGCCCGACGGCACGATCGACACCTATCGGGCGGCCACGACCGCGACCGGCACCCCGCTCATCGCGACGATCTTCGACGACTCGCCGTCGGGCACGATGGCCGCGATCCTCGCCGATCCCGCCAGCCGCAGCGCCCATGTGCAGGCCGTCGTCGACGTCGTGGTGAACGGCGGCTTCGACGGCGTCGACCTCGACTACGAGACCTTCGCCTTCTCCGACGGACGCGACACCTGGGCGACCACCCGACCGAATTGGATCGCCTTCCTCACCGAGGTCGCCGCCCGGCTCGACCCGATCGACAAGCAGCTCATCGTCAGCGTGCCGCCGGTGTACGACGGCGAACAGACCGACGCCAGCGGGTACTGGGTGTACGACTACGCAGCGATGGGCCAGGTGGTCGACCGCATCCGCGTGATGGCCTACGACTACTCCTTCGCCGGCGGCTCACCAGGACCGATCGCTCCGATCGAGTGGGTGCGGTCGCTCGTCGACGCGATCACCGAACTCGTGCCGCCCGAGAAGGTCGACCTCGGCGTGCCCACCTACGGCTACGACTGGGTGCTCACCGTGACCGGCGTGTGCCCCGCCGGCCAGCAGCCCGAGACCAAGGCGATGTCGACCGTGCGCGCCGCCCGCACCGTCGCCGAGCGCGGCATCACCCCGGTGTGGGACCCCGTCACCGAGGAGCGGATCTTCGACTACGTCGACACCCTCACCGGCACCGATTCGGCCGGCACCCCGGTGTCGTGCACCGTGAACCGCCGCGTGCACTACCTCGACGCCGTGGCCGTACACCGCCGGGCCTGGGTCGCCCACCGCAACGACCTCCGCGGCGTGGCGCTGTGGGCGCTGGGCAACGACGACCCGCTCACGTGGGACGGCCTCCGTGCCGCACGACTCGGCCAGGAGTCGTGGAACGACCCGATCACCGCGACGACGGCACCCGTCGAGGGATCGGACCCGGGCGCGACACCGGCGACGGCAGCTCCGGCGGCGACCTCGACCCCCTGACCGCGACCACCTGATCACGTCGGGACCCCCTGATCACGTCGGGACCTCCGGCACTGGGGATCGGCGCCCCGCCGACGGACGCTGAGGGCAGGAAACACCGACCCGAAGGGGGCCGTCATGATGATCGCCGCCGCCCTGATCCTGGTCTTGCTCGTCGCGGTGATCGCGATGGGCGTGTCCGCCGGCCGCCGCCGCCCATCGGCCGTCGACCGAGCCACTGCGGCCTCCCCGGTCGTCGAGGCCGGGCCGAGCGCCGGGCGTCCCGCCGGTCGTCCTGCCGGCCGGGCCTTCGATCGCCCCGTGGGGCACCATCGTCCGCGCGACGTCGACCCGCAGCTCGGCATCCAGCTCGATCGCTGGGTCGCCGCCGGCCTGCTCACGCCGCTGGAGGCCGACGAGATCGCCGCACACGAACGGCGCACCCATCCGGCGCCCACCGGCCCCGTGACCGCCGGCCGTCTGCCGGCCCCCGCGGCCACACGACGGATCCCGGTCGTCGCCGAAGCCCTCGGCTACATCGGCGGCATCCTCGGCACGGTCGGGCTGGTGCTCCTCGTCGCCCGGTACTGGGACGACCTGGCCACCGCCACCCGTCTCGGCCTGGCGGGCGCCGCGGCCGTCGCCCTCGTGATCGCCGGATGGTTGGTGCACGAAGCGGCCGACCCGGCGTTCGCCCGTCTGCGGTGGACACTGTGGCTCGCCTCGACCGTCGCGACGGGCCTGTTCGCCGCGGTCCTCGCCGACCAGGCGCTCGGCCTCGAACCCGACGAGCGGATCGCGCTCACCGTCGCCACGGCCGTGGCTCTCGAGAGCGCCGTGCTGTGGTGGAACCGGCCGCGGCCGGTGCAGCAGGTGACGATGCTCGGTGGGTTCGCCGTCGCCACCGCGCTGTTCGTCGCGGAGTTCGCCGGCGAGGTCGCCACCGGTGCCACCCTGTGGGTGCTCGGCGCCGCCCTCGTGATCCTCGGTCTGCGCCGCCTCACCACCTTGCCGATCATCACCCTGGCCGCCGGTGCGATCACGACGGTCCTCGGCACGCTCGTCATCGCCAGCGGCCGCGAAGGCCTCGGGTTCCCGCTCGTGTGCCTCGATGCAGCGGTGCTCGTCGGCCTCGCCGTGATGCCGTCGGCGCGGCGGCTGCCCGCCGAGCGGATCGTCCTCGCCGTCGTCGGTGCGTTCGGTCTGCTGCAGGGCGTCCCGCAGACGATCGCCTGGTTCGCCCAGGACGCCGGGATCGCCACCGGACTCACGGTCTGGGGCATCGGCGTCGCCCTCGTCGCCGTCGCCGCCCGTCGGCAGATCCGGGCCGCCGTCGCGATCGAGGTGCTCGGCAGCGTCGCCGTCATCGGCGGCGCGGCTCTCACCGGCATCCAGTCGGCGGGCTTCGCCACCCTGTTCGGTGCCGCCACAGCCATCGGGTTCGTGGCGGCCGGCATGCTCCCGGGCCGTGTGCTGATGTCGCTGTTCGGCTCGGCAGGCCTGCTCGTGTTCGTCCCGTGGACGATCGCCCACTACTTCCCCGGTGAGGATCGTGCGCCGCTGCTGATCCTGGTGTCGGGCGCCCTGCTCGTGGCGATCGCCGTGCTGCTCACCCGCCAGGGCAAGCGGTTCCGGCGTGAGCTCGGCGGCGAACGCCCGTCAGACGCACCCGCGGGATCAGATGCGTCAGATGCTGGCGGTGTCGATGTCGATGCCGAAGAACATCCGGCCGAGCGTCTCGTAGAGACGAGGTGACACCATCAGGTGCTGCGTCGCCACATGGGCGTCACGCAGACAGCGCTGGAGCGGGCTGCTCTCGAACACCGAGGTGCCGCCCGCCAGCGTGTACACCACGTCCGTCGCGTGCGCCGCCGACTGAGCGGCGTGCACACAGGCCAGCCGGATCCGGGCCCTCGTCGACACGTCGATCCGATCGCCCGTCGTCGAACTCGCTCAGGCCTGGGCGAGTTCGTCGTGGAGGAACGCCCGCGCCGAACGCAGCGTCGCCTCGGCCTTGGCCAACTCGGCCTGCGCCGACCCCGACTGGCTGAGCGTGCGCGAACTGAACAGCGGACGCTTGCCCTGGGCGAGCTCGGTGAACTCGTCGATCGCATGGCGGGCGACGCCGAGCGACACCGCTGCCACGCCCGAGGCGAGCAGGCTGAAGTTCGGGAACGCGGCGAGGTTGCAGTCGACCTGACGCTTGCCGAGCAACGGTTGCACCGAGCGACCCATCGGCACGTACGCGCCGTCGACGCTGAAGTCGTTCGAACCCGTGCCCTTCAACCCCGTCGAGTACCACGTGTCGTGAATGGTGACATCGGCGATGTCGAGGAACATCAGGTGGAACTCGCCGTCGTCGGTGACCGAGCCACCGGTGAGGTAGTTGCAGTGCTGCGAACCGCTCCCCCACTGCCACCTGCCGGTGACGCGCCACCCGTCGCCGTCGCGGACCGCTCGACCGTTGGGCGCGTAGACCCCGCCGGTGATGATCTTCGGGTCGCCGTAGATCGCGCGGGCGAAGTCGGGCTCCAGGAACAGGCTCATCGACGACGTCGTCGAGGCGATCATCGTGCACCACCCGGCCGCACCGTCGGCGATCGCGATCTTCTCGATCGCGCTCACCATCGTGATCGGGTCGGCCTCCGGCCCGCCGTAGGCGGCCGGCACGCACATGCGGAACAGCTGCGCGTCGCGCAGCGCCTGCACCAATCGCTTCGGCAACCGCCGGCCCTGCTCGCCCTTGTCGGCGTGCGCCTCGACCAGTTCCTGCAGCCCCTCGGCGGCGTCGACGAGGTTCACCGTGGCGGCGCTCAGGGCGCTCACGACGCGCGCCCTGCGGCGCGCTGCGACTCGGACCAGCTCATCCCGGCGGTCACGTTCACGTCATGGGGCAGGCCGAGCACCCGCTCGGCGACGATGTTGCGCTGCACGTCACCCGTCCCGCCGCCGATCGTGAGGGCCTGGCTGAACATGTACCCGTCGTACCAACCTGGATGATCGAGCCCGTCGCCGGGCTTGTCGGGGCCCAGCCCCTTGGTGTCGGTGCCCGGGACGAACACCTCGCTGCCGTCACCGCCGGTGAGCATCCCGTGCGCACCGATCATGTCGCGCACGAGGCTCATCACATGCTGGCCGTGTTCGTCGGCGAGGATCTTGCGGATGCTCGCCTCGGGCCCGGGCTGCTCGCCCTTCAGCGCGGCGGTGAGCGTGCGCAGACGGATCAGGTCGAGCAGCGTGTGCTCGATGTACACCTCGGCGATGCGCTGTCGGGCGTGCGGGTCGGCCACCCCGTTCGGGTACGCCGCGCGGATCGACTCGATCGCCTCGAGTGCGGTCGGGCCGTTGCCCCACAGCACGCCGCCGGTACTGAGCGACACACGCTCGTTGCCGAGCGTGACCTTCGCCAGACGCCACCCGTCGTTCACGTCGCCGACGAGGTTCTCGGCGGGGATCCGCACGTCGGTGAAGAACACCTCGTTGAACGTGTGCCCGCCCGTGATCTCGGTGATCGGGCGGATCTCGATGCCGGGTGCATCCATCGGGCACACGAAGTACGAGATGCCCTTGTGCTTCGCGACGTCGGGATCGGTGCGGGCGATCAGGATGCCGTAGCGCGCGTACTGCGCACCGCTGGTCCAGATCTTCTGGCCGTTCACCACGAACTCGTCGCCGTCGCGCACGGCGCGGGTGCCGAGGTTGGCGAGGTCGCTCCCGCTGCCGGGCTCGCTGAACAGCTGGCACCAGTACTCCTCGCCCGACAGCATCGGCATGAGGTAGCGGTGCTTCTGCTCCTCGGTGCCGGCATAGAGGATGGTGGGCCCTGCCCAGCCGATCCCGATCGGGTTCACCGGGCGACGCACGCCGGCGTTGCCCAGTTCGTCGTCGATGATCAGCTGATGGATCGGATCGGCCTCGAGACCCCACGGCCTCGGCCAGTGCGGGGCGACGAGCCCTGCGCCCGCCAGTTCCGCGCCCGACGGGTTCGGGTGGGCCGCCAGCCACGAGCGCACCTCGAGACGGCGCGGATCGTCCGCAGCAGGCAGTTGGAAGTCCATGACCTCACTGTAAACGCGGACCGGTCCGGCGGTCACCCAGGGGTGACGCACCGGACCGGTACAGGACTTCGTTCGTTGTCGATCGAGGGCCGCCGCGGCGGCGGGCGGTCAGACCAGCTTCATCCCGTTGCCGAGCAGATCGACGCCGCAGTCGAGACCGGGGTGCGAGCAGTTGTCGATCCAGGTCTGCATGACGGCCGGATCCCAACCGTTCCACCAGTCGCCGTGACCGGAATAGCCGGCGGTGCCGTCGTACATGTCGCTCGACAGGCGCCACGACCAGTTGCCGCCGTCGGGAACGGTCCAGTACACGTTGAAGCTCACCTGCGGCAGCGCCACCGGGTGCGTGGCCGGGCAGCCGTTGTCGGAGTACGCCATGTGGCTCTTGTGGTCGGCGGAGTCGAGGTTGCGACCGTCCCAGCACTGCGGGAACGCGATGACCATCTTCACCATCTGACCGGGCGAGCACTGCTGCATCTCGTTCGTGGCGGACGTGCCGTTGCCGGCCGAGTCCCATGCGCAGTTCCACGACACCGGACGGAGCCAGTGCGGCAGACCGCTCGGCCCGGTCGCCCGGGAATCACCGGCGATCATCCGCAGACCCTGCGGCATCGTGTTCACCTGCGACGCCTGCACGCCGGTGTAGCCGGTCTTGTAGTAGGCGATGAGGAACTCGGGGACGATCGCTGCACCGGTGTTGGTGTCGACGATGCTGGGCACCCAGTAGGCGCTGCGGTTGGCCGTGCCACCGCGACAGGTGGACTCACCGCCGAACTGGATGGAGTCGGCGGTCGAGAACGCATCGACGCCGGTGTTGCCGAAGAACGTGTGCAGGTGCGACCCGCCCGGACGGCCAGGGGCCACCAACGGATCGTCGGCGGCCATGTGCGAGTAGAAGCAGTAGGTGCGGAACGAACCCACGCCGTCGCTGTAGAACGGGCTCGTGTCGGCGAACTCGATCTGAGCACCCGAGTTGGCGTTCCACGACGCCGCTGCGGGCACCGCAGCGGGGTTGACCCACGGGGTGTTGGATGCCGGGGCGGCCTGCGAACCGACACCGGCGCTGCCGGTGGCCGTTCCGGTACCCGACTTGGTGCCGGCCCCCGACGGCGCGGCCGTCGAGGTGGGCGACGGCACGCTGCACGCGGTGGCGAGCAGAGCACACACCGCCGTGGACAGCACGAGACTTTTGACTGATTTCATGGATCCTCCGAACGTCGCCTGGGGTAGGTATCGGCACCATCCCGGCCTCACTTGAACCCATCCGCAGAAAAAACCTTAACAGAACCGCAACGTCTCTTGACGAATGACTGCGCACAAAATCGCGGATTTCCAGGGGTCGCACTCCGACCAGGTGGTTCACATGACGATTCGGTTACTGTGCGTGGCCGTGAATACCACGTCCGCGGCAGATTCCTCAGGTTCCTCTCAAGACCATCGCGCGGAGCGTCCTGACGTTCGCGCGCAGCGCCCACCGGATGGACCCAACGACGCCCCAGATGGGTGGAATGTCGCCGAGATCTGGGAACGAAACGCCGACCGGTTCCCCGGCGCAGTCGCCCAGGTGTGTGGCGACCGGCGCAGCACGTGGGCCGAGTTCGACCGCCGCGCCGACGGCGTGGCCGCCACGCTGCTCGCTGCCGGCGTCGCCCACCAGGACAAGGTGGCGCACTACCTCTACAACTGCCCCGAGTACCTCGAGAGCATGTTCGGCCTGTTCAAGGCCGCGCTCGTGCCGGTGAACACCAACTACCGCTACAGCGACGACGAGCTCGTCTACCTGTGGGACAACGCCGATGCCGTGGCGGTCATCTTCCACGGATCGTTCACCGAACGCTGCGCCCACCTGCGCGACCGGGTGCCCGGCGTGCGCACCTGGATCTGGGTCGACGACGGCAGCGAACCGTGCCCCGACTGGGCGATCGACTACGAGATCGCGGCGACGTCTGCGATCGCGGCCGGCACCGGTCGCGTGATCCCCCCGTGGGGCCGTTCGTCCGACGACCTGTACATCCTCTACACCGGCGGCACCACGGGCATGCCCAAGGGTGTCATGTGGCGCCAGGACGACATGATCGGCAGCCTCGACGCCCCATCGAAGCACCCGTTGCCCACCGTCCCGGGATGGGACGCCTTCGACGCCCGGATGTCGAAGCCCGGCCCGCGCAACCTGCCCGCCGCACCGCTGATGCACGGCACCGGCGCGTTCAACGCGATGTGGAACCTGGCACTTGCCGGTTCGGTCGTCACCATGGTCGGCCGCCACTTCGACCCGATCGAACTGCTCGACACCATCCAGCAGCACCAGGTGAACTCGATCTCGATCGTCGGCGACGCCTTCGCGAAGCCGATCCTGCGCGCCCTCGACGCCGAGCCCACCCGCTGGGACATCTCGTCGCTGCGCGTGATCGTCTCGAGCGGCGTGATGTGGGCCGCCGAGACCAAGGCCGGTCTGCTGCGCCACAACCAGCGGCTGATCATGATCGACAGCCTCGGCAGCAGCGAAGCGATCGGGATGGCCAGCAACACCACCACCGCCGAGACCGCGGCAGCCCCGGCGAAGACGGCCACGTTCTCGCTCGGCCCCAACACCAAGGTGCTCACCGAGGACGGCCGCGAGGTGCAGCCCGGCAGCGGCGAGCGCGGCCGGGTGGCGCTGCGAGGACGTACGCCGATCGGCTACTACAAGGACGAGGCGAAGTCGGCCGCGACGTTCGTGATGGTCGACGGGGTGCGGTGGAGCATCCCCGGCGACTGGGCCGAGGTGGAAGCCGACGGCACGTTGCAGCTCTACGGCCGCGGCAGCCAGTGCATCAACACGGGCGGCGAGAAGGTCTTCCCCGAGGAGGTCGAGGAGGTGCTGAAGCGGCACCCCTCGGTCGCCGACGCAGCGGTCGTGGGCGTGCCCGACGAACGGTTCGGCCAGGCGATCACCGCGCTCGTGGAAGCACACGCCGGCGACACCGTCGACGAGGCAGCGCTCATCGCCCACGTGAAGGAACAGATCGCGCACTACAAGGCGCCCAAGCGCGTGCTGCCGATCGACACCGTCGGACGCGCGGCGAACGGCAAGCTCGACTACAAGCGGCTCACCGCCGACGCACTCGAACGCCTCGGCCTCGCCTGACCGGGATGATCGGGTTCGCGCACGTCAGCGACGCGGACCGCACTCGTCCTGCACCCAGCAGCCGTCGAGGTGATCGTTGACCAGGCCCATCGCCTGCATGAACGCGTACATCGTGGTGGGGCCGACGAAGCTCCACCCCCGCTTCTTCAGGTCCTTCGACATCGCGACCGACTGCGGGCTGGTGGACGGGATCGGCATCGGACCCTCGGTTCGCACCGGGGTGTCGACCGCGTACTGCTCGACGTAGCGGGCGAGGCTGCCCTCGGCCTCGTGCAGTTCGATCGCGCGGCGCGCGTTGTTGATGGTGCTCTCGATCTTGCCGCGATGGCGCACGATGCCCGCGTCGCCGAGCAGCCGGGCCACGTCGGCATCGGTGTACCCGGCGATCCTCTCGACGTCGAAGTCGTCGAACGCGGCACGGAAGTTCTCGCGCTTGCGCAGGATCGTGAGCCACGACAGCCCCGACTGGAACCCTTCGAGGCACAGCTTCTCGAACAAGCGCGTGTCGTCGGTGACCCGACGGCCCCACTCGTCGTCGTGGTAGCGCACGTAGAGCGGATCGGTGCCGCACCACCAACAGCGCGTGGCATCGTCGTCGCCGACGATCAGGAAACTGTCCGGCAGACCCATGCGGCGAGTCTGTCAGACGGGTGCCACATCCACCCGAGGCGTCACCGACCCGGCTGGTACACCCCGAACACGTCGCGCAGGGCGTCGCTCACCTCGCCGAGGGTGGCGTCGGCCCGCAACGCCTCCTTCATCGGGTACAGCAGGTTCTGCGTGCCACGGGCGGCGTCGGCGACGTCCTGCAGACGGGCCTTCACCAGCTCGTGGTCGCGGCTGGCCTTGTAGGCGGCGAGGGACTCACGCTGGCCCTTTTCGAGCGTCGGGTCGATCGGGAAGACCTCGGGCTCGGGCTCGTTGTCGACCGTGAACTTGTTGACGCCGACGATGACGCGCTCGTCGTCGTCGATCGACTTCGCGTACTCGTATGCGGCCTGCTCGATCTCGTCCTGCTGGAACCCGGCGAGGATGCCCTCGACCGCACCACCCATCTCGTCGATGCGGGCGATGTACTCCATCGCCAGTCGCTCGATCTCGTCGGTGAGCGTCTCGACGAAGTAGCTGCCGGCGAGCGGATCGGGCGTGTCGGCGATGCCGCTCTCGTAGCCGATGATCTGCTGGGTGCGCAGCGCGATGCGCGCAGCGCGCTCGGTCGGCAGGCTGAGCGCCTCGTCGTAGCCGTTGGTGTGCAGGCTCTGCGTGCCACCCATCACCGCGGCCATCGACTGGACCGCGACGCGCACGATGTTGTTCTCGGGTTGCTGTGCGGTGAGGGTGCTGCCGCCGACCTGGGTGTGGAAGCGGAGCAGTCTGCTGCTCTCCTTCTTCGCCCCGTAGCGCTCGGTCATGAGCTTGTACCAGATGCGCCGCGAGGCACGGAACTTCGCCACTTCCTCGAAGAAGTTGTTGTGCGCGTTCCAGAAGAAGCTGAGCCGAGGAGCGAACGCGTCGACGTCGAGACCGGCCGCGATCGCGGCATCGACGTAGGCGATGCCGTTCGCGATCGTGAACGCGATCTCCTGCACCGCTGTGGAGCCGGCTTCACGGATGTGATACCCGGAGATGCTGATCGTGTTCCACTTCGGGACGTGCTGCGCGCAGTACTCGAAGATGTTCGTGATGATCCGCATCGACGGCTTCGGCGGGTACACGTACGTGCCGCGGGCGATGTACTCCTTGAGCAGATCGTTCTGGATCGTGCCGCTGATGGCCGTGCTGGGCACGCCCTGCTCCTCGGCGACCAGTTCGTACATCAGCAGCAGGACCGCCGCCGTCGAGTTGATCGTCATCGACGTCGACACCTTGTCGAGCGGCAGGCCGCCGAGCAGGGTGCGCATGTCGGCCATCGAGTCGATCGCCACGCCCACCTTGCCGACTTCGCCCTCGGCGCGGGGGTGGTCGCTGTCGTAGCCCATCTGCGTCGGCAGGTCGAAGGCGCAGCTGAGACCGGTCTGGCCGGCCTCGAGCAGGAACTTGAAGCGCTCGTTGGTGGACGCCGCCGTGCCGAAGCCGGCGTACTGACGCATCGTCCAGAGCTTGCGGCGGTACATCGTCGGGTAGACGCCGCGGGTGTACGGCGGCTGCCCGGGCGCACCGAGCTGCGCAGCCGGGTCCCATCCCGCCAGATCGGAGGCGTCGTACAACGCCTTCACCTCGATGCCCGAATCGGTCCGCTTCTCGTCGCTCACGGGTGCGAGCGTAGGAGAACCACCCGACATGCACCTACCCCGACGACCGACCGGTGATCACGAGGCGGCCACGACCTGCCCACGACCTGCCCACGACCTGGGCATGAGGTGGGCATGAGGTGGGCATGCGGTGGTCGCGAACGGGACCAAGGACTCACCGGGACCGTCCGCGCATCGTCGTAGGCTCGCCCTCGTGACGGCGATCGATCGGCAGGATGCATGATCGACCTCCTCGTCGAACACCCCGTCGCGCTGATCTTCACCGTGCTCGCGTGTGGTGCCGCGCTCGGTGCGGTGCGGGTGAAGGGCGTGTCGCTCGGCCCGGCCGGTGCGCTGTTCGCCGGCCTCGCGCTCTCGGCCGTCGATGAACGGCTCGCGATCCCCGAGGTGGTCGGCAGTGTCGGCCTGGCCCTGTTCACCTACGGCATCGGCCTGTCGAGCGGACCCCAGTTCTTCTCCTCGTTGCGCCCACAGGCACGTTCGTTGGGCGTCGTCGCGCTCTGTCTCGTCGCCGCGGCCGGGCTCGTCCACCTGCTCGGCCGGTTGCTGTCGCTCGGACAGGGCACCGTCGCCGGCCTCTACGCCGGCGCGCTCACCAACACCCCCGCCCTCGCCGCCGCACGAGATGCCCTCGACGGCTCGACCGAACCGGTGGTCGGCTACTCGGTGGCCTACCCGATCGGTGTGGTCGGCATGATCCTCGCGGCCGCGATCGCGCTGCGGATCGCCCGCCGGCACCCGAACGCCGACGACCGCGACGTGCCGCTCGCACTCGGCACCCGCACGATCCGCGTGGGCCCCGGCGATCACCCTCCCCTGCAGGATCTCGGCGCGACGGCGGCGGTGTTCGCCCGCGTGGAGCGCGACGGTGAGCAGATGGTGCCCGGACCCGACTTCGAGGTCCGCGCTGGCGATCTGGTCGCTGTCACCGCGCCGTTGGCGGTGCTCGACGAGGTGACGGCACTGCTCGGCGAGGCGGTCGATGCCCAACTGAGCCACGACCGGAGCCGTCTCGACATGCGTCGCATCGTCGTGAGCGCTCGCCAGCTCACCGGGCGCCGACTCGGTGATCTCGAACTGCACCACCGCTTCGGCGCCGTCGCCACGCGGGTGCGCCGCGGCGACGTCGACCTGCTCGCCCACGACGACCTCACCCTCCAGCCCGGCGACCGAGTGCGCGTGGTCGCACCTCGCGAACACATGGGTGCGATCAGCACGCTGCTCGGCGACTCCGAACGGCGCATCGGCGAGCTCGACGCAGTCGGCTACATGTTCGGACTGGCGCTCGGATCGCTGATCGGCCTGATCGAGGTGCCCCTCGGTGGCGGGGCGTCGTTCGCGCTCGGCACCGCGGGCGGACCGCTGGTGGTCGGCCTGCTCCTCGGCCGACTCGAACGGACCGGTCCGATCACCTGGCAGCCGCCGTACGGTGCCGGCCTGTCGATCCGCCAGCTCGGCACGATCCTGTTCCTCGGCACCGTCGGCAGCCGGTCGGGTTCGGCGCTCGTCGATGCCGTGTCGTCGAGCCAGGGCATCAAACTCGCGTTCGCTGCGATCGTGGTCGTGGCCGCGACCGCGGCGATGTTCCTGTTCGCCGGGCGTCGACTGCTCGGGCTCGGCGGCGCTCGCCTCACCGGCACGCTCGCCGGGCTGGAGACACAGCCCGCGGTGCTCGCCTTCGCCAACGAGCAGACCGACGACGACCGGGTGAGCACCGCGTACGCGATCGTGTTCCCGGTGGCGATGCTGCTCAAGATCGTGCTCGCCCAACTCATCGCCCTGCTCTGAGCCGCGCCCGCTCCGCGGATCGAGCGCCGATCAGGCGACGGCGACGACCGCGATCTCCATCTGCCATTCCGGCCGGGCGAGCGCCGGCACCGTCACCAACGTGCTCGCGGCCCGATGCCCGCTCATCGCCGCGTCGCGAGCCGCCATCACCAACCCGAGCGAGGCGAGGCGGTCGACGACCACATAGGTGGTGATGCTGACGATGTTGCTCATCGACATGTCGGCCTCGACCAGCAGCGCGTCGATGTTGCGCCACACCACAGCGGCCTGCTCGGCGATGTCGGTGGGCGTCGTGCCGTCGGGCGCCGTCGGCACCACACCCGACGTGTGCAGGATGCGGCTCGCCTCCGTGCTCAGCATCGCGTGCACGTAGTTCGCGGCGGGCGGCGCCATCGTGGGCGGCAGGATCGGCGTGTTCATGCGGCCAGTGTGGCAAAGCACCGACTGCTCACGATGCCGACCTGCGCGAACGCACCGTGAACAACCGCCGGAACCGCCCCCGCTCGACCTCG
>JAPLAA010000124.1:14070-17633 GCA_026393475.1 Actinomycetota bacterium
GTTTGCCGGCGTTCGCCGGGTCGTGCGGGCGGCATGCCCCTACGATCGCCGCATGCCAGACCCTGCACCGCCGACGGCCGAGCTGCGGCGAACGACCTTGGCGCGTCTGCGCACCTCCGGCGTCGTCGGGGTGATGTCGTGGGTCTTCGTCGTCCTGGGTGCCGTCGAGATCGTGCAGGGCCCGAAGGACGGCTTCCTGGTGGCCGTGTTCGCGGCGGCCCTCGTGTGGCGGATCGCGATCGCGACGGAGTACGTGCGCTGCGACGCTGACGGACTGGCGTGGCGATCGGTGTTCCTCAGCCACCATGTGCACTGGGAACAAGTGGCCGCGGTCGAGACCGCCGTCGTACACAACGATCGCTGGTGGGGACGGATGAGGTTGCCGGCCGCATCACTCGTGGTGGTGCTGCCCAACGGGGTGCAGCTGACCATCTCCCCGTCGATCTGGTGCTCGATCATGGATCACGCCGAGTTCATCGCCGCTGCGCGACTGATCAGCCCGGTCGACTGGGCCGACGTCGAGGACGGCACGGTCGCCGTCGTGCGGACCGGGCGCGGCCGGCGCGTCGGGCGGCCGATCCCTCGACGCCGTCGGAGGGCGGGCGCGTAAGCTCGTGCCATGACCACGACCGAGACCGGCGTCCGTACGATCGACGGGGTGGAGCTCACCCCCAAGCAGGTGGGGCTCGACCTTCCCGTCACCTTCGCCACGGTCGAGGAGGAGCGCCTCCACCGCAAGCAGAAGCTCGCGGCCGCGCTGCGGATCTTCGGACGGGTCGGCTTCGGCGAGGGCGTCGCCGGGCACATCACCGTGCGCGACCCGGAGTTCCCCGAGCTGTTCTGGGTGAACCCGTTCGCCGTGAGCTTCCGCCACATCCGCGTGAGCGACCTGATCCTCGTCGACCACGACGGCAACGTCGTCTACGGCACCCGCCCGGTCAACCGTGCGGCGTTCGTGATCCACTCCGCGGTGCACGAGGCCCGCCCCGAGGTGATCGCCGCCGCCCACAGCCACAGCGTGCACGGCCAGGCGTTCAGCTCGCTCGGCATCCCCCTCGCCCCGATCACGCAGGACGCCTGCATCTTCTACGAGGACCACGTGATCGTGACTGCCCAGCGAGGTCGTGTGCAGTTCGGCGTCGAGGACGGGCGCGAGCTCGTGTCGCAGTTCCCGACGGGCAAGGCGGCGATCCATCAGAACCACGGCCTGTTCACGGTCGGCCAGAGCGTGGACGAGGCTGCGTTCTGGTTCCTCAGCATGGACCGGAGCTGCCAGGCCCAACTGCTCGCCATGGCTGCCGGCACCCCGCAGCCCATCCCGCACGAGGACGCCACCTACACCCGTGAGCAGACCGCGTCGCCGATCGCCGGCTGGCTGAGCTTCCAGCCGTTGTGGCAGGAGATCTGCCGCACCGATCCCGACTTGTTCGAGTGAACGAAGGCGCTCCCGGCGCGCTCGATCGCTTCTCGCCCGAGGCCCTCTTCGTCGTCTCGGGCATCTCGCAGTACACCGGCGCGGTGATCGCGGTGTCGCTGTTCGACGACGTGAGCCCGAGGACGATGGCGCTGCTGCGGGTGATCGGCGCGGCCATCGTGCTGATGGCGTTCACGTGGCGCAGTCAGCGGACTTGGACCCGCAGCCAGGTGCAGGCAGCGGCCCTGTTCGGCGCCGCGACAGCATTGATGAACCTGTTCTTCTACCTCGCGATCGACCGCATCGATCTGGGCAAGAGCGTCGTGATCGAGTTCATCGGACCCATCGCGGTGGCCGCTGCGTTCACCAGGACCCGCCGCAACACCGCAGCCCTCCTGCTCGCCGTCGTCGGCGTGATGGTGCTCGGTGGCGTGGAGATCGACACCGAACCGCTCGGTCTCGTCTACATCCTGCTCGCCTCGGCGATGTGGGCGGCGTACATCATGATCGGCCGCCACGTCGCCGCCCAGGACCGCGGGCTCAGCGGCCTCGCGCTGGGCATGGTGTTCGGATCGCTCGTCCTCGCCCCCATCGGGCTGCCCGGGAGCGGCGATGTGTGGGTGCACCCCGCCTGGCTGCTGGCCGGCCTCTCCGTGGGCGTCTTCTCCAACGCGGTCGGGTACAGCATCGATCAACACGTGCTACGGCGCGTGCCCGTGCGCCGGTTCGCCGTGCTGCTCGCGCTGCTGCCGGTGACCGCGATGGCCGTCGGCTTCATCGCCCTCGACCAACGGCCGAGCACGATCGACCTGATCGGCGCCGCCCTCGTGATCGCCGGCGTGGTGAGCCAGGAGCGCGAGGTGCTCGCCGCAGCGGAACTCGAGACCACCCCCGCGTGACGCGAGGCTGACCGCGGCCGCGAGCACCGCCCGAGCATCTTCGGTTGTCAAGGTGCGGGTCGGTCGCGGCGACCTGGTTGGGTCGTGTGTTCCGCCGTCGTGGTCTGGATCGTGGGCCGACCTGATGTCGGGCCGTCAGGCCCACTGGTCGGTTGGTGGTCCGGTGCTCATGACCGTGCGTCCCTCCTTCGTGATGGTGAGGCGCCGTTCGGCGTCGAGGGTGAGTTGCCAGCGCTTGGCGTGGAGGAGGTCGTGGTGGTGTTTGCAGACCGGCAACAGCAACTCGATGTCGGTGTGGCCGCCGTGGTCCCAGTCGATGAGGTGGTGTGGTTCGGTGTTCGACACGTGAGGAGACCGCAGTGCCGGTACATGGCGCGCAGTGCCCGACGTTGGTTGCGAGTGGCGAATCGACGGGTGCGGCCGGCACGAAGCGACACCGGTGTGGTGAGCGAATCGCGGAGTTGCTCGAGGGTCGGCACGGGTCGGCCTTGGCGGATGACGACCCCGTGACGGTTGATCACGACGGGAACGAAGCGGGCCCTACCGGCCATGTCGCGGATGGTGTCGATGGGGAGGTGGATCCCGCGTCCGCAGTCGACGCGGCTGGCGGCGTGGCGGCCGTGGAGCAGGGTGTCTTCGTCGATCACCACGATGAACTCCGGCGCCCCGCTGCCGCGGCCCTCGCCACGGATGAGTGACAGCAGGGCGTGGGCGCGGAGGAAGTCCTGCTTCTCCATCGGGTCGTCCGGGGTGCCGGGCGGGTGTGGGGCGTGGAAGATCGCTTCCAATCGTTGCTGCAACGCCGAGGAGAGCACGAGGCCTGTTTCGGGGTCGAACTGGCCGGAGAGGTGGATCATGCCGGTGCGGTGATCGGTCCACTGCCGCAGGCGCGTCGCAGCCTGCTGTCGTTGGAGGCGTGATCGGCCGTCGTCGGCTTCGATCGAGGCGACCTCGCGACGGAGCTGTTCGCGGAACTCCTCGACCGTCATCCGACACGCGAGTTCGGCGAGGCGCGCCTGTAACGCCAACAACCGCGGCCGGGCCGCAGCCAACATCGAGTTGAGCGCGGCGATGAACGCATCCAGATGCTCACCCGACAACTCACCCGCCGCCATCCGATCTTCGAACGCCGGGGCCGACCTGGCCGCACGCGCCCGCCTGGATGCCGCCTGCCCCGCACGAGACGAACGGTTGGTGGCTGCCGCGTTGTCCGCGTCAGGGTTCACCGCAGGATCGACCTCGGCGAGTGC
>JAPLAA010000060.1 GCA_026393475.1 Actinomycetota bacterium
GCGCTGCCAACTCGAATGCGCACGACGACTGCATCACCACGCCCGAGCACACCGATCGACAGGCTCGGCTACGCCGAGCCCGCCGGGCACCGCTCAACCCAGAGCCCCAAGGATCCGATCGGTGGATCGAGGCTTAGTCCCCCGCTCAACGTGACTTCCGATCGCTGAGCGCGACACGCCAAGAGCCTCGCCGGCTTCGGCGTAAGACCAGCCACATCCATGCACTAGCCAGACCGCCGCACGTTGCCGCGTTGACAGCGAATGCATAGCGTGCACGAGCGCTGGCTCAACGAGACGTTCGTCGATTGACGTCGGCGCCTCCGGAAGTGGCCACTGCTTCCGCTGCCGAACCCGGCTTCTCGAAACCCGGACGAGGTATGCGACCGGAAACTCCATTTCGCCCACGCGGTGCCAGTGCTCGAATGCGAACGCCAGAGCTTCAGCCAACGCGTCCTCGACTGAACTCACCGGAACATGTGCCGCAATGGCCCGGCGCAGCCGCGAATCGCTTTCGATGACAAATCTCTCGAACTCGGCTTCAACATTCGAGTCTTGGGTCACAACAGGTTCAACCATTCCGGGGTCTCATCGCGCCACAGGATCGCGAATCTTCAACCTAATGGCACGTTGTGGGCAGGACACTGTGGTGACCGCTCATCCACCACTGCCCACTACCGCCTGCGCGGGGATCGGATCGTGTAGGGCTCGGGCGCGCTCGTGGGCTCCCGAGGGGACAGACAGATCGAGGCCGGTCAGCGACCGCCATCGACGATTCTGGCGATCCAGTCGGCGAGGTGAGGGTCGGGGTCTTCGAGGGGGTACGCCTTGTTGAACGCGTCGACTGCCGCTTGTGGTGTGGTGAACGATGAGCTGGGCCAGAGTGCGCGTAGGTCTTGCTGGTCGTTGGGTGTGCGGTTGCCGGCGGCGATCTTCATCAGGATGACGTCGTCGACGCTGGGCATGAGGACTTCGAGGGCGCCGTGGATGAGTGCGGTGTGGCAGGAGTCGGGGTCGAACGTCGAGGGTTGCCACGGCCTCGCTCGATCGTTGAGCCAATCCGGTTCGAGTCCGTTTCGGCCGGCGACGGCAGCAGCGGCAGCGCGGATGTCGTCGTCGAGTGCGGTGATCACGTCGACGTCGGTGGTCGCTCGGCGGATGGCGTGGTGGGCGACGAATGCACCGCCGACGATGACGACAGTTCGCCGTTCGAGGCCGCGCCGTTCGAGTTCGTCGCCGAGGTCGCGGAGGCAGGCTTCGATCTCGTGCCAGGTGAGTGGGCGGCCGGTTCGGCTCATGACGAGTTGCGGTGGAGGATGTCAGGGCGGATCCAAATGTTGAACCGGGCGACGCCGGGGGGCGTTTCTCGGCGGGCTTGCTCGACCATGCGTGGGGTGCCGGGGAGGTGCCATGGCTGGTCGAGGGGTCGGGTGTGGCGGATCCAGCGTGGAACGCGAAGGTGGTGTTGCTCGGCGAGATACGCGCCGATGGCGGCAAGGATCACAGCCGTCGTCGCGTTGACGTCGAGGGGTTCGGCGCCGATCATCAATGCGGTGTCGGTGGGGGAGCGTTCGGCGCGGTCGGTGACCGCTCGGATCATGGTCCAGTCGATGTCGCCGTCGTCGGTGGCGGCTTCAGCGAGGGTCGGCACGGTGGGGATGGGGTCGGCGAGATGGAATCCGGCGCTCTCGAGGAGGCGGTTGACGGTGGTCCAGGTGGGGTCGGCGTCGCCGTTCTCGATGCGAGCGATGGTCGACTGCTCGACGCCGGCCCGGGCGGCGAGGGCGCGTTGGGTGAGCCCGCGGCTGGTTCTCGCCGTCCGGATCATCTCAGCGGTCGAGGACATCTTGATAGCGTACACGCATCGTTCCGTGTTCTGTTCGTCTGTGGTCGAACAGACGGATCGCCGTCGCTGCCGATGACCGCGGACCCCTCGACGAATGCCTGCTCGAATGCTCGCCACTCCGAGGGTGTGAACAACGATGTGAACAACGATGTGAACAACGATGTGAACATCTCTGTGGCGACCGGGGGTTCGCACACTGAAGCGCCCCGGGTCTGGTGGAGGCTCCAACCTTTGAGAAGGATGGAGTCATGCCAAGGAATGGGAAGTACCCCGAGGAGCTGCGCGAGCGTGCGGTGAGGATGGTCCTTGATCATCAGCATGAGTACGGGTCGCAGTGGGAAGCGATGTGCTCGGTTGCCGACAAACTCGGCCCGAAGCCTGAGACCGTGAGGTTGTGGGTTCGCCAGGCCGAGAAAGACACCGGCCGCCGGCCGGGAGCGACGACTGATGAGCTTGCGGAGTTGAAGCGGTTGAAGCGGGAGAATGCCGAGCTGCGTCGAGCGAACGACATTCTCAAGGCGGCAGCGCATTTCTTCGGGGCGGAGCTCGACCGCCAATCGAAGAAGTGATCCGGTTCATCGATGAACACCAGGATCGGCGTAGCGGTGAGCTGCGTTGGGGAATCGAGCCGATCGCCAAGGCCCTTGGCATCGCCCCGTCCACGTATCACGCCGCGAAGAAGCGGCCCATGTCCGCGAGAGCTGTTCGTGATGCCGAGCTTCGCCCGGAGATCTTGCGGGTGTGGGAACAGAACCTCGTCGTCTACGGCGCGGACAAGGTGTGGGACCAGCTGAACAAAGACGGTGTCCGTGTCGCTCGCTGCACGGTGGAACGGTTGATGGCCGACATGGGTTTGCAGGGCTGCCGCCGGGGCCGGATCTGGGTGCGGACCACCGAGGGCGATGATCGTCTCGACCGGCCCGCCGACTTGGTCGAACGCAAGTTCACCGCGTCGGCACCGAACCGGTTGTGGGTCGCCGACCTCACGTACGTCAAGACCCACAGCGGCTGGGTGTACGTCGCGTTCATCCTCGACGTGTACTCCCGGATGATCGTCGGCTGGCAGGCCTCCAGGTCGTTGCGCTCCGACCTTGCGATCGACGCGCTCGAGATGGCTGTGTTCAACCGTCAACGTGCCGGCGCAGACCTGTCGCATCTGATCCATCACTCCGACAGGGGCGTGCAATATCTCAGCGTCCGCTACTCCGACCGGCTCGCCGACAACGACATCGTCGCGTCGGTCGGATCCAAGGGCGACAGCTACGACAACGCGATGGCCGAGAGCTTCAACGGGCTCTACAAGTGGGAGCTGATCTACCCGAAAGGTCCGTGGCGTGGGCTCGATGACGTCGAGTTCGCGACCCTCACCTACGTCGACTGGTTCAACAACCGGCGCCTCCACGGCGAGATCGAGCCCGGCGCCGGCTACACGACACCAGCAGCGTTCGAAGCCGACCACTACCGTCAAACCATCTCCGCCGAACAGGCGTAGACACAAACCACCGAGCCTCTACGAAACCCGGGGCGCTTCAGGAGTAGCCTGAAGGTTGGACCTAGTGCAGGAGTTAACACAAGATGGACGATGTGTTGAGCGCGCTTGCAACGACACCAAACACGCCTAGTTCAGGGTGGCGATTCGTGATCGGATTCTCGGCCGTTGTGCTCGTAACGGCTTTCAAGATGGCGCGCGCGTTCAGACGAGGAAGGATCGACAAGGACGAGTAGTGCGGTTCGCCCGTTTGACGACTGAAGCCCCTGAACCGACCCTGATGGTGCCGAAAACTCATCGGCGCCGGGTCCGATCGCCGAACAGCCAACATCCGCTGTCTCACCGCAGCGATTGATCCAGTCCGTCCTGGATGTCGAGCGGCTGCTGATCACCTGAGACGTCGGCTAAAGGCTGGTTTGGGTGTTGATGAGCGTGTTGATGATCTGGTGGGAGGTCCAACGCCTGTCGGTGCCGAGAACTCGTCGGCGGGTTGAGATCGATGGGTTTTGTTGGTGTGGGCCGGTGTCGCCAGAGGGTTGGGGCGCGTTGAAGCCGGCTGAGCTGGTGGGTGTGGTCGGTTGGGGTGGTTCAGGCTGCGGTTCGGTACTCGTTGATGAGCCCGCCGTAGGTGGTGTCTTTCGATCCGGGGCCTGGGCGGATCGGGACGACGTCGCAAGGGCGTTGGGTGCGCGTTGATCGATCCCACGGTGGGGGCCCGGTGCTGGTTGTAGTGGTCGATGTAGTCGACGACGAGCGCACGCAGCCGCTTCTCGTTCCAGATGATCGCTCGATCCAGCAGCTCGCGGCGCAATGTGCGGACCGGCTGCTCCGCGTAGGCGTTGGCATCGCCGAACTAATGAAAGCTTAGAGCAGGTGGTCTCCTCAGGCGAGCACTGCTTCGATCCGCTTGTTGGCGATGTCCTGGGCTTCGTCGAGGGCGCCTACGTAGGTAGCGACGAGGGTTTCGACGCTGTGGCCCATGCGTTTGGCGGTCTCGCCGAGGGGGATGCCGGCTTGAAGCCAAGTAGTCGCCGCCGCGTGACGGCAGTCGTAGACGCGAAGTGGTCGGTGGCCGACTGACTCGAGGGCGCGATGCCATGCACGCCCCCAGTTCGATGCGCTCGGTCGATTTCCGTTGCGGGTGCGGAAGATCAACTCGTCAGGGCTGGAGATCCTGATCTGCTCGAGCCAGTCGGTGAGCATGCGGACCAGTACCGGGGGGATCGGAACACTCCTCGGTCCTGTCTTGGGTTCGCCCGGTTCGTCGAAGTCGATGTCTGCTTCGGAGACGTCGATGCGACCCCACCCCTCGGCAGGCAGTGAGAGCGATCGCACCCTGAGCATCACGACTTCCGACGGGCGAAGTCCCGCGTAGTAGGCGACGGCGGTCATCACGCGGTAGGTCCGGCTCGCCGGTTGCGAGGAGACGATCGCATCGATCGCTTGCGCCATGACCGCAGGTCCCGGCAGCGACCTGATGTCGACGCTTCGCCGAGAACGTGCCACCTTGCGTTGGGCCCGCGCCTTCGATCGTTGTGGCCACGGGTCGACGCCGATGGCCCCGGCGTCCACGGCGGCGTGCACGCAGGCTCGGGCCACGGTCCGGTTTCGGTTGGCCGTAGTTGCAGCCATCGGCGTCCCGTCGAGCTTCACGGCCAAGCGTCGGTCGATGTCGGCGATCCGTTCACGATCGAGTTCACCGATTGCGGCGCAGTGTTTGGCCATCCACTTCTCGAACGCTTCGTCCCGGGGCGTCGCCTCCTCGGGCCGCAGCGCAGTCTGCATGTACACGCGCAGCCCGGTGGGAACCTTCGACGTCGGCTCGACGGCCAGCACCACGAAGCGCGACAGCGCCTCGGCGTTCGAGCTCCGCGTTCTCGGCTGCCACTCCAGCCATTGCTCGGCCAGCCACCGTCGCGCCCACTCGTGCACCTTCATCTCCGCCAACGGCAACTTCCACGAGGCTGGCTCCCCGGTCGCCGGATCGAATCGGTCCCCGGCCTCCACGGCTCGCAGGAGTAGGCCTCGGAAACGCTCAGCCTCTGCGCGAGTGCGGTGTGCCCGGCTCCGGTGGCGCCCGTCGATCGTGTATCGAACCACCCACGGCAGCTTCGCCTCGCTGCGGGCGCGCCGGTCCTGCACTCCGTAGACCTTGACGTCTTGGAATGGCTTGCTCATCGACGCCCCCTGGTTTCGCTCCGTCGCCCGGCCCGTGGAGATTGGGACGAGCGTGGGACGAAGGCTAGCTGTGTCGATCCTCGCGTGCTCTGAGCTGGTCGTATTCGCATCAGAGTTCATGGTTTCCGGAACCATGTGTCGGAGGTTCGAATCCTTCCGGGGGCGCCAGCATCTCGAACGGTACGATTCGGCCCTCATGGCCGATCCCCTCGTCTCCGTCGCTTCCCTGCTCGCACCGGCGTTCGAACGTGTCGCGGGCCGCCCGGGTGTCGATCCGGTGGTGCGACCGAGCGATCGGGCACACGCCCAGGCCAACGGTGCACTCCCGCTCGCGAAGGAACTCGGCCGCAACCCCCGTGACGTCGCGAACGACGTCGTCGCGGCCGCCGATCTCGCCGGCGTCGCCGAGCTCGAGGTGGCCGGCCCCGGCTTCATCAACGTCACGTTCTCGCCCGCGTTCGTCGCGGCGCAGCTGGCGACCGTCGCCGCCGAAGCCCATGTCGGCGTGCAGTCCGCTGCGACGCCCGAGGTCGCCGTCGTCGACTACTCGGCGCCCAATGTCGCCAAGGAGATGCACGTCGGGCATCTCCGCACCACGCTCATCGGCGACGCGCTCGTGCGGATGCTCGACTTCGTCGGCCACACGGTGATCCGCGAGAACCACATCGGCGACTGGGGAACCCCGTTCGGCATGCTCATCGAGCACGTCGTCGATCTCGGCGGCGAGCTGGGCGAGATCGACCTCACTGATCCGGGCGCGTTCTACAAGCAGGCCCGCGCGAAGTTCGACGCGAGCGACGAGTTCAAGGAGCGTGCCCGCGCCCGCGTCGCACTGCTGCAGAGCCGGACCGACCCGGCCACGATGGATCTCTGGCAGCGTCTCGTCGACCAGTCGGCCGACTACTTCGACGTCGTCTACGGCCGCCTCGGCGTGCTGCTCACGCGCGACGACATCGTCGGCGAGAGCTACTACCAACCGATGATGCCTGCGATGCTCGATCGGCTCGACCGGGCCGGGCTGCTGCAGGAGAGCGACGGCGCCAAGGTCGTGTGGGTGCCCGGCTTCAAGAACCGCGAGGGCGAACCGCTGCCGCTCATCGTGCAGGCCCGCACCGGCGGGTTCAACTACGCCACGAGCGACATCACCTGTGTCATCGACCGCGTCGAGCGGCTGCACGCCACGCTGCTCGTCTACTGCATCGGCACGCCGCAGAGCCAGCACCTGCAGATGGTGTGGAAGGCAGCGGAGATGCTCGGCGTACTCGTGCCGCCGGCACGGGCGGTGCACGTGAACAACGGCAACGTGCTCGGCGAGGACCGCAAGATCCTCAAGAGCCGCAGCGGCGAACCGGCCATGTTGCTCGACCTCGTCGACGCCGCGATCGCACGCGGCCGCGCCATCGTCGCCGAACGGTCGCCCGAGCTGGCCGAGGCCGAGCGCGACGAGCTCGGCCGCCAGATCGGCATCGGCGCCCTCAAGTACGCCGAGCTCTCCACCGACCGCATCAAGGACTACGTCTTCGACTGGGACCGGATGCTGTCGTTCGAGGGCAACACCGCGCCGTACCTGCAGTACGCGCACGCCCGCATCCGCAGCATCTTCCGGCGTGCCGAGGTCGAACCGGCCTCGGTCCGCAGTGTCGTGCCGTCGCTCGACGCGCCCGAGGAACTGGCGCTCGCGCTCAAGCTGCTCGCCTTCGACGGCGCCGTCGCCGAGACGCTCGAGAAGTTCGCCACGCACCGGTTGTGCACCTACCTGTTCGAGCTGGCGCAGACCTTCACGTCGTTCTACGACGCCTGCCCGGTCACGCGTGCCGAGACCGACGAACTCCGCACCAGCCGTCTCGCACTCGCCGATCTCACCGCGCGGGTGCTCTCCACGGGGCTCGGGTTGCTCGGTATCGAGTCGCCCGACCGGATGTAGTCCCGAGTCGGTCGCCCGTGCCCTCGCTGCCACTCCATCTGCTGCCCGACACCGCGACGGTCGACGACCGTGGTGCGCTGTCCATCGGTGGCATCGCCGTCGCCGAGCTCGCGGCCGCGCACGGCACGCCGCTGTTCGTGTACGACGAGACCCATCTGCGCCGTCGGTGTCGTGAGGCGGTCGACGCGTTCGGCCACCAGCAGGCCGTGTACGCCACGAAGGCGTTCCTGTGCCGGGCGATGGCGCGGCTCGCGTACGAGGAGGGGATGCTGCTCGACGTCGCGAGCGGCGGCGAGATGCACGTCGCCCTCTCGGCGGGGGTCCCCGCCGACGCGCTCACGTTGCACGGCAACAACAAGAGCCTCGACGAGCTGCGCTACGCGCTCACCGAACAGGTCCGCTATCTCGTGGTCGACTGCGACGAGGAGCTCGACCGCCTCGAGCTGCTGCACGCCGAAGGATTGCCCGTGCCCCGTGTGGTGCTGCGCATCACTCCCGGCGTGCACGCCCATACGCACGAGTACATCGCGACCGGTCAGGACGACTCGAAGTTCGGGTTCAACCTCGGCAACGGCGCCGCGCACCGTGCCGTCGACCGTGCGCGCAGGTCGCCGGCGGTCGAGCTCGTGGGCGTCCACTGCCACATCGGTTCCAACGTGTTCGCGGTCGACAGCTTCGCCCGCGCCGCCGAGGTGATGGCTCGCTTCGCGGCCCCGCTCGGACTGCCCGAGCTGGTGCTCGGTGGCGGGCTCGGCGTGCCGTACGTGGGCGGCGAGGAGTCGTCCACGATCACCGAGTGGGGTCGGGTCGTGCTCGGCGCCTGCGAGGCGCTCGACGTGCAGAGCCGCATCAGCGTCGAGCCCGGGCGCTCGATCGTCGCATCGTCCGCGATCACCGTCTACACGGTGGGTGCCGTGAAGGAGATCCCCGGCGTGCGCACCTACGTGTCCGTCGACGGTGGCATGAGCGACAACCCGCGGCCCGTGCTCTACGGATCCGGCTACGAGGCGTTCGTGCCCGATCGCGTGCTCGATCCGCGCGAGGCCCGGGCTCGCCTCGTCGGCAAGCACTGCGAGAGCGGCGACGTGCTCATCTTCGACGCCGCCGTGCCCGCCGGGCTCGCGGCGGGCGACCTGATCGCCACGCCGGTCACCGGTGCCTACGGACACTCGATGGCCAGCAACTACAACAAGCTCACGCGGCCGCCGGTGGTGTTCGTCCGCGACGGTGGGGCCCGCGTGGTCGTGCGGCGCGAGAACTTCGACGACCTCCTCCGGTGCGACGTCGGCTGACCGGGGGGAGCGGGATGAGCGGGATGAGCGGATCGCGGATCGCCGGCCTCGTGCGGCGGGCCCTCACGATGTTCGGGTCGTCGGGTGGTTCGTCGGGCGGTTCGTCGGGCGGTTCGTCGGGCGGTTCGTCGGGCACGCCTCAGGGCACGGGCCGTCGACGCGGCACGCCACGCCGCGAGCCCGCGCCTCGATCCGGCGGGCGGCCGCGCACCGATCAGGCTCCGGCCGCCTCGGCCGACAGCGAGCTGGCCGGCGCCCGCATCGAGTACTCGCCGTCGCTCGACGGCGACGCCGATCCCGGCGAGGTCGTGTGGACCTGGGTGCCGTACGAGGACGACCCATCGCAGGGCAAGGACCGACCGGTGATGATCTTCGGCCGTCGCGGCAACCGGCTCGTCGGGGTGGCGCTCACGTCGAAGCGGCACGACAACGAGCCGCAGATCGCCGTCGGCACCGGCTCGTGGGACCGCGAGGGCCGTCCGAGCTACGCCAAGCTCGAACGCATCCTCGACGTCGACCCGACCCAGGTCCGCCGCGAAGGCGCCGTGCTCCCGCGGGCCCGCTTCGACGAGGTCGTCGCCGCGCTCCGAGGTCTGCACGGCCTCGTCGAGCGTCCTCGCTGAACGGAGCGTGTCGCCCCGCGGGGCTCGCACCGAGTGGTCGACGCGGCCTCGTCGATCACGCACCGAGGCCTCGCTTGACGCCCCGTTGACGGCTCGGACGCCACGCATGGGCCGTCCGGCCCATCGGGGCCGTCAGGTCTTCTCCTGACGCCGAGGCATCCGTATCTTGCGCTCGTACGGGAACGCCGGGCCTGCCCGGCGAGCGATCAGGAGAGGGCATGAGTCGAACGACTGGATCATTGCGGGGGCGGACCAAGATGATGCCGGCGCTCGGCTTGTTCATGGCGGGCGCTCTCCTGATCGCAGTTCCCGAGGGCAGCGTGTCCGCCGAGGGCGACGGCGGATGTCCGACCGTCGGTTCTCCCCTCGAGAAGGTGCTCCAGGGCGGGGCGGTCGCGTGCCCTCCGCCCACGACCGTGGCGCCTCCTGCTCCGGATCCGACCATCGCACCGGAGGTGACACAACCCCCGGCCACGACGCAGCCGCCGGTCGCCACCGAGCCACCGGTCACGACGACCCCACCGGTCGTCACTCAGCCGCCGACCGTGACGCAACCACCGGTCGCCGCGGGCGGGCCGACGCCTCCTGCGCAGACGCCCTCCCGGCCCGCCACGCCCAGCAAGCCCACGCTGCCGGCCACCGGCCAGCGCCAGTTCGACATCCTCCTCGCCCTCGGTGGCGCCGCGGCGCTCGGTTCGGGCGTCTGGCTCGTCCGCCTCGCTGCTGCCCGACGACCACGTCGGCTGCACTGACGGACGCTGAGAGAGATCGCACGCACGGCATCGCCGTGCGGCACACGGTTCGCGGGAACCAGTGGAATCGGCCCGATCGGGGTGGCGGAAACGCCCCGGTCGGGCCGGTTCCGCGTCCCGGGCGGCTCGGGTCGACGTTCGCGCCTCGATGCGCGGCCGACTGCGCGGCAGATGCGTGGCAGATGCGCAGCGAGGAATCGAGGCATGTCGCCCGGGTCGGTGTCCCCTAGCCTCACGGCGTGGCTCCTCCGGCATCCCCTGACGCTCCCGACTCCGCAGCAGACCCTGCTCCAGACCCTGCGATCGCGGCCTCCGGACGCAAGGTCCGCGTCGCCGGCGACAACGTGATCCGCATCGGCGTGCTCGGCTGCGGCAACGTGGGCGCCCCGCTCGTGCAGCTGATCGAGGCGCAGGCGCCGTCGATCGAGGCGCGCACCGGCCTGAAGCTCGAGGTCGCGACCGTCGCGGTCCGCAATCTCAGCAAGGACCGTGGCATCGCCCTTCCCGAGGGCATGCTCACCCGCGATGCGTTCGCCGTCGTCAACGACCCGACGATCGACCTGGTGGTCGAGGTGATCGGTGGCATCGAGCCGGCCCGTGAGCTCATCTCGACCGCCCTCGCCAACGGCAAGCCGGTCATCACGGGCAACAAGGAACTGTTGGCCAACGTCGGCACCGAGCTCTACGCGCTCGCCGACGCCGCCGGTGTCGACCTGCTGTTCGAGGCCTCGGTCGCCGGCGGCATCCCGCTCATGCGTGCGCTGCGCGAGAGCCTGCGCGGCGAACCGGTCACCCGCGTGATGGGCATCGTCAACGGCACCACCAACTTCATCCTGACGAAGATGACCGAGGAGGGCGCCGACTACATGGCGGCGCTGTCCGAGGCGCAGGCCCTCGGCTTCGCCGAGCGTGACCCGACGGCCGACGTCGAAGGATTCGACGCCGGCGCCAAGACGGCCATCATCGCCACCATCGCGTTCGGTGTGAAGGTCGTCGCGGGCGACGTCTATCACGAGGGCATCAGCCGCATCACCGCCGCCGACATCGCCGTCGCCAAGCGCCTCGGCTACGTCGTCAAGCTGCTCGGCATCGCCGAACAGCTCGGCACCGGCGAGGTGGCGGTCCGGGTGCATCCTGCGATGGTGCCCGTCACGCATCCCCTCGCCAGCGTGCGCGAGAGCTACAACGCGGTGTTCGTCGAAGGCAGGGCCGTCGGCTCGCTGATGTTCTACGGCCGCGGTGCCGGTGGGTCGCCCACGGCGAGCGCCGTCCTCGGCGACGTCATCGACGCGGCGGTCAACCTGTCGCAGGGCACCCACGGCGCGATCGGCACGTTCGGCAAGGCGGTCACGCTGCCGATCGACGAGACCTCGGCCGAGTACCTGCTCAGCCTCGACGTCGCCGACCGTCCGGGCGTGCTGCACGCCGTCACCGGCGTGTTCGCCCGCCACGGGGTGAGCATCCGCGCCGCCGAGCAGGAGGGCAACGCCCCCGATGCGCGGCTGGTGTTCATCACGCACGAAGCGAAGGAGTCGGCCGTGCAGGCCACGATGCGCGAGCTCCGCGAGCTCGACGTCGTGCGCAGCATCGGCGGCCTGCTCCGTGTGATCGGGGCCTGACGTGCGTTACGTGAGCACACGCGGCACCGCACCGGAGCTCGGCTTCGCCGACGTGCTGCTCGCCGGACTGGCCGCGGACGGCGGCCTCTACGTTCCGACCGACTGGCCGACGCTGCCCGACGTCGGCATCGACGCCACCTACGCCCAGCTCGCCGCCGCGGTGATCGCGCCGTTCGTCGGCGACGACGTCGACCGGGCCACCCTCGACCGACTGTGCGACGAGGCCTACGCCACGTTCCGGCACCCGGCGACCGTGCCGCTCGTGCAGGTCGACGACCACCACTTCGTCCAGGAGTTGTTCCACGGCCCCACGCTCGCGTTCAAGGACGTGGCGCTCCAGCTCGTCGGTCGCCTGTTCGACCACGTGCTCACCCAGCGCGACGAGCGCATCCGCATCGTCGGCGCCACGAGCGGCGACACCGGCTCGGCCGCCATCGACGGCGTGAAGGGATGCGCGAACGTCGAGATCGTCATCCTGTATCCGTTCGGTCGCACGAGCGACGTGCAGCGCAAGCAGATGACCACGGTCGACTCGCCCAACGTGCGCACCGTCGCGATCGAGGGCACCTTCGACGACTGTCAGGACCTCGTGAAGGCGATGTTCAACGACGCCCCGTTCCGCGAGTCGCAGCGGCTGAGCGCGGTGAACAGCATCAACTGGGCGCGGGTGATGAGCCAGGTCGTGTACTACGTGGCCGCCTGCCGATCGCTCGCCACGCCGCTCACGTTCTGTGTTCCCACGGGCAACTTCGGCAACGTGCTCTCGGGGTGGATCGCCCAGCGGATGGGCGCGCCGATCGAACAGTTCGTGGTCGCGAGCAACACCAACGACATCCTCACCCGGTTCCTCCGCTCGAACGACATGAGCGCGGTCGACGTCGTGCCGACGCTGAGCCCGAGCATGGACATCCAGGTGTCGTCGAACTTCGAGCGGCTGCTGTTCGAGATGAACGGGCGCGACGGGGGCATCACCGCCGAGCAGCTGCAGCGGTTCCGCACCACCGGCAGGCTGTCGGTCGAGGACGACCAGCGGGCCGAATGGCTCGACGGACGGTTCCTCGGCGCACGCGTCGACGACGCGGGCACGCTCGACGTGATCGGTCGCACCTACGCGGCCACGGGCATGCTCGTCGATCCGCACACCGCGGTCGGTCTCGGTGCCGTCGAGGCGTTGCGAGCGAGCGACGAGATCGCCGGTCCGGTCGTGACGCTGGCGACCGCGCATCCGGCGAAGTTCCCCGACGCCGTCGAACGGGCCACCGGGGTGCGCCCACCGCTGCCTGCGCACCTGGCCGACCTGTTCGATCGTGCCGAACACACCACCGTGTTGCCGAACGACCTCGCTGCGGTGCAGCGGTTCGTCGCCACCACCTTCGCCTGACCGTCGCCTGACCGTCGCCTGACCGTCGCCCGGCGTTCGCCTGATGGGGCGGCCGACATTCGATCTCCGTTCGGCGGTCGCGACGGCCCTGCTCCCGGGCGTGACGCCCGACCACATCGCGCCTGGCACCGAAGGTGACCATGCGTTGCGGGTGGGGGTCGGTGTCGCTACAGTGCTCGCTGTTCGGGTTCCCGAACCGCTCCGTCTCCGGCCCGTGCGATCGCACGTCCGATGATGCGACGGAGTCGATCTTTTCTGGTGGTGGGGCCGCCGGTCGTGTTCGTAGCTCATGCCGACGACACACGCCGAGTCCCACCTCCATTGTCAGAAAGCAGGTGGCCGGTGGCCGCGGAAGCTCTCGAACAGTCCATGCTGGAGTCCAAGGACAAGGACCAGCTCTTCGCCATCGCACAGGCACTCGGCATCAAGACCACCGCCCGTGCCGCCAAGGCGACGCTCATCACGAAGATCCTCGAGACCACCGGCGGCGTGCCGGCGGCGTCGAGCCCGGCGCCGGTCGCCGAGGCCCCCGCACCCGCGGCCGAGGAGGCCCCCGCCCCGGCCCCCCGCGCGCCGAAGTCCGCATCCGCGGCACCGGCTGCACCCGCCGGCGGGTCCGCCGCGTCAGCAGCGTCAGCCGCGTCAGCAGCGTCGGAGGTCGTGCTCGGCCCCGACGGCGAGCCGCTCGCCGACTGGGAGCTCGAGCTGGTGAAGGCCGGCGAGCTCAGCGTCGCCGAGGTCGTCACCGCGCCCGCTGCCGCCACACCGGCTGGCGATGCTGGTGACGCCGGCGAGGGTGACGAGGGCGACGATGACGCCGGTCCCGACGGCCAGGACGGCCAGGACGGCGACGGCGACGGCGAGAGCCGCAACAGCCGCCGTCGGCGTCGTCGCCGCAACAAGGGCCGCGGTGGCGAGGGTGCACCCGGCGACCGGATGGAAGGTGGAAGTGGCGGTGGCGGTGGTGGCGGCAGCAGCCAGCCCCGCGACCGTCAGCAGCCCCGCGACCGTCAGCAGCCCCGCGACCGTGGCGATCGCTACGACCGTGGCGACCGTGGCGACAGCGGCGACAGCGGCGAGCGCGACGGCACCGAGAACCCGAGCACCGAGCCCGTCAAGGTCTCCGGCTACCTCGACCTGCGCGACGAGGGTTACGGCTTCCTCCGCGTGAACGGCTACCTCTCGAGCCGTGACGACGCCTACATCCCGGTGAAGCTCACCCGCCAGTACGGCCTCCGCAAGGGCGACCACGTCACCGGGCTCGGCCGCCCGGCCGGTCGCAACGAGAAGAACCCGGCGCTGCTCGAGATCCACACCGTCAACGGTGGCGATCCGGAGAAGGCGAAGAACCGCAAGCGGTTCGAGGACCTCACGGCGTTGTTCCCGGACGAGAAGCTGCGCCTCGAGAACCCGCTCGACCCGAACAACATGACGGCCCGCATCATCGACCTCATCTCGCCGATCGGCAAGGGCCAGCGCGGCATCATCGTGTCGCCGCCGAAGGCCGGCAAGACCACGGTGATGAAGACGATCGCCACGTCGATCGAGCAGAACCACCCCGAGGTGAAGCTCATGGTGCTGCTCATCGACGAGCGGCCCGAAGAGGTGACCGACATGCGCCGTACGGTGAAGGGCGAGGTCATCGCCAGCACCTTCGACCGTCCGAGCGACGAGCACACCCACGTGGCCGAGCTCGCGATCGAGAAGGCCAAGCGCCTCGTCGAGCAGGGCGACGACGTCGTGATCATCCTCGACGGCATCACCCGCCTCAGCCGCGCCTACAACCTCGCCGCCCCGGCGAGCGGCCGCATCCTCTCCGGCGGCATCGACGCCGGTGCGCTGTACCCGCCGAAGAAGTTCTTCGGTGCGGCCCGCAACATCGAAGAGGGCGGTTCGCTCACGATCCTCGCCACGGCGCTGGTCGAGACCAACAGCCGCATGGACGACGCGATCTTCGAGGAGTTCAAGGGCACGGGCAACATGGAGCTGCGCCTCGACCGCAAGCTCGCCGAGCGCCGCATCTACCCGGCGATCGACGTCGACGCGTCGAGCACCCGTCACGAGGAGCTGTTGTTCGACCGCAAGCAGCTGCAGATGGTGTGGAAGCTGCGCCGTGTGCTCTCCGGTCTCGCTGCCGACGGCAACGCGGCCCCGGGCCTCGAGCTGCTCGTCGACCGGCTCAAGACGTTCCGGACCAACGACGAATTCCTCAACGAGATCGCCAAGCAACCGTCCATGTGACCCCGCGTCACCCGCGAACGACGGCCCTCGCCCCGTGCGCACTCCCCTGACCTGGGGTGATGCGCCGGTGGAGGGGCGATCCGTCGCCGATACACTCCGTTGTCCGATTTCCCGTTGGAGCGCATCATGAAGACCGACATCCATCCGAAGTACGCCGAGATGACCGTGAAGTGCTCGTGCGGCAACACCTTCACCACTGGTTCCACCAAGGGTGGCGACCTCACCCTCGAACTCTGCAACGAGTGCCACCCGTTCTTCACGGGCAAGCAGAAGCTCGTCGACACCGGTGGCCGCGTCGAGCGCTTCAACAAGCGCTACGGCGAGCGCAAGGGCAAGTGATCGCCCGCTGATCCCGAGTCGTTCGGCACGCCCGAACGTTCGCGACGAATTCGATGACGACCCGGCCGCGAGGCCGGGTCGTCCTCATTTTTCGCTCAGGTCGTCGACGCTGCGTGGCGATCGGCGCGAACCCCCTGCCGGCCGTCTCAAGTCGTCGCCAGAGCGACCGATGACCCCACTGACCGCCCACCGTCGGGCGCTCCGGGGGACCGGTGGCGCTCGCGACATCCGTCAGGAGAGACCGTGGCCGATCCCGCCGACATCGCCCACCTGTTGCGCCGAACCGAGTTCGTCGCGAAACCCGCCCGCGTGGCCGAGCTGAGCGCGCTCAGTCTCGATGCCGCCGTCGACAACGTCCTCGACTTCGCCCCGAACGGCAGTCCGACCGTGCCGGCCGGCCTGGCCGTGCACGATCCGGACAACGGGTGGGAGCAGTACGTCGCCGCCGTCAACTGGTGGTACGACGCGATGAAGAGCCGGCCCCGCCCGATGCAGGAGAAGATGACCCTGTTCTGGCACGGCCACTTCACGA
This sequence comes from Actinomycetota bacterium, assembly GCA_026393475.1. Lineage (GTDB taxonomy): Bacteria > Actinomycetota > Acidimicrobiia > Acidimicrobiales > Ilumatobacteraceae > VFMC01. The sequence goes on from JAPLAA010000060.1 coordinate 16,214, forward strand.
GCTCGTGGTTCGACGGCATCGGCCGTTCGGACCACATGACCCATCAGAACCAGCTCTACCGGACGCAGGCGCTCGGCAACTTCCGCACCCTCACCCACGCCATGGCGCTCGAGCCGGCGATGCTCGTGTACCTCAACAACGCCGACAACCGCAGGGAAGCGCCCAACCAGAACTTCGCCCGCGAGCTGATGGAGCTGTTCACGCTCGGGGTCGGCAACTACACCGAGGGCGACGTCGAGGCGGCAGCACGGGCCTGGACGGGGTACAACGCCGACTGGCCGAACTACCAGTACCAGTTCGTCTCGGGCCGCCACGACAACACGAACAAGACGTTCTTCGGCACCACCCGCAACTGGAACGGGCCGGGCATCATCGACGAGATCCTGCGCGACAACCTGCCGAAGAAACAGATCGCTGCGCGATACCTCGTGAACAAGCTGTGGGACTTCTTCGCCCACCCGGGTGGCCCGAGCAACGTGATCGATGCGCTCACCACCGTGTTCCTGAACAGCGATCTCGACGTGCGCGTCCTGATGCGGGCGCTCCTGCTGCGGCCCGAGTTCTACGGCGCGACCGCGAAGCAGGGGCTCGTGCGCACGCCCGCCGAGTGGATCGTCGCGATGATGCACGCCACCGGGCTCACGCCCGATCAGCTGGGCGTGTCGTGGATCGGTGAACGGATGGGACAGTCGCTGTTCAACCCGCCGAACGTCGCGGGCTGGAAGCACAACGCCTACTGGCTGAACACGAGCGCGTTGAGCGGCCGTGCACAGGTGGCCCGCGGTGTCACCTGGCACCTGCGCGACAACGACGGCTTCGCCAACCTGAGCTCGCTGACGTCGGCCGCCGCGGTCGACTTCGTCGCCAACTACTTCAACATCGCCCCGCTCAGCGCCACGACGCGCAACGCCCTCATCGCCGCACACCAGGCCGAGCGCGACGCCCAGCCGTGGGTGAGCTGGTGGGCCCCCACCAACCTGCTGACCATGGCGATGCTCAGCCCCGAACTGCACATGGCCTGACGGCGCCGGACAGGAAGAAGGATCTCGATGCTCGACCAGGACATCTCCACCGCCGACGCCCGCCGCCTCCTGAGCGTCGGCCCTCGCCAACTCGCCCTCGCCACGCCCGACGTCATCGGACCGGGCGGATGGACCCGCCGCGGCTTCCTCCAGGCCGTCGGCCTCGGTGTGGGCGGCGGTGCGCTCACGGGTGCGCTCGGCGACGGGTTCCTGCCCGGCGAATGGGACGATGTGCGCGGCGCGTTCGCCAGCCCACCGATCGGTCCGACCGACGGCATCCTCGTGACGATCATGCTCTACGGCGGCAACGACGGGTTGAACACCGTCGTGCCGTACACCGACGGCGCGTACTACCAGCAGCGGTCGAACATCGCCGTGCCGGCGAACCAGGTGCTGCCGATCAACGGCCAGGTCGGCCTCAACCCGCGGCTGCCGTACCTGCACTCGATGTACCAGCGCGGCCAGATGGCGATCGTGCAAGGGGTCGGCTACGCGAACCCGGACCTGTCGCACTTCACGTCGATGGCGATCTGGATGAACGCCCGGTACGGCCCGGGCGCACCGACCACCGGCTGGATCGGACGGTGGCTCGACGGCCTCGGCGCCGCACAGGCCGAACTCGGGGCAGCGACCATCGACGCATCGGTGGCACTCCACCTCGTCGGAGCGCAACGACGCGCGGTCGGGATCTCGCCGTGGGGCGACATGTTCGGCGTCGACAATCAGCCGCAGGACCTGCGGATGTACGAGGGCATCAAGGCGATGGCGAACGCCGGGTCGGGCCGGGGACAGTGGCACGACATGTTCGCGAGCACGATGCGGACCCAGCTGAACCTGGCCCACGACGTCGCCCCCGCGTTCGAGCAGACCCTGCCCGACGGCGACCTCTCGAAGAAGATGACGATCGCCGCCCGGCTGATCAACGCGAACATCGGCCTGCGCGTGATCGACGTCGGCCTCGACGGATTCGACAACCACGACGACCAGCTCGCCAACCACCCCGACCTCCTCGCCGAGATCGACACGGCCATCGCGACGTTCTACGGCACCCTGTCGCCCGCCTATCGCGACCGGGTGACGATCATGACGATGTCCGAGTTCGGCCGCACCTCGTGGTCGAACCAGTCGGGCGGCACCGACCACGGCACGGCCGGCCCGATGTTCGTCATGGGCACCCGCGTGAAGGGCGGCCTCTACGGGCAGGGCCCCACCCTCGCCGGTCTCGGCCAGTGGGACCGCCTGCCTGCGTACGTCGACTTCCGCAGCGTGATCGGCTCGGTGATCGACGGCTGGCTCGGTGGTGGGGGCAGCACCATCCTGAACGGCAACTTCGAGAACCTCGGCCTGTTCGCCGGCTCACCGGGCACGCCGGGCGGCGACATCCCCGTCGTCGTCCTGCCGCCGGCCGCGCCGAGCGGGTTCGTGGCCACCGCGCCCCAGCGCGTGTTCGACACCCGTGACGGCACCGGTGGACGTGAGACGCCGCTCGGGGCGGGCGAGACCTGGCGGTTCACGATCGCGGGCAAGTACGGCATCCCGCTCGATGCGGTCGCGGTCGCGGTCAACCTCACCTCGGTCGATGCCACCGCGGCGACGTTCGTCACGGTGTCGCCGAGCGGCGAGATGCGGCCGTTCGCCTCCAACCTCAACCCGGTGCCGGGCGCGGCGATCCCCAACCTGGTCCTGGCGCGAGTGGGCGTGGGCGGCTCGATCGACCTGTTCAACAACGCCGGCTCGGTGCACCTCGTGGGCGACGTCGTCGGCTACTTCTCACCGAGCAGCGACGTCGGCCTCGAGTCGCTCGCACCGGCACGACTGCTCGACACGCGCGACGGCACCGGCGGGCGCCTCGGCACCCTCGGCCCCGGCGAGTCGATCGACCTGCAGGTCACCGGTCGAGGTGGCGTGTCCGAGTCGTGCGAGGCCGTGGCGCTGAACATCACGGCGACCGAGCCGAGCAACCCGAGCTACCTCACGGTGTGGCCGACCGGCCAGACGAAGCCGTTGGCGTCGAGTGTGAACATGGCTGCCGGACAGACCGTTCCCAACATGGTGCTCGCCAAGGTCGGCGCCGGCGGACGGGTGAGCATCTTCAACCACTCGGGCACCACGCACGTCGTGGTCGACGTGCTCGGTTGCTTCGGTTCGGGCGTGTCGTCGAAGTTCGTGTCGCTGTCACCGGCGCGCGTGCTCGACACCCGGGAAGGCACCGGTGCCCCGCAGGCGCCGCTCGGTCGCGGTGCACTGTCGCTCGCGCTCGCCGGGCGCGGCGGCGTGCCGTCGAGCGGCGCCTCCGCCGTGCTGCTGAACGTCACCGCGGTCGCGCCGACCACCGGCACGTACGTGACGGTGTTCCCCACCGACGTCGAACGACCCGTCGCGTCGAACCTCAACGCAGCGGCCGGTCAGGTGGTGCCGAACATGGTGATCGCCCGACTCGGTGGCGACGGCGCGGCGGCCATCTACAACAACAGCGGCACGGTCGACCTGGTCGCCGACGTGATGGGCTACTTCACCGGTTGATCGTCGGCGCTCCCGTGCTGTGCAGCGCAGCGCAGCGCAGCGCAGTGCAGCGCAGTGCAGCGCAGTGCAGCGCAGTGCTGTGCCTCGGCCGCAGGGCCCGTCCGGGCGCCTGCCGGTAACCTGCCGACGATGGCGTCCACGATCGATCCCGCCCGCCGCGCCCAGCTGAACACGATGCGCGTCGCTGCGCTCGTCGCCGACCAGGGAGCGGTCGCGAGCGACGTCCGTGCCTCCCTCGGCGCCGGCGCCGCGTTGCTCACCGAGGACGGCACAGCCTGGACCCTCCTCGCCGATCTGCCCGACCGGGGTCCCGACCGCCAACTCGGCGGCGCGCTCGCGTGGGCGGTCCGCAACGGCGCCGCTCGGGTGCACGTCGTGGCCGAGTCGGGCACTGGTGTGCTCGCCCGTCGCGCGCCCGGGTTCACACTGCCGATCCAGGTGTCGCACCTCGAGGGGCGCACGCTCGTCGACGCGCTCGTCGAGCCGCTGCCCGAACCGGGGGTCACCGACGAGGCCCATCGCGCGTTCGTCGACCTCATCGTCGAGGGCGGCGCCTCGCCGGTCGAGGAACACGGCGTGGTCGCGGGCGAGGTCGACGGGCTCGAGGTGTGCCGCGTCGTCACCGATGCGTTCACCGGCGAGGTCCGCCTCGAGGTGGGCGTCGGCGCGCACGACCGCGAGACGTTCCAGATGCTGCACGGCGCCCGTCCGACGGTGGAAGCGCTCGCCGACGTCGTCCGTGCCGTCGCCCAGCATCGCCGCGACGGCGCCCCGCAGCACCCGCTCAACCAGCTCGCCGCGAGCCGCCGTCTGCGCGCCCGCCTGCTCGCGGCACCGTCGCTCGTCGGTGCCACGGCGCTCGTCGTGGTCGCCCCGCCGATCGCCCGCGCCAACGTGAAGGACCAGCTGCCGTGTGCCGCGATGGAACCCGGCACGAGGATGCTCGTCGTCTGCACCACCGGCATCGACCTCGACGTCGTGCCCTGGGCGGTCGACGCGATCGCGTGCCACGCGGTCGAGCGCTGCATCATCGCGGCCCCGGCCCGCGACGTCATCGACGTGCAGGAGCGGCTGGCCGCGATCGTGCGCGTGCCCACCTCGTTCGTCGCCGTCTGACCCCATCTGACGCCCTGTCTCGACCGGCCGCGGCGACGCGGACCGGAGCGACCATCGGGTCGCGCCACTAGCCTCGTGACACCGTGATCGATCGTTTGGCTGCCGTGGAGGACGAGTACTCCCTGCTCGAGACCAGCCTGGGCGACCCCGAGGTGCTCTCCGACCCGGCGCAGTTGCGTTCGATCTCCAAGCGGTACAAGGACCTCACGCCGCTGGTGGAGGCGATGCGCACGTTCCGCGCCCGCACCGCCGACGCCGAGACCGCCAAGGAGTTCATGAACGCCTCGGCCGGCGACGAGCGCGAGCTCTGGCGCGCCGAGTACACCCAGGCCGAGGCCGATCTCGAGCAACTCGGCGACGAGATCCGCACCCTCATGCTGCCGAAGGATCCCAACGACGGCCGTGCGGTGATCATGGAGATCCGCGGCGCGGAGGGCGGCGAGGAGGCCAACCTGTTCGCCCGCGACCTGTTCGAGATGTACCAGGGCTGGGCGTCGAGGCAGGGGTGGAAGCTCGAGGTGCTGTCGAGCGATCCGAGCGATCTCGGTGGTCTCAACCAGATCATCTTCGTGGTGCGCGGTGACACCGCGTGGAGCCATCTCAAGTTCGAGGGCGGTCCGCACCGCGTGCAGCGCGTGCCCGTGACCGAGAGCCAGGGCCGCATCCACACGTCGTCGGCGACGGTGATGGTGCTGCCCGAGGCCGACGATGTCGACGTCGATCTCGACGAGCGCGACCTCGACATCGACGTGTACCGCAGCAGCGGCGCCGGCGGTCAGAGCGTCAACACCACCGACTCCGCGGTGCGCATCACGCACCGGCCCACCGGGCTGGTCGTCACGATGCAGGACGAGCGCAGCCAGCTGCAGAACCGTGCCCGGGCGCTGCAGGTGCTGCGTGCCCGTCTGCTGCAGCTGAAGCAGGACGAGCAGGACGCAGCGATGTCGGCCGAACGGCGCTCACAGGTGGGCGGCGGCGGTCGCAGCGAGAAGATCCGCACCTACAACTTCAAGGAGAACCGGGTGACCGACCACCGCATCGGCTTCACCATCTACCGCCTCGCCGACGTGCTGGCGGGCGATCTCGGCGACGTGGTCGATGCACTGCTCGCCGACGAGCGCTCGCGCCAGCTGTCCGAGGGCGAGGGCTGAGCGTCGGCGAGCGGGTGACGGTTCCGGTGAGCGACGAGCACGAGCACGAGATGCAGGACATGCAGGACATGCAGGACATGCAGGACGGCGGCACGATCGACTGGCGCACCCTGTGGGCCGAGATCGAACGCCGGGTCGGCGACCGGGTGATCGCCCGATGGATCTGCGAGACCGCGAGCGGCGCCGACGGACAGGAGTTCCTCGAGTGCCTCGACGAGCCGGCGACGCAGCGGATGGTCGCCCACCTCGACGCGATGGTGGCCCGATTCCTCGACGGTGAACCGCTCCAGTACGTGCTCGGCCACTGGGCGTTCCGGCATCTGGAGGTGATGGTCGATCCGCGGGTGCTCATCCCCCGGCCCGAGACCGAGCTGCTGGTCGACCACGCGATCGCCGCGCTCGCAGCCCACGACCGTCCGCTGCGGATCGCCGACCTCGGCACCGGCAGCGGCGTCATCGGGCTCTCCCTCGCGATGGAGCTGTGGCACGACTCGATGGAGGTGTGGCTCACCGACGTGTCGTCCGACGCGCTCGACGTCGCTCGGGCCAACACCGCCGGACTCGGCCGGGCCGCTTCGGCCGTCCGCATCGCCCAGGGGTCGTGGTTCGAGGCGTTGTCGCCGCTGCTCGAGGGCAGCCTGCATCTCGTGGCCAGCAACCCGCCGTACATCGCCGCCGGTGACATCGAGGTCGAGTCGATCGTCCACGGCCACGAACCCCACCTCGCGCTGTACGCCGAGCACGACGGGCTCGCGCACGTGATGTCGATCGTGACCGATGCGCCGCGGTGGCTGGTGCCGGGCGGCGTGATGCTGCTGGAGATCGGCGCCGGGCAGGGGGGTGCGGTCGCCACGTTGTTCCGCGACGCCGGCTTCCACGAGGTGCAGGTGCACCGCGACCTCGCCGGACACGACCGGTTCGTGCAGGGCACGCGGCCCTGACACGGGTCAGGCGAAGCGGGCGGCCACCTGGGCGAGCAGGCTCTCCTCGACGGGAGCGATGTCGTCGTCGACACCGGCAACGTCACGCGCTGCGGAGAACAGCGAGTGGCGCAACACCGAGCTGGTGATGCGGTAGTCGATGTCGTCGAGCAAGGCCTCGGTGGTGTGCTCGGCGACCGCCGCCCGCACCTTGGCCATCGCCTGCCCGAGGTACTGATCGAACGAGAACGTGTCGGTCTCGAAGCCCTGGTCCTCGCTGATCGTGCGGATCTCGTCGAGCTCGTCGCTGTCGATGTGCCGGTCGGCGACCATCACCAACAACAGCAGCTCCACCGCGGCCTCGTGCTCGCGGTCGGCGGTGGCGTGCACCGAGATGCCGTCGTACAGATCCTTCAGCTGCTTGCTCATGGTGTTGAGTCTGGCAGGGTCAGCGCGCCAACGCCCGGTGGAGGAAGGCTGTGCGCAGCGACGACGTTGTCGTCGGCGAGGCCGTGAACGAGCAGCAGCGGCCGTGACAGCTGGTGCGCGAGGGGCAGCAGGCTCGTGCGCGCGTACGGCGCGGCGTCGACGGTGGGGTCGCCGAGGTAGCGCTCGGTGTAGTGCGTGTCGTAGAGCCGCCACTCGGTGACGGGCGCTCCGGCGATCGCGGCGTGGAACACGTCGGGACGCTGGAGGACGGCGAGGGCGGCGAGGTAGCCGCCGAAACTCCACCCGCGGATCGCCACCCGTGAGAGGTCGAGCTCGGGGTGCTCGCTCGCCGCGCCCTCGAGCGCGGTGACCTGGTCCTCGAGCACCGCGGTCGCGAGGTCGAGGTGGACCGCGCGTTCGAACTCGGTGCCGCGGCCCGGTGTGCCACGACCGTCGGCCACGACGACGGCGTACCCCTGGTCGGCGAACCACTGCGAGGTCAGGAACGCGTTGTGCGACTGCACCACACGCTGCGCGTGGGGCCCGCCGTAGGGGTCGAGCAGCACGGGCAACTTCGATCCGTCGTGGTCGCGGGGGAGGAGCACCGCCGTCGCGATGCGCTGCGGACCGAACTCGTGGAGCGTGACGTTCGGCTCGACGAGCGGCGTCTCGGCCAGCGATCTCAGCGGCGCACGACCCGGCGCGCCCACGACGGCGCCCGGCCGGTCGAGCGTTGCGCTGCGGATGATCAGCGGGAGGCCGTCGGACACCGAGTGGACGCCGTCGGTCTCGGTGACCTGGGAGACCGAGACGCCGTCCCAGTGGTACACGTGCTGCACGGTGGCGTCGCCCAGCGGATTGCCGAGGAACGTGATGTCGCCGCCGACGTGGACCACGGACCTGACCTGCACCTCCGACGGGGTGACGTCGACACCGTCGACGAGGAGACACCGGCGTCCTTCGCGGTCGGCGGCCACCACGAGGCGGCCGTCGTCGAGCGCCGCCGGACTACCGGGGACGAGTTCGACCCACGCGGCGTCGACGTCGGTGAACAGCGGCGCCGTGTCGCCGGTGACCGGGTCGGCCTCGAGCACCGAGTAGGTGCGTTGATCGCGCGACTGCACGCCGAGCAGCAGGCGGTCGGGGCCGGCCCACGACACGGTGGCCAGGTACGGCGACGAGTCGCGGTCCCACATGATCTCGACCGAACCCCCGTCGAGCGCCAGCACGTGGAGCGTGACGTCGGGGTTGGCCGTGCCGGCCGCGGGATAGCGGATCGCGTGCGGCTCCTTCTTCGGGTCGGCGGGATCGCCGATCCACCACTGCTGCACGGGCGAGTTGTCCACGCGGCACGCCGCGATCGCTGCGCCGTCAGGACTCCACCAGTACCCGCGGAACCGGTGCATCTCCTCGGCCGCGACGAAGTCGGCGCTGCCCCAGGTGACCTCGGGGTCGGCCTCGCCGGCCAGCTCCCAGCTCGAGCCGTCGAGCTCGGCGATGCGCAGCTTGTTGCCGCTCACATAGGCGAGCCGACGCGCCAGCGGGTCGGGTCGGGGATCGAACACCGGGCCGTCGACGCGCAGTTCACGCGCCGCCGCGCTGACGAGACCGGCGACGAACAGGCGGCCGGCCAAGGTGAACGCGGCGACGGTGGTGGCACGGTCGGTCGCGAACGAGGTGATGCCCCCGGCGCCCTCGCGCATGCGCTCGCGTCGGGCACGCTCCTCGGGCGGGAGTTCGGCATCGAGATCGGCGTCGGCGGAGGCCAACAGGGCGACCGGGTCGGCGACCAGGACCTCGGTGCCATCCTCGATCGACTGCGTCCACAGACAGTTCACCGGATCGTCGCCGGCGCGGCTGCGCAGGAACGCGGCACGCAGGCCGTCGGCCGACACCATGACGTTGCGCGGCTCACCGAGGGTGAACCGCTGCGTCCGTGCGTGCTGCCGCGGGAAGGTGTCGCTCATGGGCCGAAACCTACCCGCGACGTGGGAGCACGCGCAGGGGGCTGCGACCGGTGCGGCTCAGAGGCCGGGGACGACGAGGATCTTGGCGTGCTGCTCGGGGTCGCCGAGATCCCGGAACGCCTGCGGCACTCCGTCGACGCCCACCTTGCCGGTGAGCCAGGGGGAGAGGTCGACCTTGCCATCGGCGATGGCCGTGAGCGCCTCGCCGAACTCGGCGGGGGTGTAGGCGAGCGCGAACTGGATGTTCAGCTCGCGGCCGATCCCGAGCATCGGGTGGATGCGGTCCTCCTGCATGCATGCGCCGACGACGAGGATGCGCGCGTCCTTCGGTGCCATGCGCATCGCCTGTTCGATCATGCCGGGCACGCCGACCGCTTCGAAGATCACCAGCGGGCGGACGCCGTCGATCCGGCGCCACGCCTCGATGGCCGGCGTCTCACGCGGATCGACCACGACGTCGGCCCCGAGCTGCTCGGCGAGCGCCCGCCGCTTGGGCGAGAAGTCCGCGGCGACGATCGGACCGATGCCGCGCATCTTCAGCTCGGCGATGCAGGCGAGGCCCACCGGACCGAGGCCGAGCACGACCGCCGCGTCGCCGCCCGCGATGCGGCTCTTCGCGACGGCGTGCACGCCCACGGCGAGCGGCTCGGTGAGGGCGGCCATGTCGACGGGCAACCCGCTCGGGACCTTGATGCCCATGAGTTCGTTGAGCACCATGAGCTCGGCGTACCCGCCGTTGTAGGCGTTGGAGAAGCCGATGCCGTGGAGCCCGGTGGCGTCGAACGCGACCGGCATGCTGACGATGACGTCGCCGACCTTCAGGTTCTCGCAGCCCGGCCCGAGGTCGATGACCTCGCAGCAGAACTCGTGGCCCATCACCGTGTCCTTCGCCGGGTCGAACATCACCGGCGCCATCGGGTCGGCCGGCCGGCCCTCGTTCAGTTCGTCGCTCAGCTTGCGGCTCTCCTCGCCGTGGACCAGCAGGTGCAGATCGCTGCCACAGATGCCGCACGCGAGCACCTTCGTGAGCACCTGCCCCGGTCCGGGGGTGGGGTCGGGGAGGTCGTCGACCCGGAGTTGCCAGTCACGCATCACGGCTGCACGCATGTCGGCAGCGTAGGCACCGAGTCGCGCGCCGCCGTCACCCGGCAGCGCCGACCGTCGCCGTCGTTCAGCGCCGTCGTTCAGCGCCGCCGTTCAGCGCCGCCGTTCAGCGCGAGAAGTGGGCGATCGCCTCGTCGATCACGGCGAAGCCGGCGTCGGCGTCGATGCGATCGACGACGGTGCAGTTCGACGTCGGCCGCTCGAGCAGGCGCCGCTGGTCGATCACCGTCATCCCGCGGGTGTGCCTGCCTCGCGTCTCGACCGCGACGTGCGCCTCGTAGGTCTCGAACAACTGGGGATGCGTGAGTGCCAGCACGGCGCAGGGATCGTGCACGGGGGCGCCGCGCAGGTTGTCGTGGCGGCTCACGTACGTGCCGCTGAAGAACTCGAACAGGTCGGCGAGCACCCCGGCCAGGCGGCCCGGGATGTCGCGCACCCGTTGGATCCGCTCGGGTGTCGCCTGGAACGTGTGCGTGAGCTGCAGGCCGCACATCACCAACGGCCCGCCGTACTCGAAGACCGCGGCCGCGGCCTCGGGGTCGGCCCAGATGTTGAACTCCGCCGTCGCCGTGCGGTTTCCGAAGGTGCCGCCGCCCATCAGCGAGATGCCGGCGATGCGGTCGGCGAGATCGGGTGCCGCCCGCAGCGCGAGGGCGATGTTGGTGAGCGGTCCGGTGGGGACGAGCCACACCCCCTCCTCCGCTCGGCAGGTGTCGATGATGAATCCGACGGCGTCGGTGCTCGCCGGGGGCCCCGACGGCTCGGGCAGATCGGCGCCGTCCATCCCGCTCTCACCGTGGACGTAGTCGGCGTGCTTGGGTTCGGCGACGAGCGGACGCGCCGCCCCGGTGTGCACGGGCACGTCGATACCCAACAGATCGCGGATGATGATCGCGTTGCGCGTGGTGCGTTCGAGCGGTGCGTTGCCGGCGACGGTGGTGATGCCGAGCAGATCGGTGTGGCGGGCGGCGACGACGATGGCGATCGCGTCGTCGTGCCCCGGGTCGCAGTCGAGCGGGAGCCGGGGTGGGGGGGTCGGGGATGGGGTCGACATCGCCCACGAGTATGCCGTCGGTACGCTTCCCGACATGGGAGTCCTCCCGCGAGCCGACACCCGGTGGCAGGCGCGATCGGGCCCTGACCGCGCGACCGACAGCGCGCGGCGGCTCATCGTTCGAGCCCTCGCCGCGCTGGTCGTCGGTGGCGTCCTCGTGGGTGTCACGTCGTGCAGCGACAACGACGTCACCTCGTCGTCGCCCGATGCCGGCGAGGTGGACGTGGGCCGCCTGCCGCGAGTCACGAGCGCGACCACGCCGGTGCCGCCGGCCGGCGCCGACTCGTCCGCCCCGAACGAGACCGCCGCCCCGAGCGAGACCGCCGCCCCGAGCGACTCCTCCGAGTCGACGGTTCCCGCGAGCGGCGTGCCCGGCGTCGACGACGCCGAGCCGCTCTGCGAGGCGTGGAGCCAGCTGCTCGGCACCCGTCAGGTGCTCACGCTCGCGGCGAACTTCGCCGAACCGACGGCGACCGAGCTCGCCCGGCTCGAGGTGATCGCCGCGCCACTCGTGCAGCGGGCGACGCTGGCCTTCGCCGGTGCCCTCCTCGACGCGGGTGTCGCCGACGAGGGCAGCGCCCTCGCCGCCGAGTTCGACACCGTGCTCACCGATCTCGTCGGCCCGCTCGACAGGCGGGCTGCAGCGGCGGTCGACGCGCTCACCGACGCCGGCGCAGGCCGCGATGTGGGGATCCTGTTCGCGCAGGTCTGGCTCGACGGCCTGCGCGCCTTCGGCCCCGACGACGTCGAGCCCGTGCTGGCCGATCTCGGCCCGGAGCTCGGTCCGCTCGTCGACGGCGCGGCGGTTGCGTTCGCCGACGCAGTGCAGCCGTGGACCGACGACCCCGCGCTCGACACGTCGAGGATCGATACCCCGGCCACGTTCGCCCTGCTCGGCGAGCGCTGCCCCGACCTCAGCGCGATCGGCGTCGGCGACGCCGTCTGACCCGGCCTCTGACCCGGCCCCTGACCCGGCCCCTGACGCGACCTCGACTCAGACGAGGTGGAGGGTGCCCTCCGCGTCGAGCTCGATCGCCCGGCCCACCCACTCGCCCTCGCACATCGCGGCGGTGACGGCCGGATCGACCGAATCGCCCCAGGCGCGTCGACCGTCGGCGAGCAGGCAGGTGACGATCGCCCGTTCGGGCAGGCCCTCTCGCGAGTGCATCACCGTGTAGGCCTCGATCGTCGTCGGGCCCGCCGCCTCGTCGGGCGGGGCCAGCTCGCGGCGCGGCATCGCGTCGATCTGGTCCTGCGGATATGCGTGACGGAACGGCTGCGCGGGTGGGGTGGTCGAGTACACGCCGAACGCGTGCTTGGTGGTGTACCCACCGTTCGCCCACACGAGGCCGCGGGCGCCCGGCCGGTCGCGCAGCGCCCCCATCATCGTGGCGATCGCATGCATCACGTAGTTGTTCCACGGGCCGCCGGCGAAGGGCAGGCCGCCGGTCAGCGTGAGCTGGCGTTCGATGTCGAGTCCGAGGCTCTGCGCGCCGAGCTGCACGGCCGCCGGGAAACACGAGTAGAGGTCGACCAGGTCGACGTCGTCGATGCCGAGGCCGGCCAGTTCGAGCGCCAGTTTGCCGCCGAGCTCGATCGCGGGGGTCTCGTGGAACGACCAGCGGTTGCTCACGAATTGGTGCTCGTGGCAGTCGGTGCCCGAGTACGGGAACACCCAGCGGTCCTCGGGAACGCCGAGTCGCTGCGCTGTCCCGACCGACATCATCAGCAGGGCCGCACCCATGTCGACGTCGTTGTTGGAGTTCATGTACTTCGCGTAGGGCAGGCCGACCATCCGGTTGTCGGGACCGACCGTGCGGATCTCCTCGGCCGACTTCGCCTCGCGGATCCACGCGTTCGGATTGGCCGCGGCCACCTGGCTGAAACGCGACCACAGCTCGCTGATCCGCACGAGGTGGTCCTCGGGGGAGCGGCCGGCGGCAGCGCGGATCGCGGTCTCGAACATCGGGTACACCTGCACCGGCATGACGATCTGGCGGGCGATCTCGGACGGATGGTTCATCACGAGGTCCTCGCCGAGCACCCGCGGCACGGAGCCGTCCGGCGACCGCTCCCAGTCGAGCTCGACGCCCTGCTTGCGTGCCCGCATGCGGGTACGCCACGCCTCGCCGCCCGACAACAGCGCGACCTCGAGCTCCCCCGCCTGGATGGCGAGGGCCGTCGAGTTCACCAACGTCTGCGGGCTGTTGCCGCCCATCGTGGTGTAGGCGAACTCGGTGCTCGCCAGGCCGAGCCGCGCACCGAGGACCTCCGGCGCGTTGCCGTACCTCCAGCTCAGCAGCCCCACGACACGGATCGAGTCGACCGCCTCGAGCGATGCCAGACCGGCGTCGGCGATGGCCTCCTGGGCGGCGAGCGCCATCAGCGCGACGGGGTCGAGCGCGTCGTCGAGGCCGGAGGCGCGATGCAGCGACTGTCCGGCGCCGACGAGAACGGGAGTACGGGGATCGAGGGTCACGAGCGTGGAGGCTACGGAGTGCCCCTGCCCGCCGGAGAACCCGGAGGAGCAGGAGGAGCCGAGGACGGGGAGGCGGCGTGACGGGTCACGGTCGACCGGGGAGCGGACGGGAAGCGGACGGGAAGCGGACGGGAAGCGGGGCCACGCCTACACTCGACCACCGTGTCCCGCATCGCCATCGGATCCGACCACGCCGGCTACGAGCTCAAGCAGCACCTGATCGAGCTGCTCGCAGGGCAGGGCCACGACCTCGTCGACCTGGGCACCGACAGCACCGAGAGCGTCGACTACGTCGAGTTCTGCGCCAACGTCGGCCGCGCCGTGCGTGACGGCGACGCCGAGCTCGGCATCGTGCTCGGTGGCAGCGGGCAGGGTGAGCAGCTCGCCGCGAACAAGGTCCGCGGCGTGCGCGCCGCACTGTGCAACGACCTCTACACCGCGCGCATGGCCAGGGCCCACAACGACGCCAACGTCCTCAGCATGGGCGCTCGGGTCGTGGGTGTCGGGCTCGCCGAGGAGATTGTCGCTACCTTCTTGACCACCCCCTTCGAAGGTGGTCGCCACCTCCGCCGTGTGCAACAGCTCATGGCGCTCGAGCAGGAGTTCTGACCCATGCCGTTCCCCAGCGACACCACGCCGGACACCGTCGTGTTCGACCTCATCGACCGCGAGGTCGAGCGTCAGTGCACGGGTCTGCAGCTGATCGCGAGCGAGAACTTCACCTCGCCCGCGGTCATGAGGGCCGTCGGCAGCGCGCTCACCAACAAGTACGCCGAGGGGTACCCGGGCAAGCGCTACTACGGCGGCAACGCGATCGTCGACGACATCGAGTCGATCGCGATCGAGCGGGTGAAGGCGCTTTTCGGTGCCGATCACGCCAACGTGCAGCCGCACTCCGGAGCGAACGCGAACATGTGCGCCTACCAGGCGATCCTGAACCCGGGCGACACCGTGCTCGGCCTCAGCCTCGACCACGGCGGGCACCTCACGCACGGCTCGCCCGTCAACGCGAGCGGCAAGCTGTACCACTTCGTCGCCTACAAGGTCACGCCCGGTGACGAGCGCATCGACATGGATCAGGTGCGCGAGCTCGCGCTCGAACACCGCCCGAAGCTGATCGTCGCGGGCACCACGAGCTACCCGCGCCGGCTCGACCCGGAGCCGTTCAAGGCGATCGCGGACGAGGTCGGCGCACTGCTCATGTTCGACGCGGCGCACATCGCCGGGCTCATCGCCGGTGGCGTGCACCCCAACCCGGTGCCCTACG
This sequence comes from Actinomycetota bacterium, assembly GCA_026393475.1. Classification (GTDB taxonomy): domain Bacteria; phylum Actinomycetota; class Acidimicrobiia; order Acidimicrobiales; family Ilumatobacteraceae; genus VFMC01. Next base: position 31,246 of record JAPLAA010000060.1, read on the forward strand.
CCGACATCGTCACGTTCACCACCCACAAGACGCTCCGCGGCCCACGTGGCGGTTGCATCCTGTCGACGGCCGAGCACGCAGCCGCGATCGACAAGGCCGTGTTCCCGGGCTGGCAGGGCGGCCCGCTCGAGCACGTGATCGCCGGCAAGGCCGTCGCGTTCCACGAGGCCGCACAGCCGAGCTTCGGCGAGTACGCGAAGCAGATCGTCGTCAACGCCAGTGCGCTCGCCGAGGCGCTCGTCCAGCAGGGCTTCCGCCTCGTGAGCGGCGGCACCGACATCCACCTCATGGTGGTCGACCTGCGCCCGTTCGACGCCGACCTCACCGGCAAGGAGGCCCAGGCGGTCCTCGATCTCGCCGGCATCACGCTGAACAAGAACAGCATCCCCGACGACCCGCGCAGCCCGTTCGTCACGAGCGGCGTGCGCATCGGCACGCCGTCGGTCACCACGCAGGGCATGAAGGAGCCCGAGATGGCGCAGATCGCCGCGCTCATCGCACGCGCGCTGCGGCATCGCACCGACGAGGCCGAACTCGCCGCGGTCAAGGCCGACGTCGCCGCCCTGTGCGGCCGCTTCCCCGCGTACTGATCCCGGCGCGAGGACCGTCACACCGTGCCCAGCATCGGCGCCTACCTGCTCGTCGGGGCGGTCGCCGCAGTCATCACCTTCGCCGTCACCCCGCTCGTGAAGCGGTTCGCCACCCGTGTCGGGTGGGTGTACCTGCCGAACGATCGCACGGTGCACACCTCGCCGCTCCCCGACGTCGGGGGCATCGCGATGTTCCTCGGGTTCGTCGTCGCGTTCGGGGTGTCGCGCCTGATGGACGGCTTCGACTCGATCTTCGCCCGGAACTCCGAACCCCGGGGTGTGCTGATCGCCGCGGGGGTGATGTTCCTCGTCGGGCTGATCGACGACGTGCGCGACATCTCGGCGCCGGCGAAGGTGCTCGGCACCGTGCTGGCCGGATGGGTGCTCGTCGACTTCGGCGTGCACATGTTCTTCTTCCGCTTGCCGTTCCTCGACGTGGTGGTGCTCAGCAGCGACTGGATCCCGCTCGTCACCGTGCTCTGGATCCTCGGCATGAGCCAGGCGATCAACCTCATCGACGGGCTCGACGGACTCGCGGCGGGCATCGTCGCGATCGCCGCATTCTCGTTCTTCATCTACAGCCAGCACCTCAGCGAACAGCGGCTGCTGCTCGAGCCGAACATCGGCCCGCTGATCGCGATCATCACCGTCGGGGTGTGCATCGGCTTCCTGCCCCACAACTTCAACCCCGCGCGGATCTTCATGGGCGACAGCGGCGCGCTGCTGCTCGGCCTCCTCATGGCGGTGAGCACGAGCGTCGTCGGCGGCCGGGAACGACCCGACGCGCCTGCCGAGTCCGCCGGCCAGGCCTTCTTCTTCTTCGCCCCGCTGTTCATCCCGCTGTTCATCCTGGGCGTGCCGATCCTCGACACGCTGTGGGCGATCATCCGGCGGGCGCGCAGCGGCAAGGGCCTCGCGACCGCCGACAAGGGGCACCTGCACCACCGGCTGATGGAGATGGGACACGGCCACCGGCGCAGCGTGCTCATCCTCTGGTGCTGGACCGCGCTGCTGAGCGCGTTCGTGCTCTATCCCGTCATCACCGATCAAGGCGTGTCGTACATCCCCGTGGGCGCGGCCATGCTCGGGCTCGCGCTGTACACCGTGCTGCATCCGCAGATCCGCCGCCAGCGCAGCGCCGACTGAGCCGAGCGATTCGAGCGATTCGAGCGAATCGAGTGAATCGAGCGAGCTGCCTTCACCCGGCGTGATTCCTCGTGACAGAGCGCGGCTACGGTTTGTCGAACGCGGTCTCGTGTGAGTAGATTGTGTTCGCGTTCACAAGCTCCGCCGCAACGATGCGGTCGACACCGTGCACACGCGCCCGAGGCCAGGACCCCGTGAAACTCGTTCCCCGCACCAAGCCCATCGACGCCGACGACAACATCGGCCGTGGCATGGACTTCGCGTTGGTGATCCTCGTTTTCCTCGGGATCGGCTGGGCCCTCGACCGTGCCTTCGACACCCGCCCGGCGTTCATGATCGGCTGCACCGTGTTCTCGGTCGCCGGCCAGTTCATCCGCATGTGGTACGCCTACGACGCCCGCATGAGCCAGCTCGAGTCCGAGCGCACCACCGAGCTGCGCAGCGCACCCCGCGCCAGCGTCGTGGTCGAGGACCTGGCGTACGCACCGCTGGTGATCCCGACCGACATCGGCCGCGACGAGCAGATCGACGAGCAGATCGACGAGCGGATCGAGCACGCCGATGGGACGCAGGGGGCGACGGCATGACGAACGCACGCACCCGCCAGGTCGAGCCGATGCTCGCCCGTGACGACGGCCCGGCGCCCGAGGTCTCGATCTCCAAGGACATGATCAAGCGCGGCCTGTTCGTGGCGCCGCTGCTGGTCGCCCTGTGCGGCGTCATCTGGGGTCTCGACGGCGTGTGGTCGTCGATGTACGCCATCGCGATCGTGCTCGTGAACTTCGCACTCGCCGCCGGCCTCGTCGCCTCCACGGCCCGGATCAGCCTCGGCCTGATGATGGGAGCCGTGCTGTTCGGCTACCTCATCCGCCTCGCGCTCATCTTCCTCGCCGTCTTCCTCGTCCGCGATGCCGACTGGATTTCACTTCCGGCACTCGGAGCGACCATCATCGTCACGCACCTCGGTCTCCTGCTCTGGGAACTGAAGTTCGTCGCGATCTCCCTTGCCCACCCAGGCCTCAAGCCTGCCCGCCCGTAAACACGACAGGATCGGATCCCAACGTGCTCGCAGAAGCCTTCAAGTTCCCCGAGATCAATGCCATCCTCCGGTGGCAGGACATCTTCACGTCGTTCAACAAGATCGCCCTGATCGCCGTCGCCGCGGCCGTCATCGGCATCGTCGTGTTCCTCCTCGCGGGCAACAAGGACGCCAAGGTCGCCCCCAAGGGTGTGCGCAACCTGGCGGAGACCACCGTCGAGTTCATCGAGGACGGCATCGTCATGCAGACGATGGGCAAGAGCGGCCTCGGCTGGACCCCGTTCCTGCTGAGCCTGTTCATCTTCATCTACCTGTGCAACGTGCCGGGCATCATCCCGCTCCTGCAGATGCCGGCCACCGCCCGCATGGCGATCCCGATGTTCCTCGCGCTGCTCGTGTGGGTCGTCTACAACGGCGTCGGCCTGAAGCACCAGGGCGTCAAGTACATCACCAACACCATCTGGCCCCCCGGCGTGCCGGTGGCGCTGAAGCCGCTCGTGGGCGTCATCGAGTTCATCTCGAACATCATCGTCCGTCCCTTCTCGCTGACGGTCCGACTCTTCGCCAACATGCTGGCCGGTCACATCCTGCTCGTGACCTTCGCCCTGCTCACCCAGTCGCTCATCACCGCCGAGACGCAGCAGCTGCTGCTCAAGCCGATGGCGATCCTGCCCTTCTTCATGCTCGTGTTCCTCACGGCGTTCGAAGTGCTGGTGGCCTTCCTGCAGGCCTACATCTTCACGATCCTCACCGCCGTGTACATCGGCGGCGCCGCTCACCCCGAGCACTGATCGGAACTGATCGGCGCTGATCGGCACCGATCGTCGTCACACCCGGCCAGCACCCGCTGGACGGACAGCGTTATCTCCCTACCCAGAACCAATCATCAGGAGACAGTCAACATGGAAGCATTCAGTTACCTCGCCGCTCTGACGGGCGATGAAGAGAAGGCCGCTCAGGCAGCGAGCTCGGCTGGTTTCGCCTACGGCCTCGCCGCCATCGGCCCCGGCATCGGCATCGGTTACCTCGTCGGCAAGTCCGTCGAGGCGATGGCCCGCCAGCCCGAGGCCGCCGGCATGGTGCGCACCACCATGTTCCTCGGCATCGCCTTCACCGAAGCACTGGCCCTCATCGGCTTCGTGGTCTTCATCCTCATCGGTCTCTGATCCTTCTCTCGATCAGTTCTCCCGATCAGTTCTCCCGATCAGACCCGACTGAGATCCAATCCACGTCCGAATCCACCCGAATGGAGTTGATGTGTTGACAGCCGTCAATCATCTCCAGGGGCTCGCCACCCGACTCGCCGCCGAAGGCGTCGAGGTCGGCGAAGGGCCCGGCCCGATCGTTCCCGAGCTCAAAGAGCTGTACTGGGGCGCCGGATCGTTCATCGTCTTCGCCCTGCTGATGCGCTTCTATCTGTTCCCGCGCCTCAAGCAGGGCATGGACGCTCGCTACGCCGGCATCCGCGCCGACCACGAGCAGGCCGACGCCGAGCGCGCCTCGGCCCGCGCCGAAGTGGCCGACTACGAAGCACAGCTCGCGGCCGTCAAGGCCGAGGCAGCCGCCAAGGTCGACGCCGCCCGCCAGGCCCTCGAGGCCGAGCGCCAGGAGCAGGTCAAGGCCCTCAACGCCCAGCTCGCCGAACGGCGTGCTGCCGCTCAGGCCGAGACCGACGCCGCGAAGGCAGCGGTGCGCGATCAGATCCATGCTGCAGTCGCAGACGTCGCCGGCCGCGCCGGCGAGTTGGCCACGGGGCGTCGTCCCGACGCAACGGTGGTCGCCCGAGTCGTCAACGAGGTGATGGCACGATGAGTGTTCTGGGAACCATCATCCGTCCGATGGCCGAGTGTGGCATCGACTCCAACGGCGACTGCGTCAGCGCCAAGCCGATCCTGCCCGAGACGGCGGAGATCATCTGGGGCGGCCTCGCCTCGCTGATCATCTTCTACCTGCTGGTGAGATTCGCCGGCCCGGCGATCAAGAAGGGTCTGGCCGCCCGCACCGCGCGCATCCAGGCCGAGCTCGACGGCGCTGCCGAGGCGAAGGCCACGGCCGCGGCCGAAGCGACGCAGATCCGTGCCGCCAAGGGCGACATCGCCGGCGAGCGTGCCCGCATCCTGGCCGAGGCCGACGCCCAGGCGGCGGCCGTGCTCGAGGACGGCCGCGTCCGCGTCAAGCAGGAACTGGCCGATCTGGAAACGCGTGCGGTCGCCGAGATCGCCGCCACCGGCAACCGTGCCGGTGACGAGCTGCGTGCCGAGATCGCCCGACTGTCGAACGCCGCCGTCGACCACGTGGTCACCGGATCGCTCGACGACGCCACGCACCAGGAGCTCATCGAGAGCTTCATCTCGAGAGTTGGAGCGAACTCGTGAGCGACATCAAGAACGAGATGGGAGCTGCCAAGTGAGCGACAACCGCATCGACGGCTACGCACGGGCACTGTTCGAGATCGCCCGCGCCGAAGGCACCATCGACGAGGTCGAGGACGAGCTGTTCCGATTCGCCCGCAGCTACGAGTCCTCCGACTCGCTGCGCAACGCGCTGACCGACGAGCAGATCCCCGCCGCCAAGCGTCAGGCCATCGTCGAGGACCTCCTCGGCGGCAAGGCCACCAGCACCACCGTCCAGTTGGTGAGCATGGTGATCGGATCGGGTCGCGGTCGCGACCTGCCCGCCATCGTCGACAAGCTCGTGGATCGCGCCTCGTCGTCGAAGAACCTCGAGCTGGCCGAGGTGCGCAGCGCCGTGGCCCTCACGAAGGACCAGGAGGATCGCCTCGCGGCGGCCCTCGCCAACGCCACCGGCAAGCAGGTGAACCTGAAGGTCGTCGTCGACCCGTCCGTCCTGGGCGGTCTCGTGGCCACCATCGGCGACACCGTCATCGACGGCAGCGTCCGCACCCGCATCGACCAGTTGAAGTCGCGTCTGTAAACCGGACGCGAGCAGTACGAACACCCCATCACGGGCCACACAGGCAACCCAGGGAACCACAGGGATTACGAGGGACACGAGGAACATGGCAGAACTCACGCTGAGCGCCGGCGACATCGCTGCCGCGCTGAAGAAGAACCTCGAGGGCTTCGAGCCCTCGCTCGAGGCACGCACCGTCGGCCGCGTCACGGAGATCGGTGACGGCATCGCCCGCGTCAGCGGCCTGCCCGACTGCGCCGTGAACGAGCTGCTCGAGTTCGAAGACGGCAGCGTCGGCCTGGCACTGAACCTCGACGAGGAGTCGATCGGTTCCGTGATCCTCGGCAACGCCGACAAGATCGAGGAAGGCCAGACCGTGAAGGCCACGGGTCGCATCCTCTCGGTCCCCGTCGGCGATGCGATGCTCGGCCGCGTGGTCAACGCCCTCGGTCAGCCGATCGACGGCAAGGGCGACATCGTCGGTGGCATCGACCGCCGTGTCGAGATCCAGGCGCCCGGCATCATGGGTCGCAAGCCCGTGCACGAGCCGCTGCAGACCGGCATCAAGTCGATCGACGCGATGACCCCGATCGGCCGTGGCCAGCGCCAGCTGATCATCGGCGACCGCAAGACCGGCAAGACCACCGTCGCCGTCGACGCGATCATCAACCAGCGCGGCCTCGGCGTGAAGTGCATCTACGTCGCCATCGGCCAGAAGGGCTCGACGGTCGCCCAGACCGTGGAGACCCTCCGCCAGTACGGTGCGCTCGAGTACACCGTGATCGTGGCCGCACCGGCCAGCGACCCGGCCCCCTTCAAGTACCTCGCCCCGTACGCCGGCTGCGCCATCGGCCAGCACTGGATGGAGAACGGCGAGCACGCGCTCATCGTGTACGACGACCTGTCGAAGCAGGCCGAGGCCTACCGCCAGGTGTCGCTGCTCCTCCGTCGCCCTCCGGGCCGCGAGGCGTACCCCGGCGACGTGTTCTACCTCCACAGCCGCCTGCTCGAGCGCGCCGCCAAGCTCTCCGACGAGCGTGGCGCCGGTTCGCTCACGGCCCTCCCGGTCATCGAGACCAAGGCCGGCGACGTGTCGGCGTACATCCCCACCAACGTGATCTCGATCACCGACGGTCAGGTGTACCTGCAGGACAACCTGTTCAAGTCCGGTGTGCGCCCGGCCGTCGACGTGGGCATCTCGGTGTCTCGTGTGGGTGGTGCAGCGCAGATCAAGGCCATGAAGAGCGTGTCGGGCACCTTGAAGCTCGACCTCGCCCAGTTCCGCGAGCTCGAGGCGTTCGCCACCTTCGGTTCCGAGCTCGATGCCATCTCCAAGGCACAGCTCGAGCGTGGCTACCGCCTGGTCGAGTTGCTGAAGCAGCCGCTCAACAGCCCGATGCCTGTCGAGGAGCAGATCGTCGTCGTCTTCGCCGGCACCAAGGGCTATCTCGACAGCCTGCCGGTGAACGAGGTTCGCCGCTTCGAGGGCGAGCTCCTCGAACACGTGCGCTCCACCCAGGGCGGCATGCTCGCGGCCATGCGCGGCAACGCCAAGGCCGACGTGCCGAGCGAACTCGGTGACATCATCGCCTCGTTCAAGGAGCGATTCGTCGCCGATCTCGCCTCTGCGAAGGCGGCCGCCGACGTGCTCGCCACCGACGCTGCGGCGCTCGGCGAGGCCCAGAGCGCCAAGACCCTGGCAACGGAGTAGTCATGGCTGGAGGTCAGGAGCGCATTCTTCGTGGACGCATTCGCAGCGTCCAGGCCACGAAGAAGATCACGCGCGCCATGGAGCTGATCGCGGCGAGCCGCATCGTGAAGGCCCAGCAGCGGGTCGCCGCGGCCGTGCCCTACAGCGAGCAGATCACCGAGGTCGTGAAGGACCTGGCTGCTGCGGGCGGTGCCTCGCAGTCGCCGCTCCTGGCCGGACGTGACCCCGTGGCCAAGGTCGCCTACATCGCCATCACCGCCGACCGCGGTCTGTGCGGCGGCTACAACGCCGGTGTCCAGCGCGCGACCGAGGGCGAGATCAAGGCCGGTGTCCTGTCGGGCACCGACTACACGGTGATCGCCGTGGGTCGCAAGGCGGAGGGCTACTTCCGCTTCCGCGGCTACTCGATCGGCGCCACGTACGGCGGCTTCAGCGACAACCCGACGTACGCGCACGCCAAGGAGATCGGCCAGCGCGTCATGGAGATGTACGTGAGTGGCGAGGTCGACCGTGTCGAGCTCGTGTACACCCGCTTCATCTCCGCCGGTTCGCAGGAAGTGGTGCAGCGTCCCCTCGTCCCGCTCGACCGTCAGACGGTGAGCGGTGGCGATGGCAAGGGTGTCGATGCCGCAGGCGTCGCAGCCGACTTCGAGTTCGAGCCCGACCCGGGCACGATCCTCGACACCCTCCTGCCCCGCTACGTCGAGGCCCGCATCTACGCGGCGCTCCTCAACGCAGCCGCCAGCGAGCACGCCTTCCGTCAGCGAGCGATGAAGAGCGCGACCGACAACGCCGAGGAACTGATCAAGAACCTCAGCCGCATCATGAACCGCGCCCGTCAGGACTCGATCACCACCGAGATCATGGAGATCGTGAGCGGTGCTGAAGCACTCGGCGGCGACGCCAAGAAGCATCACACGATCGCCCTCGGACCGCTGGCCGACGACGGTTTCGACGGTGGCCTCGACCTGCGCTCGTTCGGTGCAGGCGCCGGTGCCACCCGCACGATGAACACGCCGGCTGCGGCCGCTGTCGGTGTGCTCGAGCCGGACGACATCGAAGACATCGTCGGTATCGGCCCGGTCATCGGTGCCCACCTGCGTGAGCAGGGCATCACCACCTTCGCCCAGATCGCGGCCTGGACCGCGCAGGACGCGACCCGCATCGGCGACGAGATCGACTTCCCCGGTCGCGTCGAGCGGGAAAATTGGATCGAACAGGCCCGCGAGCTGCAGGCCCGCAAGTACGGCAACTGAATTCCCGAGCGCAACGAGAACAAGGAACACACTCCCATGACCATGACGGAAAAGGACCACAAGGACGGGCGCGTGGTCGGCATCGCCGGCCCCGTGATCGACGTCGAGTTCCCCCGCGGCTCGCTGCCCGAGCTCAACCATGCGATCGAGTTCACCGTGCAGGTCGACGGCAAGCCGATCACCGTGCTCGCCGAAGTCGCCCAGCAGCTCGGTGACAGCCGCGTCCGTGCGGTCTGCATGAAGCCGACCGACGGCCTCACCCGCGGCACCTCGGTGCGCGACACCGGTCGCGGCATCAGCGTGCCCGTCGGTGACCGCACCCTCGGCCACGTGTGGAACGTGTGGGGCGAGGTGCTCGACGGCGACAACGCCGACTTCGCCGACATCGAGCGCTGGGACATCCACCGTCCGGCCCCCGACTTCGCCGCCCTCGAGCCGTCGAAGCGTCTCTTCGAGACCGGCATCAAGGTCATCGACCTGCTCACCCCCTACGTCGCCGGTGGCAAGATCGGCCTCTTCGGCGGAGCGGGCGTGGGCAAGACCGTGCTCATCACCGAGATGATCCGTCGTGTGGCGCAGAACCACGGTGGTGTGTCGGTGTTCGCCGGTGTGGGCGAGCGCACCCGTGAGGGCACCGACCTCATGATCGAGATGACCGAGTCGGGCGTGTTCGAGAAGGCCGCCCTGGTCTTCGGCCAGATGGACGAACCGCCGGGCGTGCGCCTGCGCGTCGCCCTCTCGGCGCTCACCATGGCCGAGTACTTCCGCGACGTCCAGAACCAGGACGTGCTGCTGTTCGTCGACAACATCTTCCGCTTCGTCCAGGCGGGTTCGGAAGTGTCGACGCTGCTCGGCCGCATGCCCTCGGCCGTGGGCTACCAGCCCACCCTCGCCGACGAGATGGGTCAGCTGCAGGAGCGCATCACCTCGACGCGAGGCCGCTCGATCACCTCGCTGCAGGCCGTGTACGTGCCCGCCGACGACTACACCGACCCGGCGCCGTTCACCACCTTCACCTTCCTCGACGCCACCACCGAGCTCAGCCGCCAGATCGCCTCGCTCGGCATCTACCCGGCCGTGGACCCGCTGGCGTCGACCTCGACGATCCTCCAGCCCGAAGTCGTCGGTCAGCGTCACTACGACGTCGCCCGCCGCGTGCAGGAGATCCTCCAGCGCTACAAGGAGCTGCAGGACATCATCGCCATCCTCGGTCTCGACGAGCTCTCCGAGGAGGACCGCCTCACGGTGGCCCGTGCCCGCAAGGTGCAGCGCTTCCTCTCGCAGCCGTTCTACGTGGCCGAGGTGTTCACCGGCGTCAGCGGCGAGACGGTGCCGGTCGCCGAGACCGTCGAAAGCTTCGAGGCCATCGTCCGCGGTGACCTCGACGACGTGCCCGAGCAGGCGTTCCTCAACGTGGGTGGCGTCGAGCAGGTGCTCGCCAAGGCGAAGGCGCTGCAGGAAGGCGCAGCCTGATCATGGCCACCATGCAGGTCGAGGTCGTGTCGCCGGAGAAGGTCCTCTTCTCCGGCGAGGCATCCCAGGTGATCACGCGCACCCTGGGTGGTGGCGAGATCGCGTTCCTGCCCGGTCACGCCCCGTTCCTCGGTGCCCTCATCGAGAACCACACCCGCATCACACTCGTCGACGGTTCGGTGCTCGACGTCGCCGTCCACGGTGGCTTCGTGCAGGTCAGCGGGACGACGGTCAGCATCTTGTCCGATGCAGCGGAGCTCGCCGAGCAGATCGACCGCTCACGTGCGTTGTCGGCGATGGAGCGTGCCGAGGAGGCGCTGCGTCGTGAACACGACGTCGAGGCAGCCGCAGCGCTGGCACGGGCGCACGCCCGTCTCAACGCCACCGGCGGCGTCGGAACGGCAGCCGGCGCTCACTGAGCGACGGCCGGGACCACCCGGAACCACGGGTTGCACGACCCGACGAACAGATCCAGACACGGCCAGGGCGAACGCCCGGTCCGCTGAGCGAGCCTGCGAGCGAGGCCCACAGGTGACCGTGCCGCGTCCACCGGTACGATCCGGGCATGACCACCCGGCCACCGTTCACGTCCGCACTCGTCACCGGCGCCTCGAGCGGCATCGGTGAGGCGATGGTGCGCCGACTCGCCGAGCAGGGCGTCCCACAGGTGATCGTCGCCCGCCGAGCCGATCGGCTCCAGGAGTTGGCCGACGCTCATCGCGACGTCGAGGTGCTCGTCGCCGACCTCACCACCGACGAGGGCATGCGCGTGGTCGCCGATCGCATCGCCAGCACCGAACAGCCGATCGATCTGGTCGTGAACAACGCCGGGTTCGGCACCTCCGGCGACTTCCACCTCCTCGATCCAGACCGCCTCGACGACGAGATCCACCTCAACATCCGCGCGCTCACCCGCATCAGCCACGCCGCGCTCGCCTCGATGGTGCCGCGCGGTCGCGGCTACCTGCTCAACGTCAGCAGCGTGGCCAGCTTTCAGCCGGCACCGAAGCTCGCCGTGTACGCCGCGACGAAGGCCTACGTCACCAGCCTCACCGAGAGCCTCCACGAGGAGGTGCGCGGCACCGGCGTTCACGTCACGGTGCTGTGCCCCGGGCTGACGCGGACCGAGTTCCAGAGCGTCAGCAACAGCGAGTCGTACGCCAGCAGCTATCCCACCTTCGCCTGGCTGACGGCCGAGCAGGTGGCGACGGCGGGTCTCGACGACGTCGCCAAGGGTCGCGCGATGTCGATCCCCGGCGTCATCTACAAGGGGCTCGCCACGGCGACGAGCATCACGCCACGCGGCCTCACCCGTCGGCTGTCGAGCCTCGTCCAGCGCTGAGTGGCCCGACGGGCCGGGATCAGGGCGCCGGCGGGCGAGCGTGCTCGAACGCCCGGTCGAGCGCCAGATCGGCAGTCTGGGCCACCAGCACCGGATCGGTCGCCTGCAGCTGATCGATCACGCCGACGACATCGCCGAGCGCGACGCCCGTGGCCGACTGGAACGCATCGGCCGAGGCCTGTCCGTCACCCGGCGCGAAGAGTTCGCGCAGCAGGTAGTTGCCCGTCTCCCTCGTGACGATCGAGCAGTAGAGCGACACCTCGGTCTCGATCGTGCCCGGGAAGGCCCGGTTGTCCTGACCGGCGATCGCCGATGACACGCCCTGAGCGATCGTCGACAGGTACTCGTTGTCGGTGAGGGCCACCTCGAGCGCGGCCTGTGTGTCGCCGCGGTCGACCATGTCGATCATGCCGAGCATGTGCGACACGTGGGTGTCGAGCAGTTCGCGGACCGCGTCGGCCGGAAGGCCGCCGCCGGTCGCCGTCTCGAAGAAGCTGCCCGAGTCCTCGGCGTACGTGACGAGTTGGTCGCGGGCGAGATCCGCCGCGTCGTCGTCGCCCCGCGAGATGGCGACGGCGTAGTCGACGAGGAATTGGGTGTGCTGCGCCCACTGCTGGTTGAACGCACGTGCCCCGACCGGGCCGTACACCAGGCCGACGGCTGCGGTGATGTCGTCGGTGCTGGAGGAGAGCTCGTCGATCCAGGCGTCGAGCGACGGGTCGCCGGCGTGGGCGGCGCGCATCACCTGGGCGAGCGTCACGCCGTGCCAGGTGAACTCCTTCTCCAGGCTGTTGCGGAGCAGGTCGGCGGACATGACGCCCTCGCGGCCGGCTGCGACCTCGGCGATCGCCGCCGTCGGGTCGTGTGCGAGATCGAACACGTGCGGGATCTCGACCGCGTCGGCCGGCTCGTCGCCGCCGCAGGCGGCGAGCCCGGCGAGCGCCGCCATCGCGACGAACGTGCCGGCACACCGGCGGACGACCCGCGACGGCGCGGGTCGGCCCGGGACGGCTCCGGATCGGGTCGATCGGGCGTTCATGACGGCACCTCCGGCGCAGCGTCGGACGAATCGGATGACGGTGTCCCTGGTGTCCCTGGTGTCCCTGGTGCCGCGGGTGGCTCGGTCGTACCGGGTCCGCGGAGTCGCAGCGAGAGCGGCGGCAGGGCGGGCAGCATCGGGCCGCCCGTGAGGGAGGACGACCCGGACGCCGTCGGGGGCAGCGGCGGGACCGGAGCGGGCGACGAGCCCCCGGGAAGCGGACTCAGGGTGGGCAGCGTGAGCCCGGGCAGCGACGGTCCGCCGGGCGGCGTCGCGGGCATCTCGATCGTCGCGGTCACGCCCGCAGCCGCTGCCGTCGCGTCGGCCGCCGAACCTTCATCCGCGTGATCGGCCTGCTCGGCCTGCTCGGCCTGCTCGGCCTGCTCGGTCATGTCAGCGGCGCCGGTCGTGTCAGGTGACGGCGCGTTCGCCGGGCCCCGGCCGTACAGCGGGGCGAGGTCGTCGAAGGAGGTCGTCGTGATCGACGCGGCCAGGACCGACGGCAACGAGCCCCCGACCTGGGTTGCTGCGGCGCCGAGCCCCTCGAGGTCGGGCATCACTGGTCCGTCGTCGTCATCGTCGACCTGCTGCACCTCGGACTGGAGCGTGGGCTGGAGCGTGGGCTGGAGCGTGGGCTGGAGCGTGGGCTGGACATCGTGCTGGACGTCGACCATGTCGAGGTCGGGCGCGCTCACCGCCGGGGCCGCGAGCTCCGGCTCGACCGAGGCCGCCCGGGCGAACCCGTGCACCGCATCGAGTTCGCGCTCGAGCACCTCACCGAAGGAGGTCGCGGGGTGCTCGGACACACTCGGCCGAACCGCTGCAGGCGCCGGTGGCTGGAGATCGACGAAGGGCGTCGGCGCCGGCAACGGCGCTGCCGAGGGCGCCACGGCGGGCGCCGTCGAACCGTCGGTCGTCGGCGCGGGCCGCCCGGCCGCGGGTGAACCAACACCGACCAGGTCGTAGGGGCTCCCGCCGACGGCACCGCCGCCGGTGGAGGGATCGTCGAGCTCGGGCGCGACGTCGCGCGGCGTGAGATGGCGCGTGCTCCACGCGAGCAGCCAGTGGAGGAACTCGGTCGCACCGAGGGGGCGGCTGATGAAGTAGCCCTGCGCGGTGTCGCAACCGAGGCGGCGGAGCTCCTCGAGCGTCGGTTCGTCCTCGATCCCCTCCGCCACCACCTCGAGACCGAGCTGCTGGCCCAGACCGAGGCTGAAGTTGACGACCGCGGCGGAGGCCGGGTCGGAGAACATGTTGTCGACGAAGGACCGATCGATCTTCACCGCCGAGATCGGCATCGTCGTGAGGTAGCCGATCGAGGCGTAGCCGGTGCCGAAGTCGTCGATCGCGATACCCACGCCGAGGTCGCGGAACCTCGTCACGTTCTCGGCGGCCAGGCTGTGGTCGCCGAGCAGCGCGTTCTCGGTGAGCTCGAGCTCCAACGCGCTCGGGGGCAGACCGTGCGTGTCGAGCGCTGCCACCACGCGGTCGTACAGCTCGGGCGAACCGATCGTGCGCGGCGAGATGTTCACCGCCATCTGGATCTCCAGCCCGTGACGCCGCCACGAGGCACACGTGCTCAGCGCCTGGTCGAGCACGAGCCAGGTGAGCGGCGCGATCAGTTCGGTGTTCTCGATGATCGGCAGGAATTCGGCCGGCGGGACGAACCCGCGCTGCGGGTGCTTCCACCGCACGAGGCACTCCACGCCGCGCACCTCGTCGGACTTCAGATCGAGCTTCGGCTGGTAGGCGAGGTGCACCTCGCCCGACGCCGTGGCGATCGCATCGCGCAGCTCGCCGGCGAGCGACAGCCGGTCGGGCGAGTAGTGGTCGAGATTGCGCGAGTAGAGGCGCTTCACCGTGCCGGTGCGCTTCGCCACGTACATCGCGACATCCGCGTGCTGCAGCAGCTCGTCCGCGTCACGGCCGTCGTCGGGACCCATCGCGATACCGATGCTCGGCCTGACCGACACGGAGATGCCGGCCACCTCGAACGGCTCGTGGAGCACGTCCTCGATGCGCGTGGCGACGGCGAGTGCCGCCTGGGCGTGTGGCAGGTTCTCGGCTGCGATCGCGAACTCGTCGCCGCCGATGCGAGCGACGGTCGCGTCGGGCATCTGTTCGCGGAAGCGGTCGGCGATCGCCTGCAGCACGGTGTCGCCGCTCGGGTGTCCGAGTGCGTCGTTGATCTCCTTGAAGTGGTCGATGTCGACCAGCGCGAGCGCGACGTACTTCGATCCGTAGCGGCGATCGAGCATCGACTGCAGGTCGAGGATCAGCTGGCTGCGGTTCGGCAGATCGGTCAGGGCGTCGTGGGTGGCCTGGTGGGCGTTCTCCTGCGCCTGGAGGCGCAGCCGGCGCGAGGCTCCGGCGACCAGGCGGAACAGGGCCAGGTACAGCACGACCAGACCGATCGCCAGCGCGAGGTAGAGCGTGCGGGTGTCCTCGTCGATCGCCGCGGCGACCGGTGCGTACGGGACGTAGATCTCGAAGGCGCCGATGACCGTGCCGGTGTCGCCGGAGAACTGCCCGGCGGTCTCGCGCAGCGGGACGTACACGGCGAGGAGTCGGCCGAAGTCGCGTTCCTCCATCTCCTCGGGACGGCTGAGATCGGTGACGACCGAGGAGATCTCGCCGTCGAGGGCACGGGCGAGCCCGTCGTCGCCGGGGAACCAGCGGCCGGTGAGGACCGGGTTGTCGCTGTAGACGATCCAGTGCTGCGCGTTCCACACCTTGAGCCGCACGAGGCTGTCGGCATCGATGGCGGCGCCGATGAAGTCGTCGAGCTGCTGGCGGGTCTCCGGCGAGATCGGCAGGAAGTCCTGCTGCAGGTCAGTGGGGGTGAGATCGGCCTGGAAGGCACCTTCGGCCACGATCTGGGCGCGCTTGACGGCGTCGTCGAGGCTCCGTTCGCGCTGGATGGATCCGAGCCACCTGCCGAGCACCAGGCCGACGGCAAGGAGCAGCACGAAGCTGATGATCGCGAACCGGACGAGGAGGCTCAGCCGCCGCGTCCGCCGCCTGGTGGGTCGCCGTACACGCATATCGATCACCTACATCGGCACGTGGAGGCGTCGGCTTGAGAGCACCTTGACGTCCGGGCGTTCCCCCGGACATGGGCCGGCCGGCGGCCGGGGCGGCGACTACTTGTAGTCGACGGCGGCGAAGCTCGCCAGCTTGTCGAGGCGGTGGTGGGCCTCGACCAGCCGCACCGTGCCGCTGCGCGAGCGCATCACGAGGCTCTGGGTCTGCGCGCCGCGCGGCGTGAACCGCACGCCGCGGAGCAGCTCACCATCGGTGACGCCCGTCGCGGCGAAGAACGCGTTGTCGCCCTGGACCAGGTCGTCGGTCGTGAGCACCGCGTCGAGGTCGTAGCCGGCGGCGATCGAGGCGTCGCGCTCGGCTTCGTTGCGGGGCCAGAGGCGTGCCTGGATCTCGCCGCCCATGCACTTCAGTGCGGCGGCAGCGACGACGCCCTCGGGCGTGCCACCGACACCGAACAGCACGTCGACGCCGGCATCGGGCCAGGCGGTCGCGATCGCGCCGAAGATGTCGCCGTCACCGATGAGCTTCACGCGGGCGCCGCTGGCGCGCACCTCGCCGATCAGCTCTTCGTGACGGGGACGGTCGAGGATGACGACGGTGAGGTCGCGCACGCTCTCGCCCTTGGCCTTCGCGATCCATCGCAGGTTCTGCGTGGGGGTGGCGGTGATGTCGATCGAACCTGCGGCGTCGGGGCCGACGGCGATCTTGGTCATGTAGAAGCAGGGGCCCGGATCGAACATGCTGCCGCGGTCGCTCACGGCGATCACCGAGATGGCGTTCGCCCGGCCGAGGGCCGTGAGGCTGGTGCCGTCGATCGGGTCGACCGCGACGTCGACCTCGGGGCGGGTGCCGTCGCCGACACGCTCGCCGTTGAACAGCATGGGGGCTTCGTCCTTCTCGCCCTCGCCGATGACGACGAGGCCGTCCATGGGGACGGTGCTGAGGACGGTGCGCATCGCGTCGACGGCTGCGCCGTCGGCACCGAGCTTGTCACCTCGCCCCACCCACCGCGAGGCGGCGAGTGCCGCGCTCTCGGTGACGCGTACGAGTTCCAGGGCGAGGTTGCGGTCGGGGGCGCTCATCGCCCGCCACGGTACTGCCTGGCCGCGCAGCCAGGGAGTGTCGGCCGCCGGGATGGGACATCGGACCCATCCCGGCGGGCGCGTCAGGTGGCGCGTGCGGTTCGCCGCCGATGCCATCGATCGTGGAGGCGGGTGCGCCCGACGTCGATGGCGACCGGTGCCTCGCGACGACGTCGCGTGGCGCCGGCGCGGCGCGTGCCGTGATCGATGTGATCGACGTGATCGACGTGATCGAAGGAGGTGAGGAACTCGCGGCGGAGGTTCTCGTGACGATCGGCGACGAGCTGCTGGGTGAGGTGTGGGTGGAGGTGCACGGGAGTGCCTTTCGTGGTCGGTGGTCGGTGGTCGGAGGGGTGGAGGGGTGGAGGGGTGGAGGGGTGGAGGGGTGGCGAGGTGCCGCGGGCACGCAGCGCTCGCTGTCGGATCCGGGCGCGGCGGCGCCCAGCGGGTCGCCGGGGCGAGCAGGGACGCGGGCGCGATCGAGGTCGCGGTGGGGGCGTCAGCCGCGACGAGCGGCGGCGCAGCCGACGGGCGCGACGCCGAACGATCTGCGGTACGTGGACTGGATCATGGCGTCACCTCCTCCGTCGGTCGTGGTGCCCGGAGCGGGCACGTCATGAGTGTCTCAAGTCGTCGACGGAGCGTGCAAACGATTAACGACGACCGCGTCGTTCCCCGTTCCGCGTGCCTCCGGCAGGGTCGCGGCCGGGGATCGTGTCGGTACATTCGGACGCGTGGAGCCCCGGTCGACGATCAGCATCGACGCGTGCGTCGGTGGACGCGACCTCACCGAACCCCGCCTGTCGGCCGATGGGAGATGGTTGGTGGTGGCGGTCGGCGACGCCGACGGCACGTCGCTCGTGCGCTTCGACCTCGATGCCGTCCTCGCGACCGAGCAACCCGTCGAGCAGCCGATCGTCACCACGCCGGCACCGCGCGTCGGGCGCGGCATGGGCGGTGGGTGCTGGTGCTTCGCCGATGCCGACCGGGCGATCGTCTACGCCGGCGTCGATGGCAACCTGTGGTGGCAACCGCTCGTCGAGGTGTCGGCCGCGGCACGCCGACTCACCGACCACGGGCCCGACCGAGTGGCACAGGCACCGCACGCCACTGCCGACGGTCGTCGCGTCGTGTACGTCGTCGACCAGTCGGAGGTCTGGCAGCTCGATGTCCGCACCGGTTCCTCCACACGGCTCGACGACGGCTCGGCCGACTTCTGCTTCGACCCGCAGGTGACGCCGTGCGGCACGGCCGCCACCTGGCTCGCCTGGAACGTGCCGAACATGCCGTGGGACCACTCACGTGTCGTGCGCGTGTCGTTCGACGGCCGCGTGCGCGAGGAGTTCGTGCCGAGGCACAGCGTGCAGCAGGCCCGGCTCGCGTCCGATGGAACTCGTGTCTGCGTCCGCGACGACACCGGCTGGAGCAACGTGTGGTGGGGCGACCGGCCGCTCGTCGACGAGGCGTTCGAACACGCCGGCCCCACCTGGGGGCTCGGTCAACGCTCGTTCGCGGTGTCCCCCGACGCGACGCAGGTCGCGTTCACCCGCAACGAGTCGGGGTTCGGTCGGCTGTGCGCCGTGGCCGTCCCCGATACGGGGGCGAGCGCCGACGGGTCGTCCGCGGTGCGTGAACTCGGCCGAGGGGTGCACGGCCAGCTGTCGTGGAGCGGCCGCCGGATCGCCGCGCTGCGCACCGGTGCACGAACGCCCACCGAGCTCGTGGTGTACGACGCGATCACGGGCGACCGTCGCACGATCGCGGTCGCCTCGACCACGGCTTGGGACCGCGACCTGCTCGTCGAACCCGAGACGCTCACCGTGCCCGCCGACGACGGCGGCATGGTCCACGCCCGCCTCTACCGTGCCGATGCCGCGCATCGAGCCGCCGGCGAGCCGCCGCGGACGATCTGCTGGCTGCACGGCGGCCCCACCGACCAGTGGCAGGTGATGTTCATGCCCCGTGTCGCGTACTGGCGGGCACAGGGGTGGGACGTGCTGGTGCCCGACCACCGGGGCAGTACCGGTCACGGCCGTGCCTACCAACAGGCGCTGCGCGGGCGATGGGGCGAGCTCGACGTCGCGGACGTGGCGGCCGTGGTGCGCCACGCGCACCTCATCGGACTGGCGGAGCCCGCGCGCACGGTGCTCATCGGTGGGTCGGCCGGTGGTTTCACGGTGCTGGGTGTGCTGCGCCACCACCCGGGCGTCGCGGCCGCGGCGGTGGTGGCGTACCCCGTGGCCGATCTGGCCGACCTCGCCGAGCGCAGCCATCGGTTCGAACGTCACTACACACGAACCCTCGTCGGTGAGCCCCCGGCGCCTCCGGCGATCGACGAGCGTGCCCGCGACCGGTCGCCCACCTGGTTCGCCGATCGCATCACGACGCCGCTGCTCGTGCTCCACGGTGAGGACGATCCGGTCGTCCCCGTCGGGCAGAGTCGGGTCCTCGTCGAGCGGATGCGCGCTGCCGGTGGGACCGTGGAGCTCGTGGTGTACCCGGGTGAGGGACACGGGTTCCGCCGCCGCGAGCACCAGGTCGACGAGTACCAGCGGATCGCAGCGTTCCTGACCCGCCACGTGGCCTCCGCGACGGCGGAGCGATAGCGTCGCCCTCGTGGATCGGCCCCTCCCGATCCCTGTCTCGACGGGACCACGATGACCGACTGGAACCCCAACGATCCGGATGCGACCCGGGTCCACTACGACCTCAGCGCCTGGGACTTCGACCAGCAGGCCGAGCTGGCAGCGGCGATGGCCGACGCCGAGGTGCCCCACACCTGGGACGGCAACGAGCTGATCGTGCCCGAGGAGATGGAACAGCAGGCCGACGAGCTCATCGCTCGCGTCGAGGCCGAACTCGGCATCGTGTCCGACCCGGGCGACGACGCCGACGGCCTCGGGCCACGCCCGGCCGCGATCGAACTCGGCGCCGACGAGGCCACCACCGAGTACGACCTGGCCGACTGGTCGGCCGCCGAGCTCGACACCGTCTCGATCGCGCTGGCCGACGCCCGCATCCCGTTCCGGTGGGAGGAGCAGGTGCTGCTCGTGTCCACCGCCGACGAGGACGTCGTCGAGACGCTCCTCGACGACATCGAGAGCGGCGAGTACGTCGACGTCGGGGCGGCCCGTCTGCCCACCGCCGACGACGAGCGCTCGGCCGCGGTGCTCACCGACTTCTTCCTCGCCGCCGAACGGCTCCAGCGCGATCCTCTCGACGCCGACGGCATCGACCATCTGCGCCGCGCCACCGACGTGGCCGATCCCGACGTCGCCCCGTTCGGCGTCACGCCGAAGCTGTGGCAGCGCACCTGCGAGCTCGCCGAGGACATCGTCGACGCGCTCGTCGACGACGAGGGCCCCGATCTCCAAGGGGCGATGGAGTCGGCGTCCGCGCTGCTCGAGCTGCTCCGCCCGCACGTCTGACCCGACGCCCACGACGACCGTCATGCTGCTCGCCGAGCTGGAGGTCTGGCACTCCCGACCCACCACGCCCACCCGCCGGGTCGCGCTCGGCCACCTGGTGCTGCCCACCGATCCAGCCCCCGGTTTCGGCGGGTTGTTGCTCGGTGCCGTGATCGCCACCCATCTGCCCGAGGTCGACCCCGACCTCGTGGCCGATGTGCACCGGCTGCTGCGCCAGGTCGAGCAGGGTGCACGTGTGCCGCAGCCCCGGCTCCGCCACCGCTACCAGGTCGATCGGCACGGGTTGGCGGTGAGCGTGCACCGGCTCGTGGGCGAGGGCGACAACGTGCGCTTCGACCTGCACGCGCAGGGCAGCGCGCTCGCGCAGGTGCTCGGCGCCGTGTACGCGGTCGAGCGGCTCGACGAGGCGTCGCGCCGGCTGTTGGTGCCGGTGCTGCAGCGATCGATGCGGTGGCGCGGGCCGATCGGGCCGTCGTTCATCGCCAACCTCGCCGGCACCGCGTCCACCTCGCTGTCGGCGATGGCCGACCCACGGGCGTGGGCGCTCGAACTGCTCGGGTTCCCGCCCGGGACGGGGAAGGTCTCCAAGCGCGAGGTCACCACCCGCTACCGCGAGGGACTGCGCCGGGCGCATCCCGACCACGGCGGGAGCGAGGCCGCGGCCAGCAAGGCGATCGCCGATCTCGGCGAGGCACGGAAGATCCTGTCGCCGTGAGCCCGCGCCGCACCTCCGCGTCGGCGACACCGGCTTCGTCGACCGCCGGTGCGTCGTTGTTGCTGTTCCCCGGCGCCGGCTCGGACCGGAACCACTCGTCGCTCGTCGCGATCGAGGAGGCCGTGTCACCGCGGCGGTGCACGCGGGCCGACTTCCCGTACCGCCGAGCAGGGAAGAAGGCCCCCGACCGCGCCCCCGTACTCGTGCAGTCGGTCGTCGACGAGGCGGCCGCCATGGGGGCGGGACCGCTGATCCTCGGCGGACGGTCGATGGGTGGACGCATGTGCTCGATGGCCGTCGCCGACGGGCTGGTGCCCAACGCCGTCGGACTCGTGCTCATCAGCTATCCGCTCCACCCACCCGGCAAGCCCGACAAGCTGCGCGTCGAGCACCTCGTCCGCCTCCAGGTGCCGTGCCTGTTCGTGCACGGCACCAAGGACACCTTCGGTACGCCCGAGGAGCTGCAGACCTGGACCGCCACGATCCCGGGCGCTCCCGACACCGTGACCCACGTCTGGGTCGAGGGCAAGGGCCACGACCTCAAGCGTGCCGACGACCAGATCGTCGCTGCCGTCACCGCCTGGCTCACGGGCCGCTGACCCGACCGCAGCGCACGCCGCGCTGCCTCACGCGTCCTCGGGGTTGATCTCCTCGAGCGTGCGGTGCGCGGTCTCCGGGTAGGTCGTGTACACCACGATGGCGGTCACCACCTGGGCGAGCGCGAGCAGGCCCATGGTCGACCCGTAGCTCCAGCCGCGGTCGATGAGGAACCCGGCGAGCAGCAGCCCGATGCTGCCGCCGACGAGCGCCATCGCGACGATGAGCCCGCCGGCCTGGCCGCGGCGCCCCGTGGGGAACAGTTCGGTGCGGTACACCGAGAACGCCGGGAACGCGATCCCCGCGAGCAGGCCACCGACGAACGCCGAGATCCACATGACGACACCGCCCACGACGAACGACAGCACGAGCCCGCCCGTGGCGAAGGGGATGGAGATCGCGAGCACCCGCCGTCTCCCCGCCGTGTCGGCCAGACGGCCGCCGAGCACGAACCCGATCGATGCCGGGGTGGCGGTGGTGAGCGTGAAGACCGCGATGGCCGCGGCGCTGTAGCCGCGCACGTCGTCGAGGTACCGGTTCTGGAAGTACGACGCCGGCGCGATGAACAGGTTGGCCAGGAACGCGACCGAGGCGATGATCGCGAACCGCCGCTTGTCGATGTGCGCCTCGCCGACGTTCTGGGTCTCGACGATGTGTTCGAACCGGGGCGTCTCGGTGAGGCGGCGCGTCACCGTGACGGCCGCGACGAGCCACACCAGCGACACCACGTACACGAACCGCCAGCCGCCGTCGCCCAGGTCGGCCAGAGGGAGCGCCATCACCGCGATGCCGGCGCCGAGGCCGCTCGCCATCGCGAGCACGCTCACCGCGTACGCCCGGCTGTTGCGGGGCATCTCCTCCGCGGCTGCGACCGCGATCAGCAGGTCGAGGGCGATGCCGAGGGGGCGGGCGACGGTCTGCGTCGCCGTGAGCACCCAGAAGTTCGGGGCGAGCGCCCCGAGCGACGCGAGGGTGGGGGCGAGCCAGGCCAACAGGACGATCATCCGTCGTCGCCCGAGACGGTCGGCGAGCACCGCGAAGGGCAGCGCGAGCACGATGCCGCACCGGACGAGCACACCGGCGAAGCCCTGCCCCTGCTCGCTGATCCCGAAGTCGTCCGCGGCGAAGTTGACGGTCTGGGTGAACAGGGTGTTCACGAACGCGGAGGGCATCGAGACGGCCGCCAGGAGGCCGAGGACGAGCACGTGTCGCGGCTCGAGCCGGTCGGGTGGTGCCCAGGCCGGCTGTGCACCGGTCCCGGACGACCGCTGTTTCAGCGACGCTCGAACGGGCCACCGGAACAGCCACCCGAACCACGGGATGTCGAGCCGGTACGTGGTGGTGTCGACCACACGGCCGTCGCGCACCTCGACGACGCGGTGGTACTCCGTGAACGGGCCCTCGGCCTGCTCGAGTTCCACCACCTCACCCAACTCGCCAAGCTCACCCAGCTGACCGTCGGCCGGACGGTCGGCGACGACCCGCTCGGCCACCAGGCCGTTGCGGGGACGCCGGGCGTGCTCGAGTTCGGACGTCGGCCAGGAACGGACGACTCGGCGGGGGGGCCTGAGCACGTGCCGACAGTAATGCCGGGCATACTGGTCAGCCATGTCGCCGAGCCCGCTCGACCCGAGCCATCCCCGCGACCCGCTCTCACCCGACCGGCGCACCTCCGATGCGGTGGTCGTGGTGCACCGCTCCGGCCCGCTCCAGGGCGAGGTGGTGGTCCCCGGCGCGAAGAACTCGGTGTTGAAGCTGATGGCGGCGACGTTGCTCGCCGACGGTGAACACCATCTGACCAACGTGCCCGACATCGCCGACGTCTCGATCATGAGCGATCTGCTCGCCGCGATCGGTGTCACGACCACCAGCCCGGCGCCGGGCGAACTGCTGATGGTGAACACCGGCGACATCACGCCGGTCGCCCCCTACGAGCTCGTCGAACGGATCCGCGCCTCGATCAACGTCCTCGGCCCGCTCCTCGGTCGCTTCGGTCGGGTCCGGCTCTCGTTGCCCGGCGGCGACGACTTCGGCTCACGGCCGATCGACATGCACCTGAGTGGGCTCGAGGCCATGGGTGCGACGATCACCCTCGACCACGGCGACGTCGTCGCGACCGCCGACCGGCTGCACGGGGCCGACGTCACGTTCGAGTTCCCGAGTGTGGGCGCCACCGAGAACATCCTGACGGCCGCCGTGCACGCCAAGGGCACCACCGTCATCGACAACGCCGCTCGGGAGCCGGAGATCTCCGACCTCTGCCGCATGCTCGTGTCGATGGGTGCCGACATCGAGGGGATCGGCACGTCGCGGCTCGTCGTGCACGGCGTCGAGCCGGGCACGCTTCGCGCCACGCGTCACGACACCGTGCCCGACCGCATCCAGGCGGCCACGTACCTCGCCGCGGCCGCGGTCACCGGCGGCGAGCTGTTCCTGCGCGGCGCGCGTGCCGACCACATGGACATGCTCCTGCGGCGCTTCACCGACATGGGCCTCGAGCTCGTCCCCCAGCACGACGGGCTGAGCGTGTACGCCCCCGAGCGGTTGCGGGCCATCGACGTGGCGACGCTGCCGTACCCCGGCATCGCCACCGACTACAAGCCGCTCATCGTCACGATGCTGGCGGTCGCGGACGGGGTCGGCATCGTCACCGAGAACCTCTATCCCGGTCGCTTCCGGTACGTCGAGGAGCTGTGCCGACTCGGTGCCGACATCCGCACCGACGGTCATCACGCGGTGGTGCGCGGCCGGGCCGCGCTCAGCGGCGCACCGGTCCGTGCGCCGGACATCCGGGCGGGCGCGGCCCTCGTGGTCGCCGGACTCGTGGCCGAGGGCACGACCACGATCAGTGGGGTGCACCACATCGATCGCGGCTACGACGACCTCGTCGGTCGACTCGCCGCGGTGGGTGCGTCGATCGAGCGTCGCCCGCCGCGCTGACGGGTCAGTGGCCCGGGCGGTCCGCCGGAGCGGGCGGATCGGAGGGCGGCGTCATCGTGGCCGAGGTGCGGTCGACCCGTCGCTTGGCCAGGCGGAGCAGCAGCACGACGATCGCCATCGGGCCGACGATGAGCAGGATCTCGTCCCAGCCGCCCTGATGGGCGAGGACGACGCCGAGTCGCGTGCTCACACGACCTCGAGGACCATCAGCACCGCGCCGGTCTCGTGGCTCTCGAGTTCGAACGATCCGGCCTGGTTGGCGACGAAGGTGAACGTGGCGGTCTGCCCCGCCGGCATGACCTGACCGTCGCCGAGGTCGTACCCGTGCAGGTGGAACTCGTCCTCGCTGTCGGGGTTGGTGACCGACAGGGCGATCGTGGCGCCGAGCGGGACGCGCTCGATCCGCTCGGGGTCGGCGTCGAGGCCGACGGTGACGCTGAGCGAGTACGGCAGATCGGACGTGACGGGCGGGAGGGGCGGGATGTCGCCGGTGCCGACGGGGAGCGGGATGTCGCCCGTGCCCACGGGCAGGTCGGCCGTGTCGGACGGCGCCGGGGTGACCGATGCTGCGCTCGTCGTCGGGGCGGGAGCGGCGGTCTCGACGGCGACCGTGGTGGAGGCGTCGGCGGTTCCGGCGGAGTCGTCGTCACCGCCGCAGGCGGTGAGCAGCAGGAGTGCCAGCACGGACGCGCCGGCCAGGCTCGGACGTGTTCTCATGAGTCGCCATCGTACGGCGGCTGCTGGTTGAATGGACGTTGCCCCGTCCGAAAGCCCTCCCTCGCATGCGCGCCCTCGTCGAAGCCACGATCGAAGTCATCCGTCCCGTATTGCAGGCAGACGGCGGCGACATCGTCCTGCGCGACGTCGACCCGGACACCGGCGTGGTCTCGGTGACGCTGTTGGGTGCGTGTGGCAACTGCCCCGCCAGCACGCAGACCCTCAAGGCCGGGATCGAGCGGATCATGAAGGACCGGGTCGTGGGCCTGACCGAGGTCGTCAACGTCCCCGGTTCCGATGCCGCCGGTGCTGATGCCGCCGGTCCCGATGCCGCAGCCTCCGGGCCGACGGACGAAGTCGTCGACCGCCGCTGACGCCACCTAGCGTTCCACCTGTCCGCCCGGCCTTCCGGCCCCGATCGATTCGACCTCGCATGAGCCGCCGCCACCGCCCCACCACCGAACTGTTCGCCGACGCCCGCACGGGCGACCGAGCCGCGATCGCCCGCCTCCTGTCGCTCGTCGAGCGGGGCGGCGACGAGGCGCGCGAGATCGGTCGTCTCGCCTCCCCGCTCGGCGGCACCGCCTACACGGTCGGACTCACCGGCGCGCCGGGCGCCGGCAAGAGCACCCTCACCAGCGCCACCATCGGCCATCTGCGCAAGCAGGACATCGAGGTCGCCGTGCTCGCCATCGACCCGTCGTCGCCGTTCACCGGCGGCGCGATCCTCGGCGACCGGGTACGCATGCAGGACCACGCCACCGACCCGGGTGTGTTCATCCGGTCGATGGCCACGCGCGGCCACCTCGGTGGACTCTCGCTGGCCGCGCCGGAGGCCGTCCGCCTCCTCGATGCGATCGGCCGCCGATGGATCCTCGTCGAGACCGTCGGCGTCGGCCAGGTCGAGGTCGAGATCGCCGGCAAGGCCGACACCACCGTGGTCGTCGTCAACCCGGGGTGGGGCGACAGCGTTCAGGCGAACAAGGCCGGGCTGATGGAGATCGCCGACGTGTTCGTGATCAACAAGGCCGACCGCAAGGGAGCCGACGAGACCCGGCGAGACCTCGAGCAGATGCTCGACCTGAGCGACCTGCCCCACGATGCGTGGCGGCCGCCGATCGTGCCGGTCGTGGCCACCGAGGGCAAGGGTGTGGTCGACCTGTGGGACACGGTGCTCGCACACCGCGAGTTCATCACGACCTCGGGCGAGCTCGATCGTCGTCGCGCGTTCCGTCTGCGCGAAGAACTGCGCGAGATCGTGGCGCGTCGCCTCGAGCAGAAGGCCCGTGAGATCACCACCGGCGAGAAGTGGGACGACCTGCAGCAGCAGGTGCTCGAACGCCAGCTCGACCCGTGGGGCGCCGCCGACGCGATGCTCGACGGCATCGGAGCCTGATCGAACACATCGAGCACACCCGCGAGCGGAAGTGACCGGGGTGACGCCAGCTAGCGTCCGGGCCATGGCCGAACTGGTGCTCCTCGAGCGACGCGACGACGGTGTCGCGGTCGTCACGCTCAACAATCCCAAGGTGAACGCACTCTCGCAGGAGGTGCTGGCAGATCTCCGCGAGGTGGTCGCCGACCTGGCCGCGGATCTCCCGGGTGCCGTGGTGGTCACCGGCGGCGAACGGATCTTCGCTGCCGGCGCCGACATCTCGCAGTTCGGCGGACCCGCCGAGGCGCATCGCATCGGCATCGGGTTCCACTCCGCCCTCGCCGCCCTCGCCGCCCTGCCCCGGTTCGTGATCGCCGCTGTCAGCGGCTACGCACTCGGTGGCGGCTGCGAGCTGGCGATGGCGTGCGACTACCGCATCGCCGGCGAGAAGGCGGTGTTCGGCCAGCCGGAGATCCTGCTCGGCATCATCCCCGGCGGCGGCGGCACCCAGCGCCTCCCGCGGCTGGTCGGCCCGAGCCGTGCCAAGGAGCTGATGATCACCGGTCGCCAGGTGAAGTCCGAGGAGGCGTTGCGCATCGGTCTCGCCGACGAGGTCGTGGCCAACGACCAGCTCCACGAGCGGGCGTTGGCGCTCGCCGCCGAGGTCGCCAAGGGCGCCCTCGTCGCCCAGGCCCTCACCAAGCAGGCGGTCGACCGTGGCCTCGGCCAGACCCTCGCCGATGGGCTCATGCTCGAGCGCCATCTGTTCACCGAGGTGTTCACCACCGACGACAGCCGCATCGGCGTCGCCAGCTTCCTCGAGCACGGGCCCGGCAAGGCCGAGTTCACGGGGCGTTGATCATGGCAGGCCCCGAGAATTCCAGCACCGACATCACCAGCGCCTCCGGCGTGCGCCTGCACGTCGAGATCGACGGCCCCGCCGACGGCGCGCCCGTGCTCGTGCTGCACGGCATCACCGGCTGCACCGCCACGTGGGACTGGCTCGTCCCGATCGTCGCCGCCACCCACCGCATGGTTCGCCTCGACTTCCGCGGCCACGGCGACTCCGACCGCGCCCCCGACGCCTACAGCTCCGAGGGGTACGTCGCCGATGCCACCGCCGTGTGCGAGGCACTGTTCGACGGACCGTGCACCGTGATCGGGCACTCGCTGGGCGGTGTCACCGCACTCGGCCTCGCGCAGACGCGACCCGACCTGGTCGAGGCGCTCGTGCTCGAGGATCCGCCGATGGGGCGCAGCGCAGGGGCGCAGACCCTCGAGGGGAACTCGCTGCTCGACGCGTTCCGCATGATGCGCCAGTCGGTGCCGGCCCTGCAGGCCTCGGGCGTCGACGTCGCCTCGCTCACGTCCATGCTCGGACAGATGCCGAGTCCGGCCGGGCCCGCCTTCGGTGAGGTGTTGCACGACGACGCGGTCGCCGCCATGGCATCGGCGCTGCTGCGTCTCGACGCCAGCGTGCTCGATCCGGTGCTCGCGGGCGTGGCGATGACGTGGGTGTACGACGTCGATCGTCCGCTGGCCCAGCGCGGCGTGCTGGTGGCTGCCGACCCGGCGTCGCCCGACTGCGTGTGCCGGCCCGAGTTCATCGAGCGGGCGGTCGCCGCCGGCACATCGCTCGAGGTGCGCACGCCGGCCGGGGCCGGACACCTGATCCACGACAGCCGCGCCACGCGCGACCACGTGGGTCAGGCCGTGCGCGACGTGCTCGGTCTCTGATCCGGGCGACCGATCCGGGCACCTGATCCGGGCACCTGATCAGGCGCCCGGCCCGGTCCGATCAGCTGGCCCAGGCGGCCTTGCCCGTCTCCACCGCGGAGATGAGCGCCGGGTGGGTCGGGAGCACGCGCACCGTGAATCCGTAGGGGCCCGCGGCGTGCACGCGATAGGTGCACGAGTACAGGTCGGCACCCGCCGGCGTCATCGAGATCGCCTCCGGCCGTCCCACGAACTCGCCGGTGGAGTCGATCGAACCGTGCAGCAGCTGCACGTTCACGTCGCTCGCCTGCAGTCCGTTCAGGTACACGTGAGCGCGAGCGGTGCGCTCGTCGCCCTCGTGGGCCGACCCGGTGTCGCCATCGACGCTCGTGACGCGGATGTTGTTCCAGTTCGCGTTGATCGACTGCTTCCACGCGGCGAGCGAGCGGGCCTGGGACCAGTCGCCGGCGGACGTGGCGGCGGCGCTGGCGGCGGCCGGCTCGTACAGCTCGGTCACGTAGTCGCGGACCATGCGGGCAGCGGTGACGAACGGCCCGAGGGACGTCCAGTTGTGCTTCATCGCGTCGACCCAGCCGTGCGGCACGCCCGACGCGTCACGGTTGTAGAACAGCGGCACGATCTCGCGCTCGAGCAGACCGAACAGGCTGGTCGCCTCGCGCAGGTCGCGGCGCGACGTGTCGGGATCGTCGTCGGCCGACGCGATGGCCCAGCCGTTCTCGCCATCGAAGCACTCGTCCCACCAGCCGTCGAGGATGCTGCAGTTGAGCGCACCGTTGAGCGCGGCCTTCATGCCGCTCGTACCGCACGCCTCGAGCGGACGGCGCGGGTTGTTCAGCCACACGTCGCAGCCGTGGTACATCAGGCGGGCGACGGCCATGTCGTAGTCGGGGATGAACAGGAACCGGTGGCCGACGTCGAGATGGCGGGCGAACAGCTCGATCTCGCGGATCATGTCCTTGCCGGGCTGGTCGGCCGGGTGGGCCTTGCCGGCGAACACGAACTGCACGGGGCGATCTGCGCTCAACAGCATCTCGCGCAGACGGTCGGGCTGCGACAGCAGCAGCGTCGCCCGCTTGTAGGTGGCGAAGCGACGGGCGAAGCCGATCGTGAGGGCATCGGGGTCGAGCAGTGCGTCGCCGAGGCGGGAGCGCACGAACTCGACGAGCTGAGCGCGGCCCACGCGGCGAGCGGCCCAGATCTCGGCCGCGGGCACCGACTCGACGCCCTTCCACGATGCGGCATCGGCGCCGTCCCACACGCCGCCGACGGAGCCGCGCAGGATCGCATCGATCGGGTCGCTGACCCAGGTGTGCGCGTGCACGCCGTTGGTGATCGCGCCGATCGGGACCTCGTCGACCGGGATGTCGGGCCACAGGCCGCCGAACATCTCGCGGCTCACCTCGCCGTGGAGCTGGGCGACGCCGTTCGAGCGGCCGCCGAGACGCAGGCCCATGACCGCCATGTTGAAGCGGGTGTCGTCGGGTTCGTCGGGCCGGTGCCCGAGGCTCATCAGGGTGTCGAAATCGGTGCCGCACGCGAGTGCGAACTGGCCGAAGTACCGCTCCATCACCGACCGTTCGAAGCGGTCGATGCCGGCCGGGACCGGCGTGTGGGTGGTGAACACGCCGCCCGCGCGCACGGCCTCGACGGCCTCGGCGAAGCTGAGCGGGGCCCGCCCACCGGCGCCGGACACGAGCTCGCGGATGCGCTCGAGCGACAGGAAGCCGGCGTGGCCCTCGTTGGTGTGGAACACCTCGGGTTCGAGGCCGAGGGCGCGCAGGACGCGCACCCCGCCGATGCCGAGGACGATCTCCTGGCGGAGGCGGTGCTCGGCGTCGCCGCCGTAGAGGCGGTTGGTGATGCCGAACCCGTCGGGGCTGTTGCCGTCGACGGCGGTGTCGAGCAGGTACAGCTTGACGCGCCCGACCTCGACCTCCCATGCCCGCACCTTCACCGTGTCACCGGCGATGTCGACCTCGACCTGGACGCCCGTGTCGGTGAGGGCCAGGCCGCTCGTGTCGAGGCGCGGGAAACGCTCTTCCTGGTAGCCGTCGGCGTTCAGCCGTTGGCGGAAGTAGCCCTCGGCGTAGAGCAGGCCGATCGCGACGAGCGGCACGCCGAGGTCGCTGGTGGCCTTCAGGTGGTCGCCGGCGAGGATGCCGAGGCCGCCGCTGTACTGGGGGAGCGTCTCGCTGATGCCGAACTCGGGGGAGAAGTAGGCGACGAGGTGCAGCGGCGAGCCGGTGCGCCCCTGGAACCAACGCGGCTCCTGGGTCGCGGCGTCGAGGCGGGCCTTGGCGGCGCGGGTGGCCTCGACGATCGAGTCGTCCGCCGCGAGTGCCGCCCAGCGGTCGGGCTCGATCGAGGCCAGCAGCCGCAGCGGATCGTGGCCGGACGCCGCCCACTGGACGGGGTCGAGCCGTTCGAACAGGTGCTTGGTCTCGCGGTCCCAGGTCCAGTGGAGGTTGGTGGCGACCTCACGCAGCGACTCGAGCGTCGGCGGGATCGCGGGCACGACGGTGAAATGTCGGACGGCACGCATGACCACCGAGGGTAGTGGAAATCGCCGACCTCGGCCGTCAAGAGCGTGTGAAGAGTGCGAGTCCGATGTGCTGCCGGGCCGGATGACGGCCGCCGCCGTTCCGGCATGACGGCGGTACGTCGTGCCCCTGAGCTGGTGTGATGTGAGCGGCTCGGCGGAGCGGCCGATCTCGTGGGCGTCGGTGCTCGGCTTGCCCGGTGGAAGAAGATGGAAGGCGGCTGGAACGGTCGTGGAATCGAGTGGAACTGCCGTGGAACTGGTGGAACGTCGCCGTCAGCGTCGGGCGGTCTCGTACACCTTGACGGTGGCCGCGGCGATCGCCGCCCACGTGTAGTGGTCCTCGATGAGCGTGGCAGCACGCGCCGTCATCGCCGCAGCACCCGCGGGATCGGACAGCACCTGCTCGATCCGTTCGGCGAGGTCGTGGTGGTTGCCGGGCTCGAACAGCAGCCCGGCATCGGTGCCGTCGACGATCTCGGCCAGGCCGCCCGTGCGCGCCACGATCGTCGGCGCGCCCGCGGCCATCCCCTCGAGGGCGACGATGCCGAAGGGCTCGTACAGCGACGGGATGATCACGCACCCGGCGCGTTGCAGGATCCGGCGCAGGTCGTCGTCGGGGACGAACCCGGCGAGGTCGACGATGTCGGTGACGCCCTCGACATCGATCTGCGTCTGCAGTTCGGGCAGGTAACTGCCGCGCCCCGCGATGATGCACCGCACATCGGGCACCCGGCTGCGGAGTTCGGCGATGGCGCGAACGAGGACCTGGAAGCCCTTCTCGTACTGGACCCGCCCCCACGCCACGACGAGCGGCTCGCGTTCGCCGATCGCCGGCGGCAGCTTCCAGAGCGCCGGATCGACACCGTTGGGCACCAGGTGCACCTTCTCCATCGGCAGTTCGAAACCGCCGACGACCTCACGGACCATGAAGCGCGAGCAGGCGATGACCTCGCGGGCCTGATAGGTGAGCCACCACTCGACCGCGTTGATCGCGGCCGGCATACCCATCGGCACGTGGCCGCCGTGGCGGCCCCGTTCGGTGGCGTGGATCGTGGCCACCAGGGGCAGACCCCACAGCGTCTTCAGGGTGTCGCCGGCCCAGGCCACCAACCAGTCGTGGGCGTGGACGACGTCGGGCCGCCAGTCGCCGAGCCGAGCGGCCATCCCCACCAACTGGTGGTTCGCGGACGCCATCCGGGCGACGAGATCGTCGTCGGGCAACCAGGGGAGATCGGTCGAGGCACGCAACACGCGGACACCGTCGACCACCTCGTCGTCGGCGACGTCGGGCGCGCCCGGCTCCTGGCGCTGCAGGCTGATGACGACCACGTCGTGACCGGCGCGGGCCATCGCCCTCGTCAGGCCGTCGACGTGGGCGGCGATGCCACCGACGACGAACGGCGGGTACTCCCACGAGAGCATGAGCACGCGCATTGCACCGACCGTAGTGCGGTGGCCCACCCCCGTCGTGCTCCCGCATCGCTCGCCGATCGCTCGCGGGTCCCTCGAAGAACGCTCGCCAATGGCTCGAGGATGGCTCGAGGATGGCTCGAGGACGGCTCTCGGACGGCTCGAGGACGGCTCTCGGATGCGTGGGGCGCGAATCACCTACGCTCTCGACGTGCTGCTCCCGGATCTCGATCTCCACCTGCTCGGCGAAGGGACCCATCGGCGTCTCTGGGAGTTGCTCGGCGCGGTCCAACTCGATGACGGCACGATCCGCTTCGCCGTGTGGGCACCCAACGCTCGCGGTGTCGAGGTGGTGGGCGACTGGAACGGGTGGGTGCCCGTGGCGCTCACCCCGCAGGCGAGTTCGGGCGTGTGGTCGGTGATCTGCCCCGATGCCCGGCCGGGGCATCGCTACAAGTACCTCGTCCACGGCGCCGACGGCCAGGTCGTGATGAAGGCCGACCCGATGGCCACCTCGGCGGAGTGCCCGCCGTCGGATGCGAGCGTCGTGGCCGGCCGCAGCGGGTACGTGTGGGGCGACGAGGCCTGGCTCGAGAACCGTGCGGCGGACACCGCCCGCCCGCTGCGGATCTACGAGGTGCACCTGGGTTCCTGGCGCCACGGTCTGAGCGACTATCGGTCGATGGGCGACGCGATCGCCGACCATGTGAGCGCCCTCGGCTTCACCCACGTCGAACTGCTGCCGGTCGCCGAGCACCCCTTCGGCGGGTCGTGGGGCTATCAGGTCACGGGCTACTACGCGCCGACGGCCCGGTACGGCGCACCGGACGACTTCCGTGCGTTCGTCGACGCCCTGCACCGCCGCGGCATCGGGGTCATCCTCGACTGGGTGCCGGCGCACTTCCCGAAGGACCGATGGAGCCTCGCCCGCTTCGATGGCACCGCGCTGTACGAGCACGCCGATCCGCGTCAGGGTGAGCACCCCGACTGGGGCACCTACGTCTTCAACTACGGGCGCAACGAGGTGCGCAACTTCCTGGTCGCCAACGCCCTCTACTGGCTGGAGGAGTTCCACATCGACGGGCTGCGCGTCGACGCCGTGGCCAGCATGTTGTACCTCGACTACTCCCGCAAGGAGGGCGAGTGGATCCCGAACGAGTTCGGGGGACGTGAGAACCTGGCCGCGATCGAGTTCCTCCGACAACTGAACGGTGTCGTGGGCGCGGAGTGTCCGGGCACGATGATGATCGCCGAGGAGAGCACGTCGTGGCCGAAGGTCACGCACCCGCCCGAGTTCGGCGGCCTCGGCTTCACCCACAAGTGGAACATGGGGTGGATGCACGACACCCTCGGGTATCTGAAGAACGATCCGGTGCACCGCCAATGGCACCACCACGAGCTCACCTTCGGTCTGCTCTACGCCTTCACCGAACGGTTCGTGCTCCCGCTCAGCCACGACGAGGTCGTCCACGGCAAGGGCAGCATGCTCGCCAAGATGGCGGGCGACGACTGGCAGCGCTTCGCCAACCTCCGTGCGCTCTACGCGTGGATGTGGGCGCTGCCCGGCTCACCGCTGGTGTTCATGGGCGCCGAGCTCGCGTCGTGGACCGAGTGGAACGACGCCGCAGGGCTGCCGTGGCACCTCCTCGACCATGCGCCACACCGTGGCGTCCGCGATCTCGTCACCGCGCTCAATGCCGCGTCCGACGCGTGGCCGGCGGTGTGGGAGCGCGATCAGGATCCGATGGGTTTCCAGTGGCTCGAGGCCGACGACGCGGAGAACTCGGTGTACGGCTTCCTGCGCTGGGCCCACGGCGGCAACCACGCCGTGGCGTGCTCGGTCAACTTCACGCCGGTGCCGCGCGGCGGGTACCGCGTCGGACTGCCGTGGGCCGGCACGTGGGACATCGTCGTCGACACCGACGCCGTGCAGTTCGGCGGCAGTGGGTTCAACGGCGGGCGCACCACCACCGAGGCCGACGCGACGCCATGGCAGGGACAGCCGTGCTCGGCGATCATCGATCTGCCGCCGCTCGGCGCGATCTGGCTCGCGGCACTCCGCCCCTGACCCGCCACCGACCGGCCCGACGACGCCCGCACCACCGACCGTCCGCGCTCGCGACATGACCGACCACGAGCGCCCCCGACCCGATCACCCCGACCGCCCCCGACCCGGCCGCCCGGAGTCGGGATCGCGCCGTCCTCATCCGTGGCGCGACCCCGAACTGCGGCCGGTCGTCGCGGCCAGCGTGACCCTCGGCGCGGCGGTGGGCGTGTTCGCGATCTCGTTCGGCGTCGGCTCGGTCAGCGCCGGTGCCTCGGTGCTGCAGACCTGTGTCATGTCGCTGCTCGTGTTCACCGGGGCGTCGCAGCTCTCGGCGGTCAGCGTGATCGGCGCCGGCGGCACCACCGCCTCGGCGCTCGGCGGTGCGCTCGTGCTGGCCGCCCGCAACGGCGTCTACGCGCTCACCATGGGCAGGCGCATCGAGGGACGGTTGCCCGCCCGGCTCGTCGCCGCTCAGCTGACGATCGACGAGTCGACCGCGATGTCGGTCGCGCAGGACGACCCGACCGCACAGCGGGCGGCGTTCTGGATCACCGGGCTGAGCGTCTACGTGTTCTGGAACACCGGCACGCTGATCGGCGCGCTCCTCGGCACTGCGATCGATCCGGTGACGTTCGGCCTCGACGCCGCGTTCCCTGCGGCGTACGTGGCGATGGTGTGGCCGCAGCTCCGCACGCCGCGCGGCCGGTGGGCGGCCCTGCTCGGCTCGTTGCTGTGCCTGGCCCTCGTACCGGTGCTGCCCGTCGGCGTGCCGATCCTGTGTGCGGCGCTGGCGGTGCTCGTCGGCATCCCGCCCGACCGCACCAGCCCGCAGGGGTCGACGCCGTGACCTGGACGCTCGTGCTCACGCTCGCGGCCGGCGCGTTCGCGTGCAAGGCCATCGGCTTCTTCCTGCTCGCCGGACGCCCGCTGCCGGCCGTGGTCGACCGGTGCCTCGCGCTCATCCCCGCGGCCGTGGTCGCGGCGCTCGTGGTGAAGGACACCTTCAGCTCGGGTCAGCACCTCGAGGTCGATCCACGTGCGCTCGGCGTCGGTGTGGCCGTCGTGGCAGTGTGGCGTCGGGCGCCCTTCGTCGTGGTCGTGGTGCTCGCTGCCACCGTGACGGCGTTGGCGCGGCAGGCGGGCTGGCACTGACGAGCGTCCGGCGACGAGCGTCACCGCGGGTCAGTGCAGGATCAGGACGACTGCTCGACGATGCGGGCGAGGCCGCGCAGGTTGCGACGCCAGATCGCGCCCATCACCAGCTTGCCGCCGATCCACGCCCCGATCGGGCCGCCCAGCCACCAGGGGAAGATCAGCTCCTCCGCCCAGGTGAAGCGGGTGCGCCGACCGAGGTCGATCGGCGTGAGGGTGAACATGCCGGTGCCGGTGACGATGCCCGTGTGGCGGACGCCCATCGCTTCGCCGGGCCGCCACTCGGTGATCTCCATCTGATCGACCAGCTTGATCGGGCCCACCTTGGTGTCGCACAGGAAGCGGGTGCCGACACCTCGGGTCTGATCGGTCTCGAAGCGGATCGCGACGGCGTCGTGCATCCAGTCGACATGGCGTTCGACGGGCTCGACGACCTCCCAGACCCGCTGCGGGGTCGCGTCGATCTCGATCGAGACCGAGATGTGGGCCACGTCAGGCGTGGACGGCGACGTCGCGCAGGTGCGCAGCCGCCGTCTCGGGCGGCACGATGTTGATCAGCACGCCTGTGCCCCGCTCGAATCCGGCGGTCGTGACGAGCTTCGGCCAGATGCTCACGTACCAGTGGAACGCACCGGTGTAGTGGTGCGGCGCAGTGCGGAACACGAGGTTGAAGCTGACGTCGCCGACGGCCTCGCGCAGGTGAGCGATCGCATCGCGGATGGCGATGCCCATCGCCGCCAGGGTGGCGTCGTTGGAGTCGGTGAGGTGCAGGTCGTGGCTGCGCGGGATGATCATCATCTCGAACGGCGAGCCACTCCAGAACGGGCAGATGCAGACCACGTCGTCGTTGGCGAACACGACGCGCTTGCCGTCGACCAGTTCGGCCTCGACCGTGGCGCAGAGGATGCAGCCACCTTCGAACCGGCTGAAGCCGCGCTGCTCCTCGAGCACCTCGCCCGGCACGAACGGCAGCCCGAGGAGCTGGCCGTGCGGGTGGGCGAGCGAGGCGCCGGCCTCGCGGCCGTGGTTGATGATCGCCTGCGTGAAGCGCAGGTTGGTGGCGCTGGCGTGCTCCTGGAAGCGACGCTGCAGCACGCGCATCATGTCGGCCGCATCGATGTCGCTGAGGCTGTGCAGCCCGCCGTTGTGATCGGGCGTGTACACGAACACCTCGTGGATGCCGCTGGCTTCGGCCTCGACGTGCACGGGACCGAGGTGGTGCACCGAGAACGGCTCGTCGCCGTAGAACGCTGGGTACAGGTTCGGCATCACGCGCATCTTCCAGCTGCCGCCGGCATCGAGCTGTTCGAGCGACGGAGTGGTCGATTCCTCGTTGCCGGGGCAGAACGGACAGGGACGATCGGGGCCGGCCTCGACCTCGGCCACGCGGGGCGCGAAGTCGCTGGGCCGTTCGGCCCGCTCGGCGACGATGGTGACCCATCGGCCGGTGAGTGGGTTCAGGCGAAGTTGGCTCACAGCACCCACCACCTTAGAGCGATTGTTCTGGTCATGTACGAACCTGTCCCGGTTTTCCCGGCGACGTATACACCGTCACATGACGGTCGCTCGTGTCGTCGAAAGCGCTGCGGTCGTAGTCGGCCCAGCGCTCCGCCAGCCGGAGACCACTGTGCGCGGCCATCCGGTCGAGTTCGGCCGGATCGGCCCAGCGGATCGACCACGGACGGAGGCGGACGCCGCCCGTCTCGGAGATCTCGATGAACTGCCCTTCCGCCATCTGGGTGGTCGCGTCGTGGACGCTCGCGCTCAGTACCACCGAGTCGGCGGTCATCGATCGGACCGTCACCTGCGAGCCGCGCGGCCGATCGCCGCTGCTGCCGTTGCCGTCGCTGTTGCCGTTGGCGTCGCTGCCGTCGCTGCCGTCGCTGCCGTTGCCGTGTCGAGGCACGAACGCTTCGACGACGAACGCGCCGTCCGCGGCCAACGCGTCGGCCACGCGGTCGAAGCACGCCTGTTGCCGCTCGGCGGTCGTGAGGTTGAACACGGTGTTGTACGCGGCGAGGACGACGTCGTACTGCCCAGAGGGCAGATCGTCGACCATGTCGCCCAGCACGGTCTTGACGGTCCTGTCAGGGTCGGCGGATGCAAGTCGTTCCAGCATCTTCCGGCTGGTGTCGACACCGGTCACCTCCGCCACCCGCGCCCGGAGGGGGAGCGCCAGCCGGCCCGTGCCGACCCCGAGCTCGAGGACGGATCCGGGTCGTGAGCCGTTCGCCGTCGCGAGATCGGCCACGAACGCCACGGTGGTCTCGAGGTCGGTGATGTCCGCGTACCAGTCGTCGTACACGTCGGCGAACGCGTCGCCGTAGGAGTCGGATCGGAAGCCCCGCACCCCCGCATCATCGCTCGTCGGTAGCGTGGGAGCCATGTCGGGACGCGCCGTGGACCCCTTGCACCAGCAGGACCAGCCAGCCGCGCTCGTCTATCTCGACCACGCCGCCACCACGCCGATGCGCCGCGAGGCGATCGATGCGATGCTGCCGTTCCTCGACCAGCAGTACGCGAACCCGAACGGCTCGCACCGCTTCGCTCGCCAGGCCCGCGCCGCGCTCGACGACGCTCGCGAGACCGTCGCCTCGGTCCTCGGCTGCGGTCCGGGCGAGGTGATCTTCACAGGGGGTGGCACCGAGAGCGACAACACGTCGGTCCTCGGCGTCGTCGCGGCCCGTGGTGGCACCGCCGTGTGTCCCGCGGTCGAGCATCATGCAGTGCTGCACGCGGTCGAGCACGTCCACGGGCGGGTCGTGCCGGTCGACCGCAGCGGCCGGGTCGACCTCGAGCAGCTCGCCGCTGCGATCGACGGCGACGTGTCCGTGGTGTCGGTCATGGCGGTGAACAACGAGGTCGGGGCGATCACCGACATCGCCGCCGCGGCGGCCGTGGCCCGCCGAGCGAACCCCGACGTCGTCGTGCACACCGACGCGGTGCAGGCGGCCTCGTGGCTCGACCTGCGCACGATCACGCCGCACGTCGACCTGCTGTCGCTCTCGGCGCACAAGTTCGGCGGACCGAAGGGCGTCGGCGTGCTGGTGGCACGCGGCCAGGCCCGGTTCGAACCGCTGCTCATCGGCGGAGGTCAGGAGCGCGAACGCCGCAGCGGCACCCAGAACGTCGCCGGCATCGTGGCGATGGCCGAGGCGCTGCGCCTCGCCGATCTCGAGCGCGACGCCGAACGCCAGCGGCTCACCGTGCTGCGCGACCGACTCGTCGACGGCATCGTCGGCCGGCTCGACGGGGTGATCGAGACGGTGCCGCGCGAGCACAAGGTGGCCGGCTCGGCGCACCTGTGCCTGCAGGGCGTCGAGAACGAGGCGTTGCTGTTCCTCCTCGACGAGGCGGGTGTGTGCGCGAGCGCCGCGTCTGCGTGCGCCGCGGGGGCGATGGAGCCGTCGCACGTCCTCGCCGGCATGGGCGTCGATCGGGACTGGGCCGTGGGTGCGCTGCGGCTCACGCTCGGGCGCACCACCACCGAGGTGGACGTCGACGTCGCCGTCGCGGCGGTCGTCGGTGCGGTCACCCGGATCCGTAGCCACGCCACCGCTGCCACCGCTGCCGCCGCTGCCACCGCTGCGAGCGTCCGGGCCGACGCGGAGGCGCGCTCGTGAAGGTGCTCTGTGCGATGAGCGGTGGCGTCGACTCGTCGGTGGCCGCCGCCGAGCTGCTCGCCGCCGGGCACGAGGTGGTCGGTGTGACCATGCGCCTGTGGGGCGGCGACAGCGACACGGGATGCTGTTCGATCGCCGACGTCGACGACGCCCGTCGCGTGGCGCAACAGCTCGGCATCGACCACCTGGTGTTCAACTTCACCGACGACTTCGACCGCCACGTGGTCGAGCCCTACGTCGATGCCCACGCCCACGGCATCACACCGAATCCGTGCATCGAGTGCAACCGGCACCTGAAGTTCGCCCGCCTCAGCGAGCGTGCCGATCTGCTCGGTTTCGACGCGGTCGCCACCGGTCATCACGCCCGCATCGTCGAGCACGGCGCCCACCGGTACGTGGCGCGCGGTGCCGACGAGGCGAAGGATCAGAGCTACGTGGTGCACATGCTCCCGCAGCGCGAGCTCGCCCGAACGCTGTTCCCGGTGGGTCACCTCACCAAGGCCGAGGTGCGCCGACGCGCCGATGCGGCCGGTCTCCGCACCGCACACAAGCCCGACAGCCAGGACGTGTGCTTCATCACCCACACCGGCGGGCGCGAACAGTTCCTCGGCGACCGCATCCCGTTCCGTGCGGCGCGCGTGGTCGACGCCGACGGGGTCGAGGTCGGCGCGGTCGACGCCGTCGAACTCGTCACGATCGGGCAGCGGCGAGGCATCGGACTCCCCGGCGGTGGACCCAAGCGGTACGTCGTCGATGTCGACGTCGCCGCCGCACGCGTGGTCGTCGGTGACGAGCACGAGCTCTACGTCGACACCACCCGGGTCGCGGCGACGACGTGGGCGGCCGATGCGGTCGCGGGCGAGGTGCTCGTGCAGTGCAGCGCCCACGGCGAGGCGCGCCGGGCCACGGTCCGCGTCGAGGGATCGCCTGACGAGGGATCGCCCGACGAGGTGGTGCTCGACTGGTTCGAGCCGCAACGGCGTGTGGCGCCCGGCCAGAGCGTGGTGCTGTACGACCTCATGAACGAGCGCGTGCTCGGCGGGGGCATCGCGCGCTGATCGTGTGCTGATCGTGTGCTGATCGGCCCGGATCGGGCGCGATCGGATCGGGCCCGGACGGGGGCCCGGTCAGCCCACCGACAGGGAGCGCTCGCCGGCAGCGTGGAGCAGCCGCCCAGGGCGCGTCGGCGCGACGAGGAAGGCGAGCACGTGGAGCGCGGTGCCGTTCGGTTTCGCCCGCGTGCCGGCGAGCACGACCGTGGTCGACTCCGACACCGTCACCTCGACCGCGTGGCCACCGGCCGGACCGGTGAAGTCGGCGGCCTGCGTGTCGGCGAGCGCCAGGCGGGCTCGCCGCAGGATCGACGTCGGGAACATCACGGTCTCCGCGAGGACCACGTGGTCGTGGAGCACGAAGCCGGCGGGGACGAGCACCACCCACCGGCGCGTCAGGCGATGGAAGCGGGGCAGCAGGAAGGCCCCGAGCGCGACGGCGGCGACCGTGACCGGGACGCCAGCGATCCAGTTGCGAGCCGCGAGTGCGAGCGGCCCGACGACGACCGCCGCGCACCACGCGGCCCACGACACGACCGTCGGCACGTAGAACGCCGCCGGGGGACGCAGCAGGAATCGCTGCTCGTCGCCGTACGCGGACGCCTGGACCATCAGGTTGCCGAACTCTCCGCTGCCGACGACCACGAGTGCGACGAGCGTGGCGACCACGCCGACGACCGTTGCGGACGACGGTTCCGCGGCGGTGAGCGCGACGACCGCAGCGACGGCACCGACCGGGGCGAGCACGCGCGACACCGTGAGCCCGATCGCGGACGGCACGGCGAGGGTGACGGCGACCGCCGCCCATCCGACCCACAACAGGGTGGTCCCGGTGAGCTGCACCGCGCGGGAGTGCTCGGCGAGCGCCTCGCCGAAGCCGGCGCCGCCGATCACGGCGACGGCGAGCCAGATCGCGCGGGCTGCCCAGAGCACGACGGACCCAGGAGATTTGGCCGGTGACTGCACGAGGCGACAGGGTATCCAGACGCCGGCGACGGGCCAGTGGTCGTCGACGTGAACGCGTCGGCGTCCGATCGTTCACATGGCGTTGACGAATCCGCCTCGCCGTCGGCGGAACGAGCGTGCCAGCATTTCGACACATCCCGAACCGGACCGACGCCGTCGGTCCCCGAACACCGAACCCCAGAGACCCGAAAGGAGGATCACGATGGCTGCACTGCAGGTCGCCAATGGCGTCACGGTCGGCATCGGGAGCCTCCCGCACCGCGACCTCGACGCCGGGATCCGCTTCGCTCTCGAGGCGACCGCCATCCCCACCGTCCCGTCGCTGCCCAAGCGCTCGCCGGCCGAGGGCATCATCGTCCAGGCGATGCTCGGCATCGAGGGCGTCACCGTGGGCCAGTACGGCGCGATCTCGGTCGACCTGAACCGCATCGATCCGATCGCCGACGTGTCGACCGATCTCCAGCACGACGCGTTCGCCGGGTTCCGTCGGTTCCTCGAACTCGCCGCTGTCCGCCACGCCGACCCCGAGCTCGGACCGATCGAGGCCGTCAAGTGGCAACTCGTCGGCCCGGTCACGCTCGGGATGGCCCTGCTGCGTGCCGGCGTGCCGGTGCACGACGCGTTCGACGTGTCGGTGCGTGCCGTGCGATCGCACGTGCAGCATCTCCTCGACGCGGTCGAGGCGGCCCTGCCGGGTTGTCGGCAGTTGGTGTTCATCGACGAGCCCGACATGGTCGACCTCACCGACGCACACTTCCCGATCGCGCCCGACACGGCGATCGACCTGGTGTCGGGTGCGCTCGCGGCGATCGAGTCGCGTGGGCTGTCGGGGTTGCACGTGTGCGGCGATGCCGATTGGCCGTCGCTGATCGCGGCCGGTCCGCAGATCCTGTCGATCCCGGTCGGCACGTCGATCGTCGAGGCGGCCGGATACCTGCAGCAGTTCCTCGCTCGCGGTGGCATCGTCGCGTGGGGTGCCGTCCACACCGACGGGCCGATCTCCACCACGGTCGAGCGGCCGTGGCGCCAGCTCACCCAGCTGTGGTGCCAACTCGTCGAACGCGGATGCGACCAGGTGCTGCTGCGTACCCAGTGCATCGTCACGCCCGAGTGCGGGCTGGGGATGCACAGCCCGTCGGTCGCCGAGCGGGTGCACCGGATCACGGCCGAGGTGAGCCGTCGCGTGCACGACCAGGCGACCGCCACCCGCTTCGTGCTCGGCGCCTGAGCCGCACGTCGCGGTCGGTCGCCGGAGGAACGAGCGGCGGCCCGGGCCGACGTGACACCCGCTGCGTACACTCGCCGGGATGACGACCCACGGTGACCCGGCGGCGCGGATCGCCGAGCTCAGTGCCCTCATCCGGCACCACGACGAGCGCTACTACGGCCAGGACGCGCCCGAGGTCAGCGACGCCGAGTACGACGAGCTGGTGCGCGAACTGCGCGCGCTGGAGGCCGCCAACCCCGACCTCGCATCGCCCGACTCGCCCACGCAACGGGTGGGCGCGGCGGCGCTCGGCTCCACCTTCGCACCGGTCACGCACCGCGTGCCGATGACCAGCCTCGACAACGCGATGGACACCGACGAGTTGACCGCGTGGGGCGAGCGCGTGGCCAAGGGACTCGGCGCCGCGGCTGCCATCGTCGCGACGGGTGCCGCTCTCCAGCTCGACCTGCTCCGCGAGGTTCCGTCGTCGGAGCCGTCCGACCAGCCCGCGGCCCCGGTGGTGCCGACGGCCCGATACGTGTGCGAGCTGAAGATCGACGGTCTGGCCATGAGCCTGCGCTACGAGCAGGGCCGGTTCGTGCAGGCAGCCACCCGAGGCGACGGCCGGGTCGGCGAGGACGTCACGGCCAACGTGGCGACGATCGTCGGGCTGCCGCACCGCCTGCCACCCGGCGCGCCCGAGGTGGTCGAGGTGCGCGGCGAGGTGTACATGTCGCTCGCCAGCTTCGAGGCGCTGAACGAGCGGGCCGCCCAAGCCGGCCAGCCGCGGTTCGCGAACCCGCGCAACGCCGCGGCCGGCAGCCTCCGCCAGAAGGATCCGGCCGTCACGGCATCGCGCGAGTTGAGCTTCTGGTGCTACCAGCTCGGCGAGGTCGTGGGCGGCCCTGCGTTCGAGACGCACCACGAGACGCTCGAGTTCCTCGCCACCCTCGGCTTCCCGGTCAACCCCGAGATCCGGGTGGTCGACGATCTCGACGGGGTCTACGCGTTCTGTCGTCACTGGCAGGAGCATCGCCACGACCTCGCCTACGAGATCGACGGCGCCGTCGCGAAGGTCGACGACCTCGCCCAGCGCGAGCAGTTGGGCTTCACGTCGCGCGCGCCGAGGTGGGCGATCGCCTACAAGTTCCCGCCCGAGGAGCGCACGACGCTGCTGCGCGACATCCAGGTGTCCGTCGGTCGCACGGGTCGGGCCACGCCCTTCGCCGTGCTCGAGCCGGTGTTCGTCGGTGGCTCCACCGTCGGCATGGCCACGCTGCACAACCAGGATCAGGTGCGCGCCAAGGACGTGCGCCCGGGCGACACCGTGGTCGTCCGCAAGGCCGGTGACGTCATCCCCGAGGTCGTGGGCCCGGTGCTCGGCCTGCGCCCGGAGGGCCTGCCGGCTTGGGAGTTCCCCGTCCAGTGCCCGTGCGCGCTGAAGAGCGTGCTCGTGCGGGCCGAGGGCGAGGCCGACACCCGATGCATCGAACCGGGGTGCCCGTTCCAGCGCGATCAGCGCATCATCTACTTCGCGTCACGCGGCGCGATGGACATCGAGGGCCTGGGCGAGCGGACGGTGTTCCAGCTGAGCGATGCGGGATTGGTCGCCGATCCGGCCGACATCTACTTCCTCACCGTCGACCAACTGCTCCAGCT
Organism: Actinomycetota bacterium; assembly: GCA_026393475.1. Classification (GTDB taxonomy): domain Bacteria; phylum Actinomycetota; class Acidimicrobiia; order Acidimicrobiales; family Ilumatobacteraceae; genus VFMC01. The sequence goes on from JAPLAA010000060.1 coordinate 75,049, forward strand.
CGACGGCTTCGCGCAGATGAGTGCGGAGAAGCTGGTCGCGTCCATCGCGGGCTCGCGTTCGCGGCCGCTGCCGCGGGTGCTCACCGCGCTCGGGGTCAAAGGCCTCGGACCGTCGGCATCGGAGAGCATCAGCGTGGCGTTCGGCACCCTCGACGCCGTCATGGCGGCATCCGAAGCCGATCTCGCGACCACCGACGGCGTCGGCCCCACGATCGCGGCGTCGATCGTGCGGTGGTTCGCACAGCCGGTGAACCGGGAGATGATCGAGAAGCTCCGTCTGGCCGGGGTCGACTTCGGCAACGTGGTGGTGAGCCGGCTCCCGCAGGTGCTGGCCGGCAAGGCCGTGGTCGTCACCGGTTCCCTGGAGGGCTTCTCACGCGACGAGGCAGCAGCGGCGATCAAAGGTCGCGGTGGCAAGAGCCCGGGCAGCGTGAGCGCCAAGACCTACGCGGTGGTGATCGGTGCCGACCCCGGCGCGAGCAAGGTCACCAAGGCGGCCGATCTCGGCATTCCGGTCCTCGACGAGGCCGGGTTCGTGGCCTTGCTCGAGACGGGCGAGTTGCCTCAGACGGAGTAGAAGTCCCAGCTGAACGTGCGGAACCGGCCCGGGCCGTCCTCGGTGCGCCAGTAGCGGATCGTCACCGTGTGCTGGCCGGTGGAGAACGCCTCGAAGGCCTGCGTCGATCCCGGGGTGAAGGTCAGGGTGTTGTTGCCCGGCTCGAAGATGGCCCCCGGGGGCACGACGACCTGCTCGCCGCCACCGTCACCCAACCCGGGTGGACGCTTGGTGATGTCGTCGTCGAGCGAGATCACGTCGAGTTCGACGCCGTCGATGAACATGATCGCCTCGTAACCGGTGACGAGGTCGACGAACACACGGGTCTGCTGAGGCACCTGGGCCGCGCCACGGATGGGATCGATGTTCTCGATCGCGTCCGGGAGGCCTTGCTGCTCGCGTCCGGTGACCGACCGGAGGAGGCCGAGCACCACGATCACGAGCCCGATGGCGATGCCGAAGCTGGCGAGCAGCAACCTGACGTCGATGCGTCGTCGCTTCCGGGTCGCGCCGAGCGACGCCTCGACCCGTTCGAGGCCTGCGAGCGGATCGGACGCAGGGCCGGGTGACGGGACGGGAACCAGATCGTCGTCGATCCCGTCGATCCCGTCGATCCGGTCGGGCCCGTCGATCGAGGGGTCCTCGGGGTGTTGGTCCGGTGGAGCACTGGTGGTCGCCACGGCGGCAAGTCTCGCGCCCACGGGGCTGCTTTCCACCGTCGTCCGACGTGACGTGTCTCCTCGGGAGCGCCGGGCGTCCCCCTGTGCGTCCCTGTGCGTGGAGTTGGGAGCCGATACCACCACGGTGCCTCGCGCACCGAGCGCGGACCGCAGCCGCTAGCGTCGCGGTTCCGATGAGCGAGCAGGACGGGTCTCCCAGCGAGCTTCCCGACGGCGACCGGCCAACGGGGACCGCCGACGGGCCGTCCGCGTCGTCCGCGTCGTCCGGCCCCTCGGCGCCGACCACCGACGGCACCGGTCCGATCGAACGATCGAGCGGCGGGCGCATGTTCGCCGGTCGCTATCAGTTGCTCGCCCGCCGCGGCACCGCCACCGACGTCGCGTTGTTCGAAGCCGTCGACACGATCACCCAGCGGTCCGTGGCGGTCAAGATCGTCCACCCCGACATCTGCGCGGCCGAGGGCTTCGCCGAGCGGTTCGCCGACGTGATGGGCGAGGTCGCCCGCACGCGGCACCCCAACCTCACCGAGATCATCGACATCGGCACGTCCACGTGGGGCGGTCGCCCCGTTCACTTCGTCGTGTGCGAGAACCTCACCGGTGGCAGCCTGCGCGATCTGCGCGACCGGGGGCGACAGCTCAGCCCCTCGCAGGTGGTCATGATCGGCCTCGATGCCTGCCGAGGCCTCGACGTGGCGCACCGAGCAGGATTCGTGCACGGTGACATCCGCCCGGCGAACCTCGTGTTCGGCGCCGACGGCCGGCTTCGTCTGGCCGACGTCGGTCTCGCCGCCCTCGTCAGCGATGCGTGGTGGGTCGAGCCGACGGGGGTCGACATCGAGCAGGCGAAGTTCGCGTCGCCCGAGCAGGCGCAGGGCCTCGAACCCACCTCCAAGAGCGACGTGTACGCACTCTGTCTCTGCCTGCTCGAGGCGGTCACCGGGCATCTCCCCTTCGTGGGCGACTCGTCGGTCGCCACGCTGTCGAACCGTGTCGACAAGCTGCTGCCGGTGTCGGCCGATCTCGGCCCGCTCGCCGCGGTGCTCGAACGTGCCGGCCGACCCGATCAGGACGACCGCTCGTCGGCCTCCGAGTTCGGCCGGGCCCTGCACCAGGCCGCCGAGAAGCTGCCCCGTCCGGCGCCGCTGGCGCTCGTCGCGGGCGGCCTGTTCGCCGCTGCCCCCGGTGACCCCACCTCGCCGTCGGGCATGATCCGTCGGCCCGCCGAGGCGACCGCCGTCGAGCCGGACGTCCCGGTCGCCGACGCTGCTGCCAGCGCCGACTCGTCGGACGCGACCGACGTGCCGGACGCGACCGACGTGCCGGACGTTGCGGCCGGTGCGGCCGGCGACCACGTATCGGTCGAGCCGAACGTCTCGGAGACGCCTGAGACGCCTGAGACGCCTGAGACGTCCGGGACGCCTGAGGCGTCCGGCCCGTCCGAGGCGTCGGGCGCCGGTGCTCCCGCGCACGCCGGCGCGGACGCGGCGATGTCGATCCAGGCGCCCGGCGGGAACGTCGAACCCGACCCGTCGGACGAGCCGGGCGTCGACCCGTCGACGGGGCGGACGTCGGCGCTCGATCCGGACGTCTCCGCGAAGCCATGGCTGCCCGAGCCGACCCGCGCCACGCCGATCGTCGCCGGTGGTGGAGTGGCTGCCGCCGGCGCCGCGCCGGTGCCGGCCGCGCCGAGTGCAGCCGCGCCCGCCACGACGGACACGACGGACACGACGGACACGACGGGGGCGCCGGACGCGCCTCAGGTGCCGGCGGTCGCGGCAGCCGTCGTCGGTGAGGTGCCGCCGCCGCCCCCTCCCCCCGATCATCCCTCGCTCGTGCGCGATCCGCGATCGCGACGCACGCTCGTCGTGGTGCTCGCCGTCCTGCTGCTCGCGCTGGCCGCCGGTGGCGCCGTCGCCTGGTGGACGATGCGCACGGAGTCGAACGAAGTGCCCGACCTCACCCAGCTCGAGGTCGGTGAGGCGCTCAACATGGTCAGCGAATTCGGCTGGAACGTCGTCACCACCGAGGCCGCCGACGACGTCGTTCCCGTCGGGGTCGTCATCAGCACCGATCCGGTCGCGGGCACCGTGCTCCGGGAGGGCGACCAACTCACCCTGGTGGTGAGCACCGGACCGGCGCCGCGCGTCCTGCCGGAGATCGTCGGCCTCAGCGTCGATCGGGCGACGGCCGACCTGCTCGAACTCGGCCTCGTGCTCGAGGTCGGCGAACGGGCCTTCAGCGACGACGTCCCCATCGACCAGGTGATCTCGTGGTCGGTGCCCGACCAGCCGGCCCTCCAGGCGGGCGACACCGTGCTGCCGGGCACGTCGATCGTCGCCGTGGTGTCGGCCGGCCCGGCGCCTCGCGTGGTCCCCGAGCTCACGGCGCTCCCCGTCGCCGACGCCACCGTGGCGATCGAGGCGCTCGACCTGGTGGTCGTCGTCGGCCCCGAGGAGTTCAGCAACGACATCGCTCCGGGATCGGTGATCGCGCAGGATCCGGTGGCGGGCACCGAGCTGCCGCCGGGCGGCACCGTCACGATCGTCGTGTCGAAGGGGCCCGACCTGGTGCCCGTCCCACCGCTGGCCGGTCTGAACGTCCAACAGGCGACCGATGCCCTCGCCGCGGCGGGGCTCGTCATCGGACAGGTGTCGGGCGATCCCGCCGGGGTCAACGTGCTGGCCGAGGTGGGCGGCGTGTCGATCGGTGGCGGAGCGACCTTCCCGCGCGGCACGGCCATCGACCTCACCTTCGAGGTGCCGGTCGTGGCCGAGGCGCCGAGCGCCTGATCCGCCCGATCCGCCCGATCCGCGGTGGACGGCTGGCACGTCCAGCAGCTCCGGCGCCGGAATCGCGCCGGGCGCGACGTTCTCGCTAGCGTGCGAACGAGCTCGACCGGACGCTGTCGCGAGCGCCGACCTCGGGTGGTCACCATCGCTCCACCGCGACATCTTCACTGCAGACAGGGGTTCCGGACATGGGTGCACTCGACGGCCGCGTGGCGATCATCACCGGTGCTGGACGCGGCATCGGCCGCGAGCACGCGCTGCTGTTCGCCGCCGAGGGGGCCAAGGTCGTCGTCAACGACCTGGGTGCCACCAACGACGGCTCCGGCGCCGACATCTCACCCGCCCAGCAGGTGGTGGAGGAGATCGAGGCGATGGGTGGCGAGGCGATCGTCAACGGCGAGAACGTGGCCGACTGGGAGGGCGCACAGCGGATGATCAACAGCGCGGTCGAACACTTCGGCGACCTCGACATCCTCGTGAACAACGCCGGCATCCTGCGCGACCGCGTGCTCGTCAACATGACCGAGGAGGAGTGGGACGCGGTCATCGCGGTCCACCTCAAGGGTCACTTCGCCCCCACCCGCTGGGCCGCCGCCTACTGGCGCGAGCAGTACAAGGCGGGCGTCCGCAAGCCGCGCAACCTGGTGCACACGTCGTCGACGTCGGGTCTGTTCGCCAACCCGGGCCAGAGCAACTACGGCGCTGCCAAGACCGGCATCGCCACCTTCAGCCAGATCGTGGCCAAGGAGCTCGTGCGCTACAACGTCAAGAGCAACACCATCGCTCCCGGCGCCCGCACGCGGCTCACGCTGGCCACGCCCGGGCTCGAGGACATCATGACGCCCAAGGGCGACTCGTTCGACCAGTGGGATCCGGCGAACATCTCGCCGCTCGTCGCCTACCTCGCGAGCGAGGCGTGCGCCTTCACCGGCGAGACGTTCCTCGTGCAGGGCGGCAACGTCACCATGATCGAGAGTTGGGCCCGTGGCCAGGGTGTCGACCGCGACGACCGCTGGAGCGTGGCGGAGCTCACCGACGCGCTCGCTCCGCTGGCCCGCCCGACCTGACATGGGTCGGCACCGATGACACCGTCGGCCGGGACCAGCCCGGCCCGATGACGACGACCCGCTGATCGTGGGAGTTCCCCCCGAACCCCGACAGCACCAGCCGAAGCCGGCGTCGACCGGCTCGTCGACGCCGCCCGACGCCGGGCGCCCCGAGGAGCCGCGACCCGCCCACGGTCGTGAGCACCCACGAGAGAACGTGCACCCGCGCGCCGATCGGACGCTCGCGTTCGACTCTGCCGGCGTCGACGAGCTGGGCGTGGTGCCGTGGCCGATCCTGCTGCGCCGCCGACTCCGGGCGAGGATCGGGATCGACCCTCGCTGGGCGGTGCTGTGGGTGGTGCTCGGCGGGTTGTTCACGGTGAGCTTCACCGTCACGATCCTCGTCGTCTCGCTGCAGCGAATCGCCGACGACCTCGACACGTCCGTGAGCGTCCTCAACTGGGCGATCACCGGTCCGATGCTCGCGTTCGGCGTGGTGGGGCCGGCCTTCGGCAAGGCCGGCGACCTGTGGGGGCACAAGCGCGTGTTCGTCACCGGTCTGCTCGTCGCCGGGATCTTCGCCGCGCTCACCGCGGTGGCCTGGAGCGCGGCGTCGATGATCACGTTCCGCATCCTGTCGGCGTCGGCCGGTTCGGCGTGCGGCCCGTCCGCGATGGCGTACATCAACCGACTGTTCGAGGCCGAGGTGCGGGTGAAGCCGCTCGGCTACTGGAGCTTCGTCACCGCCGGCGCGCCGGTGCTCGGCGTGGTGGCCGGCGGACCACTCGTGGAGACCATCGGCTGGCGCGCCATCTTCGCGGTGCAGGCCCCGCTGTGCCTGATCGGCGTGGTCGTCGCGCTGTGGCTCCTCCCGGGCACCGACCGGCTCGAAGGGGTGCGGTTCGACGTGAAGGGGTCGCTCACCCTCGGGCTCGGCGCGACCGCGCTGTTGGCCGGTATCAGCCAAGGACCGAAGTGGGGATGGGCGAGCCCGGCGGTGCTCGGCTGCTTCGTGGTCGGCGTAGCCAGCCTCGCTGCGTTCGTCCACATCGAGGCGACGGTCAGCGACCCGCTGATCCGGCTCGACTGGTTCCGCACGCGCAACATCGCGTTCCCGGTGTTGAGTCAGGCGCTCACGAACTTCGCGTACATGGGTGGGTTCATCCTCGCCCCGCAGGTGCTCGAGAAGGGACTCGCACTGTCGACGTCGACCACGGGTCTGCTCGTCATCGCCCGGCCGCTCACGTTCTCGCTCATCGCGCCGCTCGCCGGTCTCGTCACGATCCGGGTGGGTGAACGCACCGCAGGCGTGACGGGAGCGATCGGCGTGGTGGCCTCGATGGTGTGCTGGGCGCTCGTGGGCGACGACACCGCACTGTGGTTCGTCGTGGTCGCGTTGGCGTTGTCGGGCGCCGGTCTCGGGATCGCGTCGCCTGCGATGACGTCGCTGACGGCGAACGCCGTGGCCGAACAGGACCTCGGCGTGGCCGGTGCGATGCAGCAGCTGATGACCCAGCTCGGCGCCGTGGTGGGCACGGTGGTGCTCACCACCATCAGCGTGTCCGGCGGCGAGGGCAACCTGGAGCCGTATCAGCACGCCTTCTGGGTGGCCGCGGGGGTCGCCGTGCTCGGCACGGTGGCGGCGTCGTTCTCCCGATCGACACCACGCGTCTGACCTGACGATCGCCCCTGGTCCCGAGCCCGGACGCGACGACGGGCGACAGATCACCCGGGGGAGGAGGTGACCTGTCGCCCGTCGCGTCGCCGCCACGAGCGTGCGTCAGTACGGACGCTCCCGGAGCGTCACTCCGAGGCCGGCTGCTCCAGCTTCTCGGCCATCCGCTGCTGACGGAACGCCAGGAGACCGCCTGCAGCTGCGACCGCTGCGATCGCACCGACGGGGCTCGATGTTCCGAGCGATGCCGACGACGCCGTCGCCGGTCGGCCTGCCGGGATGGACGTGCCGTTGACGCGCCGGATCGCGACGACCGCGTTCCGGCTGATCACGCTGCCGGGAACGACCGCCGAACTGACGGCGTTCCAGGTGCTCTGCGGGACGAGGTTGTTGCCGTCCTCCCCAGGGTGCTGCACGGCGCCGAACAGCGTCTTGTCGTCGGCGGTGAAGTACGGGCCGGTCGCCTCGGCGCCCAGCGGCACGGAGGCGAGCGCCTTCAGGTGGCCGCGCTCGGGGCCGGCCGTCGGGACACCGTAGAAGGAGTCGTTCTTCTGCAGACCGCCGCCACTGGGGAGACTGGGCATGCCGTCGGTCGAGATCCAGAGGTTGCCGCGGCTGTCGAACGCGACGTTGTCGGGGCGAGCGATCGGGCTGACCTGGCTCTCGTCGAAGCCGGCGAAGTAGGTGCGGCCCGAGCTGTTCGCGGCCGCGGGCACCGTGGCCGCGTCGAGCGTGCCACCTGCGTTCGGGTTGCCGCACAACATGAAGATCTCCCAGGCGAACGACAGACCGGTGTGGTCTCCCGATGCTTCGCGGATCTCGATGATGTGGCCGCCACGCGAGGAATCGGGATCGGTCGCCGCGTTGCTGAGACGCGGGTTGGCGGCGTCTGCGGCCGAACGGCTCGTCCCGGTCATCGCGGCGTAGATGAAGCCGGTCTTGGGGTTCACCTCGACGTCTTCGGGGCGGTCCATCTTCGTGCCGCCGAGGAGGCCGGCGGCGATACGCGTGCGGATGAGCACATCGGCCTGATCCTCGAACGTCGGGCTCACCAGCGGGCCGGTGCCGAACACGAGGGGCTTCCAGACCCCGGTGCCGTCGGGCAGGAAGGTCGCCACGTACAGGGTGCCACTGTCGAGCAGGTCGGCGTTGGCCGACGCGCGCCGCTGCACCTTCTTGTCGCTGACGAACTTGTAGATGCACTGCTGGGCCTGGTCGTCGCCCATGTAGACCACGTACTTGCCGTTCGTCGCCCTGGTGCCGGCGGCGGCCTCGTGCTTGAACCGGCCGAGCGCGGTGCGCTTCTTGGGGACCGAGGTGGGGTCGTACGGGTCGATCTCGACGATCCAACCGAAGCGGAACGGCTCGTTCCACTCCTTCGTCATGTCGAAGCGATCGTCCACGAGCTCCCACCCGCGGCTGCTCGCGCCGGCGCCGATGCCGAAGACGCTCGCGTTGTCCTGGGCGTACTTCTTGAGCAGGTCGCCACCGGGGACGAGGAGTCCCCGGTTGGCGAAGTACTGGTCGAAGTTCTCCTCGGCGGTGAGGGCGGTGCCCCACGGCGTCGTGCCGCCACCGCAGTTGTTGAGCATTCCCTTGACGGCGGTGCCGGTGGGGTCGGCGTTGGTGCGGAGGTGCACGTTGCCGGCGACCGGGCCGGTGATCTGCATCGGCGTGGAGCCGGTGATGCGCCGGTTGTAGCGGCTGTTGGGCCGGTAGCGCCAGGAGTTCTTCTTCAGCACGACCTTCACGACCGATGCGCCGTGCGCTTCGATCTCGATCAGCTTCTGCTCGGCGGTCGTGGCGGCGGCGCTGTTGAACCCGGCGTAGGTGACGCCGGGGAACATCATGTTCGCGCTCGTGTACTCGTGGTTCACGAACATGAGCGCCTTGTCCTCGCCGTCGTCGCTCTCGTCGTCGCGGTAGGAGTCGTCGCCGCGCTTGCCGAGCGGGTAGATGCCGACCCAGTCGTTGTTGAACCCGAACTGCTGCGCCTGGGTTGCGGCGGTCTGGTTGTCGACGTTCAGCGCGGGGGCGCCGGGGACGACGGGGTCGCCCCACGAGATGACGACGTCGTGCTTGAAGCCCACTGCGGTCGAGATCTGGTCGGCGGTGTTCAGCGGCAGCGCATCGAAGGTGAGCTCACCCGGCGCGTAGGGCGCGGCGGCCTGTGCGGTCCGAGCAGCCACGGCCGACCCGGCGGCGGTACCGCCCAGGACGACGAGCGTCTTCAACGCCCCTCGGCGACTCATCCGCTCGCGGACGACGTCTTCGAACTGGGACTGGTCGGCTTCGATGTGTGCGTCGGTCATGATGACCCTCCCGTGGTGGAGCGGTGGTGGTCTCCGGACCATAAGAGAGCTCCATTGAGCCACGATGGAGCACGTGCGACGGGGAGTTGAACGGGGGACGAACTGACGATTCCGTCTCCGTCAGCGCGTCACCAGAGAAAGGTGAGGAGCGCGTGCCGCGAGCCGCGTCGGACCGGCGTCACTTCGTGCAGCAGGCTGCAGGAGAACACGATCGCGGCGCCCGGGCGCGGCCGGAACTCGTCGGTACCGAACTCGGGGAACCTGAGGTGTCCGCCCTCGAAGTCCTCGTCGAGGTTCACCGTCACGGCCAGTCGGCGGTGACGAGCGTCCGGTGCCTCGTTGTCACGATGTGCGGTGAACCATCCGGCACCCGCGTCGTACCGGACGATCTTGAACGCTTCGTGCGAACGGATGGGCTGCGCGAACGCCGTGGCCGCCGCCGGGAGCAGACGATCGACGAACGATCGCTGCACGCGAGCGGTCAGTTCCTGGTCGACGAGGAGATGGTCGAAGCGAGCCTTGACGTCGTCGTCGGGCACGAGGACCGCGTTGCCGTCGGGCCCCGGCCTGACCATGGGCGAGGCCACCCAGCCCTCCCGGTCGGCGTGCGCGAGCAGGTCGCGGACCAGTGATCCGTCGAGCACGCCGTCGACGATCAGGAGCGGGACGGCCCCGTCACTGATGACCATCGTGCCGCCCTCGGTCGTCAGGGATCAGGCGGTGATCTCTTTGATCTCCTGGGCGATGGTCTTCGCGATCTCGTCCTGGGGCATCGAGGTCTGCATCGCCATCATCTTCATCATGTCGCCCTGGACCTTGATCTTGCCGGCCATGAACGCCTGCATCCCGGCCGCCTGGTCCTGCTCGACGAAGAGCTTGTACGCGGTGGCGTAGTCGGTGGTGACGGTGAGGTCGGCGGCCTCGAGTTCGCCGAGGTCCATGACGACCGCGCCCGACGAGGTGTCCATGAACGTCTTGATCACCTGGTCGCCGTTGACGGTCTCGGGCACCTCGGTGATCACCTGGTTCATGCGGATGCTGGTGGTGACCTTGGTGGCCTGGTCGGCGTACTTCTCGCGGATCTCGCGGGCAGCCTCCATCCAGGCGGGCGACAGGAACTCGTGCGACATGCGAACCTCCGGGAACGGCATCTGACCTGGCCGTCCACGGTGGCGGCCACGTGGATCGCAAGCTACCCGCCCGGAGCGGCCGCGGCGATGTCCTGACGTCGAGTCCGGGCCGCCCGATCAGGCCGTGTCGTTCCCGAGCCGGTGGTGGAGGTATGCCACCCGCACGGCGAGGGCCTGGCGGATCTGTGGCCCCACGTCCTCGGCGAACTCGTCGCGGTAGGTGCTGTCGGTGGACAGCACGACGGTGAAGTACATGCCCGTGAAGGCGCCGAGGAAGCCGGCGACGCGCAGCAGCGGTTCGGTGATCACCAGGGTGTGGCTGCCGACGCCGAGGCTCGCGAACACGTGCACCTGATCGAGCCCGGTCCAGGCCTCCGTCGTCTCCACGGGGATGGCCAGGAACCCGAACAGCGCGAAGAACAGCGTGAGCAGGAGCGCGACGAACGTGATCTGCAGCGACTGGCTGAACACCGTGACGAGGGCGGCGTTGACCTTCTGCCGCCGCGACAGCGCGAACGGCGGCGGTGCACCGGCCTCGGGGAGCACGACGATCTCCGCCGGCGTGCCCGCGGCCGCGGTGCGGACCGCGTCCCAGCTGTCGAAGGTGGCGAGGCCGCGCATGATGCCGGGCACCCGCGACAGCACGAAGACCGCGCCGAGCACGAAGAAGATCGACAGCGTGGCGACGTAGGGCAGTCCGGTCAGGGTGCCCGCCACCTGCCACACCTCGGCGTTGATGAACAGGAACGTCGTGAACAGCAGCAGCAACGGCAGAGCGCGGACCACCAGGCTCGCGAGCGTCGAGAGCTGTGCCGCGCTGCGTCGGATCGCCCAGGCGAGCAGCGCCAAGACCGCGTAGCTGGTGGCGAGGAAGATGACACCGAGGATCGCGGCGCCCTCGATCAGTGTCTGGAAGGCGTCGCCGGCCTGGCCGAACACCAGCGACGGGATGGTGGGCCCGATGAGGAACAGCGCCAGCTCGGGCGTGCCGACGACCTCGGGGACGACGAACGGACGTCGATGGCGGGCCATGTTGATGACGGCCCAGCCGGCGATCAGCACCGCGACGACCCCGACGGCCGTGGCCACGTTGCGCTGCCAGCTCCAGTCGCGCAGGTTCAACGCATTCAGTCCGCCTGCCACGTACGCGATGCCGAGCATCGGCAGGCTGCGGTTCCAGATGTCGGTCGTGGGGGCGTAGTCGTCGATGAAGTGCGGGACGCCGCGACGGATGAACCATCGCTCGATCTCGGTGTTGCGCGCGCCCACGTGGGGGAGCCTAGGTGGGGCGACCAGCGGTGCGAGGTGTGTCACACCCGGCAGCTGAACGAATTGTTCATCGCGGTTCCGATGCCCGGATCGAGCGGGTAACGATGGACGCGATGGCACGCATCCTCGTCACCGAAGAGATCGCCGAGGGCGGTCTCGATCGACTCCGCGCCGCAGGCCACGAGGTGGACGTCCAGCTCGACCTGTCGCAGCTGCTCACCCACATCGTGGGCGCGCACGCACTGATCATCCGCTCCGCCACCCAGGTCACCCCCGAGGTGCTCGAGGCCGGCAGCGACCTGATGGTCGTCGGCCGGGCCGGCATCGGCCTCGACAACGTCGACGTCGACGCCGCCACCCGCCGCGGCGTGATGGTCGTCAACGCACCGCAGAGCAACATCATCTCCGCCGCCGAGCACACCATGGCGCTCCTGCTCTCGCAGGCCCGCAACGTGCCGCAGGCCCACGCCGCGCTCACCCAGGGCCGCTGGGAGCGCAGCCGGTGGGAGGGTGTCGAGCTCGCCGACAAGGTGCTCGGCATCGTCGGCCTCGGTCGCATCGGCAAGCTCGTCGCCGACCGGGCCAAGGCCTTCGGCATGCGGCTCGTGGCCTACGACCCCTTCGTGTCCGCCGATCGCGCCCGCCAGATGGGCGTCGAGCTGCTCGGTCTCGACCAGCTGATCACCGAGGCCGACTTCGTCACGATCCACCTGCCGAAGAACAAGGAGACCACGGGTCTCATCAACCGCGACCTGCTGATGAAGGCCAAGCCGAGCCTGCGTGTGATCAACGTGGCCCGCGGTGGCATCGTCGTCGAGCAGGACCTGGCCGACGCGATCCGCGAAGGCATCATCGCCGGTGCCGCGCTCGACGTGTTCGCCGCCGAGCCCACCACGTCGTCGCCGCTGTTCGAACTCGACAGCGTCGTGGTCACCCCGCACCTCGGTGCCTCCACCCGTGAGGCGCAGGACAAGGCCGGCGACACGATCGCCGACATGGTGCAGTTGGCGCTCGCCGGCGAGTTCGTCCCGTTCGCCGTCAACGTCAATGCTGCCGAGGCCAACGAGACGCTGAAGCCCTACCTGCCCCTCGCCGAGCGGCTCGGTCGCCTGTTCGCCTCGCTGTCGGGTCAATCGCCCGCCACCATCGAGGTGTGCTGCGACGGCGACATCGCCGGCTACGACACGCGCATCGTCACGCTCGCCGCGCTGAAGGGCTTCTTCGGTCTGTTCAGCGACGAGGCGGTCACGTACGTGAACGCCCCGCAGCTCGCGAAGGACAAGGGCCTCGAGGTGCGCGAGACGAACTGCGCCACCGCGGCCGACTTCGTCAACCTGATCACCATCCACGGTGGGGGCCACTCGATCTCCGGTGCGATCGTCGGCAAGCGCGGCGACCAGCGCATCGTCGCGATCGACGAGCACAGCTTCGACGTGCCGCCCGCCGCCAACATGCTGATGGTCAAGAACGACGACCGGCCCGGTGTGATCGGTCTCGTCGGCACGATGCTCGGCGACGCCGGCATCAACATCGCCGACATGGACGTCGGCCGGGCAGTCGAGCCGGGCACCGCGGTCATGTTGATCGCCCCCACCGCCAGCGTGCCGACCGAGGTCGTCGAGTCGTTGCGTCAGGCGCCCGGCATCATCTCGGTGAACACGCTCGTCGGCTGACCCTCACGGGTCAACGGTCCCGCACGAAGTGCGGATCGGTGGTCAGCGAGCGCCGGCGGCGCGGATCTGGTCGCGGGTGGCGATCGCAGCGGCACGCGCCGCCTCGGCGTAGTCGTCGCCGCTCGATGCGTACAGGATCGCCCGCGACGAGTTGATCACCATGCCGAAGCCCTGGCTGTCGGCTCCGGCTGCCACCGTCGCGTCGACATCGCCGCCCTGGGCGCCGATCCCGGGCACCAGCAGCGGCATGTCGCCGACGACGGCCCGCACCTCGCGCAGTTCGTCCGGATAGGTGGCACCCACGACGAGCCCGCAGTCGCCGATCTGCGACCACTCGGTCGCGACCCGGCGGGCGACGTGGAGGTACAGCGGTTCCCCGCCGACGTCGAGCATCTGGAAGTCGCCCGAGCCGGGGTTCGACGTGCGGCACAGGACGAACACCCCGTGGCCGGTGTGGCGGAGGAACGGCTCGACGGAGTCGGTGCCGAGATACGGGTTCACGGTCACGGCGTGCGCGCCGTAGCGGTGGAACGCCTCGCGCGCGTACTGCTCGGCCGTGGGCCCGATGTCGCCGCGCTTGGCGTCGAGCACGAGCACGACGTGTGGATGGCGTTCGCGGATGTGGTGGCAGATCCGCTCGAGCTGCGCCTCGGCCCGGTGGGCGTGGAAGTAGGCGATCTGCGGCTTGAACGCGCAGACGACGTCGGCCGTCGCGTCGACGATGTCGATGCAGAACCGTTCGATCGCGTTCGGGTTGCCGTCGAGCGGGGAGGGCAGTCGAGCGGTGTCGGGGTCGAGGCCGACGCACAGCATCGAGTCGCTGCGATGCCAGGCGGTGCGGAGAAGGTCGTGCAGGCCCATGTCGGGTTGGACACTACTCAGCCGCCGTCGGCGGGCTTCCTTCCGATCAGACGCCGAATCGGCGATCCCGCTTCATTGGCAGTTCCAGACGCCGTTGTCCTCGAGTTGCGGCTGGACGCACCCGGGAGGCATCGGTGGGATCGGCTTGTTCGCCGGCCAGTCGGCCGGGACGCCCTCGGGCCGTGCGGCGGCGGTGGTCACCGGCGCCGTGGTGGCCGTCGTGGCCGTGGGTGCCGCCGTGGTTGCCGCCGTGGTTGCCGGGGCGGCGGTCGTCACGGGCGGCTGTGTGCCGCTGGTGGGCGACGGTGACGGGGCGGGCGAGGTGGCGGGCGAGGTGGCGGGCGCAGCCGCCGGAGTGGTGACGCCCGTCGGTGCGCCGGTGGGTGCCGCTGGTGGGGTCGGCGTGTTCGCGCCGGAGCCCCTGCTGCCCTGGCCCGATGTGGCCGAGACGGGTGCGGCCGCCGGCGCCGTCGCCCCGGTGGGTGCCGCCGGCGTCGCGGCGATGGGCACGGCAGGATTGAGCGCGGTCGGCAGCGGTGCGGCACCGGGCAGAGCGGCATCACCGACGGCGGGGTCGGTGCCCGGTGATGCGTCGGGCGAAACGGCCAGGGTGGTGTCGAGCAGAGGCACCCCGGCGGAGGGGTCGTCGGCGGGCTCGTAGACGATGGCGAACGACATCGCCGCCACCGCGGCGGTACCCGCCACGCTCAACGCCGTCACGAACGTGACGCGTCGGTTCATACTCAGACCTCCGACCCTCGATGCCACCCTGCGTCCGCCCGCCGCACCTGCCCGGGTCACCGTGCACGTGCGGTTGCGAGACTATCGGGTGCTCAGCCCCCGGAGATGAGTGGTCTTGAGACGGTCTGAAGACTCCGACCACGACCCGTGGCCGGAGGAGCCTCGGAGGTCAGCCCTCGACGGTGATCGCTGCGGTGGGGCACATGTCGGCGGCCTGCTGCACCTTGTCGCGCAGTTCCTCGCCGGGCTCCTCCTGGAGCACGTACAGGTAGCCGTCGCTGCGCACCTCGAACACCTCGGGGGCCACCTGCATGCATGCCCCGGTGGACGCACACACATCGAAATCGACGGACACCTTCATGTTGTTCCCCTTCGTCGCTCCCGACCCGACGTCGACGACGTCAGGCCTTGGCCGCACGATAGCCGTCGGCCGCCGCGGACTCGGCGTCGACGTAGCAGCGTTCGGCCTTGGTGCGGTCGTAGAAGCGGCCGCCGGGCACGTGGTAGATGCCGGAGTTGTCGTTCGCCTTCACCGGATGGTCGAGCGGGCAGTCGCCCTCGACCGGCGCGACCCAGGCCGACCCGCCGGTCTCGACCATCTCCTGCGCCGGTGCCAGCGGTTCGTCGGACACCTGCGGCACGATGACCGGCCGGGGGCCGGGAGCGGGCGGATCGAACGGCGGCCACGCCGGGGAACTCGTGGGTGCGGGGACGGAGCGTGTGGACCACCAGCGTGCGGTCACCGCCGTCACGGCGGTCAGCACTGCCAGCCACACCAGTCGCCTCGCCCATCGCCGCATGACGCGATCCTAGTTCCGCAGGCCGCGACGGCCGGTCGTTCCGTGAGCCGCGCCCGCAGCCGGTGCGGGCGCGGCTCACCGAAGCGAATCAGTGCTGCTGCTGTTGCTGGGAGCGCTCGTGTGCGTTGAGCACGGCGCGCAGCGAGGCCGTGATCGTGCTCGGATCGGTGCCGACGCCCCACAGCACCCCGGTGTCGGGGCTCGTGGTCTCGACGTAGGCGACCGCCATCGCCTCCGAGCCCTGGCCCATGGCGTGCTCGGCGTAATCGATCACGTCGAGGGTGGCACCGATGCCCGAGCGCAGCGCCTTGACGAACGCGTCGATCGGGCCGTTGCCCTCACCGTCGATCGTGCGGTGCTCGCCGTCGACCGTGAGCTGCGCCGTGATCGCCGTGCGACCCGACGTCGAGTCGCTGCGCAGCTCGTGCGACGTCAGGCGGAACCTCGGCTCGGGCGGGAGATACGCCTCCTGGAAGGCGTCCCACATCACGACCGGGCTCACCTCGGTGCCCGAGTCCTCGGTGATGTGCTGGATCGTCTTCGAGAACTCGATCTGCAGCCGACGGGGCAGGTCGAAGCCGTGCTCGGTCTTCATCACGTAGGCCACGCCACCCTTGCCGCTCTGGCTGTTGACGCGGATGACGGCCTCGTAGGTGCGGCCCAGGTGCTTCGGGTCGAGCGG
Organism: Actinomycetota bacterium; assembly: GCA_026393475.1. Lineage (GTDB taxonomy): Bacteria > Actinomycetota > Acidimicrobiia > Acidimicrobiales > Ilumatobacteraceae > VFMC01. The sequence goes on from JAPLAA010000060.1 coordinate 91,266, forward strand.
CAGGTACGGCACGCCCCATTCGGGGTACTCGCCGCCGTTGGCCGCGGCCTTCTTGTCGAGCGCCTCGAAGCCCTTCTTGATCGCGTCCTGGTGGCTGCCGCTGAAGGCGGTGTACACCAGGTCGCCCACCCACGGGTGGCGGGGGTGGACGGGCAGCCGGTTGCAGTACTCGGCGGTGCGGCGCAGTGCGTCGATGTCGCTGATGTCGAGCTCGGGATCGATGCCCTGCACGAACAGGTTGATCGCCAGGTTCACGACGTCGACGTTGCCCGTGCGCTCGCCGTTGCCGAACAGGGTGCCCTCGACGCGGTCGGCGCCGGCCATGACGCCCAGCTCGGCGGCCGCGGTGCCGGTCCCGCGGTCGTTGTGCGGATGCAGGCTGATCACCACCGAGTCGCGCTGGCGGATGTGGCGACCGAACCACTCGATCACGTCCGCGTACACGTTGGGCGTGTAGCACTCGACCGTGGCGGGCAGGTTGAGCACGATCGGCTTCTCGGGCGTGGGCTCGACGACGTCCATGACGGCGTGGCAGACCTCGATCGCGAACTCGGGCTCGGTGAGGGTGAAGCTCTCCGGCGAGTACTCGTAGCGGATCTGGGTGTCGGGGATCGTCTCCTCGAGCTTCTTGCACAGCTTGGCGCCGTTGACGGCGATGTCGATGATGCCCTGCTTGTCGAGGCCGAACACGACCTCGCGCTGCAGCGGGTTGGTGGAGTTGTAGAAATGCACGATCGCCCGCTTGGCGCCCTGCAGCACCTCGTAGGTGCGCTCGATCAGCTCCTGGCGGCACTGCACCAGCACCTGGATCGTGACGTCGTCGGGGATCAGGTCCTCTTCGATCAGCTGGCGGACGAAGTCGAAGTCGGGCTGGCTGGCCGACGGGAAGCCGACCTCGATCTCCTTGAAGCCCATCTTCACCAGGGCGTCGAACATGCGCCGCTTGCGCTGGGGGTCCATCGGGTCGATGAGCGCCTGGTTGCCGTCGCGCAGATCGACGGAGCACCACAGGGGGGCCTTGTCGACGACGACGTCGGGCCAGGTGCGGTCGGTGAGTACCAGCGGCACGAAGCGCTGGTACTTGTGGAAGGGCATCTTCTTCGGGGTGACGTTTGGCGGTGCCATGACGGTGGATCTCCTGGAGCGAGCGAGCGAGTGGTGGCGGTGAGAGCGGATCGGGGCGAACGAGGGTGGACACCGGCCGGAAAAAGCAAGAAGCCCCCGGCCGGAGGCTGGGGGCGGGCAAGCGCGAGGACGCGGCGCTTGCCCTACATAAGAAGGAGCAGCAGGCCGGAGGTGCGCATATCGGTTCCGGACTGTACCCCAGTCGGCCGGTTTCGGCAATCAGGTTCGCCGCAGGCCCCGCCCGTCGGCGATTTCCCGCGGGAAATCGGTCGAGCGTCGGGGGATCGGTGTCGCACCCCTTGGTCATGATCGGGTGATGGAACTGTGTGATGTCGCGACCGAACAGTTGGAGGCCGAGCTCGTCGCTCATGCGGCGTGGGAGTCGCGTGGGTTGGCCCGATTCCTGGATGTGTTGGTGGAGTACGACCGGCGGCAGGCGTGGGGGTCGTGGGGGTGTGTGTCGGTGCAGCACTGGTTGTCGTGGAAGTGCGGGCTCGCGTCGGTCGCAGCATCGGAACGGTTGCGGGTCGCGAAGGCCCTGCAGGAGTTGCCGCTCGTCAAGCAGGCGTTCTGGGATGGGCATCTGTCGTATTCGAAGGTGCGTGAACTCACTCGTGTCGTCACGCCCGAGACCGAGCAACGTTGGTGTGAGGTGGCCCAGCACCTCACGGCCGGCCAGTTGGCGAAACTCGTCGCCGCGGGTCGTCGTGCGACCCGTCAGGAGGACGCTGCACAGATCGAGGGGCGCAGTTTCCGCTGGTGCACCGATGACGACGGTGGGATCACCTTGACGGTCCGCCTGCCCGCCGACACCGGCGCTGCGGCCGTGGCGGCGGTTCGTGCGGCGGCGAAGATCGAGCGTGGGGTGAAGCTCGCCCAGACGCAGGCGGATGCGTTCGTCGAGCTGTTGTTGGGCCGGAGCGAGGTGTCGGTCGAGGTGGTGGCGCATGTGTCCGACGACGGTCATGCGATCCTCGACAACGGCAATCCGATCTCGACCGAGCTCGCCGAATGCCTCGCGTGTGACGGCGCCGTCACCACGGTGGTCGACACGCCGGAGGGTCCGATCGAGCGGGATCGGCAGCCGGCGCCGAATCGGCGGCAGCGACGGTTCCTGCAGCGGCGACATCCGACGTGTCAGTTCCCCGGCTGTCATCACGCCGGCACGTTCGACGCGCACCATGTGATCGAACGATCCAAGGGTGGCCGAACGAGGCTGAACAACCTGGTGCGGTTGTGTTGGCTGCATCACCGAATGGTCCATCTCCACGGACTGGTCCTCACGTTGCACCGAGATCGCACGCTCACGGTCGCGACAGCCGATGGTCGTGCGATCGATCGTCCGATCCCGATCACCGAGTTCACCGTCGGCCGGCCCGAGGATCCGAACCGTCTCGGAGGCTGGTCGGGCCAACAGATGGATCTCCCGTACGTCGTGGCCACGGTCCTCGGCGGTTGACCAGGGCGCGATTTCCCGCGGGAAACGCGCGGCTGACATCGACCTTTCGACGACGAGCCGGAACACCGCAGAAGCAGGTACGCGGGACAGAACAGACGAGCTGAGCTGAGCTCCGTGCCACCTTGCGCAGAGCGCACATACCGGGCACTCGGCGCTACCTGGGGACGTTGGGCGCGATTTGTAGCGCTCGGCACTACAAATCGCGCCAGACGTCGCGTGCGCTGGGTCGCCTGCCGCCAACGATCTAGCGCAGAGCTGCCGATCGGGACGGGCTGTTCACTCGCACGAAGCGTCCTTCCCGGGCAATGCGAGCGCACACGACGGCAAGCACGGGGCAACCGAATCGTGACGCGCCAGGCGGGCGGCTCGAACGTCTTGCGGGCTCGGGCACCGCTCGAAAGGCCCGAGGTGCCGTGGGTGGGCTCCGACGAAGACGACCTTGCCCCAGCGTGCCGTGACGGCTCTGTGCTACGCATCGTGTGGCGAAGCCGGAGGTGCAACGATGCCACTCGATGTCGGCAGGATGTCCGGGTACCTGCTCCTGGCGGACATCTCGGGATACACGAAGTTCTTGACCGGCACCGAGCTCGAACATTCTCACGCGATCGTCACCGAGCTGACCAAGCTGATCAGGTCACGGCTCGTGCCGCCGATGCGCTTCGTGAAGCTCGAAGGCGACGCTGTCTTCTGCTTCGCCGGGTCCGACGAGTTCCCAGATGGCGAACAAGTCCTCGAGCTCGTGGAGTCCTGCTACTTCGACTTCACGAGCCGTCTCCTCGACATGACCAGATCGACGACGTGCACCTGCGATGCGTGTCGAGCGATCGGTGGTCTCGGCCTGAAGTTCATCGTGCACTTCGGCGAGTTCATGGTCGACCGCGACGACGACGGTCGAGTGGACCTGGCGGGACCGGAGGTGATCCTGGCTCACCGGTTGTTGAAGAACACCGTGATCGAATCGGGTGGGCCGAAGGCCTACGCGTTCATGTCGGCGAAGTGCTTTCGGGAACCGAAGCAGTTCGAGCTTCCTGCTCACTCCGAGTCCTACGAATCCTTCGGAGAGGTCACGGGGTACATCCAGGACCTCGCCGATGTCGCAGACCGGCGTCGCGATGCGCAACGAGTCAGGGTTTCCGTCGACGAAGCAGACGTGTATCGGCGCCGCATCTTGCCGGTACCTCCGTCGGTGGTGTGGCAGTACTGGCTCCGGCCGGGCAGGCGGTTCGAGTGTCCCATCACCCTGCTGGACACCGTGATGGTGTTCACCCCGAACGAGCAGGGTCGTCTCGGTCCTGGGGCGTCGAGCCATTGCGCGCACGGCGACGTGGGTGACGCGTTTCGCGAGTATCTGGACTGGCGGCCGTACGAGTACTTCACGTGTCGGTTCACGCCGGCTGGGCCGAACCCGCTCTTCATGGTCTCGTGGATCGAGACGCATGCCTTCGAGGACCTCGGTGACGGACGGACCGAGCAGATCTCGACCGTCCGGTGCATCGATCGTTCCGAGGCGTCCATGGCCCTCTTCGAGCCGATCAGGCAGGGTATGGAAGCCAGGGAAGCGAATGGCGATCCATCCACGCCGGGGCCGCACGGGGCGGCGGTCGAAGCCGGCGCCGAGGTATCCGACGTCGCCGACACGCCGACCCCCTGATCGGTACTCGCCGTCGGGCCACTGGACCGCGGCTCGAGCCGGCTGCCGGGTCGCTCAGCGGGTGAGGAAGTTGGTGAACTGCCAGGGGTCGTCGAGGTTCAGGCCGTCGCGCTCGGTGCTCCAACCGGGGAACACGTCGTTGCGGCTGCTGACCGGATCCCAGTCGGCAGGGCCCGAGTACAGGGTGCCCAGGTAGGGCTTGGCACCTTCGAGCACGGTGTCCCACGGCAGATCGTCGGGAACGCACACACCCTGGTGCGGGTTCTCGATCATCCACGCGACGGCCGACACGATCGAGCCGGCCACCTGCAAGGTGGTGGCGCTCTGGTGGGGGAGCGCCGCACGGGCCTCGTCGATCGACAGGACCGAACCGGTCCACCACGCCTTGAACGGGTGGCCCATCAGCAACACGCCGAGCTCGTCGCGGCCGCTGATGATCTCGTCGTTGAGGATGCGCTGGCGGGGCTGCATCTCCCAGTTGCGCATCCGCAGTTCGAGCACGCTGTTGATGGCCGCGTCGGACGGGTGGTACGCGTAGTGCACCGTCGGGCGATACACGGCGGCACCGGTGACCGGGTCGTCGACGGTGAGGTGCTCGCACATCGTGAACGCCTCGCCGTGGCGCACCACCATGCCGCGGATCTCGCCGCTCGGCACCCAGCTGCGCACCCATGTCTCCATGCCCGGTCGAGCGAGGCAGATCTGGTTGCGTGGGCCCTCGCCGGTGTGCACGTAGGCGTCGGGTGGCAGGCGGATCTCGTGGGTGCCCCAACCCATCTCGGCCGGGGCGATGCCCTCTTCGTAGAACCCGTCGACGCTCCAGGTGTTGACGAACTCGTTCGTCTCCTTCGGCACGTTCGTGATCTGTGTGTCGCGCTCGGCGACGTGGATCACCTTGGTGCCGGTGAGCATCGCGAGCACGTTGAAGCCGGTGCGGTCGTTCGATGCGGCGGCGAGGGCGCCCTCGAGCATCGGGACGTCGGCCGGATCGGCGACGAGCCCACGCTGGAGCATGGCGGTCGCGATCTCGAGCAAGGCCTGCTTGGTGAAGTGGCTCACGAGACCGGGGTTGGCACCGTGTTCGAGGACGGCGGTTGCACCCGAGTTGTCACCCCAACGCGCCTTCATGCGGCGCAACTCCATGTGCCGGACGTAGAGGGTGCGATCGAGCGGATGCGTGTTCGCGAGGTCGACGTAGGGGTCCCACACTTCGACCGAGGTGTTGAGGTACCTGACGTCGTGGTCGCGACACCACTCGAGGATCGTGGGGTTGTCGATGTTCCAGGCGAGGTCGAGGAGCACGTCGCCGCTGGAGACGCGGGCCGACAGGAACTCGTCGAGGTTCTCGGGGGTCAGTCGATCGATCTCGTAGGTCACGCCTGCGGCGATCTGATCGGCGATGCGGTCGCGGTTGTCGGTGAAGTCGACGACCGTGAGACGCGCAGGGTCGATGTGGAGATCACGGACGAGCAGTGGCACCACACACTGGGCCACCGACCCGCAACCGAGGACGAGCACCCGTTCCGGGTGCCGGCTCACTCGGCGAACTGCGAGGTGAGGGAGAGACCGACGAGCTCGGTGTCGAGCGACGTCGCTTCAGCTGCGGCGAGCAACGACTGCCAGTCGTATGCCACGCCCTTGCGGCCTGCGTTCACGGTTCCGTCGAACTGCTGTTCCATGGTCTGTCGCCTCCTCGTCGAGTCGAACTGAAAAGCTTTGAAAAGCTGGATCACATCCCTTTGCGGCACGACCTTGGCGTCGAGCCGGGCGGCAACCTAACGACGCGCGGTCGCGCATTGCTACTCACTGATGCAACAGATAGTGGGCCTGACCGGTCGGTCAGTCCTGACTGACGCATGAGTCAGCCCGATCGGTGGCGGGGAGGCCGGGTCGAGGGTCCCGCCGACCCCGTGTCTTCTTGTGGCGGGGCCGGGGGCGGGGGAGGGGGCGGGGTGGATCCGGGGATCGACGGCCGATCGTCAAGACGTTGCGAGAACTTTGACGGAACGTGGCTTGTCCTCGGCCCGGAGATTTCGTAGGGTGCTGCACAGGTCTTAAGACCAGTCTGAGGACGGGTGGTGGTACGATGGCGTTGACGGCGGACGTGGCGCGAACACGAGGGGGAGTGCAGGGTGCCGATGTCGTGCCCCTGCGACCCTTCGATGCACCGAGCGGCATCGGCGCGACGCGCCGGTCGGGTCGCATCGCGCAGGTCGTCGATCCCCGGGTGCCCGCCTGCAGCCTCGTCGACGGGTTCCTGCGTCCGGGCGCGAACCCGGTTGCGGCGGGCTCACGCCAGCGCACCCACTGGCTGATCGGCGGCTTCGGCGCTCGCCAGGGCGCTCGCTTCACCTGTCGCTCGGTCGCCCAGGGCGACGCCACGATCGTGTTGAAGGCGTCGGGTGGCACGATGGCCGCCCCCGCCCGATGCATCGAGGTGCGCTACCTCGACGCCCACCCAGGCGGCGCCGTCCAGGTCGTCGTCCTCGACCGACACGAGGATCCCGCCGACCCGTGGCGGGCGCTCGACGAGCCGTGGCCGCTCGCGCTCGGCGACGGCGACTCGCTCGTCGCGATCGCCGACGAGACCGGCGGGATCACCGTGGTGGTCGTGACCCGCTCGGGACCCAGTTGGGTCGGGTCGGTCTGCCTGCCCGAACGTCATCCGCTCCGCCTCGCCGGCGGACGCGTCGGCGTGCGGCTCGCGCCCATGACCGGCGTCGACAACGTCGCCGGAGGGGACGTCTCGTGACCACCGCTCGCGGGGACGCCGTTCCGGTCGGCTGACCCGTCCCATTCGTCGGTCCGGCGCCCCGCCTGGCGTCGGACCGCACCTCCTTCCCGCCGAAGGAGGCTTCGGCCGGTACCCACCCGCCCAGGGGGTACCGGCCGGAGCCATGGCGGCCGTCCCGTGCACACGACCTACGACTCGGGGCCGACCTGGTCGCACAACGCCCGTAGACTCCCGCACCGGTGAGCAGCACGCACGCGACGGGAGAGGACCGGGTCGACGCCGTCGGCCCGACCGCCGACCCGGCGCCCCGTTCCCGCCGCAGCGGCGTGTCCACCTCCACCCGTCGCGTCGTCGCGATCGCCGTCGTCCGATCCGTCGTGCTGTTCGTGGTGCTCGCCGCCGCGTCGATCCTCGTGCTCGACCGGGCCGCCAGGTCGGAGGCGAAGTCGGAGGCCGGACGATCGGCGGAGGTGACGGCGCGCGTGGCCCTCGCCCCCTACCTGACCGACGGGGTGATCGAACGCGAACCGGCCGCCGTCGCCGCGCTCGACGACGCCGCCCGCACGCTGATGTCGTATCAGGAGATCTACCGACTGAAGATCTGGTCGGCGGACGAGTTCGTGCTGTGGTCGGACGACCCGCGGGTGATCGGGCTCCAGTTCGAGCTCGAACCCGAAGAAGCCGCGCTGCTCGAGACCCAGGGCGCCGCGATCTCGATCTCCGACCTCTCCAAGGAGGAGAACGTGTTCGAGGCGTCGGAGGGGCGCCTCCTCGAGGTGTACTTCGGCACTCGCACGCCCACGGGCCAGCCGATGCTCGTCGAGACCTACTACTCGTACTCCTACGTGCAGAACCTCGTCGACGAGTACCGCCGCCGCTTCTTCCCGCTGTTCCTGCTCGGGCTCCTCGCCCTCGCGCTGCTCCAGGTGCCGCTCGCCCTCGCGTTCGTCCGCCGGATGGCGGCCGGCCAGCGCGAGCGCGACCGCCTGCTGCACCGCGCCATCGGCATCTCCGACAGCGAACGGCGGCGCATCGCAGCCGAAGTGCACGATGGCGCGGTGCAGGACCTCATCGGCGTCGGCTTCGCCCTCGCAGGGAAGGCCGAGACCGCGCCGGCGCCGCTCGGGGCCGAACTGGCCGCCCTGTCGCAGGCGACCATGTCGACGGTGCGCACGCTGCGCGGACTGCTCGCGTCGATCTATCCGGTCGCCGTGCCCGAAGGCGGATGGGTGGCCGGCATCGACGACCTCCTCGACGAGCTCCGGGCGCGAGACGTGGAGGTCACCGTGGACGTGGTGGCCGAGCGGCCGCCTCACCTCGAGGAGCTGCTCGTGCTGCGCACCGCACGCGAGGCGCTCCGCAACGTCATCGGCCACGCACGGGCCGAACACGTGACCGTCCGGCTCGCCCGACACGGCCACGCCTGGACGCTCGAGGTGATCGACGACGGGCAGGGCTTCGTCCTCGCCGACACCGAGCAGCGCGTCGCGCAGGGTCACCTCGGCATGGCGCTGCTGCGCGACCTGGCCACCGATGCCGGTGCCACCATCACCATCCGTTCCACACCCGGGCGCGGCACCGTCGTCCGGCTCGATCTCGAGGCAACAACATGATCAGAGTCCTGCTCGTCGACGACCACGCGATGGTGCGCTCCGGACTGGAGTCGTTCATCGGGTCGGCCGCGGACATCGAGGTGATCGGCTCGGCAGCGAACGGCCGTGAAGCGGTCGATCTCGCTGCGACCCTGCATCCCGACGTCATCCTGATGGACCTGCTGATGCCGGTGATGGGCGGCATCGACGCGATCCGCGAGCTCAAGGCGCAGGGTTCGGCCGCCCGGATCATCGCCCTCTCCACGTCCGACGAGTCCAAGCACGTCAACGGTGCCCTCCAGGCCGGCGCCGACGGTTACCTCGTGAAGGACGTCGAGCCGGCCGTGCTGATGAGCAGCGTCCGCTCGGTGCTCGAAGGTGGCGTGCCGATGAGCCCGTCGATCACGGCGTCGCTGTTGGGCCGCGGCGGTTCGTCGGCTGCGACGATCGCGGAAGCACCCGCGCTCACGCCGCGCGAGGCCGCGGTGCTCCGCCTGATCAGCGACGGCTGCACCAACCGTCAGATCGCCACCGCGCTCGGCATCGCCGAGAAGACGGTGAAGACCCACTGCTCGCACCTGTTCCAGCGGATCGGGGTCACCGACCGCACGCAGGCCGCTGCCTGGGCGCATCGGCACCTGTCGCCGTTCGACCGCACCTGACGCCACCCCGGCCGGAACGCCCGCTGTCGAGCCGAGGTCAGTTGACGGCCTTCGCCCTGCCCGCCCAGTAGGGCTCGCGGAGCTTGAACTTCTGCAGCTTGCCGGTCGCGGTGCGGGCGAGCGCCTCGCGGAACTCGATCTGCTTCGGGCACTTGTACCCGGCGAGCTTGGTCTTGGTGTAGGCGATCAGATCGGCCTCGGAGATCGTCGACTCCGGCGTGCGCACGACGAGGGCGAACACGAGCTCGCCCCACTTCTCGTCCGGGATGCCGATGACGGCCACCTCGGCCACCTCGGGATGGCTGAACAGGGCGTCCTCGACCTCGATCGAGCTGACGTTCTCGCCGCCGGAGATGATCACGTCCTTCTTGCGGTCGCTGATCGTCACGTAGCACTCGTCGTCGAGGATGCCGCCGTCGCCCGTGTGGAAGAAGTCGGGGCCATCCGGGTCGTCGCTCACCGAGTGGATCGCGCCGGCCGTCGCGTCGGGCTGCTCCCAGTAGCCGGCCATCACGTGGTTGCCGCGGGCGGCGATCTCGCCGTCGGGGGTGATGCGGATGTCGACGCCGATCGCCGGTGCGCCGGCGCGGCTGAGCTTCGCCGCCCGATCGGCGGGGGTGAGGTCGTCGAGCTCTGCCCGGCCGCGGTTCATCGTCAGCAGCGGCGTGGTCTCGGTGAGCCCGTAGATCTGGATGAACTCCCAGCCCAGTTCTGTCTCGATGCGTTCGATCGTCTTCGTGGGCGGCGGTGCGCCGGCGCACACGATGCGCACCAGGTCGCGGCCGGGGATCGGCCCGTCCCAGGTGGCGGCGGCGTCGAGGACCATGTTGGCCACGGCCGGGGCGCCGCACAGCACGGTGACGCCGTGTTCGTCGATGCGGCGCAGGATCTCGGCGCCGTCGATCTTGCGGATGATCACCTGCGTCGCACCCATGCCCGTGGCGGCGTAGAGCACACCCCAACCGTTGCAATGGAACTGGGGGAGCGTGTGCAGGTAGACGTCGCGATCGGAGATCCCGAGCTGCCACCCGAACGTCGTGGCGTTGAGCCAGATGTTGCGGTGGGTGAGCTGCACGCCCTTCGGCCGGGCCGTGGTGCCGCTCGTGTAGTTGATGGTCGCCGTCGCGTCCTCGTCGGAGGTCCACGGTTGCGGCTCGACGTCGTAGCGCATGAGCTCGTGGTCGGCCTCGGTGCCGATGATGAAACGGTGCTCGCACTCGACGTCGGCCAGTGCGTCGGCGAGCTCCGGGTCGATGAGCAGCACGCGCGCGCCGCTGTGTTCGACGATGTAGCGGACCTCCTCCGCGACGAGCCGGAAGTTGATCGGCACGAGGACCCGGCCCGAGCCGCTCACACCGAACAGGGCGGTGAGGAGGCGGGCCGAGTTGTGGCTGACCATCGCGACCCGTTCACCGACGCCGATGCCCATGGCATCGAGGCCGGCGGCCATGGCGCGGGCACGTTGGGCGACCTGGGCGTAGGTGAGCGTCCCCCAGGACTCGGCGGGCTGATCGGGCTCGTCGACGATGCCGATCCGCTTGGGATAGACGAGCTCGGCGCGACGGAGGAAGTCGTTGACGGTGAGTGCGACCTTCATGGATCGCATCGTTGCAGATCGGCTGCCATCGGCGAACAGGCGGCGGGCGGGCGACGGACCGAGGTGCCGGCGTCCGTCGGACCGAGGACCTGCGCGAGACCCCGTCCGGAGGGGCCCCCGAAGGCCGTTCGGCGCCACAAGGTTCGGTCAAGAACGACCGCGCAGAACGTGCGGGTGCGGCGCTGCGGGGGCGTGTGGCGCGGCCGTCCCAGGGGTCGTCCGCGGGCTCGAACGCCGACCTCGACCATCCACGATCCGTGGCGTCGGGCGCCGTCGAGAACCGCCGCCGATCCGCTGGTGACACGGGCTCGGTGGTGATGACCTGGTCCGATTCGCTCGTTGGGCTCCCGACGTCGACGGCCGCGGACGAGGCCGACCGTCAACGAACGTTCAACCGTTCACGCAGCGTGGCGAATCGCTCGGCATCGCCGACCGGTAGTCGTAGGGCCCATTGACGAAGGTCTTAGGTCCTGGTTCATTGTCGCCCAGCAGACCTGCCGAGTTCCCGGCGGTCCGTATTCGGGCGGAGGTAATCCATGCACAAGCGTGCTTCGACGCGCCGCGTCATCGGTGCATTCATCGGTGTCGGCTTGGCGGTGGCTGGGGTGGTGATCCCCACAGGCGTGCCGTCACCGGTGTCGATCGCCGCAGGGCCGACCGGCACGGTGCGGCTCTCGGTGGTCAGTGCGACCACGAGCGCACCGGTGCTCCCGTTCCGGGACTTCGCCGTGACGACCGGTCAGCCGATCACCGGGTTCCACTGGATCGTCAACGAGGACAGCATCGGCGATCCCAGCTACGACGAGGCGAACTGCCTCCCCGCCTCGGCCCGCGACGCCATCACACCGAACGCCGGCACGGGCGACTTCCCCGCATCGTGCACGTGGCCGTCGATCCGTGCGATCGACGGCCACAGCCGCGTCGTCGCGACCGGCGATCAGAGCGACTGGCCGTCCGCCGGACTCGGGTTGCCGAACGGCGACTACCTCGTCTCGGTCACCGCCGACGGCTTCAAGATCGACGGCGCCCACTTCACCGTGAACGGCGAGACGCCACAGGCGCCCCTGGCCGTGCGGGTGCAGATGAACGCGCTGCCGCTGCCGACGGCGACGGTGCGCGTGAACATCTTCAACGACAACGCGTCGACCAACGGCCAGTACGACGGCGAGCCCGAGAGCACGACCGACATGTCCGGCTTCAGCGTGCACCTCAACGACGTCGCCGGCGAGGTCGAGTTCGACGTGTACGGCAACCCGCTGTGCACCGAGTACGAGACCGACGGCAACGGCCGGATGATCTACGACGGTGACGGCGCCCCGATCCCCATGACGCTCGACAACGGCGGCACGACGGGCGGCCATCTGCCCGGCAGCTGGACCGGGTGCATCTCCGGCCCCGACGGCCAGGTCGCGATCCCGAACCTCGGACCGAACCGGTACGCGGCGACGGTCTCGCCGCCCGACCCCCAGGACGCCGGCGCCGCCGACGCACCGTGGATCCAGACCACCACCCTCGAAGGCGGCAAGGACTGGGACACCTGGAACATGGAGGGCTCGACCGGCTTCGACACCGAGCTCGTCGTCGGCGGCGAAGCCACGCCGTTCGTCAACTTCGGCTTCGTCAAGCAGCAGAACTCGCTCACCCGCAACCGGCCCGGCAGCATCACCGGCCGTCTCATGGTCGGCCGTACCTACGTGGCCCAGACCGGCGGCGTCCCGAACCCCGGCACAATTTGGGGCGGCGGCACCGGCACGGTGCTCGAGCGTCCCGTCGAGGACGGCTGGGTCTCCCTCGCCTGCCTCACCGGCTGCCCCAACCTCCAGGCCGATCAGGCCGTCTATGTGCAGCCGGCGGCCGCCGACGGCACCTTCACGATCCCCAACGTCCCCAACGGCACCTACATGCTCACCGTGTGGAACGAGGCGATCGACCGCCTCCTCGACACCGTGCAGGTCACGGTGGCCGGCGGACGCATCGACCTCGGCGCCTTCCCCCTCGCCGGATGGTTCACCGACCTCGAGGGGTCGGTCTTCCTCGATGCGAACGGCAACGGCAAGCGCGAGCCCAACGAAGCCGGCGTGCCGAACTTCGGCCTCACCCTCCGCACGAGGGTGAACACCCTGCAGGACCAGGGCGCGGCGACCGCCGCGACCGGTCCCGACGGCGACTGGTCGATGGCCGCCTACCCGCTCGGGCAGTTCCTGATCCTCGAGGCGTACCACCCCGCCTACACCACGACCGGCATCACCTGGAAGCTCGGCAACGAGTCGACCAGCCACACCCAGCTCACCGACCAGGTCGACTGGAACGTCCTCAACATCTTCGGCCTCGGTGGCAAGGTCGACATCGGCGTGCAGCCCTACGCCCCCGGCACCAACGGCGGCATCGTCGGCACCGTCAGCTACGACGTCACCCGCAACGAGCTCAACCCCCGCAACGCGGCCACCGAGGACTGGCAGCCGGGCGTGCCCGACATGACCATGCAGCTGTGGCGGCCCGCCAGGAACCCCGACGGCACGTTCCGGACCGTCGGCACCGGTGCCAACACGGGTGCGGTCGTCCAGTTGTGCGGCGCCACCGGCAACACCGCCCGACCGCTCGCCCAGTACGGCACCGTCGACGCCCCGGGTGGCTGCGATCCGCTCCAGGCCCCGCAGACCACCGAGCACTGGACCCGCCCCGAGGGCTGCATCGCCCGCACCGCCGACGGCACGCCGGCCTACACCCAGGCCTTCGTCAACGACGGCACCGGCCCCTGCATCGAAGCCCCCATGACGAGCGTGCAGGTCGGCACCAACGGCGAGGTCGACGGCAACTACGGCTTCGGCGATCTCGGCACCGGCGACTACCTCGTCGAGGCGATCCCGCCCACCGACGCTGCGGTCGCAGCACTCAACGGACGGTCGGCGAAGCCGATCTACCGGTTCACCGACGAGACCTCGATCAACGTGTTCCAGGGCGACAGCTACGTGTCGCAGGACGGCGTCACCTACGACGGTTCCGCTGCCGGTGACCCCACCGCCGTCGCCCAGGCGAACTATCGCGAGAACACGAGCGACTCCGCCTGCGCTGGCGCACTGCACACCGTGCACGTGACCGACCAGACCTTCATCGACAACGGCGGCAGCCCTGCCGAAGGCCTCCAGCGACCTGCCTGCAACGTCAAGTTGGTGCGGGTCCAGCCCCGGCGTTCGATCGCCCCGATCTTCCACGTCTACACCGACGTCCCGATCCCGACCCGCTTCCTCGGCTACATCATCGACGACCTCAACGTCTCGACGAACCCGAAGTCGACCGTGTTCGGTGAGAAGACCGGCATGGCGAACGTGCCCGTCGGCATCTACGACTACACCGGCCGCCTCGTGCACACCGCCGAGTCCGACCACAACGGCTACTACGAGGTGCTGCTGCCCTCGACCGACACGATCGCCTGCCCGACCCCGTCGGGCGTGTGCCCCAACGTGTACCGGCTCGTCGGCAACGACCCCGGCCAACTCACCCACCCCAACGCCAACTACAACCCCCAGTACCGCACCATCGGTACCGAGTTCCAGGGGTGGCCCGGCGTCATCCACCCGGTCGACCAGGCGCCGAGCCGTGTCGCCGCCTCGTTCCAGCTGCCCGGCAGCCAGACGAGCATCCCGCCGGCCTGCGCGGTCGCGGCGACCACGCCGCAGTTCTACGCCATCGACAAGCCCTACGGTGCGCCCGGCTCCGGCCCCTACACGATCACCGGATCGGGGTTCGGCACGACGGCGGGCACCCTGGTGCTCGGCTCGGCGAGCCTCCGTTCGGACAACGTCACCACGTGGACCGACACACGCATCGTGTTCACGCTGCCGACCAACGCACCCGTCGGACCACAGGCGATGCGCATCGTCACCACGGCCCGAGCCGAGGCGACCAACATCATCACGTTCCACGTGATCGGTGCCGGCTACCAGCCCACCGTGCTCGAGGTCGGCGTCGGCAAGACGTACGACCCGTCGAGCGACGACCCGCAGGGCACCGGCGTCCGAGCGATCCAACGTGCGCTCGATGCCGCACACGGCATCGCCAGCCCGCTGGTGGTCGTGTACCCGAACACGGCGGCCCAGTTCGCCTCGTTCAACCCCGACCGGGCGTACTTCGAGAACCTCGTCGTGCACAGCAAGGTCAAGCTGCAGGGCGTCGGTCCGGGCGGTCCGGGCGTGCCCGGCTCGCGGATCGACGGCCGCTACTTCTGGACCGGCGACGCCAACGGTGACGGCATCTACGCCCAGAACTGGCTCGCCAAGGTCGCGGCTCTGCCGGTCGTCGGCAACCCGACCGTCGCGGTCGGCCAGGTCGTCCTCGTTCGGCCCGAAGCAGCGACGCAGTTCGACGGCACCTTCACGGCCGCCATCGACGGCTTCACCATCACCGGCGGCGACCAGCAGGGCTTCCCGACGAACCTCAACTACCTCGGCGGCGGCCAGAACGGCACCCCGCGGCCCGGTGTCACCAACGTCGAGACCCAGGGCGGCGGCGTGTTCCTCAACGCCTACGCCCAGAACACGGTGATCTCGAACAATGTGTTCACCGCCAACGGCGGCACCTTCGGTGGCGCCGTCCGGGTGGGCAACCCCGACCTCGGCAACGGTGCCGGCCCCAATGGCACGGAGAACGTGCAGCTGGCCGACAACCACAACCGGGCCGTCAAGGTGCTCCACAACCGCATCGTCGCCAACGGCGGCACGAACCTCGCCGGCGCCATCGGCATCTTCTACGGCGCCGACGGCTACGAGGTCGCCAACAACGACATCTGCGGCAACACCAGCGCCGAGTACGGCGGTGGCATCACCCACTACGGCCGGAGCCCCGGTGGTCGCATCCACCACAACCGGATCATCTTCAACCAGGCCTACGACGAGGCCGGCGGCATCATGATCGCCGGCGAACTCTCGGCGAACACCTCGGTCCTGTCGAGCGGTTCCGGTGCGGTCAGCATCGACCACAACGACATCGAGTCCAACCTGTCGAACGACGACGGAGGCGGCATCCGCTTCCTCATGGCCGCCGGTCAGCAGAACGACACGATGACCGTGTTCGACAACATCGTCGCCAACAACGTGGCCACCCACGAGGGCGGTGGCATCGCCATCGACAACACGCCCGACGTGCGCATCGTCAACAACACCATCGTGAAGAACGTCACGACGGCGACGGCGATGACGAGCACGGGTGCCCCGGCACCGGCGGGTGTGTCGACCGGTGCGAACAGCGCCGTGCTGCAGGCTCGTCTGAACCGGCTCTACGGCAACAACCGTTCGCCGAAGTTCTCGAACCCGGTCCTGCTGAACAACGTGTTCGCCGACAACCGGGCCGGACGATGGACCGCCAACGGTGTGGCCGGCATCGGCCTGCCGGGTGACGCGAGCGCACCGCTCCGTTGGGACGTGGGCGCCGGTGACGGCAGCGGCCGCCCGACCGTGTTCGGATCGACGGTCGACTCGTCGCCCGCCAACCCGCTCTACGGCACGGCCGGCGGCTTCGTCCTCGGCACCGGCTCGACCGACCTGCAGGCGAACGGCAACAGCGGCATCGCCAAGATCGGCTTCGTCCGCACGTTCGACACCCAGGTGTCGGTCGCCAACTGGCGGACGTTCCCCACGTTCCGTCCGGCGGCGATCGTGAACGTCGACCAGCCGATGGCCCAGGAGGCGAACTACCACCTGGACGCCACCCGCCCGGGCATCGCGGTGACCCCCACCGACGTCGTCGTCGATCGTGGCCTCACCACGCTCGCCGCCAACCAGGTGACCCCGTACCCGGCGCAGACGCCGCCGGCCACGGACATCGACGACAGCACCCGCCCGACGGGTGCAGGCATCGACCGTGGCGCCGACGAGCTCGCCCCGCTGCCGGCGCTGCCGACGGAGCTGCCCGCTCCGCCGCCCCCGCCGCCCGCAACGGTCCCGTTGCTCGACAACTTCAACCGTGCGGGCGGGTTCACCGGTCTGCTCGGCAACAACTGGACCTACCGAACCGGCATCGCCTACACGCTGAACACCGGGTCCAACAACGCCGCCAGCAACCAGGTGCGAGGGGGGACGGCCGGTTTCGCACTGTGGAACCAGTCGCTCGCAGGAACCAACCAGGCCGTCGGCATCACGATGACCGAGACGCCCGGCGCCAACCAGGGGTTCGGGCTCCTGCTCAAGGCGAACGGGACGACCAGCTTCGGCTTCGCCGGCCTCACGTCGGCACCCACCCGGTTCATCGAGGTGCGCTTCGCCCGCCAGTCGGGCACCGCCACCTCGGCCACCGGCACGGTCGGCATCGGCTACGGCGTCACCACCGGCGGCAACAACGGCGGGACGACCACGACGCTCACCAACACGCCGAACGTCACGCTCGCCCGTGGTGACCGGCTGCTGGCGACGGCCTCGAGCACCGGCGTCGTCCGGCTCTACGTCAACGACGTCCTCGTGGCGAGCGCCCAGCTCGTCGCCCCCGGCTGGCAGGCGGCCTGGAACACCACTGGCGGCCAGGTCGGCCTCCGCTACTTCACCGGCAACAACGCCGGCACCTCGCTTCGTCTCGACGACTTCCTCGGAGGCAACCAATGAGCAGCTCCATCCACGAGGGCGCCCCGGCGCAGCCGGAACGCCGGCTGCTGTCACGGCGCAACCTCCTCATCGGCACCCTCCTGGGTGTCGGCACCGGCCTCGGCATCAGCGCCACGTCCGGTCTGCGGGCCGCGCCGGCCAGCGGGATCCGGGGGCTCGTGCCCCCGGGTCTCGACCCGGCCCGGGCCGCCGCCCCGGTCCGTCAGGTCGCCCTCGCGGTGACCGACGGTTGGGTCGGCATGCCCCAGGGCCTGCCGGCGATCGCCCCCTACTTCCCCGACACGCTCGCACCGGAGCACCTCGACACCTACGTCTTCGGCTTCCGCGACGTCACCGGTCTCGACCGCACCCAGGTGATGGCCCAGATGGGCAAGGCGCAGATCAGCGCTCCCATCGTCGAGTGCACCGTGGGCGAGGAGCTGTGGGTCACCCTCAGCAACCTCGGCCTCGTCACCCGACCCGATCTCGTCGACTCGCACACGATGCACTGGCACGGGTTCCGCAACGCGATCCCGTTCTACGACGGGGTGCCCGAGACCTCGGTCTCGGTGCCGATCGGCCGCGACTTCACCTACGTGTTCCGTCCGAAGGACGCCGGCACGTACATGTACCACTGCCACTTCGAGGACGTCGAGCACGTCACGATGGGCATGACCGGCATCGTGTTCGTCCGACCGGCGGGCGCGGCGAAGCAGGCGTACGACGCGCCGGACACGGCGTTCGATCGTGAGTACGCACTGCTGCTCACCGAGTTCGACCTGAGCGGTCACTGGAACGACGCCCACATCCAGGTGTCGGACTGGACCAACTATCGGCCGAACGTGTGGCTGATGAACGGTCGGGCCTATCCCGACACCCTCGAGCCGGCCGGTACCCGTGGTGGCGACGGCGACCTGGTGTCCGGGTCGTCGCCCCACCTGCAGTACCAGCCGGTGAGCTCCCGCATCGTCGCCAACCCCGGCGACCGGGTGCTCATCCGTCTCGCCAACCTCGGGTTCGAGGAGCAGACGTTGACGTTCCCCGGCGTGCCGATGCGCACCGTCGGCTCCGACGCCCGCTACCTCGGCCCCTCGCAGCAGACGGTCGCCGACACCGTCGTGCTCGGCGCAGGGGAGAGCCGAGACCTCGTCATCACCGCTCCGGCGGTCGGGACGTACCCCCTCTACAACACCGATCCTGCGAAGTACCGGGGCGTCCCCGGTGACCAGTGGGCCGGTGGCCAGCGCACCGAACTCGTCGTCACGGGCACCGCCCCGGCCCAGACGGCACCGAACCAGTGGGAGCTGTGATGCACGTCGCAACCAAGTCCTCGACCAGCCGAACCACCCACCGGCCCACGCGCCGGCGGGCGGGTCGCCTGGCCGCCATCGCGGCGCTCGGCGCATCGGTGTTCACCGCGGCGTCGGTCTCGTCGCCGGCGGCGCCCACGGCAGCAGCACCTGTCCGTGCCGAAGGCATCGCCTGCACCCCCGCCTCGAGCACCCGGGCCGGCTACGCCGGCTACGTGCTCACGGCGAAGGAGGGCACGATCCAGACGCCCGACGGCAACAGTCTGTGGATGTGGGGATACGCCGCCGGCAACGGCGCGTTCCAGTACCCCGGCCCGGTGCTGTGCGTGAACGAGGGCGACCAGGTCTCGATCACGCTGCGCAACACCCTGCCCGTGCGCACCTCGATCCAGTTCATGGGCATCGACAGCGTCCTCGCCAACGGCGAGGCGGCCATGGCACAGTTCGACGGCGGTGGCGTGCTGCAGTCGCTGACCAACGATGTCGGCCAGGGCGAATCGATCGCCTACACCTTCACCGCCGGTCGTCCGGGCACGTACCTCTACCAGAGCGGCAACGACCCCGAACTCCAGGTGGAGATGGGGCTCGTCGGCGCACTGATCGTCCGACCGGCGATGGCGGTCGACACGGCGGGGTTGCCCGCCGGCGAAGCGCCGCTCGCCCGGCTCGCCTACGACGACCAGCGCACCCGCTACAGCTCTGAACACGAGTACCTCGTGATGCTCACCGAACTCGACCCCGACCTGCACTACGCGGTCGAGGAGGGCAACGTGCTCACGTCGTCGATGTACCAGGCGGCGTACACGCCCCGGTACTTCATGATCAACGGGCGCTCGTTCCCCGACGTGATCGCGCCGAACGGTGCGAAGTGGTTGCCGAACCAGCCCTACGGGGCGCTCGCCCACGTCGAGCCCGTCAGCGCGGCGAACCCGCTGCCGGCGCTCATCCGGTACCTGGCCGTCGGTGGCGAGCCCTACCCGTTCCACCCGCACAGCAACCACGAGGACGTGATCGCGAAGGACGGTCGGCTGCTGGCCGACACCGCCCTCGACGACACGCCGGTGGATCTGTCGATGGAGAAGTTCGCGATCACGGTCGACCCGGGCAGCACCATCGACGCCCTGTTCACGTGGCAGAACGTCGAGGACTACTCGTCCACCAACCCTGTCCCGCTCCCGTTGCCGTCGGCGAACAACCTCACCGAGGGCGACTACTGGAACGGCTCGCCGTACCTCGGTGAGAACGGTGCGCTGAACCCAGAGGTGCAGGGCAAGAACCAGTGCGGCGAGTACTACCACGTCGCGCACAACCACAACCTCGCCGAGGCGACCAACTACGGCGCCGCCTTCGGCGGCCAGCTCACGCTGATCCGGGTCGACCCGGCGAATGCCACCAACTGCGGGAACGCGTAGGAGACGACGATGCGCTCATTCAACCGACTCTCGACGGGCATGCTCGTCGGCGGCTCGACCCTCGTGGGGGTCTCCACCGTCGTCGCCTCGCTCGTGCTGGCCGCCGGCGGTGCCACCATCGCCGACCGGCTCGGCCAGGACCAGGTGGTCACACCCGACCCCCAGCCGCCCGCCCAGGCCGTCACCGCCGACTGCGGCGCCACTGGCTGCGAGCTGTGGGCCAAGGCCGGCACCGTGACGGTGCCCGGTCTCGGTGCCGTGCCGGTGTGGGGCTTCGCGACTTCCGAGGCCGGACCCGTGATGGTGCCCGGCCCCACGATCGTGGCGACCTCCGGTGACGACGTCACCCTCACCGTGCACAACCGCCTCCCGGCGGCGGCGGGGGCGTTCGCCTTCGACGCCCTCGGCATCTCGCTCGACGATCGGATCGGGGCGTTCCCGACCATCGCCGGCGGCGGCGACGCCACGGTCCACTTCACCGCCGATCAGGTCGGCACCACCGCCTACGGCGCAGGCGCAGCGACGCCTGTCGGCAACCGGCAGTGGGCGATGGGTCTCTCCGGTGTGCTCGTGGTGCGGCCCGGCGAGTGCGCCACGGCCGACGCCTTCACCGGCTGTGCCTACGGTGACCCGGCGACGGCGACGAACGCCGGCTCGGCGCTCGGCTACGACGTCGGCACCGATGCGTTCCACGACGAGGCGCTCGTCGTCTTGAACGACCTCGACCCGGTGTTCGCCGCCAACCCGACGACCGCGGACATCACGAGCTACCACCCGACTGTGCACCTCGTGAACGGTCGCATCGGTGCGGCCGCCGAGGTGATCGACACCATGGCGGGTCACAACGTGCTCCTCCGCTACGCCAACCTCGGCATGTCCGATCACGCCATGGGGCTGGTCGGTGCGTACCAGCGCACGATCGGTCGCGACGGCGAGGCGTTGCCCTACGGGTCCGACGACGTCACCGTGGCGCTCAACGTCGCGCAGACCGCCGACGTGATGGTGACGGTGCCGCTCGATGCCAAGGCCAGCTACCGCTACCTGCTCGCGGATCAGATCCGCAAGCCGGGTGCGATGGAGGCCGATCCGGCGATGGCGTTCCTGTCGGTGTGGGGCGACGCGAGCGTGCCCGGCGTGCCGACCGGTGACATCTGGAGCCTCGCTGCCGTCGGCTGCGACCCGCTCGCCACCGAGTGCACCGAGACCGCCGGCGACGCCGATCTGGTCTTCGCCGGTGTGGTCAACACGCCTGCCGGTGCAGCGTTGGCGACCGGTGCACGCTTCTCCATCGACGACATCGGGGCGCCGCTGAACTCCACGGCCCTGCCCGGGACCGTCACGACCGACGGCGCCTCGTTCTCGGGCACGGTGCTCGTGTCGGAGCTGGCGACGCTGGTCAACGGCAACCACGTGCTGTGGGTGCAGTTCACCAACGACGGCGGCACCACCTGGGGCAGTGCCTCCGGTATCGCCTTCACGATCGACCGTGCCGGCCCCGTGGTCTCGCCGGTCCTCGTCGAGCCCGTGTACAGCAACGGCACCGGCGACGTGGCGATCAGCGCCACGGCCGACAGCACCCTCACCGGCACCGGCGAGGTCGTGTCCGGCACCGCCACCCTGGGCGCCTGCCCGGCGCTCGCGGCCCAGCCGACCGGCACCGCACTGGCACCCGGCAACGGTGCACCGGGTCCGATCGTCGAGCTCGTCGGCTCGGTGCCGACGGCCTCGCTCGCCGAGGGGGCCTACCCGGTGAGCGTGGCGGCGGTCGACAACCGCGGTCGGTGGAGCAACGACGGAGCACCCAACGGCACGGCGACGAGCCTGTGCGGACTGGGCCTGCTGATCGTCGACCGGACCGGGCCGACGACGTCGGCGGTGTCGGTGTCGCCGAACCCGAACGACGGGACGATGGCCTTCCCGACCGTCGACTCGTACCTCGACGTCGTACGGATCACCGCGACGGTGACGGATCTCGCGATCGGTCCCGACGTGGCACCCGCCGGCCTGGCCGAGGTCGAGGGCTTCATCGACGACGGCCTCCAGACCGTCCCGCCGACGGCAGCTGCCGACGGCACCGGATTCCGGTTCACGGCGGTCGACGGTCTGATCGACTCGGCGACGGAGGCGGTCTACGCCGACATCCCGCTCGCCTCGGTGGCCTCGCTCACGCCCGGTGACCACGGCATCTGGGTGCACGGCATGGACAACGCCGGCAACTGGGGCTCCCTGTCGGCCACCCCGGACACGGCCCTCACGGTCACATCGGGTGCGCCCAAGGTCACGACGTTCACCTTCGATCGTGCCGCCGGCGACCTCGGTGTCACCGGCGCCGCCAACGGCGTCGGGGTCACCATCGATGCGCTCGAGTACAGCATCGGTGTCGCCCCGACGGCGGTGGGCACGGGGACCGCGGTGGCGATCACGCCTGGCGCGGTCGTCTCGACCGTGATCCCCGGCATCGCCCTGGGCGACGTCAGTGGTCCCACCGGCAACGTCTGGGTGCGGGCTCACGATTCGACCGGCAGGTGGAGTCCTGCGGTGGGCCTGCCCACGGCGAGCAACCTCACCGTGACCCAGCAGCGCCGCCGGGTCAACGGCACGGCGACGGCGACGGCGCCCGGTGGCATCACCCGGGTCGAGTGGTCGACAGGTGCGGCACCCGCTCCAGCCGGCACCGGTCAGAACGTGTCGACGCTGTCGAACAACGGGACCTTCCGCATCGATCGGAACCAGGCCTTCGCCGTCGGCACCATGATCTGGGTCCGGGTGCAGGACGGTTCGGGCAACTGGGGCCCCGTCCTGTCGGTGGTGGTCTGACATGGACGCCACGTTCGAGTTCGGGCAGCGACGCCCGGCGGCAGCCGACACCGATGGTCCGGCCTGGTCGGACTCCCCGGTGCCGGCGCCCGGTCCGCTGGTGTGGACCCATCCGAGGGCACGGGCCCGCCGGAACGGTCGGGCCGGTCGGGTCGATCGCCTCGCCGTCGGCCTGCTCGCCGCGGCGATCGCGGTCGGTGCGTGGGCGATCCTCGCCGACGGCTCGCCCACCCCTGCCGGGTCGGCAGCGATGGCCGACGCCGGTTCGTCGGTGCCGACCTCGCCGGCCCTCGAGGACGAGTTCGGCATCCGTCTCACGGGTGCGTACCTCACCGCAGACGGCGGCATGGTGGAGCTCACCTATCAGGTGCTCGACGCCGACAAGGCCGTGGCGGTGCACCTGGAGGAGAACGGTCCGGTGATCGTGGCCGACGGCGCGGTGTTCGAGGCACCGGGCCTCGCCGGGCACGGCCACGGCAAGCAGGGCGTCGCTGCCGGTCGGAGCACCTTCGTGCTCCTCGCCAACATCGGCGGCGCGCTGCGCGCCGGCGACACGGTCGCGGTTCGCGTCGGCGACGTGGTCCTCGACGGGGTGCGACTGGGATGAGGCGTCACGCATGGGCGAGGTTCGCGACGCGTGGCGCCGTCGCGGCGGGACTGCTCGCGCTGGCGATGCCGGCCGGTACAGCGCTCGCCCATGCGAACGTGGCGTCGACGTCGCTCGCCGACGGCGCAGTCGTGGAGGAGGCGCCGGCGACGATCTCCCTGTCGTTCGACGAGGAGGTGCTGGTCCCGTCGGCCGCCGTGACGCTCGTGCACGTCGCCGACGGCAGCGCGGACACGTTGGCGGTCACGGCCGCCGACGGCGGTGCCACCGTGGTCGTCGCCTTGCCGGCGCTCGCCGATGGCGGCTACGTGCTCCGTTTCGGCGTCGTCGATCCGGCGGACCTGCATCGCACGGTCGGCTCGATCTCGTTCGGGGTCGGGGTGGCTGCGCCTCCCTCGGAGTCGGGACGGCAGGTCGCGATGCCATGGTGGTCGACCCTCGTCCGCGCGTCGGGTGACGCCGCCCTGTTGTTCGGTGTCGGTGCGTCGGCATTGCTGGCGATGTGCGGTGCCGCGTTCGTGGCCGCCGATCGTCGACGCGTCGCCGTGTGGGCGGTGTGGGCTGCGGTGGCTCAGGTGGTGGCGTGGACGGTGGTGCTGCTCGCGGAGTGCTCGACGATCGGCTGGTCGTCGTTGTCGTCGCTGTCGTCGGTGACGGACGTGTTGCTGGGCAGCGAGCCCGGCCGTCGGGTGGTGATCGGCGCGCAGATGGCGGCCGGACTGTGGTGGTTGCTGCGCCTGCCGGTGACGGCGGCCTCTGCCCGTGTGACGTCCCGTGTGTCGTCCCGTGTGTCGTTGGCGCTGTGGTCGGCGATGGTGCTCCTCGCATCGGTCGGCGGTCACTCGGGCGTCGGTGGCACCGTCGCGGTCGGTGCGATGCTCAAGTGGGTGCATCTCGTCGCATTGGGCGTCTGGCTCGGTTCGATCGCCGTGGTCGCTGCGCTCCGGAACCACCGGGGCGATCGGTCGACGGTGTGGCGGACGGTCGGCCGGTGTTCCGTCGTCGGCCTCGCCGGTACCGGCGTCACGGGCCTGCTGCTCTCGGGTCGCACGGTCGAGACGGTCACCGGACTGTTGTCGACCCGCGCCGGCGCATTGGGTCTCGTGAAGATGGTCGGCCTGTGCCTGCTCGCTGTCGCCGGTGGTCTGAACGCTCGCCGTGTCGTCCGATCGGGCCTGCCGCGTCGACATCTCGTCGCGGTGGAGCTGGGTCTCGCCGCCGTGCTGGTGGTCATTGCCGCGTCGCTCGCCGGGACCCCGCCGGCGGTGGGTGAGGCGTACCGCGCCCTGCCGGCCGCCGAGCCGCAGATCGCCACGGCCGATGCTGCCGACCTCGTGGTGAGTGCCACGGTGGAACCGGCGCGACCGGGGCCGAACCTGGTGTCGGTGTCGGTGCTCGACACGCGCCGGCCGTCGCCGGGTGCTGTCTCGTCGGTGCGGGTGGTGTTCGCCGACGCCGCAGGGCACGAGGTGGCGAGCGATCCGGTCGTGCCGGTCGACGGCCGTGCGGAGGTGGGCGGACTCGTGCTCCCCGGGCCCGGCACCTGGACGATGTCGATCGAGGTCGATCGACCCGCAGCGCCCGTCGGCCCGGTCGGCTCGGTCGTCGAGATCTCGGCGACCCCCGTCGCCAGGGTGCGCACCGTCGTGAGCGATCGTGAATGGTGGCCGTTCGCCGCGCTGGCTGCGCTCGGATGGGGCGTGGTGGTGTTGGTCGCGTCGCGCCGACTCGGTCGACTGCGCAGCACCGCGGCCCTGCGATCCGACCGTCGTGCCGGCACCGAGCCCGAATCGACCGTCGAGACGGGCGCCGTGATGGTCGCCGGCGCGGCTCGATCAGACGGCGGTGGCGACGGAGGCCAGGCAGCGCACGGGGATGCCGCCGTTGTCGACCTGGAACAGCTCCTCGAGCTCGAGGCCGGTCGCGTCGGCGAGGCGACGGTCGGCCACGAGCAGGACGAGGCGTGCGCCGGCGTCTGACGCCCGACGGCCGAGGGTGGCGTACAGATCGCGCAGATCGCCCGTGCCCGTCCCCCCGACCCGATGGCCGTACGGCGGGTTGGCGATCACGACGGTTCGCCCGCTGGGGGCCGTCGGCCACTGCTGTGCGGTGAGCGGCGCGTGGGCGACGGTCACTCGACCGATGAGTCCGGCGCCTTCGACGTGTCGCTCGAGCGCGGCGAACGCGCCGGCATCGCGGTCGGCGGCGAACACCGGTGCGGTCAGGGCGTCGGGACGGCCCGATCCGGTGACGCTCGCCCAGGTGCCCGGCTCGAACGACGGCCACTGCTGGAAGGCGAAGGGTCGGTCGATCGGCCTGCCCGCGGCCCAGAGTGCCGCCTCGATCGCGATCGTGCCGGACCCCGCGAGCGGGTCGACGAGCGGTGCGTCGCCCCGCCAGCCGCTCGCGCGCACCATGGCCGCAGCGATCGTGGACCGCAGCGGCGACCGGTGGGTCTCGCTGCGCCACCCGCGGCGGTGCAGCAGCTGACCCGATGCGTCGACGCTGACGACCGTCCGGTCGCGATCGAGCCGCACGTGGACACCCTGGCCGCCCTTGAGCTCCGGACGACCGAGCACGGCCGACACCCGTTCGCCGATCGCGCCCTGGTGGTACAGCACGGAGCGATGGCTGGCGACGTGCAGTTCGACGCCCGTCTGTGCCGCGCCGAGGTAGGCCTGCCAGTCGACGGTGCGCACCAGCGCCTGCAGTTCGTCCCAGTTGCGCGCGGTGCCGCTCGCGACGCGCACGAGGACGCGGGTGGGGATGCGTGCCCACCGGTGGATGGCGTACAGCTGGCGGGTGGTGGCCTGGAGGTCGATGCCGCCGTGCTGGACGCGGACCTTGGTGGCGGGGATGCCGATCGATGCCAGCTCCTCGGCGGCGAGCCGCTCGAGCCCGGGCGCGACGACGACGAACAACGGGAGTCGGCTCACCCCCCGGTTGTAACAGCAGAACCCGCGCGACCGGACACGGCGTCCTGCCCGGTTGCTGCCCGGTTGCTGCCCTGTTGCTGCCCGGTGGCTCACGCGGTCACGCAGGGTGGTCGTGCCCGGCGGTCCAAGGAGTCCCTGCTCAGCCCGGTACCATGGGTGCGACATGTCTGACAACGCACGCCCGAAGGGCGCCCCGCGCAGCCCTCGCCGCCCACCCAAGCCGGCCGAGTACCGCACCCCCGCCTCCACGGCCACCACCGTGGACACCCCCTACATCCCCACCGGCTTCCGCGACCTCGGCGTGCCTGAGCTCGTCGACATGGGGCTCCACGCCGCCGGCTTCGCCGCACCGTTCGCCATCCAGACCAAGGCGATCCCGGTCGCGCTCGAGGGCAAGGACGTCTGCGGCCGTGCCCGCACCGGCTCCGGTAAGACCCTCGCCTTCGGCGTGCCGATGCTCGCCCGCCTCGACGGCGAGGCCGAGCCCCGCCGCCCGCTCGGCCTCGTGCTGGTGCCCACCCGCGAGCTCGCCCTGCAGGTCGCCGAGGTGCTCATCCCGGTCGCGGCCAAGTGCAACCGGGTGGTGCTGCCCGTGTACGGCGGCGCCTCGCGCCATCAGCAGATCGACGAGCTGAAGAACGGTGTCGACGTGGTCGTCGCCACCCCGCTGCGCCTCATCGACCTCCTGAAGGAGAACGAGCTCGACCTGAGCGGCATCCAGGTGCTCGTGCTCGACGAGGCCGACCGCATGGCCGACGACGGCTTCACCCCGCAGGTCGAGTGGATCATCCGCAAGTGCACGGCGCCGCGCCAGACCATGCTGTTCTCGGCCACGCTCGACGGCGACGTCGGCCACCTCGTGGCGCGGTACATGAAGGACCCGGTCGAGGTCGCGATCGATGCGCCCACCGACACCGTCGGCACGATGTACCACCTGTTCCTCGCGGTGCACCACATGGACAAGGACAAGGTCGTCGCCGCGATCGCCTCGGGCGTCGGCAAGACGATCGTGTTCTGCCAGACCAAGCGCACCTGCGACCGGGTCGAGGAGAAGCTGCAGGATCTCGGCGTGAAGGCGAACGCGATCCATGGCGACCTCGCGCAGGCGGCTCGCGAGCGGGCGCTCAAGCGGTTCACCGACGGTGAGCTCTCCGTGCTCGTCGCCACCGACGTGGCGGCGCGCGGCATCGACATCGACGACATCGGCGCGGTCATCCACTACGAGCCCGCCGGCGATGCGAAGGACTACCTGCACCGCAGCGGCCGCACGGCCCGCGCCGGTCGCGACGGCTGGGCGATCACGCTCGCCGAGTACAACCAGCACACCCAGGTGCGCATCCTCCAGCGCGCGTTGCGGCTCGAGCTCGGGCCGCCTGTCGAGGTGTTCTCGAACAACCCGAAGCTGAAGGACCTGCAGCAGTTCCGCGCCGACGCCTGAGGCGTCGGCGAGAGTTCGCCGCACGAGACGCCCGACGCGAACGAGCCGCCGCCACCGCTGCTGCGGTGACGACGGCTCAGCTCGTTCAGGTTCCGGTCAGCGCAACCAGGCGGGGCGTGACGCCTCGTAGGTGTCGATCGCTGCGGCGTGCGTGAGCGTGATGCCCACGTCGTCGAGGCCGTTGAGGAACCGGTGCTGGGTCGCCGGGTCCATCGGGAACGCGGCCGACAGGCCGGCCGACGGCACCTCGACCACGAGCCGTTCGAGGTCGACCACGATCTGGGTGGTCGGGTCCGCCTCGATGAGGTCCCAGATCTTCGTGACGATCTCGTCGCTCAGCACCACCGGCACGAGGCCGTTCTTGCCGCAGTTGTTGCGGAAGATGTCGCTGAAGCTCGGTGCGATCACCACGTCGAAGCCGCCCTGCTGGATGGCCCACACGGCGTGCTCGCGCGACGACCCGACACCGAAGGCCGGGCCGGCGACGAGGATCGATGCGCCCGCATAGCGCTCGTCGTTGAGGACGAAGTTGCGGTCATCGCGCCAGGTGGCGAACAGGCCCTTCTCGAACCCGGTGCGCTCGACTCGCTTCAACCACTCGGCCGGGATGATCTGGTCGGTGTCGACGTCGCTGCGCTTGAGCGGGACGCCGGTACCGGTGACGATGTGAACGGCCTTCATGATGCGGGCTCCAGTGGTGCGAGGTCGGCGGGCGTGGCGAAGTGGCCGGCGACCGCGGTCGCGGCGGCGACGGCGGGGCTGACGAGATGGGTGCGGCCGCCGCGGCCCTGACGGCCCTCGAAGTTGCGGTTGCTCGTGCTGGCCGAACGCTCGCCCGGTGCGAGCTTGTCGGGGTTCATCGCGAGGCACATGCTGCAGCCCGGCTCGCGCCAGTCGGCGCCGGCGGCGGTGAAGATCTCGGGCAGGCCCTCGGCGATCGCCTGCGCCTTCACGGCATGGCTGCCGGGCACCACCATCACGCGCGGCACGGTGACGGTGCGACCCTTCATGACCGCGGCCGCGGCTCGGAGGTCTTCGATGCGGCTGTTGGTGCAGCTGCCGATGAACACGGTGTCGACGGTGATGTCGCGGATGCGTGTGCCGGCCTCGAGACCCATGTACTCGAGGGCGCGGGCGACGGTCTCGCGGGTGGTGGGGTCGTCGAAGCTGTCGGGCGACGGGATGCTCGCGTCGATGCCGGCGACCTGTCCGGGGTTGGTGCCCCAGCTGACCTGCGGGCCGATGTCGGCGGCATCGATCACGACCTCCTTGTCCCACACGGCGCCGTCGTCGGTGACGAGGGTGCGCCAGTCGGCGACGGCCGCGTCCCAGTCGGCGCCGGTCGGTGCGTTGGCGCGGCCCTTCAGGTACTCGAACGTCGTGTCGTCGGGGGCGATGAGACCGGCCTTGGCGCCGGCCTCGATGCTCATGTTGCACACGGTCATGCGGCCTTCCATCGACAGCGACCGGATGGTGCTGCCGCGGTACTCGATCACGTGGCCGATGCCGCCGCCGGTGCCGATGACGCCGATGATGTGGAGGATCACGTCCTTCGCGGTGACGCCCTCGGCGAGGGTGCCCTCGACGGTGACGGCCATCCACTTGGGGCGGCTCTGGGGCAGCGTCTGGGTGGCGAGCACGTGCTCGACCTCGCTGGTGCCGATGCCGAACGCGAGCGCGCCGAACGCACCGTGGGTGGCGGTGTGGCTGTCGCCGCACACCACGGTCATGCCCGGCAGGGTGCGGCCCTGCTCGGGGGCGATCACGTGGACGATGCCCTGACCGGGGTCGCCCATCGGGAAGTTGATGATCCCGAACTCGGCGGTGTTCTCGCGGAGCACCTCGACCTGGCGGGCCGAGATGGGGTCGGCGATCGGCTGGTCGATGTCGGCGGTGGGGACGTTGTGGTCCTCGGTCGCGACGGTGAGGTCGGGGCGGCGGACGGTGCGGCCGCTGATGCGCAGGCCGTCGAAGGCCTGCGGGCTGGTCACCTCGTGCACGAGGTGGAGGTCGATGTACAGCAGGTCGGGCTGCTCGGGTGCTTCGTGCACCACGTGGCGGTCCCAGACCTTCTGGGGCAGTGTCGTCGGCGGCATGTCGCTCGTTTCCTTCGGATGGGTCGCTGGAATCTCAGAATATGGGATAGCGTTCCTGAATGTGGACAGTGTAAGCGGCGTGGGCGTGATCGACAAGGCGGCGGTGCTGTTGCGCGCCCTGCGCGACCGACCGCTCGACCTCGCGGAACTCCAGCACGCGACCGGCCTGCCGCGGGCGACCGCGCATCGTCTCGTCGTCGCCCTCGAGCAGCACCATCTCGTGCGTCGCGACGCGCAGGGTCGGTTCTGCCTCGGGTTCGAGCTCGTCGCGCTGGGCCGCATCGCGGCCGAGCAGTTCGGCATGGGCGACGTGGCCACGCCCGCGATGCAGTCGCTGCGCGACGCCTGCGGCGAGAGCGTGCAGCTGTACGTGCGCGAGGACGACGCTCGCCGCTGCGTGGTGTCGTTGCAGTCGCCGCACGCGCTGCGTTGGATCGTGCCCGAGGGCAGCCTGCTCCCGTTGGGTGTCGGCTCGGCCGGTCGTGTGCTGGGCGGTGAGCCGGTCACCGCGGGCGGCTGGATCGACAGCGTCGAGGAGCGTGAGGCCGGCGTCGCCTCGGTGAGCGCGCCCGTCGTCGACCGCGCCGGTCGGGTGATCGCCGCGGTCAGCATCAGCGGTCCGGTCGAGCGTCTCACGCGGTCACCCGGCGAACGGTTCGGTGCCGACGTGGTCGCCGCGGGCCGGGCGATCGGTGCCGCGGTCGCCGCGGCACTGCGCTGAGCGACCGTCGCCGGCCCAGGGGGTGGGCCCCCCACGGCACCGCGCTGCATCGTTTTCCGATCGCGCGTTTCGGATGTCGTCCTGTGGGGCATGACGACGGACGTACACGCGATCCATGCCATCACCTCGGCCGCTGCGCCCCACCCCGTCCTCGCCTGGCTCGCGCCACGACTCGGCCGCGACGCGCCGGTGCCGGCCGGCACGGCACGGCTGCTCGGCCTCGTCGTGAACGATCCCACCTACCGCGATCCCGATGCGGCGGCACGGGCCGCGTGGATCGGCGATGGCACCTGCCCGGGACAGGTGATGGCCGACCACGCCGCCGATCTCGGCCGCTTCGACCTGGTGGTCAGCGTCACGTGGCACGCCGACGGACCCGAGGCCGTGTTGGTGCTCGTGAATCCGTGAACAACGTGCCGGGTCGGCGATCCGGGCTGCGTAGCCTTGCCGCCGTGACCGCCACCTCCTCCACTCCGACCGGCCCCGTACCGTCCGAGGCCAGCACTGACGGCTGGGACCGCGAGGCCTGGGCGGCCGACGTCCGTCGGCTGGCCCGCGAGCGCGACGCCGTGATCCTGGCCCACAACTACCAGCTGCCCGAGATCCAGGACATCGCCGATCACGTCGGCGACTCCCTCGCCCTCTCCCGTGTCGCCGCATCCGTCGATGCGTCGACGATCGTGTTCTGCGGCGTCCACTTCATGGCCGAGACCGCGAAGATCCTCAGCTACGACAAGACCGTCCTCATCCCCGACGAACGGGCGGGGTGCAGCCTCGCCGACACGATCACGGCCGAGCAGCTACGGGCGTGGAAGGCCGAGCATCCCGGCGCGAAGGTGGTCAGCTACGTCAACACCACCGCAGCGGTGAAGGCCGAGACCGACATCTGCTGCACGTCGTCGAACGCGGTCGACGTGGTCGCGTCGATCGACCCCGACACCGAGATCCTGTTCTGCCCCGACCAGTTCCTGGGCGCCCACGTGCAGCGCCTCACCGGCCGCCAGAACATGCACATCTGGATGGGGGAGTGCCATGTGCACGCCGGCATCAACGGCGCCGACCTGCGCGCCCGGGTCGAGGCCGAGCCCGAGGCCGAGCTGTTCATCCACCCCGAGTGCGGGTGCGCGACGAGTGCGCTGTACCTCGCGTCGTCGGGCGTCGTGCCCGCCGAGCGCACCAAGATCCTGTCCACCTCGGGCATGGTCACCGCGGCCGAGCAGACCACGGCGAGCAAGGTGCTCGTCGCCACCGAGACCGGCATGCTCCACCAGCTCCGCAAGGCGAACCCGCTCGTGATCTTCGAGCCGATCAACCGGGCGGCCGTGTGCAAGTACATGAAGATGATCACGCCCGACAAGCTGTTGCGGTCGCTGCAGACCCTCACCGACGAGGTCACCGTGCCACGAGACATCGCCGACCGGGCTCGCCTGAGCGTCGAGCGGATGATCGCGATCGGTACGCCGAGCCGCACGGCCGAATGATCCGTCGAGCGACGTCCACGTGACCGCGAACCCGCTCCCGCGCCGTCTCGCGGCGCCCCCCACCACCTGGTCGCGCGACGTCGACGTCGTGGTCCTCGGCTCGGGCGCGGCAGGTCTGTCGGCGGCGCTGGCGGCCCGCCCGGTGCGCAGCGCGTTGATCGTCACCAAGGACACCCTCGACGCGGGCAGCACGGCGTGGGCGCAAGGCGGGCTCGCCGGGGTGCTCGACCCGAGCGACTCGCTCGAGAACCACGTGCGCGACACGCTCGTCGCCGGGGCCGGGTTGTGCGACGAGGCCAACGTGCGCACGCTCGTCGCCGAAGCGCCCAAGGCGTTGCGGTACCTCATGCGCCTGGGCGCGGCGTTCGATCCGTCGCACGAGGGCACCGGACCGGCCCTCACCCGTGAAGGCGGCCACAGCCACAACCGCATCGTCCACTCGGGCGGCGACCAGAGCGGCGCCGAGGTGCAGCGCACGCTCGACGAGAACGCGGTCGCGGCCGGCGTCGAGGTGATGGACCGGGCGTTCGCGCTCGACCTCCTCATCGGCACCAACGCCGCCGGCCGACGGCAGGCCGCGGGTGTCCGCATCGCCCGCATCGATGCCGACGGCGAGGTCGTCTCGGTCGGTGTCGTCACCGCACGAGCGGTGGTCATCGCCACCGGCGGCTACGGCCAGGTGTTCGCGAGCACGTCGAACCCGCCGGCGGTCACCGGCGACGGGCTCGCCCTCGCGCTGCGCGCCGGCCTGCCCGCACGCGACATCGAGTTCGTCCAGTTCCACCCGACGGTGCTGTGGCGCGGTCCCGACGCCAAGGGGCAGCAGGCACTGATCAGCGAAGCGGTCCGTGGCGAGGGCGCCATCCTCTACGACGCCGCAGGCGAGCGGGTGATGCTCGGCGTCCACCCGCAGGAGGATCTCGCGCCCCGCGATGTGGTCGCCTCGGCGATCAGCCGCCGCATGGCCACGGCGCCGGCGGGTGTCGACGACCACGTGTTCCTCGACGCGACGCACATGGGTGAGCGCTTCTACACGCGCTTCCCGGGCATCACGGCAGCGTGCCGTGATGCGGGCATCGATCCGGCCACCGATCGCATCCCGGTCGCGCCGGCCGCGCACTACGTGTGCGGTGGCGTGGTCGCCGGCCTCGACGGGCGCACCGAACTGCCGGGGCTGTACGCCGTCGGGGAGGTGGCCTGCACGGGGGTCCACGGCGCCAATCGTCTGGCGAGCAACAGCCTCACCGAAGGCGTGGTGGCGGGCACACGGGTCGGCCGCGATCTCGCCTGGGAGCTCCCCGACGACGTGGGCTGGACCGAGGCCGACGGCGACGCCGGGTTGCGGCTCGTCGACCCCGACCGGCGCACCTCCGTCCGCACCACGATGTCGAAGCACGTCGGGGTCCTGCGCACGCCCGAGGGGCTCGACACCGCCGGTGGCGCGCTCGACCTGCCGGTCGACGCGACCGGCTGGAGTCGCGACGCGTGGGAGGCGACCAACCTGCTCACCGTCGCCCGGTCGGTGGTGGCCGCGGCGACGGCGCGCACCGAGAGCCGCGGGTGCCATCGGCGAACCGATCACACCGAGCCGCTCGACAGGTGGCTGGTGCACCTCGACGTCCGCCTCGACCACGGCGGCGAGGTGGTGGTCACCGGCGTGCCGACCGCGGCCGCCCGCGCCACGGTCGCTGCCACCACATCGTCCCCCGATCCGACCGATCCCCCCGAACCCCCCGACTCCCGCGAGGCCTGACGATGTTCGTGTTCCATCCCCTCAGCGACGACACCCGTCACCGGCTCATCGCCGGTGGGCTCGATCCCGATGCCGTCGCGGCGCTGGTCCGCCTCGCGATCGCCGAGGACCTCGCCGGCGGCATCGACGTCACCTCCACCGCGACGGTGCCCGCCGACCAGCGCAGCGTCGGTGAGTTCGGTGCGCGCAAGGCCGGCGTCGTGGCCGGCCTCGCGTTGGCCGCTGCCGTGGTCGACACGGTCTGCGGTCCGGCGTCGAGCGACTTCGACTACCTCGTCGCCGACGGCGCCCGCGTCGAGGGCGGCACCGTGGTCGCCCGCGTCGAGGCGCCCACGCGGCTGCTGCTCACCGCCGAGCGCACCGCGCTCAATCTGGTCTGCCACGTGAGCGGCGTGGCCACGATCACCCGTCGGTGGGCCGACGCGCTCGAGGGTACGGGAGCGGTGGTGCGTGACACGCGCAAGACCCTGCCGGGGCTGCGCGCCCTGCAGAAGTACGGGGTGCGCTGTGGCGGTGGACGGAACCACCGAATGGCGCTCAGCGACGCAGCGCTGGTGAAGGACAACCACGTGCTGGCCGCAGGTGGCGTGGCCGAAGCGTTCGCTGCGGTGCGCGGCCTGGCCGCCACCATCCCGGTCGAGATCGAGGTCGATTCGCTCGACGGTCTCCGCGAGGCGATCGAGGCGGGTGCCGATGTGGTGCTGCTCGACAACTTCGTTCCGGAGCAGATGGTGCGGGCCGTCGCGATGCGCGACGAGATGCGGCGCGGCGTGATCCTCGAGGCGAGCGGAGGTCTCACGCTCGAGACCGCACGTCGCGTTGGTGAGACCGGCGTCGACTACATCGCGGTCGGTGAGCTCACCCACTCGGTCACGGTGTTCGACATCGGTCTCGACCTGCGCGCCGTGGTGTGACCCGGGGACCCGGTCGCGGCCGGGCCGGCCGTCAGAGGATGGCGATGAGGTCGATCACCAGGACGAGATCGGTGTCGGCAGGAATGCCGAGGTCCGGGTTGCCGGTCGAGCCGAACGCGTCGACGAACGGGATGATCATCTTGCGGCTGCCGCCGACCTTCATGCCGGCCATGCCCTCGATGATGCCGGGGAGCGAGCCCTGCTCGGCGAACTGGATCGGCTGCGGCTGACCCGTCTCCCACGACGAAGCGACCTGCTCGCCGGTGTCGCCACGGAACGCGATCAGATGCAGGTAGGCGGTCTGGCCGAGTTCGAGCTCCTTGCCGTCGCCGACCACGAGGTCTTCGGTCAGCAGTTCGTCGCGGTTGGCGGCCCCTTCGACGGTGACGTCGGGTGCGTCGGCCGGATCGGTGGCGGGGATGATCGCCATGACGTCGACCACGAAGCTGAGCGCGTCGCCGGCCTGGATGATGTCGCCCTGAGGGTTGTCGCCGTAGGCGAGTTCGGCGGGGATGTCGAGCTGGTACTGGCCGCCGGCCTTCACACCGAGCAGTCCCTGCTCCCAGCCCGGGATCACGGACTGCGAGCCGAGCGCGACCGGGAGCGGCTCGCCGCGGTCGTAGCTGTTGTCGAACTCGGTGCCGTCCTCGGAGCGCACGCCGACGTAGTGGACGACCACGGTGTCGCCCTCCTTCGCGCCCTCGCCCTCTCCCTCCACGAGGGCGGTGACGACGAGCTCGGTCACCTCGCCCGTCGGGATCTCGACCGTGGGCTTGGGCGGTACGTTCGAGTCGACCGTGGTGGCGGGCGCCTCGGCGGTGCCGTCGGCCGCGGTGCCGGATGTGGTGGAGTCGGTCACTGCGGTGGTCGCGGAGCTCGACCCCTCTTCCTCGGCGGCGTCGCCGCAGGCGGTGACGAGCAGGGCGGCGGCGAGCGCCAGGGGGGCGAGACGAGCGGGTCGGGGGAAGCGCATCCGGCGAGGGTATCGGCCGTGTGGCCCGTCGGGTCGTCAGCTAGAACGGGTGAGCGATGTGGAACCTGCTGCGCACCAACCACGACATCCGCTCGCTGTTCGCGGCGCAGGTGGTGTCGTTCATGGGCGACTGGTTCGCATACGTGGCGTTCGTGGGCCTGGTGCAGGACGTCACCGATGCACCGATCCTGGTGACGATGGTCTATGTGGCCCAGGCGCTCCCTGCGTTCTTGATGGCGGCGATCGCCGGGCCCGCAGCCGATCGGTTCGACCGGCGCAACATCATCCGCATCGTGTCGGTGGTACAGGCCGTGGCCGCCGCCGGGCTCTTGCTGGTCGACTCAGCGGGCAGGCTCTGGTTCGGGTTCGTGTGCCTGTGCGTGATCTCGGCGCTCGGGTCGTTCGTCGGGCCATCGGCCCAGGCGGGTCTGCCCAATCTGGCGCGGACGCCCGAGGAGCTGACGAAGGCAGCGTTGCTGTTCGGGTCGCTGTGGGGCGCGATGCTCGCCATCGGTGCGGCGGCCGGAGGTGTCGTCGCGAGCGTGTTCGGTCGCGACGTCGCGTTCATCGCCAATGCGCTGTCGTTCGTGGTCGCCGCCGGTGCGGTCACCCTGATCAAGCGGCCGATGCAGAACGAGCGGGCGGCATCGGCCGGGCCGGCTCCGAGGATGCGACCGATCGCCGACATGCGCGAAGCGTTCGGATACGCCCGGCGTGATTCGGTGCTGCTGTCGCTGCTCGCCTCGAAGGCCACCTTCGCGATGGGTGCAGGGATCGTCGGGCTGTTGGCCGTCCTCGCCACCGAGGAGCTCGGTGGCGGCGATGCAGCCACCGGCGTGCTGATCGGCGCCCGTGGGGTCGGTGTCGCACTCGGCCCGCTGATCGCCGCGCGTCTCGTCGGACCATCGATGTCTCGGGTGCTGCTGCTGTGCGGCGGTGCCGGTCTCGCGTTCGGGGTCTGTTACCTCGGGCTCAGCGTGGCGCCGGCGTTGGCGATCGCGGTGCCGTTCACCTTCCTCGCCCATCTCGGTGGCGGCGCCCAGTGGACGTTGTCGACCTATGGCCTGCAGCGACGGGCGCCCGACCACGTGCGCGGCCGCATCCTCGCCGGCGACTTCGGGATCGTCACCTTGATCATCACGCTGTCGCACCTTGCCGCGGGCGCGCTCGCCGGCGTGGTGGGTGCGCGGGTGGCGATCGCGACGTTCGCCACGCTCGGGCTCGCCGCGGGCACCGCGTACCTGGTGCTGACCCGGCCGGTCAGGGCGCGGCTGGCGCTGGAGGAGCGCTCGGAACCGACGATCGCTCCCGCGGGTTGAGCGATCGCAGCCACGGCTGCTCGGCCTCGGCCATCGGCGTGCTGGGCGGACCCTGCACGAACGGCCACAGCTCCTCGGCCATCTTGCGGTAGTTGCCGCTCGCGGTGAGCTCGCCCAGCAGTGCGTAGAGGCCGAGGTTGATGCGCTGGATGAACACGAACGCCTTCGGCACGGTGGCGTACTGCGAGATCGGGCTCGTGCGGTCGAAGGTGTGGCGCACGATCCGGCTCGAGTACTCGCCCGACCAGGTGACGGGCTTGTCCTCGCGGACGCTCTCGTAGAACTGGCTGAAGTACTCGCCGACCTCGTCGTCGGGCACGGGTGCGCCCGGTCGGAGCATGCCGGCCGACTCGAGGATCCGACGGAACGCCGGTACATCGTGCTCGTACGCGGCCGTGCGCACCATCGACACGAACGTGTGCATCTCGGTGTCGCTGAAGTGCTTGACGAGTCCGAAGTCGAAGAAGGTGACGCGCCCGTCGCCGTGGAACAGGTAGTTGCCCGGGTGCGGGTCGCCGTTGAACAGATGCATGCCGTAGAGACTGCGGAACACGAACCGGAACAGGGTCTCGCCGATCATGTCGCGCTGCTGTTGGTCCCACGTGAGCGCCTCGGCCCAGGTGTGGCCGGTGACGAGCTCGGTGGTGAGCACGCGGCGCGTGCTGAGCGAGGGGAGCACCTCGGGCACGTGGATGAACGGGTGCCCGCGGTAGTGGTCGGCGAACACGGTCTGGTTGCGCGCCTCGAGCTCGTAGTCGAGCTCGTCGGTGATGCGCTCCTTGATCTCGGCGACCATCTCGTCGGGGTCGAGGCCGCCGAAGCCCTGCTTCAGGATCGCGCCGAGCAGGTCGGCGTTGCGCAGGTCGGCGGCGATCGCGTCCGCGACGCCGGGGTACTGGACCTTCACCGCGACCGCTCGTTCGAGCCCGGTGGCCGGGTCGACGACGACGGCGCGGTGCACCTGGCCGATCGACGCCGATGCCAGCGGCTGGGGATCCCACTCGACGAACAGTTCGTCGGGGTGACGTCCGAGCTCCTCGCGGATGACCTGGGCGGCGAGGTCGGCGCTCATGGGAGGGGCGTTGGACTGCAGTTGGGCGAGCGCCTCGCGGAGCGGACCGGGCAGGCCCTCGTCGAGGTAGCTCGCCATCTGGCCGAGCTTCATCAGCGCGCCCTTCATGTTGCCGAGCCGTTCGCTGATCGCCTCCGCGGTCTTGAGCTCGCGTTCGCTGTCGAGCTCGATGCGACGTTCGGCGGTGGCGAACACCTTGCGAGCGGCGGTCGACGCGTACGTGCTGCCGACCTTCAGCCCCAGCGAGGCGAGGTCGACGTTTCGCTGCAGCCGCACGTCGTGCCGGTGCCGCAGCGCGAGCGCACCGGCGACCCCGCCGGTGACACCCAGGAGGACGAGCAGTCGGGTCAGGCCTCGTGTCACGCTCAGAGGATGCCCCGAGCGCTGCGAGAACGGCCACTCCCGCCGTGTGCCATCCGCCGCCCGCTTCGTGAGCGATGCGCGCACGGGCAGCGCGTTGCGCTCACGAACGATGTCGGTTCGTGAGCGATGTGCGCACGGGCAGCGCATCTCGCTCACGTAGCCACCTCGAGGGGTGCTCGACCTCAGGCGGTGGGGGCGGGGGTGCGCAGGTCGGCGCGCTCGATCACGCTGTGGGTGGCGCGCAGCAGCGTGGGCACGAACCGATCGGCGTTGGCGACCACGGCGTCGTGGTCGCCGTCGACGCGGAACGCCTCCGCTCCCTTGATCGACTCGAACAGGCGCACCTGGCGCCGCACGGGCACCACCCGGTCGCGCATCGTGATGACGACCGACGTGGGGACGTCGACCTCGCCGAGCCAGGGCCGCGCCGAGAACGATCCGATCGCCTTGCCCGCCTCGAGCACCATCCGCCAGTCGTGCATGCTCGCCTCCTGCACCGCCCACGGCTCCCACTGTTCGGTCTTGCGCTGCAGGTAGAGCTGGGCGGTGAGCCAGCGGCGCGCCTGCAGTGGGGTGAGTCGTGCGACGGCGGCGAGACCGGACAGGCCGAGGAAGCTCATCCGCTCCTCGCGCGAGGTGACGAAGTAGCCGCTCGTGGCGCACAGCACGAGACCGGCGACGCGCTCGGGGTGCTGGCGCCAGATGAGCTGGGCGATGGGGCCACCCATCGAGTAGCCGACCGGGACGAACCGCTCGATGCCGAGCACGTCGCACACGGCGACCGCGTCGTCGGCGCAGTCCTCGAGCCGGAACGCCTTCTTGGAACGGATGCCACGCCCATGGCCGCGATGGTCGATCGCGATCACGCGGTACTGACGGCCGAGCGGGTGATAGGTCGTGAACCAGTTGAGGTCGGCGGTGGCGGTCCAGCCGTGCAGCAGCACGAGCGTGGGCGCGCCGGGGGGACCTTCGACGTGGCGAACGAACGTGGTGCCTCGGCCGGGCAGCTCCATGGCCGCGCCCGGCGGCAGGATGGGGGACGAGACGCCCCCGCCGTCACGGATGGCCACTCAGGCGCTCTCCACCTCGAGGACCTTGACCTTGAGCTTGCCGTGCGGTGCGTCGTACTCGACCCAGTCGCCGGGGCCCTTGTCGAGCAGCGCCATGCCGAGTGGGGACTGCGGGCTCATGACGTCGAGGTCGGCGGTCTTCTCCTCGGGGTGCCCGATGAGGTAGCGCTCGGCCATGTCGTCGTCGTCGCCGTCGTAGACGATGGTGACGATGCTGCCCGGGCCGATGAGCTCGGGATCGCCCTGCTCGATGATCTCGTGGTTGAGCGGGTCGAGCAGGTGCTCGAGGTGTCGGATGCGGCCCTCCATGTGGCCCTGCTCGTCCTTGGCCGCGTGGTAGTCGCCGTTCTCGCTGAGGTCGCCCATGAGGCGGGCGGTCTCGATCTTGTTGGCGACCTCGATGCGGCCTCGGGTGGTGAGGTCGTCGAACTCGGCCTTCAACCGGTCGTACGCCGAGCGGGAGAGGTGGTGCTTCGCCATAGGTCCGCCACTCTACCGAACCCCTGCGCGACGACCCCGTGCGCTCACCGACCACGCGGAGCGCTGGGCGGAATCGCGTGCCTCGTTCTCCGACTCACCGGCGTCGGCGGACCTCTGCCCGGTAGGTGCCCGGCGTGAGTCCGGTGGCCCGCCGGAACTGGCGCGTGAACGAGCTCTGGTCGTAGTAGCCGCACTCGGAGGCGATCGTGGCGATCGGCAGGTCGGTGTCGTCGAGACGGCGCATGGCCTCGTCGAGCCGGGCCCGCAGGAGCAGCTGCTTCGGTGACAGGCCGAGGGTGCGGCGCAGTGCTCGGTCGAGCTGGGGGAGCGACAGGCCGGCCGCGTCGGCGAGCTCGCCGACCTTCACCGGCTCGGCGAAACGTCGGCGGGCGAGATCGATCGCTGCCTGGAGCCGTTGGTGCGGGTCGTCGCGGGCGTCGTCCGGGGCGCTCGAGGAACGTAGGTCGTACGACACCGACGCGAGCCCGACCAGGTCGCCGTCGTCGTCGAGCAGGCGGGTCTTGGTGCTCACGTACCAGCCGCGGCTGCCGTCGGGCCGGAGGATGAGCTCGAGCTCGTTGCGGATGGCCTCGCCGGTGGCGAGCACGCGCCGGTCCTGCGCCGCGTACGACACGGCGAGGTCGGCAGGGAACAGGTCGGCGGCGGTGCGCCCGAGGACGGCCTCGACGCTTCGGCCGGCCCGCTCGGCGAACGCCTGGTTGACGGCGAGGTACCGGCCGTCGGCGCCCTTCACGCAGAACATCACGTGCGGTACGCCGACGAACACGTCGTGGAGCGCGGCGACGACGGGATGCACCCGAGCATCGTACGAATCCTCGCGCTGGTCGGTCGCCGTGGTCGTCGACCCGGGGGATCGTGGTACGAATCCGACGGGGACGGGTACCGATCGGGTGCTAGCGCGTCCGCGGTCCAGTGGAGGTGTGATGACGCTGCCTCCCGAGACCCCGATCGATCCCGCCACCAGCACCCCTCACGCGGATGCGACAGGAATCGCGGTGGCGGGTGCCGCCGAGCTGCTCCGGGCTTCCCGCCGCGACACGACTCGGGCGGAGCGACGTCGCGAGACGCGACTCGCTGAGGTCGTGGCCGACGCCGGCCTGCGTGACCTCACGTTCGCGCTCACCGACGAGGTGCTCCGCCTCGACGACGACCGTCGGGCCGCGAAGCGCTTCGCCGCGGTGGTGCGCGACCTCGGCGACACCGGCGGCGCCGCCGGGCTCGGCCTCGTCGATCGCGTGTCGTTGCGGGCGGGCGCGCTGCTCGCACCGCGCCTGCCGGGGCTCGTGATGCCGCTCGTGCGGCGGCGGATCCTGGCCGAGCTCGACGGTGTGGTGCTGCCGGCCGAGGACCCGGCCTTCGCCCGCCACGTGGAGGGTCGGTCGGGCGAGGGGTTCCGGCTCAACGTGAACGTGTTGGGCGAGGCGATCCTCAGCGATGCGGAGGCCGAAGCGAGGATGGTGCAGCTCCGCGAACGGATCGCCCGGCCCGATGTCGACTACGTGTCGCTGAAGATCTCGGCGGTGTGCGCCAACCTCGACGTGCTCGCCTTCGAACACTCCGTCGGCCGCATCTGCGAGCGCCTGCGCGACCTGTACCGAACGGCCGAGGCCGCTCGGCCGCGCACCTTCGTGAACCTCGACATGGAGGAGTTCCGCGACCTGCCGCTCACGATCGCGGCGATGCAGCGGGTGCTCGACGAGCCCGAGTTCGCATCGATCCACGCGGGCATCGTCCTGCAGGCCTACCTGCCCGATTCGCACGACGCATGCCGCCGGCTCTGCGAGTGGGCCCTCGCGCGGTTCCGTCGCTCGGGCGGGACGTTGAAGATCCGGATCGTGAAGGGCGCGAACCTCGCGATGGAGCGGGTGGAGAGCGAGCTGCACGGCTGGGAGCAGGCGCCGTACGCGACCAAGGTGGACGTCGACGCGAGCTTCAAGCGGTTGATCGCGTCGGCGCTCGACCAGCGCTGGGCCGACGCCGTGCGCGTGGGCGTGGCGAGCCACAACCTGTTCGACCTCGCCTGGGCGATGGGGCTGCCGGCGCGCGAACGCATCGACGTCGAGATGCTCGAGGGCATGGCGCCGGCCCAGGCCCGGGCCGTGCTCGCAGCGGCCGGCGACGTCCTGCTCTACGCGCCGGTGGTGCGCACCGACGACCTGCCGGCGAGCATCGCCTATCTCACCCGAAGGCTCGACGAGAACACGTCGCCGGAGAACTTCCTCCGGTCGCTGTTCACGCTCGAGCCGGGGAGCCCGACGTGGGACGAGCAGCGGTCGAGGTTCGAGGCGGCGATGGGCGCGGTCGACGGCGTGTCCACGGTGTCGCGGCGGGCGCAGGACCGCGGTCGTGCCGCGGACCGGTGCGGGTCCCTCGACCTCGCCGTGACGGATCGGCCGTTCGAGAACGCCGCCGACACCGATTGGACCAGCGAGGCGAACCGGGCGTGGATCGAGGCGGCACTGGCGGCGCCACCGTCGGTCGTGGTGCCGGTGCTCGGCCGGGTGGAGGACATCGACGCGGTCGTGGCCAGGGCGGTGTCGTCGAGTTGGGCCACGGTCCCGCCCCCGGAACGGCAGCGGGTGCTGCGCCGCGCCGCCGACACGATGGAGGCCGAGCGCGGTGCCACCCTGTCGCTCATGGCTCACGAGGCGGCCAAGACCGTGGCCGAAGGTGACCCCGAGGTGTCGGAGGCGATCGACTTCGCCCGGTACTACGCGTCATGCATCGATCGCTTCCTCGATCGAGCGGCGGACGACAGCGGGTCGATGTTCGAACCCGTCGGTGTCGTCGTGGTCGCCTCGCCCTGGAACTTCCCGTACGCCATTCCGGCGGGCGGCGTGCTGGCGGCGCTCGCGGCGGGCAACGCCGTCGTGCTCAAGCCGGCGCCCGAGGTGCGGGCGACGGCCCGGCTGCTGGCCGAGCAGCTGTGGCGGTCGGGTGTGCCGGCGGATGCGCTCCAGTACGTGGCCTGCCCGGACGACGAGGTGGGTCGCCGACTGGTGACCCACCCCGATGTCGGCACGGTCGTGCTCACGGGTGCGTACGAGACGGCGATGCGCTTCCTCGACTGGCGCCCGTCGATGCGG
The DNA here is from genome assembly GCA_026393475.1 of Actinomycetota bacterium. Lineage (GTDB taxonomy): Bacteria > Actinomycetota > Acidimicrobiia > Acidimicrobiales > Ilumatobacteraceae > VFMC01. Next base: position 134,524 of record JAPLAA010000060.1, read on the forward strand.
CTGTTGGCCGAGACGAGCGGGAAGAACGCGATGGTGATCACCGCCGCAGCCGACGAGGACGCCGCGATCAAGGACCTGGTCCGCTCGGCGTTCGGCCACGCGGGCCAGAAGTGCTCGGCGGCGAGCCTGGCGATCGTGGAGGCGTCGGTGTACGACGATCCCCGGTTCCTCCAGCGGCTCGCCGACGCGGTCGGCAGCGTCCGGGTGGGCGCGGCAACCGACCTCGCGACGATGACCGGACCGCTCATCGGTGCACCGTCGCCGCAGCTGACGCGTGCGCTCACCACGTTGGACGCGGGGGAGCGATGGCTGGTCGAGCCACGGAGGATCGACGAGCGCACGTGGACGCCCGGGGTTCGGCTCGGCGTGCGCCCGGGCTCGTGGTTCCAACGGACCGAGTGCTTCGGTCCGGTGCTCGGGGTGGTCCGCGCGGACGACCTCGATCACGCGATCGAGATCCAGAACGCCTCGGCGTTCGGCCTCACGGGCGGCATCCAGAGCCTCGACGACCGAGAGGTCGACCACTGGCTCGATCGGGTGGAGGTCGGCAACGCCTACGTGAACCGCCACATCACCGGTGCGATCGTGCAGCGGCAGCCCTTCGGGGGCTGGAAGCGATCGTCGGTCGGGTGCGGACCGAAGGCCGGTGGCCCGCACTACGTGGAGGCGTTCGGCGCGTGGGTCCGGCCGGCCGAGGTCGACCTGTCAGCGGTCGAGTCGGCGTTCGCCGACGCGTGGGTGACCGACGTCGTGACCGACCGCGACCCGTCGGGGCTCGTGTGTGAACAGAACCTGTTGCGGCATCGCCCGTTGCGACGGGTGGCGCTCGTGGTGGGCGAGGGTGCGGATCCGATCTCGGTGGCGATCGCCCGGATCGCGGCGCGAGTCGCGGGCGTCGATGTGATCGATGCTCCGTCGGCGGCGGAGGTCGATCGCATCCGCGTGATCGGGCACGTCGACGACGACACGTTGCGCGGCTGGTTCGCGGCCGGGTTCGACGTCGACCGGTCGGAACCGTCGGTCGAGCCGACGGTCGAGCTCCGTCGGTGGGCCCGTGAGCAGGCGATCAGTCGCACCCGGCACCGTCACGGCCGCTCGCTCGACTGATGTCGACTGATGACGGCTGATGTCGACTGACGCCGGCTGATGTCGACTGACGCCGGCTGATGTCGACTGACGCCGACGCGTGTCAGCCGACGGGCGCGTCGACGCCTTCGACGAGGACCATGTTGAACATCTCGGTCGCGCCGGCGCGCAGGGCGCGGACGGCGGTGTAGGCCTCGCTGTCGTACATGGCGCGGGCGGTGGCCATGTCGGGGTACCGCAGCACGGTCATGCGGGTCGGCTGCCAGTCGCCCTCGAGCACGTCGATGCGTCCGCCGCGCACGAGGAACTCGCCGCCGAACGCCTTGGCGACACCGGGTGACGCCGCGAGGTACTGCTTGAACTGCTCCGGATCGGAGATCTTCGATTCGACGATGATGTACGCGACGGCCATGGCGCCGACGCTACTGCCGGTCGGGTCTGGGGGAGTGGCCGACTCCTGCGGTACGTTGCCTGCCCTATGGCACATCGCATCGCAGTCATCGGCGGTGACGGGATCGGTCCCGAAGTCACCACGGCAGCCCTCAAGGTGGTCCGCGCCGCCGGCGTCGACATCGACACCACCGACTTCGATCTCGGCGGTTCGCGCTACCTGCGCGACGGCGAGATCCTGAGCGACGCCACGCTGGCCGAGCTGCGCGACTTCGACGCGATCCTGCTCGGTGCGGTCGGCACCCCCGAGGTGCCGCCCGGCGTCATCGAGCGCGGCCTGCTGCTGAAGATGCGCTTCGAGCTCGACCTCTACGTCAACCAGCGGCCGTTCGTCGGCACGGCACCCGGGCACAGCGCGCCGCACGACTTCGTCGTGATCCGCGAGAACACCGAGGGTCCGTACGTGGGCGAGGGTGGCGTGCTCCGCAAGGGCACCCCGCACGAGGTGGCCACCCAGGGCTCGGTGAACACCCGCATGGGCGCCGAGCGGGCGATCCGGTACGCGTTCGATCTCGCCGTGAAGCGCGATGGCGCGAAGCACGTCACCCTCGTGCACAAGACCAACGTGCTCACCTTCGCCGGTGACCTGTGGCAGCGTGCGTTCAACGACGTGGCGGCCGAGTACCCCGGTGTCGGCACCGCGTACAACCACGTCGACGCGGCGTGCATCTACTTCGTCCAGGACCCGCACCGCTACGACGTGGTGGTCACCGACAACCTGTTCGGCGACATCCTCACCGACCTCGGTGGCGCGGTCAGCGGCGGCATCGGCCTCGCGTCGAGCGCCAACCTCAACCCGGCCCGCACCGGACCGAGCATGTTCGAGCCGGTGCACGGATCGGCGCCCGACATCGTCGGCACCGGCAAGGCCAACCCCACCGCCGCGATCCTCAGCGCGGCGCTGATGCTCGACTTCCTGGGCGAACACGACGCCGCCGACCGGATCCGCACCGCGTGCGATCAGGCGGGTACCGGCAGCACCAGCGAGATCGGCTCGCGTATCGCGAGCGTCGTGGCAGGCTGACGCCATGCCCATCACGCCCACTCCGAAGATCTGGATGAACGGCTCGCTGGTCGACTGGGACCAGGCGCAGGTGCACATCCTCACCCACACCCTCCACTACGGCATGGGCGTGTTCGAGGGCATCCGTGCGTACGAGACGGCGAATGGCCCGGCGATCTTCCGGCTCACCGAGCACATCGAGCGACTGTTCCGCAGCGCCCACATCCTCGGCATGGAGATCCCGTACTCGGTGCAGGAGATCATCACCGCCTGTAAGGAGACCGTGGCATCCACGGGCCTGCCGAGTTGCTACGTGCGGCCGCTCGCGTACTACGGCTACGGCGAGATGGGCCTCAACACCCTCCCGTGCAAGGTCGACGTCGCGGTCGCCTGCTGGCCGTGGGGCGCGTACCTCGGTGAGGACGCGCTGCAGAAGGGCGTCCGGATGAAGATCTCCAGCTGGACCCGCCACGATCACAACACGATGCCGCCCGCGGCCAAGACGGTGGGCAACTACGTGAACAGCTCGCTGGCCAAGGTCGAGGCGCTGAAGGCTGGCTACGACGAGGCGATCATGCTCGCCCCGAACGGGCTGATCGCGGAGTGCACGGGCGAGAACATCTTCGCGGTGCGCAACGGGATCATCATCACCCCGCCGCTGTCGGCCGGTGCACTCGAGGGCATCACCCAGCACTCGGTCATGACCATCGCTCGCGACCTCGGCTACGACATCCGCGTCGACAACCTCGCCCGCAGCGACCTGTACGTGGCCGAGGAGATCTTCGTGTGCGGCACCGCGGCCGAGGTGAGCGCGGTCAACTCCGTCGACGACCGGTCGGTGCCGTGCCCCGGTCCGATGACCACCGCGATCGCTCAGGTGTACGGCCGGGCCGTGCGCGGTGAGGACCCGCGCTACGAACACTGGTGCGAACTCGCGGGTTGAACCCGAATCACACACCACGTACGCGGCCGGGCCCGCCGGCGACGGCGGGCCCGATCGCGTCGTGACGCTGTGGTGCATCACGCAGTCGGACGCCGACAAGACGCCGAGGGACGACCGAAAAAGGCAAGACGCCCTGTCCGGCGCAGCGGGCCCGGAGGCCTGCGCGCCCGACAGGGCGTCTCTGGTGGGTTGATCCACCACTGCTCGATCACCCGGCGTTAACCTTCGTCTCGTTCAGTTTCACCGCCCGTCAGAGCTCACGCTCTGGCGGGCGGTTCCGTTTGCCGGCGCACCCACCCCGGTTGCCCGGTGCAGCTGAGCCGACGTGGCTGGCTCGCTCCCCATGGTCGCCCACGGCTCGCTCCCCAACCTGCCGACGTCGTCGCCCCAGTTGCCTGGTGCTCGCTCGCCGACCGCCGCCGCGGTCGCTCGCCGGTTGCCCGGCTCCCGATCCCGAACGGCCGCCGCCGCGTCGTTCCCCGGTTGCCCGGCTCCCGACCCGTCGACTTGGCGGATCATGCCCTGCTCCGACCCCGCTCCGTCTCGTGAACCCGGTTGGTCCCTCTCACTCCTGGTGACCCCGCCGATGGTTGCCCATCTGCGATGTCCCCACTCGTGAGTGGCCGTTCCTCGGGCTCCGGTTGGCGTGCGCTTGCCGGTGCGTCGCCCACTGTGCACCCTGCGTTTCACCAGGTCAAGCGGTATTTTTCAAGTCACAGGGTTATCCACCGAGAAACCCGTTCGTCCCCAGAACTTTCTCGTTCGTCCACCGCGCGTCCACAAGGTTGTGCACATGTGACTCCACAGGCGAGGGCCTCCGAACCTCGCGGAGCGTGGCGGCCGGCTCGATGACGTCTTGACGAAACCCCGGTGCTGGTGTGGTGCTGGTGTGGATCGCGCCCGGTTCGAGCTGCGTCCGGGTTGACGATCGGGGCTCGTACCGACACAATCGTCTCCGTGACGTCCCGCTCGATCATCTCGCTCGCCGACATCATCATCATTCGATAGCGCACGTGGCTCTCCCACGTGCGCTCACAGCCGCCCCTCGGGGCGGCTGTTTCATTTCTCCGGCGACGACGGACCCGACAGCTCCGACAGCACCCGACAGCACCCGACAGCACCCGACGCAGCTCACAGAGACAGGACAGTTGACATGACCACCACCGACGCTCCGAACGCCAGCCCTACGCCTCCGATGGTGCCCATCCTGCCGATGGTCGAGGTCTTCGACACCACGTTGCGCGACGGCCTCCAGGTCGAGGGTGTGTCGGCCACGGTCGACGACAAGTTGCGCATCGCCGAGCAGCTCGACTACCTCGGCGTCCACTACATCGAGGGCGGCTGGCCCGGTGCGAACCCGAAGGACATCGAGTTCTTCGCGCGGGCCGCCACCGAACTGAAGCTGTCGACGTCGACGATGGTGGCCTTCGGTTCCACGCGGCGGCCGAAGGGCAAGGTGGATGACGACGTCACGCTGCGCAACCTCCTCGACGCCAACACGTCTGCGGTGTGCATCGTGGCCAAGAGCTGGGACTACCACGTGCTCGAGGCGTTGCAGACCACGCTCGACGAGGGTGAGGCGATGATCGCCGACAGCGTGGCGTTCCTCACCGGTGCGGGCCGACGGGTGATGGTCGACATGGAGCACTTCTTCGACGGCTACAAGCACAACCCCGAGTTCAGCCTCCGGGCCCTCGAGGCGGCTGTCGTCAAGGGCGCGTCGCACGTGGTGCTGTGTGACACCAACGGCGGCTCGCTGCCCCACGAGGTCGAGCAGATCGTCGCCGACGTGTACCGCCATGTGGGCAAGGACGTCACGATCGGCATCCACTGCCACGACGACACCGGCTGTGCGGTCGCCAACTCGATGGCAGCGGTTCGCGCCGGCGCCAGCCACGTCCAGGGCACGCTCAACGGGCTCGGCGAGCGCACGGGCAACTGCAACCTCACGACGGTCATCCCCAACCTGCAGGTGAAGCTCGGCATGAGCTGCCTCCCCGAGGGCCGCCTCGAGCGCCTCACGGCGGTGAGCAACCACGTGGCCGAGGTGCTCAACCGGCCGCTCAACCCGCAGGCGCCGTACGTCGGCTCATCGGCGTTCGCGCACAAGGCCGGCCTGCACGTCAGCGCGATCAAGCGGGCGCGCGACGCGTACGAGCACGTCGACCCCGTGCTCGTCGGCAACGGCACGCGCTTCGTCGTCAGCGAGATGGCGGGCCGGGCGACGATCGAGGTGAAGGCCGAGGAGCTCGGCCTCACGATGGACGGCCCTGCCGTCAACCAGGTGATCGACGATCTGAAGCGGCTCGAGCACGAGGGCTACCACTTCGAGGCGGCCGACGCGTCGCTCGAACTGCTGATGCGCCGCGCCGCCGGTTGGGAGCAGAACTTCTTCAGGGTCGAGAGCATGCGCGTCATCACCGACGAGTTGCCGAACGGCGAGTTCACCACGGAGGCGACGGTGAAGGCGTGGGTGGGCGACAGTCGCACCGTGCACACCGCCGAGGGCAACGGCCCGGTCAACGCGATCGACACGGCCCTGCGCGCTGCACTCGCCGAGGCCTACCCGGTGCTCGACCGGGTGCATCTCACCGACTACAAGGTGCGCATCCTCGACGGGGCGACGGCCACCGGCGCGATCACCCGGGTACTGCTCGACGCCACCAACGGCGAGCGCAGCTGGACCACGATCGGCGTGAGCTCGAACATCATCGAGGCCTCGTGGCGTGCGCTCGAGGAGAGCCTCGTCTACGGCCTGCTGCACACCGAGGCCTGACGCCGACCGGGCGGCATCGCCGAACCGTCGGACTCCGATCAGATGCTGACCGCGACCATGTAGCACTGGTTGCTGCCCCAGCTGCAGGGCAGGAGGCAGATCGGTCCGTCCACCCGGTCGGTGTCGTGCGGCGAATCGCCGGGTGGACGACGTCTCGGGCCTCCGGGTCGGGTAGAACTTGACCCTGTATGGCAGCTCCCAAGTTCGCTCCCGTGTCGCCCATCGACGATGCCCGCTCCTATTCGTCGCCCGACCACGTGCCGAAGTCGTGGACGCCCGACCGACCAGGCGAGATCGAGGGCTTCCAGCCCTCCGGCACGCGGCTCGGCAACCAGGGTCCCGACCAGGGGTTCGGCATCAAGATCGCCAACACGTTCCTGTCCCGCATCCACGTGTCGGCCGGCGAGTCGGCCAAGGACGCCGTCGCGGGTTGCCTCGGCATCGGGCTCAAGCGGGCGTCGCTGTTCAGCCGGGCACCGGTCATCCACGACTTCACGATCGCGTTCACCGCGTGGGGCCTCCTCGATCCGAATCCGCCGGCCGACCTCGTTGCCCTGCGTTCACAGCTGTTCAAGGGCGCCGGCGGCCACCACGGCTACGAGCACCAGCGCGATCTTGCCGACATCGTCCCCGACAGCACCCTGAAGATGACCCCCCAGCAGGTGGCCGCCGCATATCCGGGGCGCTGGCGCGACCTGGTCGGCGCCGACCACGCCGTCGCCCACTGACGTCACCTCCGGCGTCGCCTGCCGACGACCACTTCCGACGCCACATCTGACGCCACATCTGACGCCACATCGGACGCCCTCGAGGACGTCCCACCGAGAGACAGGAGACCTCCGCATGAGCGAGGTGCAGTCGATCACCCTCACCGACGAGCAGCGGGAGTTCCGCTCCGTCCTCCGCCAGTTCGTGGCCGACAAGATCTCACCGCTCGCGGGTGACATCGATCGCGACGCCGAGTACTCGTGGGCCACGTTCGAAGCCCTGAAGTCGATGGAGCTCACCGCGCTCAGCTACCCGGCCGAGTACGGCGGGTCGGGCGCATCGTTGGTCGACCAGGCGATCGCTGCCGAGGAGATCGCCCGCGGCTGCGCATCGACGAGCCTGCAGTTCCTGATCTCCAAGCTCGGCATGTTGCCGGTCATCAACTTCGGCTCGGAGTTCCTGAAGAGCACCTACCTGCCGCGGATCGCGAGCGGCGCCAGCCAGTGCAGCTACGGGCTGAGCGAACCCGACGCCGGCAGCGACGTGGCATCGATGACCACGAAGGCGACGCTCGACGGTGACGTGTGGACGATCGACGGCACGAAGTGCTGGATCACCAACGCCGGCATCAGCGACCTCTACACGATCTTCGCCCGAACTTCGAACGACCGACACACCGGCATCACCGCCTTCCTCGTCGAGGCCGAGTGGGGCGTGCAGGTCGACAAGCTCGAGCACAAGCTCGGTATCAAGGGCTCGCCCACCGGGGTCATCCGCCTCGACGGTGTGAAGGTGCCCGATTCACACCGCATCGGCGAGGTGGGGCAGGGCTTCCCGATCGCGATGCACACCCTCGACCGCAGCCGGCCGACCATCGGCGCGCAGGCGGTCGGCATCGCCCAGGGTGCGCTTGACTACGCGCTCGGCTACATGAAGGAGCGCACCACCTTCGGGCGGCCGATCGGCTCGAACCAGGGGCTGCAGTGGATGGCCGCCGACTGCGCGATGCGCATCGAGGCCGCTCGCGGCCTGGTGTACAAGGCGTGTGCGATCGCCGATGAGGGCGATCCGCACGGTGAGCTGTCGATGGCCGGAGCGATGGCGAAGTGCTTCGCCAGCGACGTCGCCATGCAGGTGACCACCGATGCCGTGCAGTTCCTCGGTGGCTACGGCTACACGAGCGAGTTCCCGGTCGAGCGCATGATGCGCGACGCGAAGATCACCCAGATCTACGAAGGCACCAACCAGATCCAACGCATGGTGATCAGCAAGAAGCTCGGCCTGTAAGGGTTTCGTACCGTTTGGTGCCATCCTGTGCCTCTTCGTTCAGGCCTTCATCCCTATCCCCTTCCCTAGCGTCACACCCCGCCGGTAGCGTGCGCCGACATGGCGACGATCCGAGAACGGTCACCGGGCGTGTGGGAGGTGCGCGTGTTCGTCGGCAACGACGATCGCGGCCGGCCAAAGCAGGTCAGCCGCACGGTGCGAGGCACCAAGCGCGACGCTCAGCGAGCGGCGGCCGAGATGACGGTTGCGCCGCCGGCTCGCAGCGACGGGCGGATGGTGGCCGACGCGCTCGACGCCTGGCTCGAGACCCACACGCCCACGTGGGCGGCGTCGACGGTGCGTGACCAGACGAGCCGGGCATCGCTGGTGAAGGCCGACAAGATCGCCCGCACACCCCTCGCCAAGCTGACGGTGGCCGACGTCGACCGGTGGCACAGCCGGCTGCGGGCCGTTGGGGTGGGGGAGTCGTCGCTGCGGAACCAGCATCTCGTGCTGCGGGCGTCGCTGTCGCAGGCGGCCCGCTGGGGGTGGGTGAGCGCGAACGTGGCCGCGTTGGCGACGCTCGGGCGGAAGACGAGCAAGCCGCGGTCGGCGATGAGCGCCGTCGAGGTGCGTGCCGTCATCGAGGCTGCCGAGCGGTTCGACCCGGCTGCTGGTGTCGCGTTCCGGCTCGCAGCGATCACGGGTGCTCGCCGCGCCGAGCTCTGTGCACTCGTCTGGACCGATCTCGACGGCGATCGGCTCACGATCGACTCGAGCATCGAGATCGAGCGGAACGGGAGCAGGTCGGACAGACAGGTGCCCACCCTCCGGGATGCGGCCACGAAGACCGGGAACCAGCGAGTGGTGCGCCTCGACGAGCGCACGCTCGAGGCCGTGGCGGCACTGCGGGCCGCACGCGAGCGGTACGGCCCGTGGATGCTCCAGCCCGGCGAGCGTCCGCTGAACCCGGAGCGGCTGACGGGCTGGTGGCGGATCGCCCGCCGAGACGCCGGCATCGACCCCCGATGGCGACTGCACGATCTGCGCCACTGGTCGGCAACCGAGGCGATCGGTCGCGGTCACGACATCCGCACCGTGGCCGGCCGATTGGGACACGCCAACCCGGCGATGACCCTGCGCACCTACGCGCACGCCCTCGACGGCGCCGACGCCGGCATCGCCGCCACCCTCGCCAGCGCACTGGAGGACACACCGTGAAGCAACGGTACGTCCGGCCCGGTGGCGGCCTCTCGGACGAGACGATCGTCGTGGTACGAGGCGGTGCGCTCGACGCGACGTTGTTGGCCGAGGACGCCCGCAAGGCGCATGCCGTGTACGGCGTGTACGCCGTGTCGGTCTTCGCTGCAGATGGGGTCAGCATCGACGAGCTCGTCCAGAGCACGCCGCTGGTCCGATTCGGGTCACTCACGCTCATGACCGTCGGCGCAATCCGAGCTGGAGGCTTCGAACTCGTGCCGAGCGGACGCAACCCGCTGCATCACAGTGTCGATCTCGGTGACCTCGGGGCCGGCGTCGACCGCCTGCTGCGCTGCGAGCACCGCACGATCGTCAACCCGTATCATGAGTCGTGACATGCACGACCGGCGAGCAAGGAGGGCTGGCGTGGACCTCGAGATCGACCTGCGGGCCGACCTGAACGCACAGGACGACGACGGCAACGGGTGGTCGCTGATGCGCGACGCACGCGACGTGTCCCGCATCGTGCCCGGCGCCATGGTGCTGGCCGGGAACGAGCACGCGCGGGCCGTGGTGCGAGTGCTGCAGGTCGATGACGACGGCCAGGTCCACTTCACGATCCTCCCCGGACCGGTTAGCAAGAACCGCCACCTGCTGGACAGAGCTGCGGCGACCTGACGGCCGACTCCCGGAGATCGGTTCGCACGATCTGTGCGCCCTTCAGAGACTTCCCACCGCCAGATCAACCAGGCAGTTCTGGCGCAGAGAGCTCGTCGTACAATGGGTCGACGAGGCGAGGACTGATCATCTATGTCGGCTATCAAATGTGCTTTGCGCTCCTCGTGTCGGCTGGTCGCTGTTGGAATCGTTGCGGTCGCGTCAGCGTGTGGATCCGAAGGTTCATCGACCCCCACGCAGGTTTCGCCGTCGGAGACACTGAGGGATCGATCGGACACCACACCCGCCGTCGTTGACTATTCGACCGCGTTGCTCCCTTCGACGACCGAAGCAACACCGGACTCACTGATGGTCGGCTCTTCTGCCGTCGGCGTCGAGTCTTCGATCGACGACATCGTGTTTCCTGCCTCGGACGGCACTGCCTCGCCCGACACGATGGTCGAGTGCTGGGGCACCCGATTGCCTCTGAGCGCGCTGCTGGAAATGCCGCTCCTCGCCGATCTCAACCTTCCCGACATCGAAGCAGCCTTGGAGTCGGCAGGTGCGCTCGTTGACTTCGCCGAAGCAGCTTCGGTTCCGTGGATGGTGCTGACACGCACACCAACCCGGATCGAACTCATCGCGTTCGAGAACGAACTGCAATCGAGCTTGGCCCTCGAAAACAGGGAAGGCGAATGGCGATTCGCGGGCGGGGGAAGGGGAGGACCGCCCTGCACTGCGCTCACGGTGCTGCCGGAAGGGCTCGGCGAGGTCAACTGGATCGTAGATCCGGCATTTGGTGCGCCTGCCGCGTCCGACTCCGTCCTTCATCTGCTCGCCACAGAGCGCGAGTGTGCAAGCGGTCGGCCAATGGATGACCGTCTCATCGGCCCGAGAGTTGAAGAGACAGAGACAGCTGTACGGATCACCTTCGCGGTGACTCCACTGCCCGGCGATCAGAACTGTCCGAGCAACCCCGCGACCCCGATCACCATCGCGCTCAAAGCGCCCCTGGGCCAGCGCGCCATGATCGAGGGCCGGTCACTCGGAGTCATCACCGACCTGCTCGCCTGACCAAGACACCGGGCGAGCAGATTGCCCTGATGGAGGATGTGATGCAAGGCGGTGCGGTGATTCGTAGCGTCGTGGGTCTGGTCGGGTGTGTCTCTCGAATGCCCTGTCACCGTGAGGTTGGCTTCCGAACGAATCGACCATCCGGCCAGATCCA
>JAPLAA010000011.1 GCA_026393475.1 Actinomycetota bacterium
AGGCATGTCGACGTGCGCATAGTGACGATTCGCCGTCTCGTACTCGATATGAGCGATCGAGATCGTGATACCACGCGCCTTCTCCTCCGGCGCCTTGTCGATCTGATCGAACGGCGTGTACGCCGCCAACCCACGATCCGCCAACGTCTTGGAGATCGCAGCCGTCAACGTCGTCTTGCCGTGGTCGATGTGACCCATCGTGCCGATGTTGACGTGCGGCTTGGTGCGCTCGAACTTCGCCTTGCTCATGGGAGACCCTCTCCTGGTGATGTGGTTGCTTGGGTGGATTGACGTTGGTTTGGTAGCGGCGACCGGGATCGAACCGGTGACCTTCCGATTATGAGCCGGATGCTCTGACCATCTGAGCTACGCCGCCAGGGCTTTGCCGTACGGGCGACGCCGTCGGCGGACATCACGTCGTCAGACGACATGGGCCCGGGGTCGGACGACGACCGGCTGGTCGAGCCCTCTGTCGGAGTCGAACCGACGACCTACGCCTTACCATGGCGTTGCTCTACCTACTGAGCTAAGAGGGCAATGACGCGCGGCCACGCCGCAGGTCAGCGCAACAGCATAGCGGTGACCCCTCCCGCGCGAACAACGCCGTTCCGCGGCATTTTGGGCGGATACCCTCGCGACTCGTGGCCTCACCCCCCGTCGACGACCCCCGCGAGCCCAGCGTCTCCCCGGTCGACACGCTGCGCGGCACGAGTCCTCGCCTGGTCGTCCGCCCGGCTCGTCAGGCCGACGCCGACGCCATCCGGACGATCTACAACCACGAGGTCCTGTCGACCACGGCGACGTTCGACCTGGTGCCCCGCACGCTCGAGGACCAGCAGCAGTGGTTGGCCGCCCGCTCCGGCGCCTTCACCGCGATCGTCGCGGTCGATCTGGCCGCCTCGCCCCCATCGGACGGGACCGACGGCGAGGTGGTCGGGTTCGCCGCCCTGTCGCCGTATCGCGAGCGTGCGGCCTACCGCACGAGCGTGGAGGACTCGGTGTACGTCCGGCGTGACCGGGGTGGTCAGGGCATCGGCACCCTGCTGCTGCAGGAATTGCTCGACATCGCCGAGGGCAGCGGTTTCCATTCCGTGTTCGCTCGCATCGAGGCCACGGGCGAGGCGTCGCGCGCACTTCATGCGCGGTGCGGGTTCCGACTGGTGGGCATCGAACGCGAGACCGGCCGGAAGTTCAACCGATGGCTCGACGTCGCCCTCATGCAGTGTCTGCTGCACGAGCGGCATCAGCGCTGAGCTGCGACGACCTCCGAATCCGAGGAGCCGAGCGAGCCGGCCGCCGACGGCGACGAGGCGGGCATCGCCGCCACCTGGACGAGGTGGCGGAGGAACACGCCGACGAGTGCCGCGACCGCGAACATCTCCAGAGCCTCCTCGAGGACGGTGAGCGCACGGAGACCGAAGTCCTTACCGAGCCAGCTCTCGTAGGCGCCCTCGACGAGCTCGAGCCCCACAGCGCCGACGACGAACATGACGGCACAGAGCACGAGCATCCGCCGGGTGGCCGCGGGCAACGATCGCCACCAGCCGAACAGGAGCAGGGCGAGCACCGTCACCGCACCGCCGTAGGGGATCACCCAGGCGAAGCGGAGCAGGCCATCGGTGTCGAGCGTCTGGCGCACCTGGAAGCTGATCTGTTCGTGGAACTGGGCGACCTCGTCGGCCGAGACGAACAGCAGGGCACCGGCGACCAGGCGCCACGACGCGGTGCCGCCGAGGCCGCGACTGCGGTGCAGCGACGCGCACCCCCACGCGAGCAGCGACGCGAACGCGAGCTGGACGGCACTGAACCAGGTCGGCACATTGGCCTCGGTGTTGAGCTCGAACAGCTGGTACTTCCATTGTTCCTGGCCCGCGAACCATGCCGCGACCACGCCGGCGACGGTGAGCACGGCGCAGCAGGCGAACAGCACGGTCGTCACCGGCCTCGGGTCGATCCCGAGTTCGCGAAGGGTGGGCGACGCCGGCCCACGCTGGGCGCCGCCGGCGCTCGGCGGCGCCCAGGGCGTGGGCGTGCCGAACACGGCATCGCCCACGCGTCCCGCCGCGCCTGTCGCCGCCAACGCGTCGTCCGCCAATGTGTCGATCGTCTTCGACCGACGATGGATCGCGGTCATCCGCCTTCCTCTCCCGTCAGGGTCCCGCACGTGGCCAGTGGTCCCGTGAGGTTCCGCCGCTGTCCGCCGTGATCGGCTCCGCCTCTGGTGCCCGAACGCCGACTGATGTGAACCCGACGCCATCTTCGCGCACGGACCGTCACCGACATGACCGAAACATGACGAATCGCAGAGGATTCCCTGGTGAACGGTGGCCGGGACATGACGGTCGGGTGAACGCAGAAGAGGTCTGTTTCCGGAAGAAAAGCGCCGGTAATCTGCTTCCATGTCCGAACGCGCCCCCTGGACCTTCCTGTCCAATCACGGTCACGTGCTGATGTGCCTCGCCGTGGATCCCGATGCCCGGCTGCGCGACATCGCCGAGCGGGTGGGCATCACCGAGCGGACGGCGTTCGGCATCGTCGAGAACCTCCAGGAGGCCGGCATCGTGATGCGCGAGAAGGTCGGTCGCCGCAACACCTACCGAATCGACCGGTCGGCCCACCTGCGGCACCGCATCGAGTCGAGCCACACCGTCGGCGAGCTCATCGATCTCCTCGGCGGCCCGAGGACGCTCGGCGACCTCCCCCGCGCCTGACGTCGGCCCCGACGTCGGCCCTGACGTCGGCCCGGCTGGAGCCGGACGGTCCGGCGTCGACAGCGATCAGTTCGGGCGCGACGCGTCGATCGTCAGAGATCGAGTCCGATCGCCTCGGCCTCGGCCGCGAGCGCCAGCCATCGCTCCTCCGCCGCGTCGAGCTCGTGCTGGGCCGCGGCGAGCTCGTCACCGATGCGGGCCAGTTCGCGATGGTCGGCGAGCGACGCCATCTCGGCCGTGAGCCGGTCGCGCCGCTCGGTCGCGGCCTGCACCTCGCGTTCGACCTGGCCGAGCTGACGGCGCACGGTGGACGGGCTGCGCCCCGCCGCCGGCTTGAGCCGCTGACGTTCGGACGCACCCGTCGATCCCGTCGATCCGAGCGATGCCGGCTTCGACGCGACCGATGTCGACGACGTGCTCGGACGCGACCGGGCCGACTCGGCCATGGCCTCCCGTTCGGCGAGCCAGCCGGCGACGCCACCACGCACGGCCCGGACACCGCCCACCCCGTCGAGGGCCCACACCTCGTCGACCGTGCGGTCGAGGAACGCCCGGTCATGGCTCACCACGACGGCGATGCCCGGCCAGTCGTCGAGCAGGTCCTCCAACGCCCGGAGCGTGTCGAGGTCGAGGTCGTTGGTCGGTTCGTCGAGCAACAGCACGTTCGGCTGCTCGACGAGGGTGAGGAGGAGCTGCAACCGTCGCCGCTCACCACCGCTCAGGGTGCCCATCGGGGCGAACTGCGCATCGCCGTCGAACCAGAAGCGCCGCATGAGCGCGAGGTCCTCCAAGGAGGGCTGCCCCTTGTCGCCCGCGACCGCGTCGCGCACGCGCTGGGTGAGATCGAGCTCGCGGCCGAGCTGGTCGTAGTAGCCGATCCGCACCGTGGCGCCCACCTCGACGCTGCCGCCCGTCGGTGTGCGACGCGACGCGACGAGGTCGAGCAGGGTGGACTTACCGGCACCGTTGGCCCCCACGATGCCGATGCGGTCGCCGGGCTCGAGCTGCACCGAGACGCCGTCGAGCACCTGCGACCCGTCCGGCCACGCGAACGACACGTCGCGCAGTTCCACGCCCTTCGAGCCGAGCCGTTGACTCCCCATCGCGAGCGTGAGATCACCGGCGCGGGCGGGAGCATCCGGCCGGGCCTCGACCAACGCCGTCGCGCTCGCGATCCGGGCCTTCGGCTTGGTGGTGCGTGCCGGTGCGCCACGGCGCAGCCAGGCGAGCTCGTTCTTGGCCAGGTTTCGGCGGGTCTGCTCAGCGGCCTCGGCCTGGGCCTCGCGCTCGGCCCGTCCGTCGAGATAGGCCGCGTATCCGGAGCCCGCGTGCCACCCGGACGGGACGTGCAGGTAGGCGGTGCCGCGGTCGATCTCGAGCACCTTGTTCGTGACCCGGTCGAGCACGTGCCGGTCGTGGGTGACCATCACGAGCCCGCCCCGATAGTCGGCGAGCCATCGTTCGAGGAACGCGATCGCGTCGAGGTCGAGGTGGTTGGTCGGTTCGTCGAGGACGAGCAGGTCGTGCTCGGCGGCGAGCAGCCGGGCGAGGGCGGTCCGCTTCGCCTGGCCACCGGACAGGCCGCCGGTGTCGGCGTCGAGCATGTCGCCCATCCCGAGTCGGGTGAGCATCGCCTCGCCCTGCCACCCGTGGCCGACGGCGTCGCGAACCGTCCCGGCGGGCAGGTGCGGTTGCTGGGCGAGGACGCCCACCCGGGCGCCGCGGCCCCACCGCACGGTGCCGATCACACCGTCGGGGTTGGCCTGCGGCTCGATCTCGCGGGCCAGCATCCGCAGCAGCGTCGTCTTCCCCGACCCGTTGATGCCCACGACGCCGATCCGATCGCCGTCGCTGACCGTGATCGAGACGTCGCCGAACAACGGTCGGTTGGGCCGAGAGGCGGCGAGGCGGGTGGCGTCGATGAGGATCATGTGGTGGTCACGGGGCAGTCGGTGTTCGGGTCGAAAAACCACGATCGCCAGGTCTCGCTGCGGAGGCCTGGCGATCGACGTTGGTGGGCCGGGAAGGATTCGAACCTTCGTAGGCAGTGCCGGCAGATTTACAGTCTGCTCCCTTTGGCCGCTCGGGCACCGACCCTGGTTGCGGCCTCATACGTTACCGGGCTGCACGACGGGCGACCAACCGACTCGCAAGACACCTCGCAAGACACCTCGCAAGACGGCGAGAGACGGCGAGAGACGGCGAGACACCGGGTCCGACGGGGTCGTCCCGCCTACCATGGGTGCATGCCGAGTTTCGATGTCGTCTCCGAGGTCGATCGCCAGGAAGTCCGCAACGCGATCGACCAGGCCCAGCGAGAGATCGCCAACCGCTTCGACTTCAAGAACACCAACTCGTCGATCGAGCAGAACGAGCTGCTGATCACGCTCCGCACGGTGAGCGAGGATCGCCTGGCCGCGCTGCGCGTCGTGATCGAGGAGAAGCTCGTGAAGCGGGGCGTGTCGCTCAGAGGTGTCGACTACGGCACCGTCGAGGAGGCCACGCAGAACACGGTCCGTCAGGTGGTGACGATCAAGGTCGGCATCTCGAGCGACAAGGCCCGAGAGATCAACCGCATGATCAAGGAGAAGGGTCCGAAGGGCATCAGCAGCCAGACCCAGGGCGACAGCGTCCGCGTCACCGGCAAGAAGCGCGACGACCTGCAGGCCGTGATGTCGATGCTCAAGGGTGCCGATCTGGAGATCCCGCTCCAGTTCAACAACTTCCGCGACTAGCCGACGCAGGCGGCGCCGATGCCCTGCACGGCAGGGTCGATCTGGGCCTGATCGCCGGTCGCGATGATCGCCGGCACGTCGTAGGCGCGAACGGCGTTCACCACGCAGGCCCGCTCGGCGTCGGTCCGTGCCTCGAGGTCACCGATCACGGTGAGCTCCACGACCGACTCGCCGAAGGTCTGGATCTGGTCGTTGAGCACCGTGTCGGTCTCGGGGCCGGGATCGCACGAGAACACGGACAACTGCTCGGTGCCGATCTCGGTGACCGTCGTGCCGGCCTCGAGCGGTCCTGCCGCCGCCCAGCGCCGGAGCGCGTCGAGCAGACGCAACCGACCCGCCTCGTCGACGGTGGCGATCGTCGCCTCCACGCACACGCCGTTGGCCGTCTCGGACACGACGACCTTGTCGCCGTCCCAGGCGAGCGCGGCGTCCCACGACTCCGCCGGCGTCAATCGGCCGGCCAGCACGTAGTACCAGTACAGGAGCCCACGGGTCTCGGTGAGATCGCCACCGAGGTCGTCAGGGCGGTAGTCGAGGCCACGTGCCGCGTCGATGACCGCCGCGTCCGTGCGGGGTTCGCTGCGCAGCAGTTCGTCCCTGCCGACGAGGCCGTCGGCGGCGTCGAACAGCTTCGGGGTCCCGCCGGCGGCGCCGACGAGATCGACCGCGTACCGGGGTGCCCCGACGGCGTCCTCGGCGTGATCGGCGACGATCTCGCTCATCTGTTCGACCAGTTCTGCGCTGTCGGCCTCACCCGGATCGACGATGGCCATCGCCGTCGAGAGCGAGTCACCGTCGAACAGGGCGCGAACGGCCGTCCGCTCGGCCGGTTCGAGCGCGGCGAGGTCGGTGCCCCAGCCGTAGTGCTGGTCGAGCAGCGCCATCGTGAGCGCACGGTCGATCGACAGCTCGCGGAGTTCGTCGGGAACGTCCTCGAGCTCGTAGAGCTTCTCGGCGACCGGGTCGTAGAAGACCGGGCGGCTGCTCATCGCACCGCTGCCGATCACCCCTGGTTCGATCCGACCTTCGGCGAGCCCCATCGCCCGCCACTCGGCCGCGGTGGTGTCGAGTTCGATCTCGGTGATACCGAGCCAGCTGGTCGCCAGCTTGGTGGCGTACTCGTCCGCCGGCAGCGTCTCCATCTTGACGGCGTGCTTCCACTCCAGCTCGCGCTCGGTGGACACGGCCTCGGCGAACGGCTTCAACTCCGCGTCCCACCGCTTGTCGATGACGTAGATCTTGCCGAAGTACAAGCCGGCGCCGACGATGCCGAGGAGCACGATCAGCTTGAACAGCACGCGGAACGGGTGACGCTTCTTGCGGCGGCGCACCGCTGGTTGCTGCAGGCCGGCCTGGCCGAGCAGCGCGTGGAAGTCGACCGGCTTGGTGGGTCGTTCGGCGTTCGGTTTGCGCTCGATACGGGCGAGTGACAGCGGCGCGACCGGCGCCGCTGTGGCCGGTGCGGCAGGTGCGGGCGCAGCCGTCGCGGCCATCGCTGCCTCGGCGGACACCATCTGCACGCCAGCTGCCGGGGGCGGCGCGGCCGGTGCAGCCGGCGCAGCCGTGGGGGCGGGCGGTGCGGCCGGCTCGGCAGCGGCCACGGCGGATGCCGGTGCGGCGGGCGGCTCGGGGGTGGGCAGTGCGGGCGCGGCGACCGGCGGCGTCGGCGCTGCGGGCGGAGCCGGGAGCTCGGCGACGGCAGGCGCTGTCGGCGCCGCCTCCGCGGCGGTCCTCGCTGCGTGTGCCGCGATGGCTGCAGCCGCAGCGGCAGCCAACTGTGCATCGACATCGTCCGCAACGGCAGGAGCGGCTGGAGTGGCAGGAGTGGCAGGAGGAGCCGTGACGTCGGCGGCGACATCAGCCGCGACATCAGCCGCGACGGCGCCGGCCGTGGTCGGATCGGCGGACTCGACCACCGGAGCGACCTCGACCACCGGAGCGACCTCGACGGCCTCAGCCGCCGCAACCTCCGTGCCTGCATCGGCGGCGACCGCTGACGCGAGCCCGTCCTCAGAGTGGTCCCCGGCCTGATCCGGGTCGCGGTCCTCGATCGTAGCGGGGGTCTCGGCCACGGCCGATCGGCCGAGGGTCGGCAGCGGCGCGAGCTTCGGCGCGAGCGGCGCCACCGGCTGCAGCACGGGGACGGCTGCCCGGACGGGTTCGTCGATCCGCGCTTGCGCCGGTGCAGCCGGCGGGCTCGATGCGGTCGGCCGGCTCGTCTCGATCGTGGCAGAGGCGGTGACGTGCACCACCGGGTGCGAACTCGTGTCGGGCCCGGCGATCTGATTGGCGAGCTCGACGATGATCGATTGCAGGTCACCGTCTGTCTGGTAGGAGCGAGGCTCGTCGGCCGGCGGTGCCACCAGGGCGTCCCAGTCGATCGGTTGGAGCTGCACCAGCTCACCGGTCGCGCGTCCCGAGAGCTGCGCGCTGGTCTCCTCCCGAGATCCCAGTCGGAGTTTGAAATCGAAGCTCACGGGCTTCTCGCGTCCGGCACCGGACGCGGACGCTCGATCCTCGCCGGTCTGCTGATCCCCGGAGGTCGGCTGGTTGTCGGTCCCGTCCACCACGAGGGAGGTATCGGCACGGCCAGACGAGCCCTTGAGGGCTGTTCTTGCGCCCGGGCAGGACCGTCGAACGTCCTCGAACGTCCTCGAACGTCATCTACCGTCCTCGAACGTCCTCGACCGGGCCTCGACCGGGCCTCGACCGGGCCGATTCCGACGCGACGTCAGCGCGAGGGCGCCGAGCGGAGGTAGTACCCGGAGTGCACGTAGAGCGCCCGCAGGTCCTCCCCGAGGTACATCTCGCAGATCGCATCGTCGTCGTCGACCGCGAGTTCGATCACGAACCCCCGACCCTGCAGCTCCTGCACGACGCCACGCTTGAACTCGGCGGCGCCCAGATACTGGTCGTCGGCGCGGAGCACCAGCAGGTCCCATCGGATCGAGTGTCGTTCGAGCCACTCGAGCGTGATCTCGAAGACCCAGGCCGGGCGGGCCGACAACAGGATGACCGTCAGACCGGGATCGAGGAGCTCGAGCAGTGCCGGCACGGCGCGCAGCGGCTGGTCGTCGCCCACGGCACCGAAGAAGCCGCGCCAGTCCTTGCGCCCCTCCGGGTTGTTGAGGAAGTGCTGTCGCTGCGACGCGTCGGACAGCACCCCGTCGATGTCGACGATGACGGCACGCCCTGGCTCACGGGCGTCCTCGTGCCATCGTGCGGTCGCTCGCATCGCGGGCGCGATCAGTCCTCGGCCGGGACGTCGGCGGCACGACGCTGCAACTCGGTCACCACGTTCGCGTCGGCCAACGTGCTCGTGTCACCGAGATTGCGACCCTCGGCCACGTCGCGCAGCAGACGCCGCATGATCTTGCCGCTGCGGGTCTTCGGGAGGTCCGGGGTGAAGTAGATCGTCTTCGGTTTCGCGATGTGGCCGATCTCCTCGCCGACGAACGCCCGCAGCGCCTGCTCGTCGACCTCGGCGCCACCGCGCAGGGTGACGTAGGCGATGATCGCCTGACCGGTCGTTGCATCGGTGGCGCCGACGACCGCCGCCTCGGCCACCGACGGATGGGCCACCAGTGCGCTCTCGACCTCGGTGGTGGAGATCCGGTGGCCGCTCACGTTCATCACGTCGTCGACTCGCCCGAGCAACCAGAGGTAGCCGTCGTCGTCGAGCTTCGCGCCGTCACCGGCGAAGTACTTGCCGTCGAAGCGGCTCCAGTAGGTCTCGCGGTACCGCTCCTGGTCGCCCCAGATGCCCCGCAGCATGCCCGGCCACGGACGGGTGAGCGTGAGGTAGCCGCCGCCCCGTTCCACCCGCACACCGTTCTCGTCGACCAGTTCGGCACCGATGCCCGGCAGCGGGAAGGTCGCCGACCCGGGCTTGGTGGTGGTGGCACCCGGCAGCGGGCTGATCATGATGCCGCCCGTCTCGGTCTGCCACCAGGTGTCGACGATCGGACACCGGCCGCCGCCGATGTGCTCGTGGTACCACATCCATGCCTCCGGGTTGATCGGCTCGCCGACCGACCCGAGCACCTTCAGGCTCGACAGGTCGTGCTTGGCGGGCTCCTCGATCCCCCACTTCATGAACGTCCGGATGGCGGTGGGCGCCGTGTAGAACTTCGTCACGCGGTAGGACTCGATGATCTCCCAGAACCGGTCGTTCCCCGGGAAGTTGGGCACGCCTTCGTACATCACCTGGGTCGCGCCGTTCGCGAGCGGTCCGTAGACGATGTAGCTGTGGCCGGTGATCCAGCCGACGTCGGCGGTGCACCAGTACACGTCGTCGTCATGCAGGTCGAACACGTACTTGTGCGTGAAGGCCACCTGGGTGAGATAGCCGCCGCTGGTGTGCATGATGCCCTTGGGCTTGCCGGTGGTGCCCGACGTGTAGAGCAGGAACAGCAACTGCTCGCTGTCCATCGGCTCCGCCGGGCAGACCGGGTCGGCCGCTGCCATGAGGTCGTGGTACCAGTGGTCGCGGCCCTCCTCCATCTCCACCTCGTTGCCGCCACGACGCACGACCACGACACCGGTGATCGACGGGGTGGACTCGAGGGCCTCGTCGGCGACCGGCTTCAGGGCGAACACGTCACCGCGGCGGTAGCCGCCGTCGGCCGTGATGAGCACCTTCGCCTCGGCATCGTTGATGCGGTCGCGCAGCGAGTGTGCGCTGAAGCCGCCGAACACGACGCTGTGCGCAGCGCCGATGCGGGCACACGCCAACATGGCCACCGCCGCCTCGGGGATCATCGGGAGGTAGATGTTGACGCGGTCGCCCTTGGTGACGCCGAGGCCGAGGAGCACGTTGGCGAACCGTTGGGTCTCGGCCAGGAGATCGCTGTAGGTGACGGTGCGGGTGTCGCCCGGCTCGCCGATCCAGTGGAAGGCGACCTTGTCGCCACGGCCGGCGAGGACGTGACGGTCGAGGCAGTTGTACGAGACGTTGAGCTGCCCGCCGACGAACCACTTCGCGAACGGCAGGTCCCACTCGCAGATCGTCTCCCAGTCGGTGCTCCAGTCGACGAGTTCGGCCGCCTGCTTCGCCCAGAAGCCCAGGTCGTCCTGCGAGGCGTCGTCGTACATGAAGGTGCCGGCCACCAGGGCCTGGTCCTTGAACGCCTCCGACGGTGGGAATCTGCGGTTCTCCCACTGCAGTGCATCGATCGCATTCGAACTGTGGTCGCTCATGACCTCGGTACCCCCTCAGACGCAACGCGTTGCGGAGCCCGACCGTAGCAAAGGTCCCGCGAACGCCGTTCGGTCGTCCGCTCTCCGCAATCGGTTGGTGCTGCTCGGCCACCGTCGGGCACAGTGGCTTCCTTGTCCACGCAGCCGATCGACGAACAGCACCTCGTGTTCGGGCCTCCCGAGTGGGGCCTGTCGCTCGCCGTCGCCGTCATCTGGGGCAGTTCGTTCCTGTGGATCGCGATCGCGATCGACCATGTGGCATCCGCCGTCGTGCCGTTGGCGCGCTGCGTGTTCGGGGTCGCTGCGCTCGCGCTGTTCCCGAGCGCGCGGCGGGCGTTCCGGCGCGAACACCTGCCGCTGTTCGTCGGCACAGGTCTGATCTGGATGGCGGTGCCGTTCCTGCTCTACCCGATCGCCGAGCAGACCGTGAACACGTCGATCACCGGGATGATCAACGGTGGTCTGCCGGTGGTGACGACGATCGTCACCGCCGGATTCACTCGCACGCTGCCCAGCCGGCGACGGATGCTCGCCGTCACCGTCGGCGCGACAGGGATCGCGATGATCTCGTTGGCCTCCGTCGGCGACGATGCCGGCGCCGACGTCCGGGGCATCGTGCTCCTCCTCGTCGCGCTGGTCTGCTACGCCGTCGCGGCCAACATCGCCCGGCCGTTGCAGACCGCCTACGGCGCCCTGCCGACGATGCTGTGGATCACGGTGTTCGGCGCGGTGTGGTCACTGCCGCTCGGCATCGCCGGATTCCGGGACAGCGAGTTCACCTGGAGTGCGCTCGGCGCGCTGTTCGCCCTCGGCTTCGTCGGCACCGGCATCGCGTTCGCGATCTACGGGGTGCTGCTGCACCGGGCGGGACCCGTGCGCGGGATGATCGGCATCTTCTTCACCCCGGTCGTCGGGCTGCTCCTCGGCGTGAGCATCCGCGACGACGAGCTGCACGCGATCGCGATCGTCGGCATGCTGGTGGTCATCGTCGGCGCCGTGCTCACCAGCCGCCCCGAACCGGCGCGCTGAGCGCGCCATCGCGATCGTCGCGATCGTCGGGTCCCCGATGAGGACCGGGTGGCCGCGGTTCTAGATCTCGACCTGCGAGCCGACCTCGAACACCTTGTCGGCCGGCAGGTTGAAGAACCGGCTCGCGCTGTCGGCCCCGCGGTTCAGGAGGACGAACAGGTGCTCGAGCGCAGGGTGCATGCCGGGCGCCTTGCCCGCCAACGTCCGGCTCCTCCATGAACCCGAACGTCAGCAACACCTGGAACACGCCCGGCTCGACCTTGGAGATCCGGTGCCGCTCGTCGGCGTCGACGCGAGGCGCCTCGTCGGTGTCGACCGACACGATCAGCGTGTTCTTGTGCAGGACCTTGTTGTGCCGCAGGTTGTTGACGAGGGCGGGCGGCGCCTTGCCGAGATCCTTGAACATGAACACCGCAGTGCCGGCGACGCGCTTGACGTCGGACGCCTCGTCGAGGACCTCGGCGATCGGGCGTTCGCCGCGGTGGATGCGAGCGGCGACCAGCGCACGGCCCTTGCGCCACGTCTGCATCTGCACCATCAGCACGATGGCCACCACGAGGGCGAACCAGCCACCCTTGGGGATCTTCACGATGTTCGCGCCCAGGAAGCCGAGCTCGATGACGAACAGCGGGATGCAGACGGCGAACGCCTTCCAGCGCGCCCACTTCCACCGATCGACCAGCACCTTGAAGAAGATGAGGGTGGTGATCGCCATCGTCATCGTGACCGCGATGCCGTACGCGGCCGCGAGGTGCTCGCTCGACCGGAACCCGAGCACCAGCCCGACGCACACGACCATCAGCACCCAGTTGACGAGCGGCACGTAGATCTGACCGGACTGCTGCTGCGAGGTGTGCCGGATCGCGATGCGCGGCAGGTAGTCGAGCTGGACGGCCTGGGCGGTGAGCGAGAACACGCCGGAGATGAGCGCCTGTGACGCGATGACCGTCGCCATCGTCGCGAGCAGCACGAGTGGCAGCTTCAGCGCCTCGGGAGCCATGAGGAAGAAGAACCGCTTGTCGACGACCTCGGGGTTGGCCATGAGGAACGCCCCCTGGCCCCAGTAGTTGAGCACGAGCGACGGGAGCACCATGCCGTACCAGCCGTACATGATCGGCTTGCGACCGAAGTGGCCCATGTCGGCGTAGAGCGCCTCACCGCCGGTGACGACCAGGAAGATCGACCCGAGCGAGAGGAAGGCCTTGAGCGGCTCGTGGGTGAAGTACTGGAGGGCGTAGATCGGGTTGATCGAGCCGATGATCTCGGGGCCGTCGGCGATCTTCGAGAGGCCGAGCAGCGCGAGCGTGGCGAACCACACCATCATGATCGGGCCGAACACCTTGCCCATCGCGCCGGTGCCGCGGCTCTGCACCAGGAACAGCAGGATGAGGATGCCGATGGAGATCGGGATGACCGCGTCGGCGAAGGACGTGTTCACCTCCTCGAGACCCTCGACCGCGCTGAGCACCGAGATCGCCGGTGTGATCGCACCGTCGCCGTAGAGCAGTGCCGTGCCGAAGATGCCGAGCGCGACGAGCAGACCGGCCTTGGTGACCTGGGGTTCGCGTTTGCGCATCACGAGTGCGGTGAGGGCGAGGATGCCGCCCTCGCCCTTGTTGTCGGCCCTCATCACGAACATGAGGTACTTGATCGAGATGATGATGATCAGCGACCAGAACGCGAGCGAGCAGATGCCGTAGACGTTCGCCTTGTCGACCATCATCTCGTGGCCCTTGCCGTTGAAGGCCTCTCGCAACGAGTACAGCGGGCTCGTGCCGATGTCGCCGTAGACCACGCCGAGCGCGCCGAGCGCGAGCATCGCGGTGCCGGCCTTGGTGTGCGAGCCGTGGCCGTGGCCGTGTCCGCCGGCGCCACCGGCGTCGGTCAGCTCAGCAGCGTGTTGGTCTTCGTGCTCCTTCGCCAGCGTGACTGACTCCGGGCCGGCGGTCTGATCGGATCCCACAGGAGTGGGACGCTACTCCTCATGGGCAGACCTTCCCCACCACAGGGGCGCTCAGCAGGCGGCGTTCACACGCCGGTCACACCGGTCGCCGACGGCGGCCGATGCCGATGAGCGCGGCGCCGATGCCGGCGAGCGACATCGCGACGAGACCGACACCGCGGTCGACACCCCCGGTCGCCGGCAGTTGCGCCGGTGAGGGTCGCACGAGCGAGGCCGGGCCGCCCGCGATGGACGCGCCCTGGCTGGCGAGTTGCGGCACGAGGGGCGGCGCCCCGGTGGCGACGTCGGCGAGCACGACCGCGGTGACCGGGGTGGGTGCAGCCGTCGTGGGCGGGGTCGTCGTGGGCGGGGTCGTCGTGGGCGAGGTCGTCGTGGGCGAGGTCGTCGTGGACGGCCCCGGGTCGGCCGGAGCTGCTTCGGGGGCGGGAGCCGACGGCGCCGCGTGCGCGACGGTGGGCGCGATCGCGCTCATCACGGTCAGCGGGAGGGCGAGTGCAGCGATGGTGATCGAGCACCGGCGCAACCGTCCCCGTCCCGTGGGGTCCGGCGCAGCCGTCGCTCGTCGGATCGTCGGCACGCTCGGTCGCTCCATGGCTGCGATCGTTCCCGTGGTGCGAGATCGCGCCAGTCGGTGAGCGTGGTGAACTCGCAGGTGCCGCGGGGGATGCCGGGTGACCCGTCGGGGGAGGCCACCGCTGCGTCCTCAGCCGGTCAGCGTGACCACTCGAGCGCGAGGAAGCCTCCGAGTCCGGCCGGATCCAGCAGCGCCTCGGCCTCCCGCACGCGGCTGCGCATCTTCATCGCGGCGACCGTCGGTGCGGACGCAGCCGCCTCCCATGCGGCCCGGCCTTCCTCCACCAGCTCGTCGATCCCCCACCGTCGGAGGAACTGCTCCTGCGTGCGGACGACGTCGGGTTCGGGCAGTTGGTCGAGGGCAACCTGCGCGGTCACGTCCTGCCCACCCGGATCGCTGAGGTAGTGCCCGCCGCGCTCGTGGCCCCGGTAGGTGCGGAGCCACGCCCGCCAGGGCGTCGCCGCCAGCTCTGCGCTCCGAGGCGTGACGTAGTCGACGCACAGCAGGCGCCCGGCAGCGATCGAGCCGAGGGTCGTCTCCACCCATGAGCGAGCCACCTGCTGCCACGGCACGCGAGCGCCGTGTGGCGGCGCGTCGGGGAGCCACGACGGCGGATCGGCGAGGGGGACGAGCACCTCGAGCAGTCGACCGGGTTCGCTCGGGGCGACGGTCACGTGCGATTCGCGCCACCGGCCGTCGAACACCAGCAGCCGGAACGGGAGGTTGTCGAGCAACTCGTTGGCGAGCACCACGCCGGTGATCGGGCGATCGGCACGGTCCTCGAGCACACCGACCGACCGAACGCCCTCGGGATGGGCAGCGCGCTGCAGCGCACCCGCCTCGACCGCGGTGTAGGGATGGCCCACTGCGCTCGTCGCGCGCCAGTGGGCCAGGATCGAGCGGGCGAGCGTGCCGGGCCCCGCTCCGACCTCGACGACCTCGAAGTCGCCGGGGCGACCGAGCCGTGCGAACTCGGCCTCGATCCAGGCGGCGAGCACGGTGCCGAACAGCGGTCCGACCTCGGGTGACGTCAGGAAGTCGCCGCGCCGGCCGGCCCGACCAACGCCGGTGTAGAAGCCGTTCGGCCCGTAGAGGGCCAGCGACATGAACTCGTCGAAGCGGAGCGAGCCACCGGCGACGTCGATCGCACGGCGGATGTCGTCGACGGCGCTCGAGGCGCCGTGAGGATCAGCCTCCGAGCGCACCGGTGAGATCGCTGAGGTCGCCGAAGCGTCCGACCAGATCGGGCAGCACGCCGAGGACGATCGTGGCGCCACAGGTGATCACCAACGCCGCCTGGATCGACGACGGTGTGCGGATCGGGGTGACGTCACCGTCGGGGACCGGCTTCATCCAGATCTCGCGCATCACGGTGATGTAGTACGCCGCAGCGATCACGGTGTTGATCGCTGCGATGATCGCGATCGAGTAGCCCCAGTTCGTGCCGGCGTCGAGGACGGCCTTGAAGGCGCCGAACTTGGCGAACCAGCCACCGAGCGGCGGGATGCCGGCCAGCGAGGCGAGGAACACGGTCATGAGCACGCCGAGTGCCGGGGCGTACGAGAAGAGTCCGCCGAAGCTGGAGATCTCGCCGCTGCGGGTCTTCTTCGAGACCGCGATGACCACGGCGAAGGCGCCGAGGTTCGTCGCGGCGTACACCACGAGGTAGACCACGACGGCCTTGAGCGCCGACTCGCCGACGCCGGCCTCGCCGGCCACCGTGAGCGGCATGAGGATGAAGCCGCCCTGGCTGATGCTCGAGTAGGCGAGCATGCGGACGATGTTCGTCTGGCGCAGCGCGAGCAGGTTGCCCACGGTCATCGACGCCGCCGACAGCACCCAGATGAAGGGCTGATACACGTCGGACGCGAGCGGGAAGGCCAGGAACACGAGCGTCGTGAGGGCCACGAAACCGGCGGCCTTGGACGCCACGCTCAAGAACGCGGTGACCGGCGTGGGTGCACCCTCGTACACGTCCGGTGCCCACTGGTGGAACGGGACGGCGCTCACCTTGAAGGCGAAGCCGACGACGATGAAGACCACCGCGAGCGCTTCGATGCCGCTGAACTGACCGTTGGCCGTGATCGCCGGACCGATCTCGCTGAGGAGCGTGGTGCCGGTGACGCCGTAGAGCAGGCTCATGCCGTAGAGCATGATCGCCGAGGCGAACACGCCGAGCAGGTAGTACTTCATGCCCGCCTCGTTGCCCTTGCTGTTGCGCTTGTTCCACGCAGCGAGCATGTAGGCGGGGATCGACAGGAACTCGAGCGCCACGAAGATGCTGATGAGATCGCGCGACGACGCCATCATCACCATGCCGAGCACGCTGGTGAGCAGCAGCACGTAGTACTCGCCCTGGTGGTACCGGCCGCTCTCGATCTCGTCCGAGCTCATCAACACGACGACGTAGCCGGCGATGAGGAACAGCGCCTTCAGGATCAGGGCGTATTCGTCGATCACGTAGCGGCCGTCGAGCACGTCGCCGCCGAGTCCGTACCGGACGTCGCCACCGATGACGGCGAGCGTGACGACCGGGATGAACGCTCCGAGCAGCACGAAGCCGGCGAGCGTCGACGTGATCCAGCGCTGGCGCTCCTCGACGAACAGGTCGACGAGCAGCACGAGGCAGATGCCCACAGCGAGGACGATCTCGGGCGCGAGCGCGTGATAGTCGGCCACCGGCGGCGTGAAGTCCCCGGCTGCTGCGAGGAGAGACGCGATCACGGGTTGAACACTTCCACGAGCTGGGTGACCGCCGGGTCCATGACCTTGAACATCAGCTGCGGGTACACACCGAGGACCACGATCGCGATGAGCAGCGGGGTCCAGGCGATCCACTCGAAGACGTTGACGTCGTGGATGTCGTCATGGTGCTCGTCGTTGCCGGCGGCGCCGACGGCATGGGCGTGGCCGTGGCCGGTGAACTCCGGGTTGGGCTCACCGAACGCGGTGCGCTGGTACAGCCAGAGGAGATAGGCGGCGGCGAGCACCGTGCCGAGGGCGGCGATCACCATGAGCACCCGGAACAGCGGCTCGTTGAGCGCCGGCGCCGGGTTGTAGGCGCTGAGGATGGCCGGGAACTCGCCCCAGAAGCCGGCGAGTCCGGGCAGACCGAGCGAGGCCATCGCACAGAAGCCGAGGATCCAGCCGAGCTTGGGCATCTGGATCAGCAGACCGCTGAGACGGCTGATCTCGAGCGTGTGGTAGCGCTCCTTGATGCTGCCGGCGCAGAAGAAGAGCATGCCGGTGATCAGACCGTGGGCGACCATGCCGAACAGGGCCGCGTTGATGCCGGTGGCGGTCAGCGTGGAGATGCCGAGCATCACGAAGCCCATGTGGGCCACGGAGCTGAAGGCGATGAGCCGCTTCATGTCCTTCTGGGCCAGACAGCCGAGAGCGCCGTAGATGATGCCGATCACGGCGAGGACGCCGATCACCGGGGCCCACTTGACGGCGGCCTGCGGCAGGATCGGGATCGCGATGCGCACGAAGCCGTACGTACCGAGCTTCAGCAAGATGGCGGCCAGGATGACCGAGCCCTGCGTGGGCGCCTGGGTGTGGGCGTCGGGCAGCCAGGTGTGGAACGGGAACATCGGCACCTTGACGGCGAAGCCGATGAACATGCCGCCGAAGATCCAGATGGCGACGTCCTGGTCGATGTTGATGCCCTGCTCGACGAGGTACGGGATCGAGAAGCTCACGCTGTCGGTCTGGTAGAAGAGCGCCAGGAAGGCGACCAGCATCAGGGCCGATCCGAACATCGTGTAGAGGAAGAACTTGAGCGAGGCGTACTGGCGCTGCTCACCGCCCCACACACCGATCATGAAGTACATCGGCAGCAGGACCACTTCGAAGAAGACGAAGAACAGGATGAGGTCCTGGGCGATGAAGGTGCCGGCCATACCGGTCTGCAGCACCAGCATCAGGATGAGGAAGGCCTTGGGATTGCCCGGCGACGGGATGTGGTCCCAGCTGTAGATCATCACCAGCACGGTGATGACCATCGACAGGAAGTACAGCGGCAGGCTGATCCCATCGAGGCCGATGGTGTACCCGCTCTTGATGACGCTGATCCACTCGGTGTTCGCGTAGAACTGGAGCTGCTCGGCCTTGTCGTAGTCGAACTGGATGAGGGTGTAGATGCCCACACCCAAGGTGCCCAGCGCCGTCGCGAGTGCCACCTGCTTGTGCAGGAGCTCCTCGCGCTTCGGGATGAGCAGCATCACCAGCACGCCGGCGAGGGGCAGGAAGGTGCCCAGGCTCAGCAGCCAGTTCTGATCGGAGATGACGTCCATGGTTCAGCTGTCCTCAGATGTTGACGATGACGAGTACGAGCGCACCGATTGCTGCGGCACCGAACAGCAACGCTCCGTACTGGTTGACCTTGCCTGACTGCAGGGGGCGCAGCGCGCCACCCGTACCGCGAGCGGCCTTGCCGCTGCCGTTGACCGCGAGACCATCGATGGCGCCCTGATCGACGTACTTGTAGACCCATTCGCCCGTGCGGCGACCGCCCTTGCCGAACGCGTTGACGATGCCGTCGAGGACGTGCTGGTTGACCCAGTAGGCCGCCTGCGCGATGGGGTACGCGACGGCGTGGACGATGACCTTCTCGTAGAGGTCGTCGAGGTAGTACTTGTTGACGAGGAAGCGGTGACCGGCGCCGAGCACCCTGTTCCGCTGTGTGAGGCCCTTGAGCTTCGAATCTGCCTCGCCGAAGACCGCCTTGCAGAGCGCCAAGCTGATCACGAAGCCGAGCACCACGAGGATGATCGACGGTGCAGCCTTGGCCCAGGTGAACACGGCGTGGTCGATCTTGGGGGCGAACTCGCTCGCCCGTGGCTCGACCCATTCGAGGAACTTCTCGATGTGGAACGGCGCGGCGTTGATGTAGCCGCTGACGACCGCGAGGAAGCCGAGGACGATGAGCGGGAAGACCAACAGGATCGGCGACTCGCCCGCGATGCCGAACGCCGGCTTGCCGTGCGAGGCATGGTCGTCGTGTGCGCCGTGAACATCGTGGCCCGCATGGGCATCCGCGTGCACATCGGCGTGGGCGTCATGGGCATCCGCATGCACATCGGCGTGACCGTGCTCGTCGTGGTGCTCACCGGCCGCGGCGCCGCGGGGCGTACCGAAGAAGGTGAGGTACGTGGCCCTGGTCATGTACGCCGTGGTCATGAACGCACCGATGAGACCGACGATGAAGAACACCTTGTAGCCGTTGTGGTCGGCGTTGTCGATGATCTCGTCCTTCGAGAAGAAGCCGCTGAAGAACGGCACGCCGCACAGCGCGAGCGTCGACACCATCCAGGCACCGGCGGTGATCGGCATCCGCCGCAGCAGGCCACCCATGTCCTTCTTCATGTCGAAGCTGTGGTGGCTGGCGGTGTGGCTGATCGAGCCGGCGCACAGGAAGAGGCAGCACTTGAAGAAGGCGTGCGTGAAGATGTGGAACACCGCCGGCGTCCAGGCCCCGACGCCGAGGCCCATCATCATGTAGCCGAGCTGGCTGACGGTGGAGTACGCCAGCACCTTCTTGATGTCGTTCTGCACGAACGCGAGGCCGGCGGCGATGATGATCGTGATGCCGCCGATGATCGCGATCAGGTTGGCGCTGTTGCCGTTCTGGGCGATGTCGAAGCCGTTGTAGAACACCGGGTACAGGCGGGCCACGAGGAACACGCCGGCGACGACCATCGTCGAGGAGTGCAGCAGCGAACTGACGGGCGTGGGGCCGGCCATGGCGTCGGGCAGCCATGTGTGCAGCGGGAACTGGCCGCTCTTGCCGATGCAGGCGATGAACAGTGCGACGGAGGCCCACAGCAGCACCGTCTGGCTGGTGGCGGGGTCCATCGCGATGCGGCTGGTCTCCTGGATGCTGAACGTGCCGAAGGCACCGAACAGGATCGCGACGCCGACGAGCAGGCCCATGTCGCCGACGCGGACCGTGAAGAACGCCTTCAGCGCCGCCCGGCTGTTCGCCTGCTCCTCCCACCAGTGACCGATGAGCATGAACGAGCAGAGACCCATGATCTCCCAGCCGAGGATCAGCTGGACGGTGTTCTCGGCGAGGACCATCGCGAGCATGCCGGCGCTGAACAGCGTGAGGCTCGCGAAGAAGTGGGTGTAGCGGCGATCGCCCCGCACGTACTCGAGCGAGAAGACCTGCACGAGCGTGGAGATGAACGTGACGAGGAGCAGCAGCATCACGGCGAGACCGTCGATGTGCTGTCCGAGTCCGAACTCGATGCCGCCGCTCTGCCACCAGGTCCAGCTCCGGATCACCGGCTCGACGTAGGGCTCGCCACCTTCGGCGGCGCGGGGCACGAGGCCGCGGGCGAAGCCGAACACCCCGCGAGCGAGGGCGCCTTCGCCTTCGCTGCCGTGGACGGCGTCGACGCGCTGGACCCACTGCCACGTGGTGCCGACGGCGAGGACCAGGGAGGCGAGCATGCTGGCGATGCCGACCTCGCTGCCCTTCATCGGCAGCTTCTTGCCGAAGCCGATGATGATCGCGAAGGCGACCGCCGGGATGACCGGGATCAGCCAGGCGTGTTCGAGGAACCAGCCGGCTGCCTCGTGTTCATGGGCGAGCATCGATCAGCCCTTCATCTCGGAGAGTTCGTCGAGCGAGATGCTCTTGCGGTTGCGATAGATGAGCAGCACCATCGCGAGACCCACACCGACCTCGGCGGCGGCCACGGCGATGATGTACAGCGCGAAGGTGTTGCCGTCGACGTTGCCGTGCAGCATCGAGAACGCGAGCAGGTTGATGTTCACCGAGTTGAGGATCAACTCGATGCTCATCAGCACCATGACTGCGTTCTTGCGGGCGATGACGCCGTAGACGCCGATGCAGAACAGCACCGCGCCGAGCAGCAGGAAGTTGTTGATCAACATCGCGGCCTCAGTCCTTCCTGGCCAGCACGATGGCGCCGATGACAGCGGCGAGGAGCACGAACGACAGCGCCCAGAACGGCAGCAGGTACGGCTTGAAGATGCTGTCGCTGAGCGCCTGGACGGAGACCTGGTCGCCGTCCTGCGGGAGCCTGGTGTCCTCGAACCCGTCGATGAGCACCCACGACATGACACCGAGCATGAGCAGCGCCACCGGC
The DNA here is from genome assembly GCA_026393475.1 of Actinomycetota bacterium. Lineage (GTDB taxonomy): Bacteria > Actinomycetota > Acidimicrobiia > Acidimicrobiales > Ilumatobacteraceae > VFMC01. Next base: position 21,330 of record JAPLAA010000011.1, read on the forward strand.
ACGCCGAGGATGGCGTTCTTGTTGTTGAGGTCACCCTCCTGGCCGAGCTTGGCTCGGGTGAGCATGACGCCGAACAGGAACAGCACCATCACGGCGCCGACGTAGACCAACACCTGCGTGACGGCCACGAACTCGGCGGCGAGGAGCAGGTACTGGGCGGCGGCACCGCCGAGCACGAGCACGAGCGCGAGCGCTGCGTGCACGACGTTCTTGCTGGTGACCACCTTGAGGGCGCCGATGATCATGACCGCGGCGATGATGCCGAAGCCGATGTTCTGGGCCACGTAGATGTCGTCGGCGAGGATCACGGCGCTCACTTCTTCTTCTTCTCCGCGCCGGCCTCGAGCTCGGGCGCCTCGGGCACCGTCTCCATCCACTCGCCGAGCTTGGTCTTGTCGTGCAGGAGGTCGGCGATGCGGGGCTCGCTGTACTCGTACTCCGGGCTCCAGAAGAGTGCGTCGAACGGGCACACCTCGACGCAGATGCCGCAATACATGCACAGCGCGTAGTCGATGTCGAAACGGTCGAGCTTGTTCACCTTGCGCGGCGCGCCACCGGCGCGGCGAGGCGGCGCGAGCTCCTTGTGACCCTCGATGTAGATGCACCAGTCGGGGCAGCTGCGGGCGCAGAGCATGCACGACGTGCAGTTGTCCTCGCGGAGAGCG